>CALLXD010000059.1 GCA_937766455.1 Vicinamibacterales bacterium | reverse complement strand
GAACGGGAGCGGTTTGGTGGGGAACGGCTGGGTTGGCGACAAGACGTCGCCGTCCAGGTCCGTGTCGGTCTCGACACTCCGCTCCTCGATCGGCCACACCGGGTCGCCAGTTGCCCGGTCGAAGACATACGTGAACCCCTGTTTGCTGATCTGCGCGATGGCCTGGATGTCGCGCCCATCAACCGTCACGTCGAGCAGATTCGGATGCGTCGGGAAGTCATAGTCCCACACCCCGTGGTGCACGGCCTGGAAGTGCCACATGCGCTGCCCCGTCTCGATGTCGAGAGCGACCAGGGTCTCGGCGAACAGGTTGTCACCCAGTCGGTGGCCGCCGTAGTAGTCGCTGGTCGCGGGTACCGGTCGGCACGTAGATGTAGCCCAGCGCGTCGTCGACCGCGAACGTGGCCCAGGCGTTGGTATTCCCCGAATAGCGCCACGATTCGTTCTGCCAGCTCTCAGCCCCGAAGTCGTCCGCCTGCGGCACCGTGCGAAACGTCCACTTCGTGTCGCCGGTCCGGGCGTCGATGCCCTTGACCCACCCCGGCGGCGCTTCCTTCGTGATGGCAATGTCGGAGATGACCGTCGGGGTCACGACGACATCGTGGGCGACGATGGGCGCTGACGCGACGCCGAGCCAGCTGTGGCCGAGCTGGTCGGTGGTGCCCCGAGGCGCACGTGGAATGCCCTCCGCGAGATCGACCCGGCCGTTGTCGCCAAAGCTGCGGACCGGTTGCCCGGTGCGCGCATCGACGGCCAGGAGATAGCCGTCATTCGTGCCGTAGAAGATGCGCGCATCGCGCCCATCGTCCTCGGCCCAGTAGGCCAGCCCGCGTCTGTTGTAGCTCAGCACGCTGGCGTGAGGGTAGGGAGCCGCACGATACGCCTCTGGGTCATACTGCCAGCGGACCTCACCCGTGCCGGCATCGAGGGCCGCCGACAAGGCGAGCGGCGTCGAGACGTACACGACGCCGTCGACCATCAGTGGGGTGGTCTTGAAGTTGCGGATCCCGATCTCAGGGTGCAGCTCGCGCAGGGCATCCAGATCGAGCCCGCCGTCGGCCGACGTCCATCGCCAGGCGATCTCAAGCGTGGAGAAATTCGTCCCATCGATCTGATCGAGCGGAGAGTATTTGGTACCACCGAGGTCACCGGCGTAGGTGCGCCACTCGCCATTGGTCGCGCCGTATTGGGCCAGCGCCAGGCTCGGGCACAGCGCGATAGTCAACGCCACCGGGCCCAGGACAGAGCCAAACAATCGACGTAGCATACGCACCCCCCTGTGGTCGGTCGTGGAACGATTGGACTCCGAGTATAGCCGCACCTGCCCCACGACGACTCGGCCCGCGACGCACCCGACGAGACATTGACGGAGGCCTGGATTAGTATCGGTCAGTGCATATTCGCCCGGCGATTCTGGTCAATCTCAATCCGGGCTGACCGCGAGATCGCGTCCGCTCGTTCCCGCGACGCCGGTTCGACCGATAGATCTCTTTGAGTAGGATGCACCCGTTGCCCAGCACGAAAGACTCCCCCATGCCGACCGTATCTGACGCGCGCACCACGCCTGGATTTCAGAGATACAGCCCGTTGATCCCGATCGTGCTCGACGATCGGACCTGGCCAGATCGACAGATTGAGAAGGCGCCGCTGTGGTGTTCTGTCGACCTGCGCGACGGCAATCAGGCACTGATCGATCCAATGGACGTCGAACGCAAGCGCCGCCTCTTCGGCACGCTCGTGACGATGGGGTTCAAAGAGATCGAGGTCGGCTTCCCTGCGGCAAGCCAACCGGACTACGACTTTGTGCGGCTCTTGATCGAAGAATCGCTGATTCCGGACGACGTCACGATTCAGGTACTGGTCCAGTGTCGACCGGAACTGCTCGAGCGAACCTACGAGTGCCTTCGCGGGGCGCCTCGGGCACTCGTCCACTTCTACAACTCGACCAATCCGCTGCAGCGGCGCGTCGTCTTCGGACTCGACAAGCCCGGCATCGTCGACATCGCCACGCGCGCGGCCGCGTTCGCCCGAACGCTCGAGCGTACGATTCCCGACACACGGGTGCGCTACGAATATTCGCCCGAGAGCTTCACCCTGACCGAGCCGGACTTCGCCGTCGAGATCTGTGAAGCCGTCGCGGACATCATCGAACCGGACGACGATGAGCGGCGACTGGTCCTCAATCTGCCGGCGACGGTCGAATGCTACTCACCCAATGTGTACGGAGATGTCATCGAGTGGTTCGGCCGGACCATCAAACACCGGGATCGCGTCATCCTGTCACTCCACCCGCACAATGACCGCGGCTGCGCGGTCGCCGCCGCGGAATTCGGCATCATGGCGGGGGCCGAACGCGTGGAGGGCACGCTGTTCGGCAACGGCGAACGCACCGGGAACGTCGACATCATCACGCTGGCGCTCAACCTGATGGCGAACGGTGTCGACCCGGAACTCGACCTCCGCGACATCGACGAATTGCGCCGCGTCGCGGAGCATTGCACCCGGCTCCCCATCCCCCCGCGCCAGCCATACGCCGGCGACCTCGTGTACACCTCGTTCTCGGGCTCCCACCAGGACGCCATCAAGAAGGGCTTTGCGGCGCTCTCCGACAACTACGAGACCTGGGCGGTCCCCTATCTGCCCATCGATCCCAAGCACGTCGGCCGCAGCTACGAGGCGGTGGTTCGCGTCAACAGCCAGTCCGGCAAGGGCGGTGTCGCCTACATCATGGAGACCGAGCACGGACTCGTGCTGCCGAGGCGCCTGCAAATCGAGTTCTCGCGCGCCATCCAGGCGATGGCGGAGGACGCGGGCACCGAGGTCAGTGCTGAAGATATATGGCTCGCATTTGAGGCGACCTACCTGGCAGAAGACGCCCCGATCCAACTTCGTAGCCACGAAGGGGTGACCGGATCGGACGGTGCGTCGGTGACCGTCCGCCTCCGGGTGGACGGCGTGGACCGTACCGTCACCGGCGCCGGGAACGGGCCGATTTCGGCGTTCGTGGATGGTCTGGTTGGCGGGTTGGGCCTGTCTCTGGATGTGCACGACTACGCCGAACACTCGATCACCGCCGGCTCCGACGCGCGCGCGGTCGCCTACGTCGAAGCCGAGGGCGACCAGGAGATCGTGCGCTGGGGTGTCGGTATCGACCAGAGCATTCTCGGCGCATCGCTGAAGGCCGTGGTGAGCGCAGTCAATCGTCTGCGTGCCGCCACCACCTAGCCACTCCGTCTGCCCCGTTTCCCGGGGTGATAGCATCCCGCCGTGGCCGAGAACGAGCCCTCGGGCCGGCACGATGCGACGCGGCGAGAGCCGAGCCGACCGATCGGTCGACGCCTGATCGAGGCGATGCGGCGCGAGCGCGTGGCGGTGCTGTGTGTCGCCGCCGTCCTTATCATCGTCCGCACCGCGGTCTTCCTGTTCTTCGAAGGCTCCTTCAATTCCGACCAGGCCGTCACCGGGCTCATGACCACCCACCTCATCGAGGGGCGGGCTTTCCCGGTGTTCAAATATGGTCAGGATTACCAGTTGGCGGTCCAAGTGTGGATGGCCGCTCCTCTGTTCATGCTGTTCGGCCCGTCCGAGTTCCTGCTCCGACTGCCGCTCTTGTTCGTCAACATTGGACTGGCCACGCTCTTGATCCAGCTGTTGCAGCGTGAGCTGCGTCTGCGCCCGTGGATGGCGCTTCTTGTCGCCACCCCGTTTCTGCTAGCGCCGCCCGGCACGTCGATGCAACTCATCGAGCCTAGCGGGGGCAACGTCGAACCGTTGCTCATGGTCCCACTCCTGTGGCTACTACGACGTCATCCGCTGACCTTCGGGGCCGTGCTGGCGGTGGGCTTCCTGCAGCGCGTCTTCGCGGTGTACGCCCTGGGTGCGTTGCTCCTCGTCCAACTGGCGGACGGCTCACTGTTCTCCCGCGCCACCGCGACGCGGTATCTGCGCTCGGCGTTCGCCTTTGCCGCGGTCTGGCAGATCGTCGGGCTCGTCCGCGCGGCGGCCGGGAGCGACTTCGGCCCGTCAACGCCGGCCTTCACGTCCGCCGCCTCCTCGTCAAATGTGAATGCAGCGTTGGGGCGTTTCTATTGGGACCCGGGGGGACTCCCTCACCGCGTTGGCCAACTCTTTGGCGACCATCTGGCCACGATGTTCGGTGGACGCCGCGTGCAGCTCTCTGGCCTGGGTGTGCCGAGTACCAGCGAAGGGTATCGACGGGCTCTGGCTGCTGGTCGGGGGCGTCTTGCTGTGCGCCCTGGCGCGACTTCTCTGGAGGACGGCGCGCGGCCAGATACGCCCCTGGCACGGGCGACCGCAGTGGGAATGTCCCAAGACCTGTTGATCTTCTGATGTAAGAGCGGCGGCTTCTTCACCCTCCGTGTGATACGGAAGGGGTAACCAAACCAAGAAGGAGCCACCGCCATGACGAAGCATGCCAGGAAGTCGCCCCGTCTCCAAGCTGTAGAGCAGTCCAAGGCCGCGACCATAGAAGTGCCTCTGTCGGTGCTGGGCGCGTTTGCGCGTATCGAACGCTCGTATTTCGATCTGTGCATTCGTGCGGGCCAACAGGTCCTCGACGCCATGATGGAGCAGGACCGCACCGAGTTGTGCGGGCCGCGCGGAAAACACAACCCCGACCGACGGGCGGGCCGCGCGGGCACGGCGCCGAGCGAGGTCACGCTCGGGGGGCGCCGGATTCAGATGACGCGCCCCCGCGTCCGCAGTCAGGCTGGGCAGGAGCTCACGCTGCCCAGCTTCGCGTTCGCCTCGGACCAAGACCCGCTGGACGCGCAGACGGTGAACGCCGTGGCCTGCGGGATCTCGACGCGAAAGTACGCCCGGAGCCTCGACCCGCTACCGGACGAGGTCAGTGAGCGGTCGACGTCGAAGAGCGCCGTCTCGCGCCGGTATGTCGCGCTGACGACCACGCAGCTGACCACCTGGCTGACGATGCCGCTCGGGGACCGCCACTTTCCGATCGTGCTGATCGACGGGATCATCCTGGGCGACCACACGGTGTTAATCGCGCTGGGCATTGATGGCGAGGGCAAAAAGCAGATTCTGGGCCTGCGCGAAGGGCACACCGAGCACAGCCGCGTCGTCAAGGCGCTGCTCCGCGACCTCGTGGATCGCGGATTGGATCCCGACCGGGCGCGCCTTTTTGTGATCGACGGCGCGAAGGCCCTCACCTCGGCCATCCGCACGGTCTTCGGGGCGCTGGCCGCGATCCAACGGTGTCAGCTCCACAAGCAGCGCAACATTCTGGGCCACCTCCCGGAGCGATTGCACGCGAACGTGACGGCCAGGCTGCGGGACGCCTGGACCGCGGGAGACGTCGCGGTGGCGCACCGACACTTGAAGCGCCTGGCCACGTCGCTCGAGACGGACCATCCTGGCGCAGCGGCGTCCGTGCGCGAGGGGCTCGACGACACCCTCACGCTCCAACGCCTCGGTGTCACCGGCGTGTTGTATCGGAAGCTCCGCACCACCAACGCGATCGAGAACTTCAACAGCACCATTGCGACCTACTCGCGCAACGTGAAGCGGTGGCGCAACGGCATGATGGTCATACGCTGGGTCAGCGCGGCCATCGTCGAAGCGGAGAAGACGTTCAGGCGGGTCCACGGCTGGCGCGACATTCCGAAGTTGGTCGCAGCCCTCGATGTGCTCGAAGCCAAGGAGGAGGCGTCTACCGAGCGGGTCGCATAGAATCACAGCAGAAGCCGCCGCTCGCGAAGATCAACAGCGAGCGGGACAATCCCACCGCAGTTCGCCCTGTATCTGTTCTTGACCGGCGTACTGACGGTCGGCGCGCTGCTGACCTCACGCTGCGGATCGCTCGACGTCCACACCTTGAGATACACCCTGCATACCCTGCTGGCTGTGGTTGGACTCGTCGCCGCCTTTTTGGCCACCGAGCCGTCGCAGGGCGCTAGACGGCTGGTCGTGTCCGTGCTGGCGGTCTGGGCCCTCGCGGCGGTGTGGGGACACGGTCGTCTGCTAGCGGAGTTCGTGCGTGACCCACCGCAGGACCACAATCGGGCCCTGGCGCAGTATCTCGTTGACCACGACATCCGGTACGGGTTTGCCGACTATTGGGACGCGTACAGCACCGTCTTCTGGGCCGACGAACAGGTAATTTTGACCTCGACGACGGTGGTGTTCATCAAGGAATACGAGCGGCTGGCCCTCGAACACCTGGATGAAGCCGTCTGGATCTATCGGGAACCGTGCGACGGAGGCACGCGCGTCACCGAGATTCACTACATGTGCGGTCCGGAAGCACCAGATTGATATAGCGTCCGTCTCTGCAACGCTCCTGATTCGGCGAAGCCCCGCGGCCCTGGCCCCCCAATCGACACCCATCGTAGCCAGACAGACCAGGGGTATTGTCAGCGCCCCCTTCGGCCGAAAGGCTGGGCATGACCCGACGACCGGAAGAACACGCGGACGTGGTGTGCCAGCAGGTGCGCCAGGCGGGACGGGACACCTGGACGATTCGCCTGGGAAGCGACACGCACGGGGACCGACACTCTCTGGCCGAGGCCATCGCGCTGGCGCGCGATGTCGCAGTCGCGCACAGCCGACCGGCCTGGTTGCTGGACGAGACGGGGTATCCCCTGAAGCCCATGCTCCCGTGGGCACTCTAAGCGCCGTCCCTACCACCAGCTTGTCGACAGCCTACCGCCCGGCGTCGTCCAGGTGCCGCTCGTTTCTCAGGGCGTGCTCGATGGAGTAGTTACCTTCATGGCAGGCGAACTCATAGATGGCGCCGGTGCCGGGGGCCGGACGCATGAACATGCGCGCGGTCCACGGCTGACCCCAGGTAGCCGGATCGTCCAGCGTGTAGTCGTACTGCAGCATCTCCGGACCGACCCGGGTGAAGCGCTCGGTGATACGCACATCGCGAGACGAGCCGCTGGTCCCCTGACTCAGGTTGGCGGTCTCGACCACCAGCGTGTCGCCCTCCCAGTGCCCGTGCGAGCTACCCAGCGCGGTCTGGGGACCTGGCCGCGGGGCGGTATCGCCGACCGGAACCAGACGCGTATCGTGATGCATCTCGATCTGGATGGCCACGTGGGTCGCGCCCTGGAAAATCTGATAGTTACTGTTGTAGCCCCGTCCGCTTAGGAGCGGCCCCCCGCCCCGGCACCGAATCGCCGGATCCACGCTGGCGACCTCCTGCCCCAACGTCAGGCGACCATCGGGTCCCGGTTCGCTCCGGGCGGTGCGCTGCCGTGTCGCCCGAGCCTCAGCCTCGGCCGTCCGTGCTGGCAACCGCCCGTTGGGTGGATCCACAATGAGCGAGGTCCGGTTGTCGAACCAGCGGTCGATCATCCAAAACTGGTTGTAGCTCCGCGTCGACGGTCGCGCGGCCGTGCCACCGGTCTCCGCGGCCGGCGGCTCCAGAGAGGTCAGCGCCCGCAGGAACGGTGTATCCCCGAACACCGCGTCTCCCCCCGCGCGGTCGTACTCGACCGTGTAGGCCTGCATCGCCGCTACTTCTTCATCGGTCAGCGTCCCGCGGTCACCGAGCGCCTCGGGCCGCTGAAACGGCGTGGCCGAGTCGTTGGCCCAGATGCCCTGTAGATCCGGATGCCCATTCGCCGTTCTGGGAACGGTCCACCCGTCCGGCGCTTGCCCACTCGGTACTTGCCCAGCCAACGCGGGCACTGCCACGAGGGACGCCGCCAGGGCCAGCGTCACGACGATGCCTTGTCTGTCCATCTGCTCCTCCGATTCCGCGCTACACGATCAGTTCGATGCTCGATACTGGAGACAATACGACCAGGAGACAGGTCACGCAACCCGTGCCATCGCAGCGCCCGACAGTATCCGGCCAACGCCGGGAGCGTGCACTAGTCTGGCTCGGTGCCCGACCGCTCGGCATCGGCGTCATCGGCCACGGAGTAGCCCAGACAGGACACGACCGGCAAGCGGGGATACCGCGCGTACACGGGGTCGTGCGTCGACAGCGCACACCGCACGAAGAGCGCGCCCTTGTCGGTCTGGACGCGACGCGCGTGGCGACACGCGGCGCATAGCCCGACTCTCGCTGGCAAGCGCTCCCCAGGACGTTCCGCGCGTGCGGTCACACTCCCTTGTAGATGTAGTTCACGATCGGGGTCACGCTGAAGGGACCATCCAGCGCCGCCGAAAAGTCGCTGAACCGCGCCGGCTTGACGTAATCGGCAATCACCTCTTCGGCGCTGCGTCCGGCGTCCATACCCCGCCGCGTGTGGTCGTACAGGTCCATGTAGAACGCCCGATAGTCCACCAGGTCACTCCACGCCAGCGGAACCTCCCAGTGACCAGTGATAATCGTGTCAACGTCTTGAATGGTGTTGATCGCTCGAGTCAACGTCCGACCGAATTCGATGGCGCTCCCACCGTTCCCGTTCTCCGCATCGATGAACGGGAGCAGCTTGCCCAGGAACATATCGCCGGTGTGCATCGTGCGTGCTTCCTTGAACACGATGAAGGTGTCGCCGTCGGTATGTCCGCGACCAAAATAGTAGAGGTCGATCTGGTCGGGACCGCCAGCGAAAAGCGTCAGCCGGTCTGAGAACGTGGTCGCGGGCAGATACTTCGCGTTCTCGCCCTGAAAGTCGTCGCAGTTGGTCGGAACCGGCTGGCAATCAGTGCGGGCCATGTGGCGCCTGATGTTCTCCTGCGCCACGAACTGCACCGTCTCCGGGAATTCGGTATTCGCCCCACTGTGGTCGTAGTGCACGTGCGAGTTGATGATGGTCGTGACGGGCTTGTCAGTGAGCCGGCGGACGTGCTCGAGGATGTCGGGGCCGTATCCCTCGTTCTTCGTATCGACCAGGACGACGCCATGTTCGGCGATCAGTAGCGCAATGTTGCCCCCCGTCGTGGACCCTGACCCCAGCATGTGCAGGTTGTCGGTAATACGATGCACTTCGATGACTGGGTGCGGTTCCTGCGCAGCCTCGAGCCCGGTGTTCCAGGCGACGAGACCAAGCGCGAGAAGGGTGAGTGGCAACAGAAAGAGACGGTTCATTCTCAGATGCCTTTCCTCGGTGTGTGTTCAAACAATGGGGCGCGCACCAGTTTCATCCCGCGAGCCATTTTCCAGCATACCGCAGCGCATGCTCTGGTTTCGGAGAGACGCCACCCGGGTCGCCCCTCAATCACCCACAAGGATCAGATCGAAAAGATCGGCTCCTGGGTCGCGTTCCTCCGGAGCCGCATCACGCCGGAAGATGCGCGCCGCGCGGGTACCTCCGAGCCACGCCCGCCCGTTCTCGACGCGAATCCAGGCGCCCTCCCGTATTCCAATCACCGGTGTCGTGTTCTCTTCCAGATATTCGCCCAGTCGCTCCTCCCGAGTCTCACCCATGCAAGTCGAGTCCGCAGGCGGATCGATGTAGTGCGGGTTGATCTGAAACGGCACCAGTCCAAGCGCATCAAGCGAGACCGGCTGCACAATCGGCATGTCGTTGGTCGTGCGGATGGTGGGCGCGGCGATATTCGAACCGGCGCTGGCGCCCATGTAGATGAGACCTTCGTCCACACGGCGACGAATCGCGACCATCAGGTTGGACTTCTGGAGCGTCGCGAGCAACCGGAAGGTGTTGCCGCCCCCGACAAATACCGCCTCGGCCCACGCCAGCGTCTCCACGCCTTCCTCGTCGGCCGTCACCACGCGCGTCTCGATGCCGTCCCGCCCGAACCGCTGCCGCGCTTTCGCCGCGTAGCCGCCGCGGTCCAAGACGGCGAACGGCACGAACGCCAGCCGCCGTCGCTCTGCGAGCAGGTCGAGCATCTCTGGCATACAGTGGTCGAGATAACCCTGGCCGTGGTTGGTGGAGTTACTGACGAGGAGGAGGCGGGCGGTCACGCCGTATCTTCCCACATGGTCGGCGAGGCTCAGGGCGCCCACACAGCGCCTCGCCGCGGCGCTGGATGACGGGCTGCCCGCGCCAGCATCACGTCGGCGAGACCGTCGTCAGCCGCAGACTCGTGGGAGCGCCAGGATGTCCGCGCTGGGTGACCAGACCAATCTACTCGGTAGGTCTCGGCAGCGGCTGCGATCTGGTATCCGGCTGCGTGCTCGGCTGCGCATCCGTGACCACCCGTTCCAGCACACTGATGTACTGGGTGAACCGCCGGCGGCCATTGGCGGTGAGCCGACACATCGTTTGCGGTCGTGGCCCCGAGGCGCCCTTCCAGATTTCAACCAGGCCCGCCTCGTCTAGCACGGTCAAGTGCCGGCTCAGATTGCCGTCTGTCAGCGCGCACAGCTGCTTCAGGTCCTTAAAGAGCAATCCATCAGAATTGGCCGCCAGCGAGGCCAGGATGCCCAGTCGGGCCTTCTCGTGCATGACGCGGTCGAGGCCGTCGTACGAGAACCGGCCCGCGCCGGCGTCCGTTATCGCGGGCTGCGCCTTGTCAGTCGAGGCTCGATGAGACATCGGTCCGCTCCAGAGTCCAATACAAAATCGCCGCGCCCAGCGCCTGGCCGCCACCAAAGCTGATGCCCATCTGCCAGGGTGAGAACGCGTTGTCGCCCTGGACCCACACCAAACATCCGCAGCCACACAACACGTAGTACGACCCGACCCAAAACACCTGCGCCGGCAGCAACCGGTACGAGGCGAACACCCCGAGACCGTAGACCAGCGCCCACAGCCCAGGCAGCATCCAGGCGACCTGGGCCGCGGCACGATAGATGACCAGCGTGAGCAGCGCTCCGACCACCACGCTGGGCAGAAACTGCTCGACTGCCAGCAGCGTCCGCTCGCGCACGAGTCCCGGCCCGGCGCCGCGCTGGCTCCACAACATCTCGGCACCCGCCACGATCGCACTGGCCGCGGCCACGCTGAGCCACAGACCCAGATACCGGTCAAGCTCGATCGCCGGCGAGGCGACCCACCGGGGTTGCACCCCCGCGGCCAGCAGACCGAGCACGCCGGAGACCCCCACGGTCACCGACCGATAGCCGCGAAACACCTCGCTTCGCGCCATCTGATGGCGGATGTCTGATATCTGGCGCAACGCGTCATCGAGTTGCATCGATGAAACTTTATAATACAAAGTATTGTCATCACAAGAGGCGCGCGCACCACGCTCGCCGCCGCCCAGCAACCAACGGACTCTCCATGCAGAGACTCAAGGAACGCCTGATCTGGCTGACCGTGTACGCCGTGGCCATGGCCTATCTCGAATCGGCCGTCGTGGTGTATCTGCGCGCCATCTACTACCCAGCGGGGTTCGGCTTTCCGCTCGCGCTCATCGAGCCCGGCATGTCCGCCATCGAAATCGGCCGGGAGGCGGCCACGCTGGTCATGCTGCTTGGCGTCGCCATGGTGATGAGTGAAGACCGCTGGGAACGATTTCTCTTCTTCTGTCTGAGTTTCGGGGTCTGGGACACCTTCTACTACGTGTGGCTATGGGTGTTCCTTGACTGGCCGCCCTCGCTTCTGACCTGGGACATTCTATTTCTTATTCCAATCCCCTGGATCGGCCCCGTACTGGCCCCCCTCATCATCAGCGTGGCACTGATCATCGGGTCGCTGCTGCTGTTGCGGCTCCGGCACCGAGGCATCCAGCTGCGGTTCCCGACGTGGTCGTGGGTTCTCGCCGTGTCGGGCGGGGGCATCGTGCTCAGCTCGTTCATGCTCGACTTCCGCACGGTTCTGGCGCAGGTCGAGCCGCCGCCCTTCCGCTGGTGGCTGTTCGCCCTCGGTGTCATGTGCGGAATCACCGCCCTGACCTGCGGCGTATCGCGGCTTCCGAACACGACGACCAGCGAGCGACCCTAACGGGAGCGTTGTGCGGCTCGTTGTCGATTGCGGGATTGTGCTTGACGACATGTTACTTTGCATTGCCAAGTTATTGCATGACCGATACAAGAAACCGTCTCGCTGCGACTCGCGGGCATCTTCGCCGGGGTCGAGGCCGCTGCGGGGCCGTAGCCTCCTCAGGGACCGCCCTACGGGCGGCGTTCCGCGAGCCTCGTCGTCCTTCTCGAGGGACACGGCGCGATGTCAATCGCCGCGCCCGCAGAATCCGATACACTGGCGACCCCTCCGAACAGATCGGTGCGCACTTTCTTGAGACGCTGAGTAGGACAACAGAGTGCCAGCCCCACAGCATCGCCAGACCAGGTCCGCGATGGCGGGGTCAGGGACTGACGCACCGGTCGCGCGCCTCTCGCCGAGGGGGTGCTGTGGTCTTGTCGCGATCCTCGCGCTGAGCCTGGGCGCGTTCAGCCTGCTTGACGGGATTCGGCAGAATACGCCATTTCGCTGGTCGTTTCTCGGGGCCTGCCTCCTCCTGCTCCTCTGGGGCGGGGTGACGTGTGGCTCGGCCTACGCCAAGGGCCGGCGCTTGCGGATCACCATCCGTGTTCGCCGGCAGCACGTGGTGCAGGCGCTTGCGCAGTGTGCCTTCCTCCTGTACTGGGGATGGTATTGGCGACCGGTCTACGACGCGGCCCCGCTCATCGGAGCCCAGTTGGTCTTCGCCTACGCGTTCGACATGCTCCTCTGCTGGTCACGCCGCGACACGTACACCCTGGGGTTTGGTCCTGTTCCCGTCATTTTCAGCATCAACCTGTTCCTCTGGTTCGCGGACGACTGGTTCTACCTGCAGTTTCTGTTGATCGGGCTCGGGTTTCTGGCGAAAGAGCTGATCCGGTGGAACAAGAACGGTGAGCGCGTCCATATTTTTAATCCGTCGTCGTTCCCGCTCGCCATCTTCTCGCTAGCTTTGATTCTCACCGGCACCAGCGACATCACGTGGGGCCAGGACATCGCAACCGCACAGTTCTTTCCGCCCCAGGTCTACCTCGTCCTGTTTCTCGTGGCACTGCCTGGTCAATATCTGTTCGGCGTGGCGTCGATGACGATGTCGGCCGTGGTGGTCACCTACGTGTTCGGCCTGCTTTATTTCGGCGTCACCGGGGTCTACTTTTTTTACGACTCATACGTCCCGATTGCCGTATTTCTAGGCATGCACCTGTTGTTCACGGATCCGTCCACAGCACCGCGGACCCAGCTGGGGCGCCTCATGTTCGGCGCGTTCTACGGCCTGAGCACGGTCGCGTTGTACGCGCTCCTCAGTCGGGCTGGCGTGCCCCCGTTCTACGACAAACTACTGCAGGTGCCCGTCTTGAATCTCTCGATTCAACTGCTGGACCGCGTGGCCCAGTCCACACGGGTTAGCGGCCTCGTACCGGCGTTCCCCGGTTGGCCGACAGCCGGGCGTCGGAGCAACCTCGCCTACACCGCGTTGTGGGGCGTTGTCTTCCTGCTCATGAGCGTGGCGCAGGCGGTGGGTGACCGCCACCCCGGCCAGTGGGTGCCCTTCTGGCAGGGAGCCTGCGATGACGGTCAAATCTCAGCCTGTGGATACCTCGCGGACATGCAGTCGCGATTCTGCGATAGCGGTTCGGGCTGGGCGTGCAACGAATCAGGAATGCTGGATGCGGCACTAGTCGCCGGAGGCCCGAGCGGACGCCGGTTCGGCCGTCCGGACGCGGGTGGCGCGTTCGCACGGGGGTGCGACCTGGGCTATGCGCCCGCGTGTCGAAACCTCACGAGGCTTGCCACGGCACGGCCGCCCGTTGCGTTCGATCAGACGCCGCCCCGGTTGGAGGACTTTCCGATCGTCCTACGGGGCACCAAAGGCCCGATTGGGGACCATTCGCCAGAGGCGCTGCTCGCGCGGGCGTGTAGCCAGGGTTGGCCTGGGACCTGCGCAGGGCCGGTTCCCGCACGCGACGAGGACAATGGCGACGCCCGTCGAGAGTAGGTCAATCCCCTCCCCTTACGTGGCTCCCAGACATCCTCGTCGCGATCGGCGCCCTCCCGCGGGTACGCTTTGACAGTCCGTGATGCCGCGGGTATAGTCCGACCTATTCAGAAGACCACAGGGCGGGAGCACCGGCCCGGAAAGTACAGCCAGCCGGGCGGGGCCTGTCCCCGCGGTGGCTTGGCACAGTTAGGAGGGGTGGAAATGACGCGCCGATTACTCGAATCGCTGGGTGTGGCAACCGTGTTCGCGACCGTCACGGTGCTGCTGGTCAACGCCGTGCCGGTTGGCGGCCAGGCCCCGGACAGAACGGCGTGGGGGCATCCGAACCTGGGAGGGATCTGGCTCGACGTCTACTCCACGCCCTTCGAACGCTCGACCGAGTTCGGTGATCGAGAGCTGGCCACGGCCGAGGAGCGCGCGGCAAGAGACGAGGCCCGCATGGGCAACCAGGGACGAAACGAACGCGGCGGCGATGGCCGGGTTGATGTGGCCGGAGCCTACAACGCCGTCTACACGTCGGCCAAGCCCGCGGGGCCCCGCACGTCCCTGGTCGTCGATCCACCCAGCGGACGAATCCCCGCGCTGACCGCGGACGCCCAGCGGCTGATCGAGCTTCGCCGAGAGTGGACCCTCATGCTTTTGCGGAACACCGAGACCTGCCAGTCGGCTGCGGCCGGGTGCCCAGACGGGGAGTATGGTCCGCCCTCCCCGCGCAGGTTCGACGTCGCGCCGTTTTACAACACCGGGCGCATGAATCGCCACGACGGCCCAGAGGATCAGAGTTCCGGCGACCGGTGCATGTCTGGCCGCACACCCGATTTCAACGGGTTCCGCCGCATCGTCCAGGGTGGCGATTCAATCGCGATGGGCTACGACACCGGGCAGGGTCAGGGGTTTCAACGGGTCATCAATATGAGTGGCGAGCATCCGGCGAGCCACGTCCGGCTGCGGCATGGGGATTCACGGGGCCGCTGGGAAGGCGACACCCTGGTCGTGGACACCACCAATTTCTCCCCCAAGTTTCCCTTCCGCGGTGCGGGCGAGGGCCTTCACCTGGTGGAACGGTACACGCGCGTTGACGCCGACACCCTCACCTACGACGCCACTATCGAGGACTCGACGGTCTGGGACGCGCCGTGGACTGTCCGACAGGAACTGAAACGCCAGAGCGACGAGGAGAACCGGATCTACTACGAACCTCGTTGCCACGAAGGCAACTACGGCCTCCCGGCACTGCTGGTCGGCCGCCGCGTCGATGAGCAGGCGTTCGAGGATGGCACCGGTCCGAATCCGTTCTCAATGGACACCGCCACCTGCGTGCAGGGCCTGTAGGCCACCGCCTACCGGGCGCGATGGCGAAGAAGGAGCAATGATGGGAAACCTGTTCAAGAGTTCGACGCGTGTGACCGCACTGGTCGCCGCCATTCTCGGAGCGGGCATGACGTTCGCGGTGACAGGTTGCGCCAGTCAGGGTCAAGAGCAGGAGCAGGACCCGAACGCCCGGCCGGCTCGGACCCCAGACGACCGACCGAATTTCGGTGGCGTGTGGCAGGCCAACAACGAGGCCCACTGGGACCTGGAAGCCCACGAAGCGCGGGCGGGCATGGTCATGCAACAGGGCGTCTACCCGTACGAGTTCTCCAAGGTACCGGCGGCGCCAGTGGTGGCGTTGGGCGCGGCGGCCGGCGTGCCGGGCTCACTCGGTGTTGTGGGGGGTGACGGACGTATCCCCTACACGCCTGAGGCGCTCCTCATGAAGCAGGAAAATTCCGAGCACTGGATCGACCGCGATCCTGAGCTCAAGTGCTACCTGCCGGGGATTCCGCGCGCGATGTATATGCCGTACCCGTTTCAGATCGTCCAGGGGACGGACAAGATCCATATGACATTCGGGTTCTCGAATGCGGCGCGCGTCATTCACATGAACGACGTGACCGGCCCTCCGGACTACACCTATATGGGCCACTCGGTCGGCCGGTGGGAGGGAGACACCCTGGTTGTCGAGGTGTCGGAGTTCAACGGCAGGACGTGGTTCGACCGAGCCGGGAATTTCCATAGTGAGGGCCTGCAATTGACGGAGCGCTTCTCTCCGATGTCGGCGGACGCCATCTGGTATGAAGTCACCGTCACGGACCCGGCGACATTTACGGAACCATGGACGATCGCCATGCCGATCTATCGACGGTTGGAGCCGGGCGCGACGGTGCTGGACTATCCTTGCATCGAGTTTTCCGAAGAGTTCATGTACGGGCACCTCCGTCGGGAGCAATTGGTCCAACGCTGGGAGGGCGAAACCATGACCGTGGAAATCACACGAAAGGTACCGCCTGGGGATGAACTGCACGAGTGGTACCGGCGATAGGTCCAGTCGAGTCATAGAAACTTGCCGGACAATCAGGCATTCGTCAGACAAGAGCCGGAGGAGACTTCACCCATGAGAGCAAGGTCAATGATTGCGGGCTTGAGCGCTGTCGCCGGATTGTGTCTGTGGCTGCTGGCCACCGCCGTACCGGCGTCGGCGCATCATGCCTTTGCGGCTGAATTCGATGCCGACAGACCCGTAGAGTTCAGCGGCACCGTCACCAAGGTCGAATGGATCAATCCCCATGTGTGGATCCATATCGACGTGAACACGGACGCCGGGGCTACGGAAAATTGGGCGTTCGAGGCGGGCACTCCCAATGTGCTGTTTCGACGAGGCTTTACGAGACGGTCGCTCTTACCCGGAGTCGATGTCTTGGTCGATGGGTATCAGGCGAAGGATGGCACGAACCGCGCGAACGGTCGTGACATTACCCTGTCCGACGGCACCAAGCTGTTTCTCGGATCGTCTGGCACCGGTGCTCCGTGGGAACTCGCGCGACCCGGGGTGGACACCGCCGATCCGGCTCGGTAACCGGCGCGCGGCGGCATCGAGCCGGTGCACAGGACAGGGCGTTCAGGCGGCGTCCCCGTCGTCTGCGATTGCGATCACGATCGCGCCCACCCGTTGCTCGGTGTCCACGCGACGGTGCGCTGCGACGGCCTGCTGCATCGGATAGAAGGCATCAACGATCGAGCCGATCGTCTCGTCTTCGATCATCTGCGTGAGAGCCCGCAGCGCCTCTGTCGTTTCACGAGCGGGCGCGACCCTGCACGTCTTGTCTGTGAATCGGGTCGTCCACACGCAGCGGAGCATGGTCGACAGACGAGCATTGCCGGCGAGATAGCGTCCCTGCGGCCGGAGGGCATTGATGCAGGCCGAAAAGGAGCTCCCCGGGACCATATTGGTCGCTTCGGCGGCCCGCACCCGAATGAGCACCTCGTCGTCTTTGGCCACAGGCGTCGCGACCTCCGCGAGCTCGAGTACGTCGGGTGGCCCATACCGCGCATAGGTGATGGCTCTCATCGTTCCATTGTGGTCCAAGCCATTGTTGTCCAAGCTCGAAGCAAGACACGCCCTCGTTGCCACGACCCTGCCGACCGCGCGCTAGCGGGCAGGCCAGACCTTCAGGGCTTGTCGCAGCGAGATGAGCTGGGCTGCGTGATACCCATTGTGGTCAAGCAGGATCAGTGCGGCCCGTAGCACGTGATGCTGTTCCTTCTCCGACGTTGGAACCTTCGCATAGAGATCGCGGGCTGGGTCTTCGACGATCCGCGCCATCTGGTCGGTGGCCTCGATGAGCCGGTGGCCGCTTTCTGACCATGCCTCCGTCGATGGTGGCTCGGCGGTCTCCGGCCAATAGCCATCGGGCCAGTCTCTCGCCCGATACGCTGGATCGTCGCAGTAGGCGACGAGGTCTTCCGCCGCCAGCCGCATGTGCTCGACCTGCTGCCAGGCGGTATGCTCGTGGCCGGCGGCCCTACGGCCCGCCAGCGCCGCCGGGAAGTGCTCCAGGGCCGCCGCCAGTCCGCCGTGGGCCTGGCTCTGACGAAGCTGTCGCGCAATGGTCTCGCGCAGTGCAAGTGTGTTCATCACCACAGGGTACTCGCCCGAGACCTAGGTCGGACGTGGACCGCAACGGTCGTGGCCGGACGGTCACGTCCGCACGGTTGGCAGCGCCCTGTGGGAGACTGCTGCTATGGTCTCGGTACGCGATGGTCCCGGCATCCGTTCAGAGTGCCCGGGACACATCGCAGGGGGGTTCATGCACCACGCGGTTTTCCGCTCAGTGGTCACTCTGTGCGTCATCGCGCTCGCAGTCGCCGGCTTGAGCGCACAGCGATTCAAACCAGCGGAGGGCATGCCGGACACTGCGTCTGCCTACGCGCGCCTGGTCGAACCCGAGCTCGGCGCCGTGCCCGCGATCGATTGTGGCGAGGGGGTGCGGGTGCCGGTCCACGTCGACGGGGTCGAGGTCTTCGAAGACCAGGAGCGATTCGCGTGCGACAACTCCGACTTCCGAGGCGGCTGCAACGTCGGCTCACGGGTGGGCCGAGTCGAAGGCCAGGACCGGACCGGCGCGCCGATCCCGGACGTCGTGTGGGTCTACTTCTGCCGATCTTCTGGCATCGAGCGGTTCGAGCAGGGGATCGTCTCGGTCCAGATGATCGGACACAACCGGCAGAC
The DNA here is from genome assembly GCA_937766455.1 of Vicinamibacterales bacterium. Taxonomy (GTDB): domain Bacteria; phylum Acidobacteriota; class Vicinamibacteria; order Vicinamibacterales; family UBA8438; genus UBA8438. Next base: position 29,423 of record CALLXD010000059.1, on the reverse strand, counting down.
GGGCGCCACCGCCTTCTTTGAGGCGCCAGATGCGGACCCGAGCCGACCGAATCCGCAGCCGGACCTCCTCCGCTTGGGCGAGAACGGCATTCTGGCCGGCGAACTCCCTGGCCCGGACGACCCGGGCTTCGACGCCGCCTTCATGCCACCGCCCATTCAATGCTCGCACTGCCACCAGGCGGACCCGTTTATCCACGACCCCTGGATCGATGGAGCACGGCTGCCGGACGACCCGAGCCAGCCGTTCATACCGGAACTCGGTGGACCCAACTCCCCGTATTTCATCGTCGGTGGTGAAGATTGGGACCGCCGCACGGTCCACATCGAGGGCAACGGCTGCACCGCCTGCCACCGCGCCCCCGACCCCACACGGTATCTGAATCCTGATGCGTACCACGTCAACGACTTCATGCCGCCACACGCACCGGGCACGCTAGCTGCGGACTACGCCGCGATCCGCGCGTGCTACGACGACGGTCCAGACGCTACACCCGGATGCGACTGGGTCGAGCCGCCCGCCGCGCGGTGACGTGGCCAGCCTGTGCGAGCATCGGTTCACCGTGCGCGGCGTGCCGACGTTTGGCGAAATCCTGGTACGGTAGTAGCGCGCATTCGCGCGAGGAGACTCGATGATTTTTCGACAGCCTAGGTTCGCGACACTCGTGTTCGCCATGTCAACGCTTGCGCTTGCGGCTGATGCTGCGGCGCAGGGCGCGACATCGCCCCACACCGTCACCACGACGAAGTTCACTATCGACGACGCCAGCATCAGCAAGACGTTCTACGAAGACCTCGTCGGCCTGCCGGAGCTTCGCCGCTTCGTCGATGAAGGGCGGCTGGTGGAACCGTTTATGGGCTGGAGCGAGAACGGTCGGATGGGTCTGCTGGCGTATACCGACAGGGAAACGGTGACGAAGAGCCCCTATCCGGTCTCTGTCGTCTTCCTGCCTGACCTGGACGCAGTGTCCGCGCGATTCGGCGCGGCAGGGGAACCTTTTCAGGAGTCCTCGGGGGAGGCCACGGGCGGGGTCAGACTGGCGATGGTGACCGACCCGAGTGGGAACGTCATCGAGCTGGTGGAGCGGGAAGGGCCACCGGCGGTGGGTGGCGCCAGGCTCATCGTCGAGGACCGAGCCGCCGCGGAGGAATTCTTCGTGCGGATCTTCGGGGCGGAACCAGAAGATCGAATCGAAACAGACACCTTCGACGAGGTGTTCATGGACGTCGGGGAGGGCATGTTCGTGGCCCTCTTCGAGCCGAAGGGAGTCCCTTCACTTGCCAAAAGCGAGAACCCGATCGTAGCCATCTACTCGACTGAATTCGACGCCGTGCTCGAACGGGTCAAGGCCGGAGGTCTGCGAGTCCGGGAACGCAGCGACCGGATGTTCCTGGCTGACGACCCGTCTGGAAACGTGGTCGAGGTCGTCCGGCAGACGCCCTGACCCAAGACGGGGTCGAGGCCCTGTATCGCCGTCGTATTGAGTGAATCCGCTACTGAGGCGCTTCGCAGTCCCAGCAGATGACGCCGGGCTCCTGTATCGGGGCGTCCGGAGTCCCATCCTGGAATCGCGCTCCGCGCAGGATGTTGGGGACGGCATAGTTGCCCTCGTGGCAGGCGACCTCGAACATCGGCCCCACCGTCGACCGTAGTGAGATCGACGCCGTCCATGGTTGCGTCCAGAGGGTCGGGTCGTCCACGCGGTACTCGTAGCGGATGAGGTCCTGGCTCTCACGGGTGAATCGCTCGGTCAGGGTCCGGAGTCCGGGTCCGGAACCGCCCAGCTGTTGCAGCCGGTGTGAGTACAACGTCGATTCGACAACGAGCGTGTCCCCCTCCCAGTGGGCACGCAAGTCACCGGTGCGCTGGGGCAGTACACCGTGTGGGTGGTCCGAGATCGGCGCGACACGCCAGGTACGGAACGCCTCGGCGTAGATGACGAAGTAGTCCTCGGTCTGGAAGAGCTGCACCAGGTTGTTGTACGGCAACGGCGCCAGCGGCAGGCCATGAAGAGCTTGGCAGCGGTCGCCCTGGCCCAGCTCGAAGTAGTCGTCCGCTGGAAGGATGGCGCCGAAACCCCGTCGGCGCGCGGCATCCGCCTTGGCCGCATCGGTCCGCTCGGGGTACCGGCCGTTCGGCGGGTCGATGATCCGCGAGGTCCGCCGGTCAGCCACGACCTGATTGCCAAACTCCAGCCCCCATTGCCAGGCGTGTCCGTTCGCGCCCGCCAGATCGCCAGCCACAGAGCGTTGTACCGGAGCCGAGACCATGGCCTCGTCGCGGTCGACCGACCACTGCTCGATCGCCGCCGCCTGCTCCTCGGTCAAATATTCCTGGTCCGCGAACTCCTCCGGCCGCTGCATCGGTGTGATGCTGCTGTAGTCAAAGATGCCCCCCCCAGATCCGGCGCGCCCCAGGGCGTCCGTGGCGGTTCGGCGGCTCGGCCGGATTGCGCCGAGACCGTTCAGGACACCAGCGTCAGGGTCGCCACGAGTGTCGCGAGGTTGACTATACGTTTCAGGTTCGACATGTTCGTTTTCTTCTGCCACCAAGTCTCGTCGCTGCGGTGACTTGCGCCCCGGGCGCCGTCTTGCGGCCTCTCACTCTTCCTCGACGCTCATTCGGGTAGCGCGAACACGAACAGGTTGTTACCCGAGCTGGGTCGTAACTCCGGCGTCAACCCCATGAAGTGCGAGGCTGTACCGCCGCTGCCGGTACCAACCGCCACATACTGCCGCCCGTCAACGGCGAAACTGATCGGGAAGCCGCTGACTGGCGAGCCGAGATTGATCTCCCACAGCACGTCGCCAGTCACCTGATCGAAGGCACGGAAACGGCCGTTGACGTCGCCACCGAACAGCAGCCCACCGCCGGTCGCCACCAGCGACATCGTGGCCGCGCGCTGTTCGAAGAGCCACTCCGTGGCGCCGGTCTCGGCCGAAATCGCCCGCACGGTGCCGACGTTGTCGGTACCGGGTGCGATCTGGTGCCGGTAGGCGATGGCGTAGGTGTCCGCGCGGCTCTCGTTGGGATCGTTCGGCCGGGTCCTGTCGAACTGGGTGGTCGCCATCATACGTGCGCAGGTATTGCGCAGCGGCATGTACATGGTGTTCGTCAACGGGCTATAGGCCCCCGCTTCCCAGTCTTTCCCGCCGTTCCAGGTCGGACAGGTGAAGACCTCTTGTCCTTCCTGCGTGAAGACCACCTCGGGGTTGGTCGTGACCACGCCGGTGGCGCCATCGATGCCACTGATGACGTTCTGCGTGACCGTCGGCGTCGCCCACAGAAACTCGCCGGTCTCCCGGTCGAGGGTGTAGACGACGCCCGTCTTGCCGGGGATGCCGGTCATGACCTTTCGCACTTCGCCCGGCCGCAGTCTCGGATTGATCCAGCTGACCTCGGACGGGTCTGGCGCCACCGCGGTATCGACCAGGATCCGCTCGAACGGATGGTCGAGGTCCCAGTGATCGTTCAGGTGCTGGTAGTGCCAGCGAATCTCGCCGGTGTCCACATCCAACGCGAGCGTGGAGGCGTGATACAGATGCGTGTTCTCCACGCCGCCGAGCAGGAACTTGGGCGCCGGCGATGTGACCGAAGTGCCCTGATAGATCAATCCCAGTTCCGGATCGTAGCTGGCCGGCATCCAGCTACCGACATGGATCCGCTCCTCGTAGGGCACGTCGCCCCAGGTCTCATCGCCCGGCTCGCCTGGAAGCGCCACCGTACTGCGACGCCAGACTTCTTCACCGGTGCGGGCATCGTGCGCGATGACCACACAGGTCTCCGGCCCCCCCTTGGGGCGGCAACTCCGGCCTGAGATCATCTTGCCGTCAGCGATGATCGGCCCGGCGCTGTGGCCGGCCGGATTCACCCTATAGTCGAAAATCTTGGTCTCCCACACCACCTCTCCGGTCGTGGCGTCGAGTCCAATGGCGAAGTCGTCGTCCGTCGTGTTGACGATGAGCCGGTCATAGATCGCCACATTCCGGTTGGTGCGGGCGTTGCCACCGACCATGTCGTAGACATCGTCTGGGAGGTCGCGCCGATAGGACCACTGCAGGTCTCCGGTCACCGCGTCGATGGCTTCGATGGCGTCGTCCGACTGCGGCATGTAGAGCACCCCGTCGTAGACCAGTGGTGTCCCCTCCTGCCGTCCCGTCGCCAGCCCCCTGGTCCAGACCATTCGGAGGTCTCCCACGTTCTGGCGGTCGATCTGGTCCAGTGGGCTGTATCCCCAGCCATCGGTCGTCCGGCGCCAGGTGAGCCAGTCCTCATCGTCCGGATTCTCCAACATGGCGTCGGTGACGGGGACGAACTCACCGCGCGGTTGCGCCAGCACCGGCGAGGTACTCGACGCGACCAGAATCGCACTGGCCAGAAGAACCACGGGAAGCGCCCTGCTATCGAATCGCATCTGTTTCACTCCGTTTGAGGAACGGCCAGTCTACGCGGGCCGGTCGGCCGGAATCGTCGGCACACCAGCGTCATGGGAACCGCTCGGTGTCTGGATTATAGCGGGACCCTCTACGACTCGCACCGCCTGAGACCTTGCGCCAGGATGGAAGCGCGCTAGAATTCGTACGCGACAGGCCCCAAGGAGAGTGCAATGTTCGAACGGACCACCATCGTGCTGATGGTCACCGCCGCGATCGCGGCTTCCGGTGTAGCCCAGGCGCAGACCGCGCCACGTACCGAGTGGGGTGCGCCAGACCTGCGTGGAGCCTGGAGCAACGCGACACTGACGCCGTTCCAGCGTCCAGAGGCGCTCGAAGCACAGGAGTTTCTGACCGAGGAGGAAGCGGCGACGATCGCCCAGCGGCGGGTCAACCAGGACACCGAGCTGGCCGCGCGAAGCGCGTCGCGTACTTCGGCTGACCCGAACGGCAGCGTCGACCGCGGCGTCGACGGCGCCCCCGGGTCCTACAACAATTTCTGGATGGAACGGGGCACATCGGCGGGGGCAGACCGACGTACCTCCATCATCACGAACCCCGCGAACGGACGGCTGCCGGAAGTCTCGGCCGGCATGCGCGAATGGATGGCATCGGATGAAGCACGCTACCTCGCCGACGTCCGGGGCGGGCGCCAGCCACTGGCGCACTACGACCAATTGGATCTCGGCGACCGGTGCATCTGGTATCGCGGCGTCCCCTCGTTTCCAACGGCGTACAACAACAACTACCAAATCTTCCAGACGCCCGACGTGGTCGCCATCGTGCAGGAGCACATCCACGATGTGCGTGTCATCCATCTGGATGGCCGACCCAACATTCCCGACTCGGTCCGCCAGTACGGCGGCGATGCGCGCGGCCACTGGGAGGGCGACACGCTCGTGGTCGAGACCACGCACTTCAACGAGCACGCCTTCATCCGCAACTTCGCCCCCACCCTGAGCCAGGCGCTGCACGTAGTGGAGCGGTTCACGCGTGTCGACGAGCACAACGTCGGCTACGAGTTCACCGTGACAGACCCCAACACGTGGAGCCAACCCTGGGGCGGCTCGCTCCCCATGACCCCCAGCACCGGGCCGATGTTCGAGTACGCCTGCCACGAAGGCAACTACGGCATGACCAACATGCTGGCCGGATCGCGGATGCAAGAAGCCGCCAAGTAGCGGCCCCAGAACGACGGTCATACCAGACCGTGGCGCCACATCCGGCGCCACGGTCACATTGAGCGTGGCGGTGACAGCGTTCCCGATCACGAACCAGCCGCCAGTCCTGATCAGGCTACGGTTCTGGGAGGGTTCGGGGTGCCGCCGCGCGTTCGCAGACGTAGAACCGCCCACTACATTCGAGTCGACATGCTGACGCGCTTTGCTGTTGCCTTCTTGGTGGCTGTGACTTCTGCCACTGCACAGGAGTTAGGGACGCTCCTTGTCGAAGTGCGCACCGGCACCGAAGCCGTGGCTGGGGCGGAAGTGGCCCTGCCGGGGGCCACGCAGTTGACCGACGCCTCAGGCGTTGCGCGCTTCCAGATACCGGCGGGTGCCACCGAGATCACGGTCTTGCACACGGGATTCATTTCGATCACCGTCCCCACCGTCGTGACCGTCGGAGCGGAGCAACGGATCCGTGTCGAACTCCAGCGAGAGCTCGCGGTCGAAGAAGAAGTGACGGTGGTGTCGAGCACACGCACCGGGCGACGGCTCGAAGACCAGCCGATACGTGTGGAGGCGATGAACCGGGAAGAGATTGAAGAGAAGATGCTCATGACGCCGGGCGACATCGTCATGTTGCTCAACGAGATGGGGGGCATGCGCGTGCAGACGACCTCGCCCGCGCTCGGCGCGGCGAGCGTCCGCATTCAGGGTATGCGAGGCCGCTACACCCGTTTCCTGTCCGACGGACTGCCGCTGTACGGCAGCCAGCCGGGCGGCTTGGGCCTCCTCCAGGTTCCGCCAATGGATCTCGGGCGAGTGGAGGTCATCAAGGGTGCCGCCTCCGCGCTCTACGGTGCGGGCGCGATGGGCGGCGTGGTCAACCTTGTGTCGCGCCGACCCGGTGACGAACCGGAACGCGAATTACTCTTCAACCAGTCCACGCGAGGGGCCACGGATGGCGTGCTCTGGCTGTCGCAGAAACTGTCAGAGTCGTGGGGGATGACCCTGATTGGCGGCGGCCACCGACAGGACCGGGCCGATATCGACGGCGACGGGTGGGGCGACCTGGCCGGCTACGAACGCGGCGTCCTCCGACCCCGGTTTTTCTGGGACGACGGCAGCGGCCAGTCGTTCTTTCTAACGGTGGGCACGACCGGTGAGACCCGCTCCGGCGGCACCCAGCGAGGTCGGGTCCTCCCCGCTACCGGCCTCGTCTACCGGGAGGCGCTCGAAACGCGCCGGTTCGATGTCGGCGCGCTGTGGCAGACCGTCGTGGGGCGCTCCGTCGTCACTGCCCGAGCCACACGGGCGCGCCAGTGGCACGACCACCAGTTTGGGGAGATCCTCGAACGCGACCGTCACGACACGAGCTTCGCGGAACTGACGGTGCGTCGCGCCAGCGGGCCTCACACCTGGGTTGGCGGCGTGGCGATCCAGCACGACGGCTACCACCCGACCGACGTCCCCCAGTTCCGGTATTCCTCCACGACACCTGGCATATTCGTGCAGGACGACGTTGACGTGCGGTCATGGCTAGCGGTCTCGATGAGTGGCCGGTTGGACCACCACAGCGAATACGGATGGTTCTTCAGTCCCCAGGTGTCGGCGCTCGTGCGGTCGGGACAATGGTCGACGCGGGTGTCGACCGGGACCGGGTTCTATGGCCCGACACCCTTGACGGAAGAAACCGAAGCGGCTGGCTTGACGCGGCTCACGGTGCGCGGCCCGCTCCGAGCGGAACGAGGACGCACCGCCTCGATCGACCTCTCGCGCACCCACGGCCCGCTCTCGTACACCGCCACGGTCTTCGGGTCACGCATCGTCGACCCGCTCCATGTCGACCGGTCGACCTACCAAATGCGGACCCTCGAGCATCCGACCACCAATGTCGGGCTCGAACTGCTCGGCACGTTTCGCCACGCGCCGCTCGCCATCACGACCAGCTACACCTACGTGCGCGCGCGTGAACGGGTGAACGGGGTCACCGATGATGTGGCCCAGACCCCGCGCCATAGCGTGGGGCTGGTGGCGATGATTGAGAACGACGATGGTCGTATCGGATTCGAGGCGTATTACACAGGTCGTCAGCGACTCGAAGCCAATCCGTATCGCGACGTGAGTGAGCCGTACGCATTGGTTGGCGTGCTCATCGAACGGCGCGTCGGCCGGCTCCGCCTCTTCATCAACCTGGAGAACCTCACCGACTCGCGGCAGCAGCGGTGGGACCCGGTCCTGCGTCCGGCCCGTGACGTTGACGGCCGTTGGACCGTCGATGCCTGGGCGCCACTGGATGGGCGGGTCATCAATGGTGGGCTGCGGGTGCAGTACTAGCAGCCCGTGGTAACAGTCCGGCTGCATTCGACCGGCGCGAGACTTTCACCACGGGCTGCTCGTATCTCCGGCTAGTGCGGTAGGTCGATAGCGGGATTCCGGTCAAAGAACCCCGATGGCACGAGATTGAATCCGTGCATCTCCAGCGGCAGAATCGGCCAATCCTCCGGTCTCGCCACGTGGTGGAATCCGATGGTGTACCAGAGCACGATGTCGGTGTTCTCGATCTCCCGGTTCTCAGCCGTCCAGCTCGGCAGCCCGGCCCCGCCGGCACTGCTGGTTGGGTAGTCACCCGCGGCAAACAGCTCGTCTCGGTCCATCAGTGTCGCCCACAGCGTGTGCTCCGTGAATCCCGCGCGCTGTTGCAGGTAGTCGTCTGGACTCAACAGCGACATGACGCCGTGTCCCTCGACCAGATAGCCGCTGGGGTATCCCAGCGGACCCAGCCGTGAGGGGTTGACGACACGCCAGTACTCGGGCGCGGTCAGCGACGCGGTGCGCTTCGCATCGTCCTCCCGCCCGGCAACCTCCGACTCGACTCGCCAGACGCTTCGTCGAGGGTTGTCTTGCCCCTGACGCTCGGTCACCAACTTGTCCACGACCAGGCTGTTGTCTTGGCCGTCAATGTCAAAGTCAAAACGGAAGTTGAAGATGTGGCTGTGGTTGACCGCGACCAGATGCGGCGCGACGAAGCGCCCATACTGATCCGCCGGTGTGCCGTCCGCCGTCGTTTCGCGGGCGTTGGCGGCGGCCACCGCCTTCATCTGGTCGATACCGGTTGCGGCGAGATTGACCCGAATGGTGCCATCCTGACGGAAGACCCAGTCGAAGAGGTAGTCGTAGTTCCCCGCGCCCATCACCATCCGGAGCACCAGATCCCGACGCGCCCGACTCTCTACGACTCCGCCGTCGCGCGTGTGTCGCCAGGCCGGCTCACCCGGTAGGCGCTCGAACAGGCAGGCCACCCGCTGGCGTGCCCTGGGTGCACCGTCCGCCTGCACGACCCACGTATCAAAAAACTCCGCGTGTGCGGGGCAGTCTCGCCCCGGTTCCATCGCGCTGGCGACACCGCCAAAGTCACGCGGGTAGGTCCCCAGGTCGAAATAGGCCTGATGGCTCCACGGCTCCTCGGGGTCGTGGTACGGCACGAATAGCTCTGACAGCGAGGCCTGATACAACACGGACCGGAACTGCTCGCCGTCCTGATGCCCGACCTGCGACAGCACGATCCCCCGACGTTGGTCCACCCGAAAATGGAACCGCCACCCTTCCCAACTCACCCGTCGCCCATCAAGCTCGTATCCCGGCCCTTCGGGCTGCGAGATCAGCATGGGTGGTAGCGCCTTGCGCGCCGGGCCGACCAACTCCGGGTGGTGCTCTCCGATGGAGGGCGGCACGCCATCGATCGGCCCCTCGTCGAGTACGCGCACCACCTCGCCGCTTTGGAGATCGACAATCGCGATCAGGTTGGCGATTGGCACACCGAGACCTGACACGCGTCCTACCTGGTTGGTGCAGCGCACCCGACCCAGGCGTCGCCCCTGCTCCTCCGGTGTGTCGAAGTAGCCGTCAGACCCGACCCCGCACTGAACCTGCTTCAGATCGACGATGCCACGTGCGTCGAACGCAGCGCGCATCGCTTCATGCTCTTTCACCTTCGCGATGGCGGTGCGATCCGATGGTGCGGCCATGTACTGGCGGTCGGTCACCGCACTCAATTCCAAAACCCGACGGTTCGTCACGTCCACCACCGCCTCGTATCCCACGTGGTCCTGTACGAAGTGCGCCTTCGCCTGTCGATCAAGCGACCGGCCTGGCTGCCACGCCAGCACGGCGGACTTGTCGGGCTCATGGAGCCCCGCATAGAGAAACTCGGCATCGGCGGTGACCGTGTCGTGGGCCATCAGAGTTTCATACAGCGCCCAGTGCTCGGCCGCGGTGAGCTCATCCATGGGATGACCGATGGGATGACCGACCGGTTGCGCAAGGACAGACGAGGTCGTGCCGCTCAGCAGCAGGACCGCAAGGGTGTTCGCAATAACGTTGGATTTCATGGTTCCTCCCACGGGGTCTTGGAGACGCTCGCAAGTCTACTGCACGCGTGGACGTCCGGCTTCTACGACGCACCACACCTCGTGAAATCCAGCCGAGTCAGGCTACACTGCTGCCGCATGAGGCCTACTCGCACACAGCTGGCTCGACGTGTCGCCGGAATCGCCATCCTCGCCATCCTGGCCGGTTCGCGTCCACAGGCGCAGGACCGTCCTGTCCCAAGCCCGAGCGGACGCTCGGCGACGCAAGTCGGTGGTGACGTCTACGACCCGGTGCGCGGGTTCGTGGGTGGCGCGTGGGTCGAGGTTCGTTATGGCCGCCCGATTCGGCGTGGCCGAGACATCTTTGGCCTGGACGACTATCGCGAGTTCCTCAACGACGGCGCCCCGGTCTGGCGGGCCGGGGCGAACGAGACGACCCGGTTGACCACCGAGGTCCCGCTGACCTTCGGCAGCACGACGGTCGACGCCGGCGAATATACCGTATTCATGGATCTCGGCGCCGACCCGTGGTCGTTCGTCCTGTCGAGCTGGCCGGCCCAGGTCGGCTACGACGAGGAGAACCGAGAGGCGCTCTATGGCGCCTTCGAGTACACGTCAGACCGAGACGTGCTGCGGATGCCGATGACGGTCGAGACGTTGCCGCACGCTCACGACCAGTTGTCCTGGCAGTTTCTCGACGTGACCGAGAAAGGCGGGACCCTTGGTTTGTTCTGGGACACGACGCTTGCCTCGGTGACGTTCTCCCTCGCCGAATAGCCGAGCCGTAGGTGGCACCCCTATGATGGCGGTGGAGCCGGCGCGGCAAGGACGAGCAGTTGGGCGGTTGCCGGGCCACTGTTGCCCGCCGACGACGTCAGGTCGCTCGTCGTATTGGCGTACGTGCCCTCGGCGGCGCTCGTCACGTCCACGCTCACGGTGCACATCGCGACCACGGTGCCCCCGCTGTAACTGACCGCAGCGCCGCCGGCGACGGCGGTCACCGTGCCGCCATCGCAACTCGTTGTCGCGTTCGGCATCGGCGCCACGAAGACCCCCGCCGGAAAATTGTCGGTGAACGTCAACGCCGTCGTCGACGCGGCATTGACCGTATTGTCGATCGTGAAAATCAGGGTACTGAGACCGCCCGCGGTGATCGAGTCAGGCGAGAAGTTCTTTCGAAACGCTGGTGCCGTCGTCGCCCCAGGAACCGCGGTGATCTCAACGTCGACGCTGGCCGACTGAGGCGACCGACCGCCCTCAAAAGCGACGGTCACGGTCGCGGTCCCTATTTGGCTCTCCGCCGTCAAGATCGCGCTCGCCCTGCCACTCGCGTCGGCCGTCACGCTCTCTTGCGAGAGCCGTCCGAGCGTGGTCGACAAAACGAGCTGGGTTCCCGGGGTCAGGGCGTTTCCGAAGGGTCCAGATCCGGTCACGGTCAGCTCCGACGCCTGATTCACGGTGATGGTGGCCGGATTCGCCACCACACCGAGCACCGTCTGGGTCGGCGCAGCCGGACTGCCGGAGTCGCACCCACCCAGAAAGGCGGCCATGCACACCGCCACACCCCAGGTCCATCTTTGCCTGTTCACGCTCAGAATCATGGGTTCAGAACATTGCCTCATCCGGGACGGCCACTGACGATAGTCCGTATTCGCGCGATAGTCCAGATAGCCCCTCTGCTGGCACAACTCCCACTATTCGACCCGAGGCCCGCGCCTCCACTGCCCCGACGTCGGTGCTCTCAGATTGTGAGCGCTGGTGCCGCAGTTACCGACGCGCGCATCGGCGCCGAATCTCGGCTCAGGCGCCAAACTGGGATTTTCTTGTTTCCGGTGGCGAGCGGTCCAAGATGATCTATCCCCGTTCGTTTATCATCTCCGGACGGTCCCCATTGCTGGGATCCGGGAGAATCGATGGGCGACCGCGAACAGAAGGCCGGCGATTTCGACCAGGCCGAGGCGCGTACGGCCGCGGCAGGGCCCCGCGCCGTACCGTCCCTGGTCGACGGCGAGCACCATCCCGTCGATCGGCGTACGGTGAAGGTTGCGCGCATCATCGGGTTCTCCGTGGTTCTCCTCATCTCGATCGTCCCGCTGATCCTTTTCACCATCGGTTGGGCCGTCGGAGCCGTTCCGGGCCCGGTCTATCTCTCCGTCCTCGGGATTTGGCTTTTGCTCCTCGCGTCGTCCCTGCTGATCGCGTACCGCTGGCCGGCGGCGCGACACCGGCACCTGCGCTACCTGGTCGAGGAGGACGGTCTCTGCATCCGCCGCGGCGTCTTCTGGCGCACGGTGATCTGGATTCCGATCACGCGGGTGCAGCACACCGACGTCTCGCAGGGGCCCGTGCAGCGCAGGTTGGGCCTGGGCACGCTCACGGTCCACACCGCCGGGACCGCCGGCGCGTCGATCTCCCTGGCCGGACTCGAGCAAGGGATCGCCTCACGCCTCAGTCACCACCTCCGACCCGCCCGCGCGACCGATGCCAACTGAAGTCCGCCGATTGCACCGCTGGTCGGCGCCATTCATCGCCGCGGGCACCATTCGAGTGCTTATGCTCCCGATCATCGGCGCCGTTTTGGCTTCCGGCGGGGTCCTGTTGTCGCGTCTTGATCTGTTGTCCGTCCTCTTCGTCGTGCCGGCTTGCGTCTACGCGTTCATCACGCAGCGGGTCTACACCTATCGCTTCACGGAGCACGAGCTCGTGGTACGCGACGGTCTGTTGACGAGGAACGTTCGCCACGTGTCGTACGAGCGGATCCACAACGTCGCGCTCGTGCGCAATCCGATCCACCGCATGCTGGGAGTCGCCACGGCGCGGGTCGAAACCGCCGCGGGCGGCAAGCCCGAGGCGTTGTTGCGGGTGATCTCGCTGGAAGCGGCCGAGGAATTGAGGCGTTACACACTCGGCGAAGAGCGCACGGCCGCGTCGACGGACTCCGCGGAGACGACCGGGGAGGCCACCCCGACGCTCCAGATTCCCGATCGCGAGCTCGTGCGCCTCGGCCTGATCAGCAACCGCGGCTTCCTTGTCGTGGCAACCTTTCTGGGCGCCGCCTCTCAGGGGCAATGGTGGGACCAGGACTGGTTCACGGAGCAGGACTGGTCGGGCATCTTCGCGGGTGTTCAGGCACGGGCCCCCGGCTGGGTCGGCTGGCTCTTCGATTCGCAGACCGTAGTGAGCAAGGTGTTCCTGGGTCTGGCCGTGCTCTTACTGCTACTTGTGGTTATCCGCGTGTTGTCGATGGCCTGGTATCTCGTGCGGTATCGGGGCTTCACGCTGCACCAGCAGGGCGAGGACCTTCGCGCGGACTACGGGCTGTGGCCTGCGGTCTCATCGGTGATACCGGCGCATCGGATTCAGCTTGTGACGATCAGTGCCTCCCTCTTGCATCGCTGGTTCAGGCGGGCTTCGATCGATGTTGAGACGGCCGGGTCCACCGATAGCGACTCCGGGCTGGGTGCCGCATCCGGGACGGCAAGCACGCGACAGTGGTTGGCGCCGATCATCGAGATCGAGCGGGCGCATGAGCTGGTGCGCAAGGTGCTGCCAGAGGTGGCTCTCGACGGACTGGAGTGGAAGCCGATCGAGGCACGGGCGGCGCGCCGAATCGTCAATCGCATCGCGATTGCGGTGACGCCGATCACGTTAGGCATCGCGGCGCTGTTTACACTGGCTCCGATCCCGGTAAGCGGGTGGCAGGCGTTGTGGCTACCGCCGGTGGTCTTGACGACCGCGTGGCTGGCGGCGCGCCAGTGGGTTCGTCGCACCGGGTACTCGCTCAGCGAGTGCGCCATCTACTTTCGCAGTGGCTGGATCGGCCGCCAGGTCACTGCAGTGCGGTTCGTCAACATGCAAACGGTGTCAATGAATCAGTCTCCGTTTGACCACAGAAAACGGATGGCATCGGTGGCGGTGGATACGGCGGGAGCGGGGAGTACCGGGCATCGGATTCACATTCCGTTCTTGGATGTGGCGGTGGCGGAGGGCATTCTGAGTCGGCTGTATGAAGAGACGCGCCGCACCGAATTTCGCTGGTAGGCGGCCCCTGGTCGTCGCCTGAGCCCTGATCCGTTCTCCAGCGAAGCGCATCTGTTCAGGGTCAACCTCACAAGAGATCGTGGGTGATGGCGACGAACCGTGGTTTCGCCGTCTTCCAACGGTATGATTCCCGGACCGCCGCTCCCCAAGCGTGTGGCGCGTCGACCTGATCATGAAACTGCCTAGCAGCGAAATCGCCTTTATGTTCGGAGAGGGCGAGATGCGTCGCAACGTGCGGGCGCTGGTGCAGTACATGCTCTTTCTTGCGGTGGTCGTGCTCGTCCACGCGGCGCTCTTTCAGGTGATCATGGTGCAGGTGGAGGGGCAGTCCCACTCCTGGGTAACCGCCGTCTACTGGACCCTGGTCACCATGAGCACGCTGGGGTTCGGCGACGTCGTGTTCCACACCGACATCGGGCGACTGTTCAGTGTCAGCGTGTTGCTCTCCGGCGTGGTGCTGCTGCTCGTCGTCCTGCCGTTCACCTTCATCCGCTTCTTCTACGCGCCATGGCTCGAGGCGCAAGTGCATCTGCGGGCGCCGCGACGCCTGCCCACGAGCGTGAAGGATCACGTCATCATCAGCCGCTACGACGAGATCGCCTCGGCGCTCATCCCCCGGCTAGAGCCCGAGGGGATTCCCTACTACGTCGTCGAGCCTGATCCGGCCGCCGCCGCCCAACTCGTGGGCCAGGGGGTGTCCGTCGTGACCGGCGAGATCGACAGCCGTACGACCTACGATGGACTGCAGGTGGGACAGGCCCGACTGCTCCTGGCAAATCGCGAGGACACGACGAACACCAACATCGCGCTCACAGTCCGGGAGTCGTCCCCGGATGTGCCGATCGTCGGCATCGTCGAACAAGAAGACTCGACCGACATCCTCGAGCTCAGCGGATGCACCCACGTGCTGCCGCTCAAACAGCGACTCGGCGAGTACCTCGCCAACCGGGTCAGCGCCGGACTGGGCACCGCGGATCTCCTGGGCAGCTATGACGTGCTCCAGATTGCCGAATTCTCGGTACGCAACGGCCCGCTGGAGGGGCTGGCGGTGCGCGAAACCCGGTTGCGGGAGCGAACGGGCCTGAACATCGTCGGCGTGTGGCATCGGGGACGGTTGCAACCGGCGTTTCCCGGCACCCGTCTCGCAGCCGACAGCATCGTGGTGGTCGTGGGGTTGGCGGAGCAGCTGCGTGCGCTCGAGGAGCTACTCGAAACGCCGCCCCCGTCTGACGCCCCCATCATCGTGATCGGCGCAGGGACGGTCGGCGAAGCCGCGACCAAGGCGCTCAAGGCCAAGGGGGCGACGGTGCACGTCGTCGAGCGTGACCCCCAGCTACAGTCGCGGTTGCAGACCATCGCGGACCAGGTCTTCGTCGGTGACGCGAACGACCGGGAGGTGCTCCGCGAGGCCGGGCTCGAAGATGCGCCGTCAGTGTTGCTCTCGACGAACGACGACGCCGTGAACGTATACCTGGCGGTGTATTGCCGTCGCCTCAAGCCGGACCTGCGGATCAGTAGCCGAATCACCCACGACCGCAATCTCGAGGCGATTCACCGGGCGGGAGCCGACTTCGCGCTCAGTTACTCGGCGTTGGGGGCGGAGGCGGTGCTGTCGGTCATCGCCGGCCACCCGATCGTCATTCTCGGTGAAGGGGTGGATCTCTTCTCCATGCGTCTCCCGGCCCGGCTCGAGAACGTGAGACTGGCCGACTCCGGGATCGGGTCCAAGAGTGGTCTCAGTGTCGTCGCCGTGCGTCAAGCAGGGGAGCTGGTGACGCAGCTTCACAGCGATATGCTCCTGCGCTCGGGGGCGGAGCTGGTGATGTTCGGGAGCGTGCAGCAACGGCGCGCGTTCGTCGAGGCGTTCTAGTGGTGCTGACGCCCGGCTTCCTCAGACGTGCGCCGTCAGCCGGTCGTGGCCCATCGGTGCCTGCTCGAGCTGCGTCAGAATCATGTCCCGAGTGATCGGCGACCGGAAGAAGTCGCCGTCTTCCTGGCCCAGCGCATCGGCGACGGCGTTGACGACAGCGCCCGAACCGGCGCCCTGCGCCGCTTCGCCGATTCCCTTCGCGCCCAGCGGGTTGAACGGGTCCGGCAAATCAACGGCTCCCCACTTCATCGGCTGCTCGTAGGGCACGTCGAGGATGCCCGGCGGCCGATTGCTGTAGAACTTCTTCGACACCAACAGTCCCCACCGCCGGTCGTAGACCCACTTCTGACTCAGGGCCACGGAGAATCCCTGAATCGCACCACCGAACACCTGTCCCTCGAAGTTCTTCGGATGAATGACGGTGCCGACATCGCATCCCGCCGCGTAGTCGACCATCCTGATGGCGCCGGTCTCGACGTCCACTTCGACTTCAGCGAACCCGGCGACGAACGACATCCGCCGACCGCCTTCCTCGAAGTTGTCCTTCGCGACACCCATGAGCCCCTGCCCGGCGAGTGCAGTCGCCGATCTCGTGGTCATCCCGTTGATGTCCTCCGGTAGCTCATGGCCGTCATACCTGCCACCGAGGGCGATGGCCCGCTCGGCGACGCGGGCGAAACTCATCCCCTGCGAGCGATTCCCCCGCCGATACACCCGCTCTTCGCCTATCTCGTAGTCGCTCGGCGACCCACCCAGGTCCCGGGCCGCGATTTCCTGCACCTTCTGGCGGCCATCGAGCGCCGCCGCCCAGTTCGCTCTGGTGTGGGCGTGGGTCGTGGAACTGCCACCCTGGGTACAGCTCCAGGGCAGATGCTGGCTGCTGTTGCCCCAGGCCACCTCGCACCGGTCCCACGGCATGTCCATGCCTTCGGCCGCCGCGCGACTCATGTCGAAGGTGGATCCGGTGCCCAGGGGCCCGATGCCAGACTTGATATACATCCGGCCGTCGGGCTTGATGACGAACAGCCCATCGACGCCGGAAGCGCCGGCCGCGAACGTACTCAGCGCAACGCCGATGCCGGTCACCTTCGAACCGTTGCGCCGGCCGCGGCGCTGCACCCGCTCGCGCCAGTTGAAGAGTTCGGCTCCCTTGTCGATCGCCTCCCTGGCGAACGCGCTCGTCACATGGCTCTGCCGTCCGTCTCGCCCCGGAGCCCCGAACGTGGCCTGGCCCTCCGGGGCGTTGACCTTCAGTACCTCGACCTGGTCCAGGCCAAGTTGTTTGGCGGCTTTCTGGATGATGGGCGAGAGCATCGTCATCGACTGCTCGCCACCTGGCGCCCGCTGCGCGCCGCGCGGGGGCGTATTGGTATACACGCCCGTGCCCCGCATCCGCATCGCCACCGGTGTGTACGCGAGCGACCCGATGACACCGACATTGTTGTGGTCGCCGGAGCGTCCATAGGGGCCGCCGTCGCCGATGGCGTGGATGTCCACCGCCGTGATCCGGCCGTCGCGGCGCATCCCGAGCTTGATCCGCGCCTGCACGCCCGGGCGCGCCTTGCCGAACGCGGTCTCGTCACGCCGTGTGACCCGCATCATCACCGGTTTGCCGATCTTCTTCGACAACAGGATCGGAATCTGCGCTTGTGGATAGCCAGCGCCCTTGCTGCCGAATCCGCCGCCGGTAAACTCGTTGATGAGCACCACGTCCGACGGCTCGACCCCGCCCCACCTGGCCATCGGACCGACAGAGCGGGCCGTACTCTGGACGGACGGGTAGACATAGAGCTTCCCGCCCTCCCAGTACGCCATGGTCGTCCGGCTCTCGAGCGGCTGGTGCGACAGAGACTGATGGTAGGAGTGCTCCTCGACGACAACGTCCGCCTCGGCAAAGCCGGCCGCGAGGTCGCCATACTCCCATTCCGCGCCCGCGGCGGCCGCCATCGGAATCTCGCCTGGCGCCAATCCCGCCACGTCGGCCTCGGTCCATTTGATCTCGCCCAGTTCCCGCCCGAGCGTGGTGTTGCCCTCGGTCCGGGCGTTCGGTCCGCCGGGACGAAGGCTGTCGAGCGGATCGAGCACGAATTCAAGCGGTTCGAAGTCGATATCGATGAGCTCGATCGCGTTGGCGGCGGTCAGCTCGTCCACCGCGGCCACGGCCAGAATCGGTTCGCCTTCGTATCTCGGCTCATTGGTCAGGGCCGACTCGTTCGGCGCCGCCACATCCGGAAGGTCGTCGGCCGTCAGGATGCCCTCGACTCCCGGGAGCGCCTCGGCCCGGCTGGTGTCGATGGACCGCACGCGCGCGTGCGGCATCGGGCTGACCAGTAGCTTCGCGAACAGCATGCCCTCGGCCCGGTGGTCCTCCGCATACTTCGACCGCCCGGTGACCTTCGCATACAGATCCGGGGTCTGGTAGTTCTTGCCGAGCAGCTTGTAGTCAGCCATGTCATGCCCCCCGCATAGTGTCCGCCGCCCGCTCGACGAACGTCAGGATGTTGTCGTCGCGACCCCAGCATGATACAGCGGCGCGGCCACCCCAGGGCGGGATGGCTTTGTCGATTTAGCGTGCCCAGCTCACGCTTCCAGCCATGGCATTGAAACCGGGCATTGGCCTCGACCTGTTTCGAATGCCAGGCGCGGCTTGTTGACATCGGAGGCATACGTTAATACAATTCGATTGTTGTCTAAATATCCAAGTGACAGCATCAAGACAGACGACCGATGACGACGCTCAACACCAAGCGGCTCGCCAAGATCATGAAGGCGTTGGCTCATGAGCATCGACTCGCGCTCTACCTGGGGATCGCTCAAAACAACGACTCGGAGGTCGACGCTGAATGCCGTGTCAGAGAGGTCGCGAAAGCACTCACGTTAACGGCCCCGACCATCTGTCATCATCTCAAGGAACTGGTCAATGCCGACCTCATCGTCACAGAGAAGCGGGGGAAGTGTCTGGTGGCAAGGGTCAACCGGGACACACTCGCTGAGGTGGAACAGGTGCTCGTCACCGTCAGAAGTGGGTGGCGTCATTTTTTTTGATCCGTCGATTCGATATTTTTGCAAACGTGAAATTTTCTGTAAGAGCAGTATGACAATCGAGACGTTTCTGGAATTGACCGCAACAACCCCGGCGCCGGCGCTGCGCCGGGCGATCACGGTTGCGTTGGTTGTGGGCCGACCCTCCGCGGGCGATGGCTACACACGCTTCTACCGACGCGTCATCGCCGAGCTTGGTCGCGCCACCGGCAACGCTGACCCGGCAACAGGTCAGACCGGCGTGGCCCTCTCGATCTTTCCAACCGGTGGTTCCAGGCCGGAGACGAGCGAGGGTCCGTCGACTACCCGGCCTTGGCGGCGTGAGCCTGAGCCAATTGGCGCTCGGCGGATTGCCGGGTACCGGTGAATGGCGCGCTTGCCCCACCGGAAGTGCCTGTGCACAGACCTCTGAAGCGCGACACGAGAACGGCCTATGATCCAGACCATCGTCACGCACCCGGGCGGCGCCCACAAGGATGACCTACTGGCCGTCTGCCTACTGGTCGCCCGGCACGGCGCCCCGGTGTTGCGCCGAGACCCCACCGACGACGACCTGAACGATGCGTCCGTCGCCGTCGTCGACATCGGGGCCAGGCATGAACCGGCGAAGTCCAACTTCGATCACCATCACTTCGACCGCGACCACCCGCCCATCTGCGCGCTGAGCCTCGTGCTCCAACATTTCGGTCTCTACGAGGACGCGCGTCACTTCTGCGACTGGCTCGAGGTAGCCGAGTGGTTCGACAGCCGCGGCCCCAACAAGACAGCCGAATGGCTGGGTGTCCCGCGCAAAGCGATCTCGCAGCTCAACTCGCCCATCGACATGACGCTGCTTCGGCGGTTTGCCCAGTCACCGTCGCATCAGCCTGGCGAGACGCTGTACGAGTTCATGCGGATGGTGGGCGACGATCTGTTGGCGCACCTGCGCATGGCCAGAGAGCGAATCGCATTCGCGGCCGCCCACGTCGAGCGGTGGTCGATTCCTCACGCGGCTGAGACCATCGAAGCGCTTTTCTTACCACGCACCGATCCGGGGAGTGACGAGCCGAGCACGGCGGTGGCGAACTACATCCGCTCCGAAGGCCTCGGCAATGTCATTCAGGTCCTCGTGTACCCCGACCGACGTGGCCTCGGGTACGGCATCGGGCGGTACGAGGACCATCCGCGTTTCGACTTCTCACGCGTGCAAGACGAGCCCGACGTCCACTTCGCACACAAGAGCGGGTTCATGTGCAAGACGACGGCGACCGACCCCGACCGATTGCGTGCGTTGATCGCGGGCGCCCACATCGACGCCTCGGCCCCCGTCTGACGCGTCGGAACGGCCGCGGCTCACGTTTCGATGCTCAGCGGCCATTGCTCAGTCTGGATTCGATCTGGTTGGAATCTCTGCGCCAGCTTGATCACCGCATGTCGAAATTTCACGAGTCCCTGATTCCGCGGCTCGTCCAGACCGCCAGGAAAGAACAATGCCGTGTCTACACCGTCCGCGGGAATAAAGGATTCGTAAGGCGGCGTAAAGACGAAAATGTCATAGAACCTCACCATCAGTCGGCTTCGTTGATGCCATGTCTCGCCAAGCAGATGACCATGTTCAACAACGTGGATAAGGACCACGCGATTCGTCAGCTCTTGGAGCCGCAATCTCAGCAATCGGGAGCAGGTTCTTCGTGACGGTATCTTGCGGTAGCAGCGTGACCGTTCCCGGTGTGAACCGAGCGCATCCATCGACGGAATCAGACTCGAACTGCGAAAAGATACTCACATCGATGACATACAATTTTCCGGCGGCGATCGACTCGTCCCATGATCCGTGCGAGGCTTCGCCAAACTGAGCTTTCACCGCCTCGATGACGCTCCCGTTGACCTTTTGGACCATCAACAGGTTAAAGGCGAGGCCGTATTCGACGACGGTTGGCCAAAATTTCTTCGTCGCGGAATCTGAGTCGATCAGCGTGCTTTGCCATTCGGGAAAGTTCGGTTTCGCTTGCTCATACGTGCCGTTGCGAGACGACTTTCGAGGTGTCTCCGAAGAGGAATTCGCGGGCAGTCGCGGTGGTGCCGTCGATCGAATAGGTGTTGGTCAGTCCGGCTTGGACCGGTTTCATCTCCAGATCGCGCTTCAGTAGTTTCACCACCGTTTCCGCCAGGTCATCGAGCTCGATCGGGATTCCCGGAATGCTCCGCAAGCCAAACCACCGCAACGGAAGATCGTGGATTTCATCACTAAGTGGCATAGTCAGTTTTCTTTCGAAACCCAGGCATCATATGACGATGTTGCTATCGTGACTCGACCAGGCTGGCTCCGGGATGTTGCACGAGCTGCTGCGTAGGGCGCCACCTAGAATCTCCAGCGCGACCAAACGTCTCAAGACTCACGTATCCTCGGGACGGCGATGGCGAATCCTGAACAGCTGAAAATCCTCAGATCTGGCGTGGAAACGTGGAATGCATGGCGAGCCGCGCATCACGAACAACGGCTAGACCTCTCCAAGGCGGACCTGGCGGGGGCGAATCTCGAGGAGGCGAATCTCGCGGGTGCGAATCTCACGAAAGCGTGTCTGGCCCGAGCCAATCTGGACCGCGCCGATCTGAGCCGTGCCTGTCTGCGTGAGGCCAACCTGATACAGGCCTCTCTGATGAAGACCACCTTCGATCGGGCAGACCTGTCGCGCGCGAGCCTCACGATGTGCCGGGCCGCCAGCGCTCAGTTTCGGCTTGCCGTCTTGCGCGACGCCGGTATGATGGCCGGTCTCTTCTTCGAGGCCCAATTCCAGGGGGCGCAGCTCCAAGGCGCCGATCTGACGGCCGCTCAGCTCACCAGAGCGGATCTCTCCTACGCCGATCTGAGCGGAGCCCGCGTGTATAGCGCCTCCGCCTGGGAAGTGGTCGTCAAGCGCACGGTCCAAGAGAACTTGATCATCACCTCCGGCGAGGCACAGGTGCGGGTCAACAATCTGCGGGTCGCCCAGCTCATCTTCATGATCCGTGACAACGCCAAGATCAGCGACGTCTTCACCGGCGTTTCGGATGCGGCCGTCCTGGTTCTGGGGCGATTCACCCCCGACGCGCGCCAACGTGTCCTCGGCGTCGTTCGCGAGCGGCTTCTGGCGCACGCCCGCCTTCCCGTGATTTTCGATTTCCCCAGGCCGGAGGACCGCGATTGGACCGAGACAGTGCGGATTCTGGCGGGTCTCTCCCGTTTCGTGATCGTCGACCTCACCGACCCGAAGTCGGTGCCACTTGAGCTCGAGGCGGTCGTTCGCAGCTACCAGATTCCGTTCGTGCCCATCATCCAGCGCGGCCAGAGACCGTTCGCGATGTTCCGCGACCTCTACAACCAGTTCGACTGGGTGCTCGAGCCTGTCGAGTATGAGGACGAGAAGGAGCTCGGCGCACACTTCAAGGCGGCAATTGTGGACCGGGCCGAGAGCGAGCGGAATCGGCTGCTTGCCCGCAAGGGGAAGAGCGCGCCGACGCTCCTAGCGGCGGATTTCGCAACCGACAGCTAGGCGCGATCGATCTCGCCGCACGCTGGCCCATGCTCGCTCGGCGGAAAAGCTCGAAGAGCACGTGCTGGACCGAGCAGATATTGACACTGACACCTAATTGGTGTCACATGACACCTTATGGGTGTCTCATCAAGTCCCTTCGGCGGACAAACGCGAACTCGAACTCTCCTTGCGATCAGGCTGCTCGGGAGCAGCTATGCGCGAGAGCTCAGTCGCCTTCTCGGCGTCGCGTTGGCCCCGGTCCAGAGAGCCCTTCGGGGTCTCGAGCTCGATGGCCTCGTTGCCGGCAGGGCGGTTGGCCGAACCCGGCTCATCACGCTAAATCCGTCCTACCTCGCCAAGCGTGAGCTAGCGGCGTACCTCGCAAAGCTTGCCGACGCCGATACCGAGCTCCAGCGCGCCGTCACAACGCTCCGTCGTCGACCGCGTCGAACCGGAAAGCCCCTGTGACAATCACCAAGCAGTCGACCCTCCAGGAGGTCGCTCTCACAGTAGGGGCAGCTCTGGACCGGCACGGCGTCAAGGCCGTCTTGACGGGCGGAGCCTGCGCCTCGATTCACTCCGCGGGCGAATATACGTCGCTTGACCTCGATTTCGTGGTGACGCACCAGACGACTCAGCCGATGTTGGACATCGCGCTTGGCGACATCGGCTTCAACCGAAGCGGAGATCGCTATCTTCACCCCGATACCCGGTTCTGGGTAGAGTTTCCGCGGGGACCGCTGGCCGTCGGGGGGGACTACAAGATTCGCCCGACGACGCTTCGCGGCAATGCCGGCAGAGCGAACCTGTTGTCGGCGACCGACTCGTGCCGCGACCGCCTCGCGGCTTTCTACCACTGGAACGACCGGCAGAGTCTCGAGGTGGCGGTTCACATCGCTCGTCGCCAGAAGGTCAATCTCAGAAAAATCCGACAGTGGAGCGCGCAAGAAGACCACCTCGAGCAGTTCGAGGAGTTCCAGAATCGTGTACGAGACCGGCGCTGAAACAGCCGACAGAATGTTGGAGTGCTCCGTGCCCGTCCAGACGGGATTGGTACAGAGGTTGGAGGCGCCGCCCGGATTTGAACCGGGGATGGAGGTTTTGCAGTCGGGCCGCCCGCAGATCACGCTCCTGCGAAAACAGGCGCAAAACGAGCGATCTCAGTCACATGCCGTATGGCCCGTTGTACGCAGACGTAGGCAGGAATCTGCAGCAGTGCGCTCCCAACGGGATCAAAAACGGGATCACCCTAGCGCTTGATGGTATGTCACATATGACATATCATCGTTTTGGATGCCGGAACGGGAGAAACCACTCGTGTGGCTCCGGGGCGAGATCAAGACTCCCCCGTTCTCGAAGGACGCCCGGCTTGAGGCTGGCGTGCTTCTCAGACAGTTGCAGCTTGGGGTATCGCTCGGACTGCCGCACTCGCGACCGATGCCAGTGATCGGGGCTCGATGTCACGAGCTCAGGGTCAACGATGCTCTGGCGACCTGGCGGATCATCTATCGGATCGATCGTCACGCGATTGTGATTCTAGACGTGTTCGGTAAAAAGACAGCACGGACACCGAAGAACGTGGTCGACAACTGCAAGCGTCGGCTGAGTCAGTATGACTCACTGGAGTGATCGAGGATCCACCATGAAGACAAGCAAGCGAGCCAAGCTGGAGGCTGCCGGTTGGTCCATCGGCTCGGCACAGGACTTCCTGCAACTCTCTGACGCCGAACGCGCCCTCGTCGAGTTACGGCTGGCACTGAGCCACAGCCTCCGGAATTGGCGGAAGCGGCGAGGTTTGTCTCAAGTCGAGCTCGCACGCCGCCTCAAGTCCAGTCAGTCGCGAGTTGCCAAAATGGAAGCCGGCGATACCTCTGTCTCCGTGGACCTCCTGGTGCGTTCCCTCTTCGCCATTGGCGCCAAACCGAAAGACCTCGCCAAGACGATCCGTCGACTGGATGAAAGGGTCGCCGGATAGGGCTACCGACCGAGGACCCCTCGGTCAGTTCGGGCTTCGTTGTTGATGAAGAGAATGGAGGCGCCGCCCGGATTTGAACCGGGGATGGAGGTTTTGCAGAAATCCGACCGGTTATCTCCTGCGGCCTGAAAACAGGCGATTTTTCAACAAATCCGATCGTTTCCGGCCAACCGGCGCGTTACGTCCGGTGCCGTGGTTTTCGTCCCGTTACGCCCTGATGGTTACAGTTTGGTTACAGTGCCGGGTCTGATCTGGCCGCGCCGCCCAGCTATAATCTGACTGTCCAACAGATCATCCATGGCACTGAGTCCCGGCACCCGCCTCGGGCACTACAACGTCGGCTCCCTCATAGGCGAGGGGGGCATGGGACAGGTGTGGCAAGCCACCGATACCCAGCTCAACCGTCAGGTCGCGCTGAAGATTCTGCCGGACACCTTCGCGGATGATCCTGATCGCCTGGCCCGTTTCCAGCGGGAGGCGGCCAGTGGCTCAGCAGTAGACAAACGATCTGACGTCTGGTCCTTCGGCGTGGTGTTGTTCGAGATGCTGACCGGTCATGGGGTGCCATATGAGAGCTAGGGACAGTCGTCGGTGTTGCGCGGCGCTGTTGACCGTGAGCGCGCTTGTGGCGTTCTCGACTGCCGCCCCCGCGGATGGTCAGGTTCAGTCGGCCAGCGCGGGCGGCTGGACCGCACCCCTGACGTCGTGGGGGGATCCGGATCTGCAGGCGCAATGGAATAGCCAGACATCGATACCGCTGGAACGGCCGCTGGAGGGGCCGCTGTCCGGGAGCGACACGCTGACATTGGAGGAAGCGGCAAGCTTGGAGGCGGCGAATCGAGCGAGATATGACGACGCGCCCCAAGAGGGGAACCCTGGTACATACAACGCGTTCTGGCGCGACTTTGGCAACGCCGTTCCACGCACATCGCTGATTATCGATCCGCCAGACGGAAGAATTCCGCCGTTGACGCCGGAAGGCCAGGCGAGGATTGATGCGGAGCGGAGCACGCGGGGACCGTCCGACTCACCCGACACCTACTCGGACCTCAGTAACTGGACGCGCTGTATCTCGCGTGGGTGGAATGGTATCGGGAGTTGGTACAGTAGCAACTACCAGATTTTTCAGAATCCAGGCTACGTCGTGGTGTTTCAGGAGTTGATCCACGAAGCACGGATCATTCCGCTGGATCGACATCCGCACGCGAATGAGTCGATCCGTCTGTGGATGGGTGATTCCCGTGGGCACTGGGAAGGCAACACGTTGGTGGTCGAGACGACAAATTTCAGCCCCAAAACGAACTTCCGAGGGGCGCGAGACAACCTGCACCTGACCGAACGTTTCACGCGGGTGGACGAGGACACGATCGATTACCAGTTCACGATTACCGATCCTCACACCTTTACGAAACCCTGGACCGTCACGAAGCCGATGACGCGTGTCGCCGACAAGATCTCGATCTTCGAGTACGCGTGCCACGAGGGGAATTACGGCATGACCGGCATCCTCCTTGGTGCGCGCGCTGAAGAGCGCTGAGCGTGCTGGCTAGCTACCAAAGAACAAGAAGAGATCATCGGTGCCCACGCCATTGTTTTCCAGATGACTCTGCGCGGCGCTGACTTGGCCGAACGCAGGCGTCCAGCCGGGTTGTCGGCTGCGCGCTGTACGCTCCAAATCGGGGTCGAGGTGAGCGAGTGCATCTCCAGTCACGCGTTTCCGAGTGAGGTCCGCGACGATGTGGGCGATGTCGAGTCCACGAGGCTGCACCCCGCTGTAAGCAACCCAAGCTTCTGAATGCGGAATCGGCAGCGAAATCATCTGTCCGTCCGGAAGGATCGGACTCGCACACCCACCGAAGGCCGATGATGAGTCGAAGCCTTTCCGGCTCAGGATGAGTCTCATTCCGACCCTATCAGAGACGACTCCGTCCTCGGGACTGATAGAGATTCCGCCTCCAAACATCACCCACAGACTTGGCAGGGGCACGAACGAATCTCGAGCTCGACGCTCACGGAATCGAGGAGCACAGGACGCCAAGAATCGCGCGCTCGGCCTCAGGGGTGAACGAGCCGTCGTTGAATGGGAGCAGCGGCGACTCCGAGAAGGTGGGCGTCCAGATCTCTCGGCTGACGTTCGGCACGTTGCTGAAATTGATGGCGATGGGGCTGGTTATGATGTGGCGTCGTTCGAGCTAGACGGAGCCGACCGCTACATTGAGGTTAAGGCAACGTCCGGCGACGCGGCGATGACTTTTTTTGCGTCAGTGAACGAAGTTGAATTCTCGAAGCAATACGGGGGCTCATACTATCTGTACCGCGTGTGCAACTTTTACCTCCACACAGGCGCAGGCCGGTTCTACATCAGAAGTGGACCACTCGTCGATGGTCCATCTCTACAGTTGCAACCTGTTCAGTTTCGAGTACGTGTTCTTTCGGGGCCGAAGGAGTAGGCATACGCTATCTCCTTTGTGGCACCTTAAACACAAAAACAGGCTCCTCTGGGCTGTCGCTGCACAACGAGTGTGACTACATCGCTCGTTCAGTCTTCAATCAAGGTTTCTACTTCAAACCCCGAAGCATTCAGGGCGGCACCCGCCTGACGAGAGTGGGCACAAAAACGGGCACAACAGAATGCCTACCGGGTGACGCCCTGGGCTCGGTGGAACGGCCGCAGGGGGCCGGTCAAGCGTATCCCGCAGGTAACGATTTGTCGTCGTTAGCTGCTGCGAGGTCATCGTCACTGGCCAATCTGTTCGGGAGCCGCTCTCACAGCGAGAACGGTTTCTCTACCGTGGGGTCGCACGGCCAGATGCCGTGGTTCTAGATCTAACTAAAAAATCCCTCATTGTAGTTGCTTCTCTTCCGAATCACACAGTTCGCTGTTCTCAAACTGGTATTGGAGCTGCAGGTAGCCCTCGCTACCACTCCGGGCAGAAGTCCCGAGGATGATAGACGAAATCCCATTCGACAGGGTCGAGCCTTCCTCTTGGCTCCATACTGCTTGAAGGGCCCTCTCGTTTTTGCGCAACGCCATCATCCAATATTCCGGCTCATCCCAATAGCTACCGGGGCGCACGAAATCGCGCTCCCCATACTCCCCATACGTATCAGCAATGGACGTTGCCATGTCTTCGAAGGCATTACGCACTTCGACTCCGTGACTACTTGACCGAATGTTAAGCCCTATCGCACGAACCAGACATACGCCAGCTTTTGGTAATATCTTCAGTACGTAATTTTCGAAACCTGGATGCGTTCGCGGAGGTGCCGTCGTAGAGAAGAGGTGCGGTTGGCCTTCCAGTGCTGTTAGCGCCGCACTCACAACAGACTCCACATTGGCCTTGCTCAGCCCCATCGAGATTCCGAATGGTCCCCCCGCTGAAACTGGGGAAGACCTGACGTCCGATGCTCTCGGCTCTATGGCCTCGACGGATGCCGCCAATGCGTCGTAACAGTCAAGGCCCGCGATGTCGTTCTCGACTTTGGCGCACTTGACGAGCGCCTCCGGCGTCTGCGCCTGCACCGGCGCACCAATGGCGAGCGCGGTCAAGACGGTGACGGCAGCAACGAGTGGCTTCATGCGGCGCTCCTCTAGATAATGCGATGTAGAAGACGATCCTACCGCTAGCGGGTAGGAGGTTCAATGCGCTGTCAGCGCACCCCAGCAAGGTGCGGCTGGTCATCCGCGTCGACGACGGTCTCAATTGCCGCCTCCATCCGCTCCAGCGCCTGTGCCAGACGCACCGGCCGTACCGTGAGGTCGTCGTGATGTGGGCGTGACCGAGACAGTCCCGCACGTCGTGCAGGTCCGCTGACGAGTCCAGCAGCCGACAGGCGGTCAGGCCGCCCACGTCGCACAGCCCAATCGGACACCCGGAGATCCCAGGGCGAGCGCGACAGGACCGCGCCCCTGGGGGTGTTGCGCGTGTCCCCGACATTGGCACAGGGGGGCCTAGGGCGTGTCGCGGCGGCACCTATGCGGCACCGTAAACACAAAAACAGGCTCCTCTGGGGGAGGAACCTGTCGTAATACCCTATGAAATATGGTCGGGATGACTGGATTCGAACCAGCGACCCCCTGACCCCGAGGTAGAACTGCGCGTCGGCGTGCCCCTGGTCAGCCGCCAGGCGAAACCAGCGGCCGGCCTCGGCGTCCTCGTGGAGGCCCCGCTGGCCCACCCAGTAGCTGTACCCGACCCCGAACTGCGCGCCAGCGTCGCCCCGTGCCGCCAGCGACCACCCGCCCATCTGCGCGCTGAGCCTCGTGCTCCAACATTTCGGTCTCTACGAGGACGCGCGTCACTTCTGCGACTGGCTCGAGGTCGCCGAGTGGTTCGACAGCCGCGGCCCCAAGAAAACGGCCGAATGGCTGGGTGTCCCGCGCAAAGCGATCTCGCAGCTCAACTCGCCCATCGACATGACGCTGCTTCGGCGGTTTGCCCAGTCACCGTCGCATCAGCCGGGCGAGACGCTGTACGAGGTCATGCGGATGGTAGGCGACGATCTGTTGGCGCACCTGCACATGGCCAGAGAGCGAATTGCATTCGCGGCCGCCCACGTCGAGCGGTGGTCGATTCCTCACGCGGCTGAGACCATCGAAGCGCTCTTCTTACCGCGCACCGATCCGGGGAGTGACGAGCCGAGCACGGCGGTGGCGAACTACATCCGATCCGAAGGCCTCGGCGATGTCATTCAGGTCCTCGTGTACCCCGACCGACGTGGCCACGGATACGGCATCGGGCGGTACGAAGACCATCCGCGTTTCGACTTCTCGCGCGTGCAAGACGAGCCCGACGTGCACTTCGCACACAAGAGCGGGTTCATGTGCAAGACGACGGCGACCGACCCCGACCGATTGCGTGCGCTGATCGCGGGCGCCCACATCGACGCCTCGACGCCCGCCTGACGCGTCGGAACGGCCGCACGGTGGCATAATCTGGCCGTTGCGTAGGTAGACGCCGGTAGACGCCGATGCCATCACTCCGTGGTCTCACCCCGCTCGCGACCTTTCTTCTGCTCGGGCTCGCGGTGTTCGCG
>CALLXD010000058.1 GCA_937766455.1 Vicinamibacterales bacterium | reverse complement strand
AGTACTTGCTGCAAATTTTGCGTATCCCTCGACCATCGCGCGAATACACGCCCCGGGTGTTGGGCCGCCGTCAAACATGCCTCGGCATGGAATCCGGATTAACTCCGGGTGCGCTTCATTGACCCATTCTCGCGCATCCCAGAACACCTGGAGATCATTCGAGCTTGTTTCCACGGAGGCGATTGCTCCCTCGGCGAAAGACAACTCAAACGTATCGGTCACATTAAAGTCGATGCCGAGCGCAAGCATGAGGTCATCCTGAACGGTGATGGCACAGCTGACACGCTGAGGTTCCGTGACTGCACAAGGCTGCCTCTGCACGACCTGATAGTGACCCCCTTCCGCCCTGCCCTGGTAAAAGCTGATGGATGGGATCGAGTCCGCCGCCTGTCCCAGCATCGCATTGAGCTCCGCCGAGTCGAACGCATAGAACCTGTCGATAAACGTCTCCGCGACACTGAGATGGTCACCGCCAGGGAGGCGCGATTCGGCAGGATTCGAATCACCGCAACTCGTTGCGAAGCCGACGGCGGCTGCAAGCGCGAACAGATAACGCACAGCCAGCATCGCTCTCGGGATCACAGGTTGCGCAGGACGTCGTTCGACCGGAATGGAATGGTCAGCTGCGTCAGCAACGACAGGCGACGGCCCGTGCCGTTCCCCACGCGCTCGATACTGTTCTTGCTGGAAAACGTACCGAAGACCCTGTCCCAGAAGATGATCGTGCATCCGTAGTTGGTGTTGCTCTCGTTGTAGTCGCAGAAATGATGCAGCTGGTGCCATTCGGCGGTGTTGAAGAACCAGCCGAAGACGCCGGACACGAGTGGCAAGTTGCAGTGGCATACGTGCGCAGTCGTCAACCTGAACACGAGCACAACGCCCACCACCTCGGCACTGGCACCCAAGAAGGCCAGCGCGACCGCCGATCCCAGATTGAGCCCCAGAAATTCCAGCGGATGGGTGCGTTCGGCCCTGGCGGCGCTCATCTTGGATATGTGGTGATGGGTTGCGTGGATGCGCCACAGAAACATGAACCGGTGTTGGACCCGGTGCGCCCAGTAGCCGATGAGCTCGATGGCGAAGATACCCACCATCGCCGCCACGAGCAGGCCGGTGATCGTCTCCGCCTCGAGGCGATACGGGAAGCCGGACACCTGACGGAGCGCAGTGAACGCAGAAATGGACCCCGGAAACTGGACAGTGCGTTAAGTGAAATCTTCCTCGGGTTTCAGGCCGCCAAGTTGGCGTGGACCGGTTCGTAGTACACCGCATCCGGGGTGCGTCGGTCCAGCGCGCTGTGACGGCGCCTGCTGTTGTAGAACTCAAAGTACTGGCCCAAGCCCCTGCGCAGCTCAGCGGGTGTTTCGTAGGCTCGCAGATACAGGTCTTCGTACTGCACACTGCGCCACAGCCTCTCGACGAACACGTTGTCGACCCATCGTCCCTTGCCGTCCATGCTGATCGCCACGCCCTTGTCTTTGAGCACGTCGGTGAACGCCTCGGAGGTGAACTGTGCGCCCTGATCGGTGTTGAAGATCTCGGGCGTTCCGAAGCGCTGCAGGGCCTCTTCGAGGGCCTCGACGCAGAAGCTCGTATCCAGAGTGTTCGCCACCCGCCAAGAAAGCACCCGGCGCGAATGCCAATCGATAATGGCGATCAGGCACATGAAACCCTTGGCCATCGGGCAGTATGTAATATCAGTCGCCCAGACCTGGTTGGCCCGCTCGATGCTCAAGTGCCGCAGCAGGTACGGATAAACTTTGTGCCCCTTGCCCGGCTGACTCGTTCGCCGCCGCGGATACAGTGCCGTCAGGTCCATCTTCCGCATCAGTCGCTGAATACGCTTTCTGTTGACCGTGTGGCCGCGATCTTCCAATTCGTTGCGCAAGCGCCGGCTGCCGTAAAACGGGTATTGCAGGTGGATCTCATCGATGAGTCGCATCAGCGCCAAGTCCTGCGCCGCGACCAACTCGGGCTGGTAGTACGCGCTCGAGCGGGCCACATCGAGCAACTCGCAACGCCGTGTCCTGGGCAGTTCATGAACAATGTGAATCTTGGCCCGGCGCTCGTTCATCGGTCGCGCCCGAGCACCTTGGACAAAAAATCGTTCTCCATCGCCAGCTGACCGATCTTCGCGTGGAGTTTCTCTACCTCCTGTTCGTTATGCTGCGCTTCGACGGCGTTGCCTCCGAACACATCCTCCGCGCCTTCAACCAAGCGCTTCTTCCAGTCCTGGATCTGATTGGGGTGAACGTCGAACTGCTCGGCCAACTCCGCCAGGGTACGCTCGCCCTTCACTGCCGCCAACGCGACCTTCGCTTTGAAAGCCGAGCCATGATTACGTCGCTTCCTACGGGTCATCTTCTGCGCCTCGCTCTTTCGAGACTTTAGTTGCAGAAGACCTCACCTAACAGAAATCAATCTCTGTCCAACCGATGGGGTCCATCTCTCGCAGTCGACATGGGCGTGTCATAGCGCTCGTCGTAAATAGGGACCCAAATGAAAAAGGTCGCGAGCACCCAGAAGGCGTCCTCGGCCAGGTCGCGCCAATTGAGCAGCCAATCCTGCCTCCGGGGCATGAACCGCTCCAGCACGAGCAGCAACGGGATTGACCCCAAGACGAAAATCGAGACAAGCAGTTCGGGATCCATCCAGCGGGCAGTGAAGGCGCTGGCGGTCAGGATGGTGCAGCCGAAGACGAAGACAGGCTGTGGCAGCGACCACAGCGAAAAAAGCGGCGAGCGCTGGGCTATCGGGAAGCTCATCTGTTCACGTCGATGGACGCGGTATGGTTCCGGGCCAGACGGTGGTCAAGTCGCAGCGCCAGGACCAAGGTTGTCGTCGGCCTTGCGATCAGTTGCCGGGACAAGCCACGTGTGAGCCCGCGCCGAGCCGTCGACGCGGGTTCGGGCGGGCTGGTCACGCCTGCTTGAAGTGCTCGTAACCGGAAGGCATCTGCTTGTCCCCGGAGGTGGTTCGGAGCACCAGCTCCAGTGTCTTGGTGAGCTCGCCGATGCGGGTGAACGGCACGCCGCGGGTCAGTTTACGAATCGCCGCGAACCGTCGCCGGTGCGCGCGGGGCACGGCCACCAGTAGCTCGTAGTCGTCTCCTCCGGCCAGCGCGGCCTCCAGCGGGTCACGATCCTGTGCCGCGAACCACCGGCGGGCACCGGGGGCAATGGGGACGGCGGAGCCGTCCACCGTCGCACCCACCCCAGAGGCCGACGCCAGCTGCCGCACGCCATCGGCCAGACCGTCACTCAAATCGACGGCCGCACGCGCGGCCTTGTTCCGACCCAGCAACACGCCGATGCGGACCCTGGGCTCTGGCCGGCGGTAGTGCCCAACGCAGGCCGTCAACTCGTGGTCCTCTGCGGCGGGCCCCAGCGGGTCCCCCTGCAGACAGGCCAACCCAGCCGCCCCGGCGCCCAGCGCCCCGCTGACCCAGAGTTCGTCGCCTGGGCGTCCGGCCGCCCGGGTGAGCACGCGGCGGCGTCGGACCGAGCCGACCGCGGTGACGCCCAGCACCAGCGGGCCAGTGGACCGCGTGATGTTGCCACCCACAAGCGCGACGTTGTGCGCGTCGGCGAGAGCCAGCATGCCTTCGACGACGCCATCGACGGCGCGCGTCGCCATCGTCGCCGGCAGGACCAGGGAGAGCAACGCGACGCGCGGCGTGGCGCCCATTGCCGCGAGATCGCTCAAATTGACCGCGAGCGTCTTGTGACCGAGGTCGGCGGGGGAGATGAACGCGAGATCGAAGTGAATCCCTTCGACCAGCGTGTCGGTGGTGAACACGTCGAGAGTGCCCCGCTGGGGTTCGACGACAGCGGCGTCGTCGCCGATGCCCACCGGCACCCAGGCTGGCGCGGGTGGCACGCGGTCGCGGATACGCTGGATGAGCGCCGCCTCTCCGAGGTCACCGACGGTGTCCAACTCCCTAGCGGGCGTAATCCACCGCCCGGGTTTCGCGAATGACGGTGACCTTGATCTGGCCGGGGTACTGCAGCTCGTGCTCGACACGTTTGGCGATGTCTTTCGAGAGCCACACCGCTTCCTCGTCGCTGACCTTTTCGCTTTCGACCATGATCCGGATCTCGCGTCCAGCCTGGAGCGCATACGCCTTCGACACCCCATCGAACGAATCTGCGATGCCTTCCAGTTTTTCGAGCCGTTTGATGTACGACTCGAGGATGTCGCGTCGAGCCCCCGGGCGCGCGGCTGAGATGGCATCGGCCGCCTGCACGAGCATCGACTCGAGCGACGGCCAGTCGATGTCCATGTGGTGCGCCGCCATGGCGTCCACGACCGCCTTCTTCTCGCCGTGTTTCTCCAGGAAATCGATGCCCAGCGTCAGATGGGTGCCCTGCAGGTCGCGATCAATCGCCTTGCCGATGTCATGCACGAACGCGGCGCGAATGGTCGTGTGGGCGTCCAGACCCAATTCCTGGGCCATGATGCCCGCCACATACGCGACCTCGATGGAGTGACTCAAGACGTTCTGCCCGTAACTGGTGCGGTACCTGAGGCGGCCCATGAGCCGGTGAATCTCCGGGTCCATGTCGAACAGCCCGAGGTCGAAGGCTGCCGCTTCGCCCGCTTTGGTGGCGTGCTCGTCCAGCTCGGCCTTGACCTTTTCGACGACCTCTTCGATGCGAGCCGGGTGAATGCGCCCGTCGGCCACCAACTGTTCGATCGCCTGCTTGGCGATCGCGCGGCGGAACGGGTCGAAGCTCGACAAAATGATGGCGCCTGGCGTGTCGTCGACAATCAACTCGACACCGGTCGCCTGCTCCAACGCGCGGATGTTGCGGCCTTCGCGGCCGATGATGCGGCCTTTCAGGTCGTCGCTTGGGAGGTCAACCACGGAGACGGTGGTCTCGATGGCGTGCTCGGGCGCGCTGCGCTGAATCGCCTGCGTGATGATCTGTTTCGCTTTTTCGGCTGCCGTCTCGCGGGCCTCCGTCTCCAGCCGCTTGACGAGGTTGGCGGCGTCGCGGCGCGCGTCCTGCTCGATCTGTGTGATGACCAGCTCTTTGGCTTCGGCGGCCGTCAGGCCGGACACGCGTTGCAGCGCATCTTGCTGCTCGCGGGTGAGTGCGTCACACCGTTCACGGTCCGCCGCGAGTGTGCGTTCCAATTCGGCGATCTGGTCCTCCCGCTGGCGCAACTGGAGGTCGGTCTGTGTCGCTGTCCGGTCGTGGTCGGTGAGTTCCTGCGTGCGCTGCGCGAACTGACGCTCGATCGATGCCAGCTCCTCGCGTCGCGTGCTGGCCTGCCGCTCGGCGGCTTGTAGCAGCGCGTGGGCCTGTTCTTTGGCCGCGAGCTCCGCTTCCTTGGTGTGCGTGGCGGTATCGCGCTCGGCGTCGCGTATTATCCGCGCGGCCTGCGCTTCAGCCTGCCCGACGGTCTGCGCGGCAAGCCTCCGGCGCGTAAAGAGCCAGACCACGAATACCGTGGCGGCGGCAGCGAACGCGGCGAACGCGGGAACGACGACGGTAGAAACGTCCATGCGTGTTCCTTTCGGAACCCGCGGCGAGGTGGCCGGGGCTCGGCGGGCGGCGGCAGATGGCCGCGCTCGGCGGGCAGCCCTCGACGGGTGACACCGGTACGACGGCGTGTGGACCGGTGGACACGCTATCGAACGGGCGACGCCAGGGGAGGAGGCGAAAAGCCCCGCGTTGCCGTGTGGGGAGGTCGGATGAACCTGCTGAAAGCAGGTGGAGCCGCTCTGGATACGCCTAGTCTCGCTTTAGGCTACCTCGCGCGGAGGCTTAGCACACCACGAAACATCGCAGCTCACATGGATATAGCGTTGGTTCAAACCGATTCTCCGGGCCATCACGAGCACTGCAGGGAACTTTTAAATATATATGGCCGCCAACTGCCAGCCGACAACGCGGCAGAGCGTGACTGCCTGTCCGTACCGCTCTAGTCGACCCATCTTAGAACGAAGCTCGGCGCGGGGCAAGCCGGGCCGCAGACGGCCTCGGGCGGCTAGTCGAACTGCTCGAGCGCGCGATCGACCATCTGTTCGATCGCTCCGGTGCGTCGCTGCAACTCGGTCTCGTGATGGGCGTCCGTGTCTCTGGCGCGGAAATATTCGTCGGCGATATTGAGGGCCGCCAGCACCGTGACCCGGATGGCGTCGCCACCCGTGGAGTGATCGGTCGCGGACTGAATCTTCTCGTCGACGTACTCGGCGAGGCCGGTGATGTACTCGAGGTCGAGCGCGCTCTTGATGGGGTAGCGCTGCCCCATGATCTCGACCGTGACGACGCGGGGCGTCTCATCGGCCACAGCACTAGAGGCTCAGACTGTCGAGCTGTTCCAGCATCTCGGCGACCCGTACGCGAATCTGGTCGCGTTCGGTCTGCAGGCTGTGTGCCTGCGCGCCTTGGTCTTCGGCGCTGGCGAGTCGGGTGCGCAGCACATCGACCTCCTGCGAGAGGCGCGCGTTGTCCTCGGATGCGTGGGTCAGCTCGGCGCGGGTGCGTTCGAGAACCCCGACGAGCGTCTGGACCTTCTCGGCCAGTCGGTCGATCGGTTCCAGGCTCAAGGACGATGTCGACTTCACCATGCGGCGGAATCTCTCCTTTATCTCAGCTTTGCGCGGTATGCCTGCTCAAGTGCTGACACGACCTCATCGGTTGCGGTCTGTACCTCGGCGTCGGTGAGGGTGCGGTCCGCTGCGCGGAAAGTCAGCCTCACGGACAGGCTGACAGATCCAGCGGGGACCCCGGAACCCTGATACCGATCCACTTCCCGCACACTGACGAGGGTGGGACCGGCCGCGGCCCAGATCGTGCCACGAACCTGTGCGGCAGGCAAGGCATCGTCGATCTCCAGCGACAGATCGCGGACCACCGACGGATGGCGAGGCACCGGGGCGGCCCTGAGCCGTCCGAATGCGTCCAGCGTCAGCGGCCGAAGATCCAGCTCGGCCACATAGACGTCGCGCGACCCGGGCAGGCCGCGGCGGCTTGCGAGTGTCGGGTCCAGCTGTCCGACCCAGCCCACCGCCGTGGTGTGGGCGCCACAGGTCAGTTGGATGCGCGCCGTGCGGCCGGGGACCAGCGCGCGCATGGTGCCAGCCTCGAACGCGACCTGGGCTCCGAACCCCTCTGCCAGCCGTGTCAGTGCGCCGGTCAGGTCGAAGAGGTCCGCCGTGCGCTCCGGTCCGGTCCAATGCTGTGCGATGGCCGCGCCGGTGAGCGCCACAGCGAGCGACGGCGTTTCGCCGGCGCCCTGTCGGAACCGACTGCCCAGCTCAAACAGGCGGATGTCCTGCCGCTCGCGGCGTCGATTGTGGATCAGGGAGTCAACCAGCCCCGGGAGCAATGAGGGCCGCAGCACGGCGCCTTTCTCCGAGAGCGGGTTACTCAAGGCCACCAGGTCCGATGCCTCCACATGCATCGCAAGTGCCGCCTCGCGCTCAACGAATCCGTAGGTGATCGCCTCTGAAAAGCCGCATCCGGTGAGGAGTCGTCGCACCGTCTGGTCGCGTGCGCGCCAGCCGCCCGCGGCCTGAGCCGGTCGTGTCAGTGCCGGAAACGTGGTCGGCAGTCGCTCGTATCCGTGGTGTCGCGCCACCTCTTCGATGAGGTCTTCCTCGCGATGGACATCCACGCGGAACGACGGGACCGTCACCTGCCACGTGGGACTCTCGCCCTCCGTCTCCAGACGTGGCGCGAAACCTAGCCGGGTCAGGGTGGGGGCCACGAACGCCGGGTCCACGGTTTGGCCCAGCAAGTGGCCAATACGCTGATGTCGCAGTCGCACCACGATCGGGTCCGGAGGCCCTGGGAAGCAGTCCACCACGGCCCCACGTGGGCGTCCGGCTCCGATGACGGCCAGCAGGTGGCGCGCACGGGCGATGGCCGCGATCGGGGCCGACACGTCTGCGCCGCGCTCGAACCGAAACGAGGCGTCGGTTGACAGGGCGAGCCGCTTGTTCGTGCGTCGTACGGAGATGGGGTTGAAGTATGCCGCCTCAAGCAGGACCGTGCGGGTCGTGTCGCCAACTTCGGAGTCAGCGCCTCCCATGACGCCCGCCACGGCCTGTGGCCGTTCGGCGTCGGCGATCGTCAGCATGTCCGGCTGCAGCGTGCGTTCAATGCCGTCCAGCGTGCGAATACGCTCGCCGGCAACCGCGCGGCGCACTCGAATTTCCGGGCCCGCGAGTGTCGCGTAGTCGAACGCGTGCATCGGGTGGCCCAGTTCCAACATGACGTAGTTGGTCACGTCGACGATGTTGTTGATGGGCCGTACGTCGGCCGCTTCGAGCCGGGCCGCCAGCCAGCGCGGCGATGGGCCCACGGTGACGTCGGCCAGGGCGCCAACATAGCGCGGGCACAGTGCCGGGTCCGTGATCGTGATCGAGATCGGCGTGTCGGCGGCGGAGGCAACCGTCGGTTCAACCTCGGGCGGTCGGAGTTCGGCCGCGTAGATGGCGCCGACCTCCCGCGCGATGCCGAAGACCGACAAACAGTCCGGACGGTTGGTGGTGATTTCCAGGTCGAGGACGGCGTCGGGTGGGTCACCGTCGGCGGTGGGCCACGGCTCCACAGCGCCGACTTCGAAACCACGCATGGTCAGCGCGTCGGCCAGGTCGGCAATGTCTGTCGGACCGCCCGCGCCCGCACCGGCGGGGCCCACCGGGACCTCGACGAGCTCGCGGAGCCAGGACACCAGGATTCTCAATGGGGAAACTGCTCCAGAAGCCGGAGGTCATTGTCGTAGAACAGGCGGATGTCCTCGACGCGGTACTTCAGCAGCGCGACCCGGTCGATACCGAGACCGAACGCCCAGCCGGTATAGCGTTCGGGGTCGTAGCCGACCGCTTCGAAGACGGCGGGGTGCACCATGCCGCACCCCAAGATCTCGAGCCAGCCGGTCTGCTTGCAGACCGCGCAGCCGGTGCCTTCGCAGAACACACAGCTGATGAAGACCTCGGCGCTTGGCTCGGTGTAGGGAAAGAAGCTGGGCCGGAACATCACGCGCGTGCCGGCATCGAAGAAGGCCTGCAGAAAGCTGACCAGGGTGCCTTTCAGGTCGGCCATCGTAATGCCCTCGCCAACCAGGAGTCCCTCCACCTGCATGAACATCGGGGAGTGGGTCAGGTCGGGGGTGTCGCGTCGATACACCAGCCCCGGCGAGATGATGCGCACCGGCGGCTCATGTGACTCCATGTACCGGATCTGCATGCCGGACGTGTGGGTGCGTAGCAACGTGGCTGGTGGCGTGGCCCCCTCGCCACCGCCGGGCATCGGTTGTTCCAGATAGAACGTGTCCTGCATGTCACGCGCCGGGTGATCCGGCGGCATGTTGAGGGCCTCGAAGTTGTGGTAATCGTCCTCCACCTGCGGGCCCTGCAGGATCTCGAAACCCATGGTCTCAAAGATTGACTCGACCTGTTCTCGAATCAAGGTCAGGGGGTGACGTCGTCCGAACGGCAGTGCGCGCCCAGGCAGGGTGACGTCGACACTCCCCACCGGACGCGCGGTGTCGTCGAGGGTGTCGCCCCGCTGAGTGAGGGCCGCGTCAATCTCGCGTTTGAGGACGTTGGCCGCCTTGCCCAGGGCCGGACGGTCGGCTGGTGCGGCCCCCGCCATCGACTTCATGAGGGCCGCGACGGCACCCTGCTTTCGTCCCAGATACCGATCGCGGACAGACTGGAGGTCCTGCGCGGTGACCACAGCGCCCAGGTCGGCCTGAAAGGCCACGCGGATCGTGTCGATGGCGGTCGGAGCGGTCATGTCGCGGTACAGCGTGCCGGGTGGCTCGAGGCGTCTCGGCCGGAGGCGCTGGTGAGGCGGCTGCGTGGGGCAGCCGCCCTCGGGAGGCTAGGCCGCCGCCGCGGATCGGGCATCTTTGGCCTGGGTAGCCAGGTGCGCGAACGCGGCGGGCTCGGTGGCGGCGAGATTGGCCAGACTTTTCCGATCCAGAGTGATCCCGGCTGCCGTCAGTCCGTTCATGAACTGGCTGTAGTTCAACCCATGTTGGTGTGCGCCCGCGTTGATGCGCACGATCCACAAGCGCCGAAAATCGCGCTTCTTGAGTCGTCGACCGATGTAGGCGTATTCCGCCGCCTTGTCGCCGGCCAGCTTGGCGGCCCGGTACAGCTTGCTCTTGGTGGCGTAGAAGCCCTTGGTGCGCGCCAGCAGCTTCTTACGTTTGGCGCGCCGGACTGATCCGCGTTTAACTCGAGGCATGTCAGTGATCCTATCCGTTCGGCAGCAGACGGTGAACCTTCTTCTCGTCTGCCGGCGAGATAAGGGCTGACTTTCGCAGCCCACGCTTCCGCTTGGTCGTCTTGCTCGTCAAAATATGGCGTCGCAACGACTTGCTTCGTTTGATCTTTCCGCTGGCCGTCAGCCTGAACCGTTTGGCGGCCCCGCGGTGGGTCTTCATCTTGGGCATGTCGAACTATCTTTCCCGGTCGGTCCAACCCCGCGGCCCCAGATGCGGGACTCACGCGGAGCGTCGTAGTCGCCTATGTGTGTTTACTTCTTGGCACTCGTGACGCCAGACAGAATGATGTGCATCTGATTGCCCATCATGCTCGGGCGAGTCTCGGCTGCCGCGATCCCTTCGAGGTCGTCCATCAGCCGTTCGAGAATGCGCCGTCCGAAATCGGGATGCGCCATCTCACGCCCGCGGAAGAACACGGTGGCTTTCACCTTGTCGCCTTCCGACACGATCCGCTCGATGTGCTTCCGCTTGAAATTGTAGTCGTGGGCATCGACTTTCGGGCGGAATTTGATTTCCTTGAGTTCGATCGACTTCTGGTTCTTGCGCGCTTCGCGGGCGCGTTTCTGTTCCTGGTAGTGATATCGCCCATAGTCCATGATGCGACACACGGGAGGGCTCGCGGTGGGCGAAATTTCCACCAGGTCGAGACCTTTTTCTCTGGAAATCGCCATGGCCTGCTGAGGCGTCATGATCCCCAGCTGTTCGCCCTCGTCGTCGATGACGCGGATCTCACGGACTCGAATCCGTTCGTTGGTGCGAGTCCGGACCTCGCGTCGCTGACTTCGGACAAAAGCGATAATGCCCCCCTTTGTTCAGGTTCTCGGTCGCGCGCGCTATGTGCGGCGCGAAATCTCGGCGCGAGCGTCGGCGATAAAATCGTCTACCGACCGTGCACCCTGGTCGCCGTCAGTGCGGTGCCGGACCGCCAACGCGTTGTCTTGCGCCTCGCGGTCTCCCGTTACCAGCATATACGGGATCTTGCGCAGTTGCGCTTCGCGGATCTTATACCCCATTTTCTCCTGCCGGGCATCTACTTCGACGCGCAGGCCTTCTTGCCTGAGCCGGGCGGCCACGGACTCCGCGTAGTCGAGGTGCCGGTCGGCGATGGGTACCAGCATGGCCTGGACCGGTGCGAGCCACAGCGGGAACGCCCCCGCGTAGTGTTCAATCAAGAGAGCGATGAACCGTTCGAAGCTGCCAAAGATCGCGCGATGAATGACGACCGGACGATGTTCGGCGTTGTCGGCGCCGATGTATTTGAGATCGAAGCGCTGCGGCAGCTGATAGTCCAGCTGGATCGTTGCGCACTGCCAGTTGCGTCCGATGGCGTCAACCACGTGGAAGTCGATCTTCGGTCCGTAGAAATTGCCCTCGCCCTCCGCGACGACGTAGGACTGCCCCGCGGCGTCCAACGCCTGCGTGAGCTGGCGTTCCGCCTGGTCCCAGGTCTCGGTGTCACCGAGGAATGTCTCCGGTCGGGTGGACAATTCGACCGCGAATTCAAGCTGGAAGTCCTTGTACACCTGTTGGACCAGGCGCAGCAAGCGTTCCACTTCATCGCTGATCTGATCCGGCGTGACAAAGCAGTGCGCGTCGTCCTGGCAAAATTGGCGCGCGCGTGTGAGCCCGGCCAGTACGCCGGAGGCCTCGTCGCGATGCAGCACGCTTTGGTCGTGGTACCGCAGTGGGAGGTCGCGGTAGCTGCGGCCTTCGCTCGCGAATACGAGCATGTGCCCTGGGCAGTTCATTGGCTTCAGGCTGAAGGTCTCGCCTTCAGACTCCAGCTGCAGCATGTTCTCCGCGTAGTGCTCCCAGTGCCCTGAGGTTTCCCAGAGCTTCTTGTTGTAGACCAGTGGCGTCCGCAACTCGACGTAGCCTGACGGGAACAATGTCGACCGCATGTACTCGGCCAGCAGGTTCCAGAGGGTCGTGCCGCGCCCAAGCCAGAATGCGGCGCCAGGCGCCCACGGGTGGAAGGTGAAGAGCCCGAGTTCGCGACCCAGTTTCCGGTGGTCTCGTTTCTTGGCTTCTTCGAGTCTCGTCAGGTATTGCTTCAGTGCCTTGTCGTTGAAGAAGGCCGTGCCGTAGATCCGCTGCATCGGCTGGTTCTGCGCGTCGCCCTTCCAGTACGCGTTCGAGCTGTGCAGTACCTTGAACGCTTTCAGGTTGCCAGAGGACGGGACATGCGGACCGGTGCAGAAGTCCATATACACGCCGTCGATGGTGTAGCAGGAGACGACCGGGCCACCCTTTTCTTCGATGAGCTGGACCTTGAGCGGCTCGCCGCGGTCGGCGAAATACTGTTTCGCCTCCTCCTTCGACATCATCTTGCGCTCGTAGGGCCGGTTCTCTCCGGCGATCTCGCGCATCTTGGCTTCGATGGCCTCAAGGTCTGCCGGAACGAACGGGCGGTCGACGATGAAGTCGTAGAAGAAGCCGTCTTCGATGGGCGGGCCGATGCCGCACTGCGCCTCCGGAAACAACGCCGTGACCGCGGCCGCCATGAGGTGCGCGG
The DNA here is from genome assembly GCA_937766455.1 of Vicinamibacterales bacterium. Classification (GTDB taxonomy): domain Bacteria; phylum Acidobacteriota; class Vicinamibacteria; order Vicinamibacterales; family UBA8438; genus UBA8438. Next base: position 4,809 of record CALLXD010000058.1, on the reverse strand, counting down.
TGCTGTGACGATAGAGGTGCAGTGCTTCTGGGGCGTCCTTCGTAATGATGCGCACCGCGGCGTCTTCGTCGAGCGGATGTGTCAAGTCCACCACTCGGTCACCGACCGCGGCCGCCAGGGCCGCTTTAGCCAAACGAGGCGAGATGTCCTCGGCCACCTGGCGCACCGGTGTGCCAGTCGGCAGTTGCCGCGTCGAGCCGTCGGGGAGGGTTACGGTGACCTGATTCATCGTTGTTCGACCGCGCGCGGCGTGCTTCACATCGACCGCCTCCCGCCGAGCGGGGGAGCGGGCACCAGGGCGTCCTGTGTGAGACGTGACCGGACCAGCGGTGGGGTTGTGGTAGGCACGGGCGGACTCGAACCGCCGACCTCCTGCGTGTCAAGCAGGCGCTCTAACCGGACTGAGCTACGCGCCTATCTCTCTGTCTATCCGTGGGTGGCGCGTTACCCAAACGCGCACTATATCAACCTCTCGAAAACCTCGTCAACGCGTGGGGAACCGTTGCGCGGGCGTTGGCGTTACACCGCGGGCGTCGCAGTGAGATGTTCAATGGCGCTGTCCAGCACCGGGTCCTCGTCTGGGTCCGACGCGGGCTGGCCCAATTCAATCGCCGGTTCCTGCACCGGGACGGCCGGTTCCACACCGGTGCGATGAATCGACTCGCCGGACGCAGTCAGATATCGGCTCGATGACAACAAGAGACCGCCGCCCCCAGGGAGGTCCACCAATGTCTGCTCTGCGGCGCGGCCCGCGGTGCGCAGCCCGACGGTCTCGGCTCGCTCGGCGTCCACGAGCGCGGCGGCGAATACCTCCGCTGCGCCCGAGGTGCCCGGGTTCGTCAGGAGGGCCACGGGTGCCGTGATGGACGGCGGGTCCCCGCGCCGCGCAATCGGCTGTTGACCAGCCGACGTCTCGCGGATGATCAGCGTCGGGGTATCGGTAAACCGTCCGGCGGTGGCGAGGCCGGCATCAAATGCACCAGTGGCCGTGCTTCGCAGGTCGACGACGAGTTTCGTGGCACCTTGCGTCGTCAGCTCGTCAGCGGCCAACCCGATGGCGTCCGCCGTGGTCTCGTCAAACTCAGCAATGCGAAGGTAGCCCACGCCCGGGGCCACGATGCGGCTGGTGACATTGGCCGATCGATCAGCGCTGCGTTGGATGTCCATATCCATCGGCTCCGCGGCGTTCCCTCGAATCACGCTGACCCGTACGGTGGACCCGGGTGCGCCACGCAGCAACGCGCTGGCGCGGACGGCCGACATCGTCCGCGTCGGTGCGTCAGCAATCGTCCTGAGGAAATCTCCGGGTCGCAGGCCGGCTGCCGCGGCCGGTGACCCGTCTCGCGCCGCCACGATCTGGACGTAGTATTGGCGTGTCAGCGTCAGGCCGATACCCACCTCGCCGGGCACGTCGGCCGCAGCGTACGCGCGCGCTTCTTCTGCCGTCAGATAGACGCTTTGCGGGTCTAGTCCTTCCGCGAGGCCCCAGAGGGCCCCCTGCATCACGCGCTCTGCCTCGACCTCTTCAACGTAGTTGCTGTTGACGAGTGACACCACGTCCTCGAAGACGCGCAGGTGCTGGTAGGTACCCTCTCGAGCCACGACGCGGCCCAAGAGCCCGCCGACCAAGGTGTAAGCCAGGATCGGCGCCGTGACCATCAGGAGGACGAAACGGGTGCGATCTGTCATCAAGTCCCAAGCCCTTCCATTACTCAAGCCATTCTAATGGATCGACGGGACGACCGTCGACGCGCAGCTCGAAGTACATCGCCTGGCTTCCCGTCGGCGAGAGACCGGTACTACCGATGAGGGTCCGTTCATCGACCCGCACGCCGGTGTGGACCGCGAGCCCGCCTAGATACCCATAGAGGGAGAACGCCTGATCGCCGTGGTCGATGATGATCAGGGTGCCGAGTCCTTCGAACGGACCTGCGAAGGCGACTTCGCCACCGTGGACGGCATAGACGGAGTCGCCTGGCGTGGCGGCCAGTTCGATCCCGCCGCGGGCGATGTTGGTGCCGAATTCGGTGGTCTGCTCGGCACCGTACGGCACCGTGACCTCGCCAGAGACGGGAGGCGTCAATTGGCCACGAAACGGGCCGATGGGGAGAGCGACTGGTGCCGCCGGCGAGCTCTCGGTGCCAAATTCCGCCACGGTCGCGTCGAGCCGCGCTCGCGCAGCTTCCAGTTGCCCCGCTAACTGCGCGGTCAAGTCGCGGCGCGCGTCGATCTCGGCGATCAGCGCGGTTTGGGCGTTGATCGCCCCGTCGACGGAGAGTCTGGCCGTCCGAGCGGCATCGCGAAGCGATGCCGCTTCGACCTGACGGGTCTCGAGCGTGGCGCGCGACGTGACGAGGTCCGCCAGGGTCTGACGGTGGGCATCGAAGCGCACACGGTCGCGTTGCGCCAGCGACCCGATGATCCGCGTCGTTCGACCAACACCGGTCAGGTCGTCGCTGCTGAACAGCAGTCGCACGTAGCTCGCTCGTCCCTGCTTGTAGAGCTCGACGAGCCGCGCTTCCACCAACGGACGCTCAGCCGCCGCCTCTTGCTCAAGCCGAGCGATACGATCGGCCGCCTCGCCGAGCCTGTCGGTGGTCTCCGCCAACTCTTGGTCGATGGCGTTCCGCTCGGTCGTCTTGATCTGCCGGTCGAGCTCCAGCCGACGCATCTCTTCGAGCAGGGTGCGTTGGCGTGAGGCGAGTTCGTCCGCTTCCGCCTGGAGGGCTTGCACCCGTTCCGACGCGCGCTGCGACAGTCGTTCGATCCGCTCCTGGTCAGCCGACTGGCTGCGAGGCTCGGGTTCCTGGCGCGCGGTGAGTGGGGGGGGCCGATACACCGATGAGCCCCGCGAACCCGAGCGCCGTCAGCAGCGCTGTCGAGAAGGGCCGAGGTCGACGGTAAGGGCGTGAGTACACGGCGAGAATACGGCATGATAGCACGTGAAATATGAGGATTGTGGGTCTGGACCTCGGGCGCAGGCGGATCGGCGTGGCACTCAGCGACGTGTCAGGTACGCTCGCCACGCCGTGGCGCACGATCGACGGCCGAGGGGGGCTGGCGGAGGTAGCCAGTCGGCTTGTCGCGACCCTTGGCGAACTAGCGGAGAGTGAGGACGGCGTGGCAGGCATCGTTGTGGGACTGCCGAGTCATCTCGATGGTCGACCCCACGAGGGAGCTATTTGGGTACGCGAGGTCGCTGAGGCGGTCAGGGGGGCGACGGGGCTGCCGGTCGCGCTGTATGACGAGCGCTTGAGCAGCGTGGAGGCCGAGCAGCGATTGGCCGTGGGCGAGCGGGACTGGCGGAAGCGGAAGGCTCGGCTCGACGCGGCGGCCGCGGCGGTCTTTCTCCAGGACTATCTCGACGCACGTCCTCGGGATGCCGCCGATCGCGGACAGGCCTAGGGCGCCATGAGGAAGCTGCTACTGGTGGTTGCGGGGTTGGCGCTGCTCGTCGGTGCTGTCGGCGGGTACGCCGTCACACGTGTGTACGAGCGAGCGGCCGAGCCGTATCGCGGATACCGGGACGCGGAAGTCTTTGTCGACATCGCGTCCGGCACCTCAACCGTGAGTATCGGGCGACAGCTGGTCGAGGCCGGCGTCGTCGCGGACCAGCGCACCTTCCGGATTGCGCTCTGGCGGAGCGGGAGCGAGCGGTTGCTTCAGGCCGGCGAATATCGCTTTGCGGAGTCTGTCTCGGCCCTGGATGTCATTGACGTTCTGGCTCGCGGCCAGGTTCATCTCCGCACCGTCACCTTTGCCGAGGGGCTGACGCGGTGGGAGATGGCGGAGGTCTTTGGCCGGTCTGAGTTCGGAGACGCGGACGCGTTCCTCGCCGCCAGTGGGCGCGTGGACCTCATCGAGGATGTGGATTCTGCCGCGGTCGACCTGGAGGGCTACCTGTTCCCGGAGACGTACGCCTTGCCGCGCGGCGCGACGGCGGACGACTTGGTCGAGGCGATGCTGGCGCAGTTCCGCCGCACGTTCGACGACGCGTTGCTCGCCCAGGCGGCGGAGCAGGAGATGACCGTGCGGCAAGTGGTCACCTTGGCGTCACTGATTCAGCGGGAGACCGGACAGGACGACGAGCGGCCGATCGTGTCCGCCGTGTACCGCAACCGTCTCGACCGGCGCATGCCGCTTCAGTGCGATCCCACCGTCATCTACGCGCTGTTGCTCGACGGGCTCTACGACGGCAACCTCACCCGCGACAACCTCAGACACGACTCGCCCTACAACACGTATGTCTATCCCGGTCTCCCGCCCGGGCCGATCGCCGCGCCCGGTGCCGCTGACCTGCGCGCGGCACTTGCTCCCGCCGACGTCAGCTACGTCTACTTCGTGAGTCGCAACGACGGGTCGCACGTGTTCGCCGATACGCTGCGCGAACACAATCGCAACGTCCGCGAGTATCAGGTCGAGTATTTCCGTCGCCGCCGCGGCCGGTAGCGCATCGCGCCTGGCCGTTCTCGAGATGGTTGTCCGCACATGCACGAGCTGAGTGTCCTACGTGACCTTGCGCTGATCGTTGGGCTGGCGATTCCAGTCGTGGCGCTGGCCCATCGCCTCCGCGTGCCTCCGCTGGTCGGCTTTCTGCTGGTCGGTGTGCTGATCGGTCCGCATGGCGCGCGTCTCGTGCCGGACGCCGCCGGTGTGTCCACGCTCGCCGAAGTCGGGGTGGTGCTCCTGCTGTTCGAGGTCGGTCTCGAACTCTCGTTGTCACAAGTACTGCGATGGGGGGCCACGGTGCTGGTGGCCGGCGGGATCCAGGTAGTAGGCACGCTCGTCTTGGCGGCCGGCGCCGGCGCC
>CALLXD010000057.1 GCA_937766455.1 Vicinamibacterales bacterium | reverse complement strand
AACGGGCAGCTTCAATACATCGTTCGTGTCGTGGGGCTCGGCCGAACATCTGACGCTGATCGAGCGATTCACACGGGTGGACGACGGCACACTCCTCTACGAGTTCACGGTCAACGACCCCGACACATGGACGCAGGCGTTCTCTGGGCAGTTTCCGATGCTCCGCAGCGACGAACCGCTGTACGAGTACGCGTGCCACGAGGGCAACTACGGCATGCAGAACATGTTGAGCGGCGCCCGAGCCACTGAGCGCGCCGAAACGAGCCAGCCATAGCGGCTGGGTACAGCCCGCCCGATTCGGTCTCTTGTCAGGCCATCGCGCCGCCGACCGACGGCCGCGCAGCACCAGGCGTGCGTGGTTCCTAGCGCGCCCCCGTCGCACGTTCATCGGCGCGATGGCCTGACAAGATGCCCTCCATCCCGTAGTTGCCTTCGTGGCACGCAAATTCCCATACTTGATCCGATGAGCGAGCCATCGGCACCTCGACGCTCCAGGGCCGCACCCAGGTCGCCGGGTCCTCGACCGTAAATTCGTAGAGCAGTGTGCCGTCGTCCAGGCCGTGTGAACCGCTCCACGAGTCGCATCTCCTCGGTGGCCCCCTGCCGCCACGTAAAAGAGTTCAGACGGTCGAGATTGGACGTCTCGATCACGAGGGTGTCTCCCTCCCATCGCCCGCGCGAATCGCCCATACGCTGACGTACGTGCTCGGGTAGCGGGTTCCGTGGTGCGAGCGGGATGATGCGCGCGTCATGCACCATCTCATTGAAAATGACGACGTGGTCAGGCGTTTGAAACACCTGCATGTGGTTGTTGTACGCACGCGGCTCGATCGGCGGGCCTGAATTGAAGCCCAGGATGCACCGCTCGTAGATACTGCGGTCGGCCCATGAGTCGGCCGGATGGTCCCGCACATACTCACGCTCAGCGGCGCGCCGCTGCTCCCCCGCCGCTGTCATCGCCGGGATCCGACCGTTGGGTGGGTCCACAACGAGTGACGTGCGCCGAGTACCGATGACCCGCGTACCGCGGTCCATCCAGAACTGGTTGTAGGCACCGGGCGCCCCGTCGACGCCGCGGTCCACGTTGTTCGTGGCCACGGTCCGCTGGGCAGGCCTGGCAGCCAGCAGTGCGTCCCGGTCGGCAATGTCCTGCTCGAGGTCGGCGACGTCTTCGGCCGACAGAAACGCCTGGTCGCCAAGCGCCTCGGGCCGCTCCATCGGCGTAATCGTTCGAAAATCCCAGACCCCCTGGAGGTCCGGCCGATTCCATGCCGTGCGGGGGGCCTCGACCGCGGTCTGGCTCGACGCTGACATCGGCCCCAACCATCCGACCGCAATAACGGCTCCCGTGGCTACGATTCGACTCATATACCTGGCTCCTTGTCTCGGTTCGATTGCCGGTTGCAGAGAGGTAATTGTATCGCCGAGCACGGCCCGCCTCGTGGTTGGACGCGGTACGAATTTGTCACGGCCCCCAGCGTATTCTCACCAGGAGGCACACACATGGCTATCTCGGTCAAATCCAGCGAACGCTTCACCGCCACCGTTGGCCCGTTCTTCTTCGTGGTACAGCAGCAAACGGCCGCCATCGTCCAGCGTCTGGGCCGTTTTGAGTCCATTGCCGAGTCGGGGCTCCACTTCAAGCTCCCTTTCGTCCAAAAGGTGGCGGGCACCGTGAATCTGCGGGTCCAGCAACTGGACGTTGAAGTAGAAACCAAGACTCTCGACAACGTCTTCGTGCGGGTCATGGTGTCGGTTCAGTACAACGTCCTTCCCGACAAGGTCTACGACGCGTTCTATCGTCTGGACGACCCGGTCAATCAGATCAAAGCGTTTGTCTTCGACGTGGTGCGCGCTCGCGTGCCGAAGATGAAACTGGACGACGTGTTCGAAAAGAAGGACGAGGTCGCGGGCGCGGTCAAGCTGGAGCTCTCTCAAGTCATGGATGACTTCGGGTACGGCATCGTCAAGACGCTGGTGACCGACATCGATCCAGACGCGATGGTGAAAAGCGCCATGAACGAGATCAACGCGGCGCAGCGGATGCGGGTGGCCGCCAGTGAGAAGGGCGAGGCGGAAAAGATCATCCAGGTAAAGGCAGCGGAAGCGGACGCCGAAGCGAAGGCGCTGTCGGGCAAAGGCATCGCGGACCAGCGGCGCGCCATCGTCGACGGGCTCCGCGAATCGGTCGACGACTTTCAACGCACCGTCGAAGGCACATCGGCCGCCGATGTCATGAACTTGATTCTCATGACCCAGTACTTCGACACCCTGAAAGACCTTGGCGACGCGTCCAAAACGAACACGATTCTGATCCCACACTCGCCGGGTGCCCTGGGCGACCTGGCGGCTCAGATGCGCGATTCCGTCATGACCGCCAACGCCGCCGACAAGTAAGCGGGGTTGCGCGCGCGGAGCTATCCCGATCGAATGAGTGCGATAGACTGCCCTCACACTTCGAGGGGAGGGTTCAGATGTTGCATCCGGGGTTCAGGACTGGCGTGATCGGGGTAGCGGCCGCTGTGGTTGGACTCGCGACGTCCACAGGGCCAGACGCGGCCACTGCCCAGACAGTCGAATGGCCCAGCTATGCCGCGGACCAGGCGGGCACCAAGTATCTGCCGCTCGACCAGATCAACGCCGACACGGTGGACAGCCTGGAGATTGTCTGGCGCCAACCGGTCATTCCCGACGCGATCCGCAACGGAGTCACCACGCGCGGTCCGGTCGGCTCGCAAACTACACCCCTGATGGCCGGCGGCTTGCTGTATGTCAGCACCGGCCTCGGCACCGTCGCGGCGCTCGACCCGACCACTGGCGATGTCGTCTGGAATACCGGCCCCAGTGACGACGAGCGGGTGCGTCAGACACGCGGCGTCGCGTACTGGAACGGCGGCGACACCGGCCGGGTCATCGCCACGCTCGGTCCGAAGCTCATCTCGCTTGACGCGAGCACCGGCGAGCGAGACCCTGATTTCGGCGAGGCTGGCGAGGTCGATCTCCGGCTGGGGCTGCTGCGAGCGTTCCCCAATTTCTACTGGAACGCGGCCCCGGTGATCGTGCGAGACGTCATCATCATCGGTTCGTTCGTTGAAGACATCACGTCGAAGCAGCTCACCGCCAACAAGGAATCTCCACGCGGTGACGTCCGTGGGTTCGACGTGCGGACGGGCGAACTTCTGTGGACCTTCCACACCATTCCGCTCGAGGACGAGTTCGGCGTCGAAACGTGGGGCGCTGACCCAGTGGACGACCGCGCCTCGTGGGAATACAGCGGCAACACCAACCTGTGGGCGCATCCCACCGCCGACGAAGAACTCGGCATCGTCTATCTCCCGCTCTCGACCCCCACCAACGACTACTACGGCGGTCATCGACCAGGAGACAATCTCTTCGCGGAAAGCCTCGTCGCGGTTGACGCCACCACCGGAGAACGCCTGTGGCACTTTCAGGCGATCCATCACGGCGTCTGGGACTACGACTTCGCCTCCTCCGCGATCCTGCTGGACATCACGGTCGACGGACGCACCATCAAAGCGGTGGCCCAACCCAGCAAGCAGGCCTTCGTGTATGTGTTCGACCGCATCACTGGCGAGCCGGTCTGGCCGATCGAGGAGCGGGCGGTCGCGGCCTCGAACGTGCCAGGCGAGCGCCTCGCGCCCACGCAACCCTTCCCGACAAAGCCGCCGGCCTTCGAGCTACAGGGAGTCAGCGTCGACGACTTGATCGACTTCACGCCCGAGCTTCGAGCCGAAGCCATCGCACTCTTGGACCAGTACGAGTGGGGGCCGATGTTCACCCCACCGATCGTCCTCGACCCGTCGCCGGGCGGCAAGAAGGGCACCATCTTCAGCCCGGGCACCACCGGGGGCGCGAACTGGAGCGGAGCCGGGGTGGACCCGGAGACCGGCGTCCTCTACGTCCCGTCCGCGTATAGTCAGAACGTGGTGGCACTCGTGCCGTCCGAGCACCCGCGAGCCAACATGCGGTTGGTGCGAGAGAAATACACGGCGCTGCCCGGACCGCAGGGTCTCCCGATGTTCAAGCCGCCCTACGGACGTCTGACCGCGATCGACCTCAACCAGGGCGACATCGTCTGGCAGGTGCCCAACGGACAGGGTCCCCGCGACCATCCGGCCATCCGGGATCTCGACCTCCCGTGGCTGGGCCAGCCCGGGCGAGCTTCGCTGCTCATCACCAAGTCACTGCTGTTCCTCGGCGAAGGCGGCAACACTGGCGTGTCGGCTCTGCCCCAGTGGTACGGCGGTCCGGGCGGGAAGATGTTCCGCGCCTACGACAAGGCGAGCGGCGAGGTTGTCTGGGAAACCGAACTGCCCGGCGGCACGAGCGGAGCCCCGATGACATACATGTTTAATGGGCGTCAGTACATCATCGCGACGGTCGGCTGGGATGACATGGCCAGTGAATTTGTCGCGCTGGCGCTACCGGAATAGGAGGCTGGTCATGCCAACCACCGGCAACAACGTCTTCACCCCATGGGCGACGGTCGCGCTTCTGACGGCACTGCTCGGCGCCGCCCCCACCCTCTCATCCGCGCAGGACGCTGAGAACCCCTACACCAGCCGGATCGACGTGCGGACGGGACGTCGTCTGTTCCAGGCCCAATGTTCGACCTGCCACGGCCTGAATGCGGCCGGAGGCAACGAGAGTACCGGTCCAGATCTGACGACCGGCCGGTTCCGGCACGCCGATAGCGACGCGGGACTGTTCCGGGTCATTCGGGACGGCGTCCGGAGCACCTCGATGCTGGGACTCGGCGCCGACGCTGACGACCAGTCGGTGTGGCAACTGGTGACGTATCTGCGTTCACTCGACGTCACCGCGGGCGGAACACCCACCGGCTCGGCGGCGGCGGGCCGGCAGCTGTTTGCAGGCAAGGGTGCCTGCACGTCGTGTCACATGGTGCACGGCCAGGGGAAGCGACTCGGACCCGATCTTTCGCAGGTCGGCGACCGGCGCGCCTTGGGCGACCTCCAGACCGATCTGGTGCAACCCGATACGGAGGTGAGCCCCCGCTGGTGGACCATGAAAGCCAGCGGTCCAGGAGGCCAGATCGTCGAGGGTCTGCGCATGGACGAGGACACGTTCACGTTTCGCATCATGGACTCGGACGAGCAACTCCGCGCGTTCTCGAAGTACGGCGATTGGACCTACGAACGCCTCCAGCGCTCGACCATGCCCAGCTACGCCGAAACACTCACGGAGGACGAACGGAACGATCTGGCGGCGTACCTCTTTTCTCTACGGAGCGAACCATGACCCCGACCACGATGGTGTCCCCCGTTGCCGTCGCACTCACCGTACTCGGACTCGGACTCGGACTCGCCGCCATCGCTCCGCCGGTGGCGGCTCAGCCGCGATCGGTTGATGGAGCGGCTGTGTTCTCGCCGGTAACCTGGGAGCGCCTCGTCAACGCGGCCGACGAACCGCACAACTGGTTGATGTACAACGGCACGCTCGACAGCCAGCGCTTCAGCCGGCTCGACCAGATCGACACCAGTAACGTCGGCCAGCTCGAACTGAAGTGGGCCCATCACATTCCGCAGCTCGACCGCGCCGAAACCACCCCGCTCGTGGTCGACGGGGTCATGTTCATCACCGAGTCGCCAAGCAACGTCGTGGCCGTGGACGCCGTCACCGGCCGTCCGTTCTGGCGCTACGATCACCCGTTACCAGACGACCTCAGGGTCTGTTGTGGACGCAACAATCGCGGAGTGTCGATTCTGGGCGAGATGCTCTACATGAGCACGCTGGACGCCCACGTGGTCGCCATCGACGGTCGGTCGGGCAGTTTGGTGTGGAGCCGGCAGGTCGCCGACTATCGCAGCGGTTACAGCAAGACCGCGGCCCCCCTGATCGTGAAGGACCAGGTCGTGACCGGTATCGCCGGTGGCGAGTACGGCATTCGCGGCTTCCTCGACTCCTACGACGCCAAGACGGGCGAACGTCTCTGGCGCACCCACACCATCCCTGGACCGGACCACCCAGACAACCGAAGCTGGGCCGGCGACTCCTGGCGCACTGGTGGCTCCCCCACCTGGATCACCGGGTCCTACGACCCGGAACTGAATCTGGTGTACTGGGGCACCGGGAACCCCGGCCCGGACTGGAACGGCGACGTTCGACAGGGCGACAATCTGTACGCTGACTCGGTCCTGGCGCTCGACGGAGACACGGGCGAGATGTCGTGGTACTTCCAGTTCACCCCGCACGACGTGCATGACTGGGACGCCATCCAAGTACCGGTGCTGGCGGATATCGAGCTGGACGGTGAGACCCGGAAGGCGATGCTCTGGGCCAACCGTAACGGGTTCTACTACACGCTCGACCGCGAGACCGGCGAGTTCTTGTTGGGCAAACCGTTCGCGAAACAAACCTGGGCGGAGGGACTCGATGAGAACGGTCGACCGATCCGTCGGCCCGACACCTCACCCAGTCAAGAAGGGACCCTCGTGTCGCCAATGGCCGGAGGCGCCACCAACTGGTGGTCGCCGGCGTTCAGCCCTCGCACCGGCTTGATGTATGTCAATGCCTTCGATGGCGAAGCGCTGTTCTTCAGTCGCGAACAGGAATACAACGAGGGCGACAACTTCACGGGCGGGGGCACGGAAACTCCACTCCCGATCGAGCACTATCACAGTGCGATCCGGGCTATTGACCCGACCACCGGCGACATCACCTGGGAGTTCCCGATTACCCCGCGTTCTCGGGCCGGCGTGCTCGCCACGGCGGGCGACCTTGTCTTCAGTGCCAGTGTCGACGGCTACTTCTATGCGCTGGACGCCGGCACCGGCGCGCCGCTGTGGCACATCTCGCTTGGCGGCCCGGTGCACGCCCAGCCGATGACCTACGCGGTGGGCGGCCAACAGTTCGTCTCGATGACCGTCGGCAATACGCTCTACACGTTCGGTCTCGACGGAGAGCGGTAACCGCGGTGCGACGCCTTCCGTGCACTTGAGGGCGGCGCTACTCCGGAGGCGCGTGCCACGCGGCAATGCGAGCCAGTTCCTGCGATGTGACCACCTTCTCGCCGGCGGCGACCGCCTTCGAGAGCGACTCACGTGGAGCACGGAGCGCCGCGGTGTCGTAGAGCTGAGGTCTGACGTAGACAAGATCCTCGGCCGGCTCTGGCGCCTCACCCCGGCTCCGGCAGTCCGACGCGATCACGTGGGTCGCGCCGAGCAGTGGTCCTCGCGCGAACGCAATGGGTAGCGCGTCGCTCACGCCTCCGTCCGTGCATTCACACATCTTCCCATCGATCTCCAGCGGCGTCGTGGGGAACATGTTGGGGATCGACGCGCTCGTGGCCACCGCGTTATATAACGGAACCGTGCCATGGGCACCGGTGGCGAAGTACCGGGGACAGTCGTGCGTCAGGTCGTGACAGACGATACCGATCGCCGAGACCCCTTGGTGCAGGCGATCGAATCGTCCAGACTGGAGCTGACTGAGGCGACGCGGGATGATCCCGGCGAAGGGCCGCCCAAGGGGCCTGAGCCACTCAGGGAGGCGAAGCGACAGACTGTGGGCGATGAGATGACGTCCCTTGAAGACGTCCGCGTCAGCCAGCAACTGGTCGATCGTCAGGCCCGCGGCCGCGTAGTAACCGGCCACGATCGCCCCCGCGCTCGTCCCAACCATGACGTCGATCGGGACCTTGGCGGCGGCCAGACGTCGGAGGACACCGAGATGCGCCGCTCCACGAAGCCCGCCGGCCGACAGGACGAGGGCAATGCGGGGACGTGTGTTCACCGAGGGTGCTCCAACATGACGGTCCCACACAGCTTAAACGGAATGACGGGGGCATCGACAGCGCCCTGGTCTCTGACGCATCATTCATCATGAACGCGGCGTGTGCCCGTCAACCCTTATGAGTCGGTATCTGCGAGCGCTGCTGGTCATCACGCTCTGTTGCGTCACCCTCGTGTCCGCCCAGTCGGGCCGGCGCCGGTGGGGCACGCCGGCGGTGCCCTATGACGCGGGCCTCACCTTTGTTCGGCTCCGCTGGACCACTGGCACCTTCGCGGCGCCGCCCGTCGGGATGGGCGTCAATTTTTGGATGCACGAATACCCGGGCGCGGAGGCGAATCTGATGTCTGTGCTGGGCAACTTCACATTGGTCGACGCGCAGACCGACGGCAGCCTGATTCTCCCGTTCGACGACCCCGAACTGTTCAGGCACCCGATCGCCATGTTGTGGGAACCCGGGTTCTGGGTCATGACCGACGAACACGCCGCGTCGCTGCGCGCCTACCTGCTCAAGGGCGGGTTCGTGATCTTCAATGACTTCGAGGGCGGTCAGTGGGCCAACTTCGAGGCACAACTGAAGCGCGTGCTGCCTGACGCGCAGCTCATGACCCTCGACGAGACACATCCCATCTTCAGCACGTTCTTCCGCATTGACCAACTCGACCGTCCGAACCCGATGAACCACCACCTGGGCGGCCTGACGCCCGAGTACTTCGGCGTGTTCGAGGACAACGACCCCAACGGGCGGCTTATGGCGGTGGTGAACTACAACACGAATTTGGCTGAGTTCTGGCAGCTGGCCGGCCGCGGCTTCTTCCCGATCGACGCCGAGAATACCGGGTTTCAGATTGGCGTGAACTACATGATGTACGGGTTGACGCACTAGCGTCCGTGCGCGCGGCCACATCCGTCTGGCGGTCTCTCTAGTCCGGCAGGGCGAACACGTACAGCGCGTTCCCAGTCTCGGCCGTGAAAATCTCTGGGCTCAGCACGTTCGCCACGCTGCGAAACAGCCCGAGCCCCGTAGGCACGGCGACGTACTGCTTCCCGTCGACCGCGAACGTGGTGGGATACCCGTGCGCGGCGTGCCCGAGACGCACCTCCCAGAGCACGTCACCCGTCGCAACATCGAATGCGCGGAACCAGCGATCGACGTCGCCGACGAATACCACACCGCCGGCGGTGGTCACCGCCGAGGTCAGAAACGACGCCCGCTGCTCGCGGCTCCAGAGTTCCTCGAGCGTACGCACGTCGTAGGCGGCGAGCTTGCCCAGGTTGTCGCTCGTGCCGGGCATGTGGAGCAGCGAGGGGATGCCGGCCACCCCGCCGCTGCCCTCCACCAAATCGACCGGTCGGCCGGTCATGGTCATGCACATCTGCTGCAGCGGGATGACCAACGCGCCGGTCTCGGGGCTGTAGGCTGACGCCTGCCAGTTGTGGCCGCCAAACAGTCCCGGGCACGCCTGCACCGTCTCGCCGACCTTGGCATCTCGGATGTCCTGCCGGTAGGTCACTCTGCCGGTTCGTTTGTCGATGGTCTCGAAGATGTCCTGAAACACCGTCTCGCGCACGTCGAGGAACTGCCCGGTGCGCCGGTTCAATTTCCAGAGAAGCCCATCCTTGGCGGTGGTGAACAGCAATGGTTGACCGTCAACATCGATCAGGACCCGTTCGTACACGCTATCCAGGTCGAGGGTCTCGGCCGGGACATGCTGGAAGTACCACTCGACCTGCCCCGTGGACGGTTTCAGGGCTAGCGTCGAATTCGTATACAGCGCGTCGTTCCCGTTCGACAACCCGCGACTGTCGGCCACCCACGGCTTCGCCTGTGCCGTACCGATATAAAACAGGTCGAGGTCTGGGTCATAACTGCCGGGAATCCACGTATCGCCGCCGCCCCGGAGATGCGGCGGCATGTCGCCCCACGACCCGCTATTGGGGTCGCCCGGCAGCGCAATGGTCGACGTGCGCCACAGCTCTTCCCCGGTTGCTGGATCGTGGCCGGTAATGAAACAGCCATCGTCCGTGAACCGTTCACAGCCGTTGATGCCGCTCACGACGACACCGTTCGCGATCACCGGAGCGCTGGTTTGCGTGAACCCCTGCGTGTAGTCCGCCTTCACGGTGCGCCACACCTGTTCGCCGGTGCGCGTGTCCAGCGCCACGATCGCGGCGTCGTAGGTCGACAGATACACGTTGTCGCCGTAGAGCGCCAGACCACGCGTCGCCCCCACGCCCGTCACCGCATCGGGTGGCACGTCGTACTGGTATTCCCAGATCACGTCTCCCTTGGCCGCGTCGATCGCCTGCACGACGTTGCCTGGGTTCGCCAGAAACATGACGCCGTCGTGTACCAGCGGCGTGGTCTGGTTCACACCGTTCCGCATCGACAGCACCCACGCCAGCTTGAGCCCGCCAACGTTGTCCCGGGTGATCTGGTCGAGCGGGCTATAGCCGTGATTGTTCAGCGTGCGACGCCACGTGAGCCAGTCGGCAGCGGGCGGCTCCCGCAGCATGGCGTCGGTCACCGGTGTCAGACCGGTGGCCTCGCGGTCGCCGAACCGCACCGTGCTCCCCCCTGGTTCTGACGTCTCGGCATCGGCGGGCGGCGCCGAAAGCCGGTTCGCCTGGGCACCACCCGACTCCAGCACGAACCCCACGACGCTTCGATATGCAGCATCGCTGAGCGGACGCTGGCCCGGCGGCATCTCTCGCCGCACAAACTCGAACAGGTCGTCGGCGCTTCGCGTGCCCCACACGCTGGTGAAGCCGATGCCTGTCAGCGCCGGACCATGGGCGCCGCCCTGGAGGCGTGACCCGTGACATTCGGCACAGGACTGTTGAAACACCGCCTGCCCGGCCGCCGCATCCTGAGCGGACGCGTCGTTCGGCCCAGCGGCCAGGAGGACACCAACGGCGGTCACGAGGCACGACGCCCGCACCTGGCGTGCGCCCCTCGCGATCCCACCGAAACGCTCACCGTCGATACTGCTAGTCATGTCGCATCCTCCCGCTCGTCACGAGCCCGGCCCGTAGTCGCGCCACAGCCAGCGCATCGTGTCGGGGAAGATGGCACCGCCATGTTCCAGGCTGTGCCCCCCGTCGCCCCAGACCTTGCGATAGTCGTAGCCGGCGAACTCGAGCGAATCAGCCATCTGCTGGTTGGCGAGCCACCAATTGCCAGGTCTGATATTGAGATCATTGGACCCATCCTGCAGGAATACCCGGATCGGCTTCTGGGCACTTTGCCTGACGAGGTCCGGATACACGTGCCCGCCGCGAATGTTGGTGAAGCTGCCGACATGACTGACGACCTTGCTGAACTGATCCGGGCGTTGCCAGGCCACGGTGAAGGCACAGATTCCCCCCGAACTGATGCCCCCGATGGCCCATCCCTCGCGATCGTCGGTGATCCGATAGCTCTTGCACACCTCGGGGATGATCTCCTCGAGCAAGAACCGTGAATACTGGTCGGTCATCGAGTCGTACTCGGTACTCCGGTTGCGTGCCGGGCCGTCTGGGCTGTCGCCGATGAAACGACCAGGATTCACAAAGACGCCGATCGTGACCGGCATCTCGCCAGCGTGAATTAGGTTGTCGAACACCACCGGCACCCGGATGGGTCCATCCTCCCTGAGGTAGTTGCCACCGTCCTGGAACACCATCAGCGCCGCTGGGGTCTCTCCGTCGTACTGCGACGGCACGTAGATCCACCAGTCCCGCTCGGTGTTCCGATAGACGCGACTGTCCTCCCAGCGCAGCGCCGTAATGACGCCCTGTGGCACGCCGGCCCGGCGCTGCGAGTCTTGACCAAGCTCGAAACTCTCTTGCGCCAGCACGGTCGTCGGCAGGACAGCCACCACGAACGCGGTCATGCACAGTGTCATCCGCATCAATACCCTCCACTCGGCTGCGCCCTGAACCAAGACGCGCCGGCTCCCCGCAGTTATACACCCGGCGGGACCGCACGGTGGCCCGTCGAGCAGGCGCAACGCGCACACGGCGGAAGAAAACCTGAGAGAATCGGTGAAGACCGACTGGAGGGCATCAGCCATATGGAGAAACGCATACGCATCGGACTGCTGCTGGCGACGCTGGTCGCCGGTACCGGGTGGGCCCAGGGCCTGCCCAGCACGACCGCCGCCACCGCCGGCCTGTCAGAGGCACGGATCGACCGGCTCGAGTCGGTCGTGCAAGGCTACATCGACGAGCAGGCAATCGCCGGCGCCGTCACCCTGATCGCCCGACGCGGGCGACAGGTGCATCTGCAGGCCTACGGCATGGCTGACCAGGATGCCGGCACGCGGATGCGCCCCGACACCATTGTTCGGATCGCGTCGATGACAAAACCGATCACCAGCGTGGCGGTGCTCATGCTCTATGAGGAGGGGCACTTCAAGCTGAACGACCCCGTGGGCCTCTATCTGCCGGAGCTGGCCAACCTCGACGTACTCAGCTCGGCCGACAACGGGGCGACGTTCACCCGGACCCCGGCCCAGCAGCCCGTCACCATCCGACATTTGCTCACGCACACCTCAGGTATCGGCTACCGGTTTCTTGGCGACCTCGGCGGCGGCGCGAAATTGCGGGCGCTGGCCGAGCTGTATGGTGAGGCGGGTATCGCGGACGGGTTGTCCGAGCACGACGGCACCATCGAGGATCTCGTGACCGCGCTCGGACGGCTCCCCTTGCTGCATGAGCCGGGTGCGGCCTTCAGCTACGGTCTGTCGGATGATGTCCTCGGACGACTGGTCGAGGTCATCTCCGGACTCTCCTTCGACGAGTTTCTGCAGACGCGGGTGTTCGATCCGTTGGGGATGCACGACACCGCCTTCTACGTGCCCGACGACCAGGCCGGGCGGATGGCGGCGGTCTACACGCCGGCCGCCGGAGGTCTGGTTGAAGTGGAGGGCACCGTCGAGGGGGACCATCTCATCTACTCGTCCACCTACTCGACCGGGCACCCTCGGCGGAACTTCTCTGGCGGGGCCGGACTCTCGTCAACCGCGCAGGACTACTCTCGGTTCCTCCAGATGCTGTTGAACGGCGGTGAACTGGACGGCGCGCGGCTCCTCAGTCCGATGACGGTCGACCTGATGACCACCAACCAGATCG
Organism: Vicinamibacterales bacterium; assembly: GCA_937766455.1. Taxonomy (GTDB): domain Bacteria; phylum Acidobacteriota; class Vicinamibacteria; order Vicinamibacterales; family UBA8438; genus UBA8438. Next base: position 21,999 of record CALLXD010000057.1, on the reverse strand, counting down.
GCGACGCCCCGGCCGGCTCGATTGTGCAGCCCGGCAGTGCCGGGTTCGGACTGGGTGTGGCCATCCGCGGCGGCCCGGAGGTGGACGGCGAGCTCGGCTCGGCCGGCGCGTACTACTGGAGCGGCTTCTTCAATACGGTCTTCTGGGTCGACCCCGAGGAGCAGTTCATCGGCATTCTCATGACCCAGGTCTTTCCGGGCACCTCCGATATCCAGGACAAGTTTCGACTGATGGCCTACCAGGCCATCGTCGAACGCCAGTAGCACCGCACGCGGACCGCGTGCACCGCCCAAGACCGCATCAGGAAGCGCGTAACGACGACATGGCGACACGGTCGCGAAAACCAGAGGAATTGGCGCCGGCGCTCCGCGGCGTCGTGCGAGCGGTGGAAGGCGCGCTCGGGCAGGTGATTGCGCGAGCAGACGGCCAGAAGGTATTCGACGCGGTGGAGGCCGTGCGCCTCGACATGGTGGCGGTGCGGGAAGGCAAGACGCGGAGGCTCGCCAGCGCACGCCGGCGCCTCGCCCAACTATCGCTGGCGGAGCGCACCCTGGTGGCCCGCGCCTACACCGTGTATCTCGAACTGGTGAACGTGTGCGAAAACGCCTATCGCACGCACCGGCTGCGCGAACGCTGGCGGGCTGGGTCCGTCGACCCGCACGCGGCGGCGCACGCCGATGTCATCTTCGTGCTGACGGCGCATCCTACCGAGTCGCGCTCCCCCACGAACATACGATTGATGCACCGGATCCAGGGCGTGGTCCTGGACAGCCTCGACCGGCAGCACGAGCCTGACATCTCCCGCCTGCAACACCTCTTGCACCTGGTCTGGCGCACCGGAACCCACCCAGCGCACAAGCCGACTGTCGAGGACGAAGCCGCACACCTGTTCAGCCTGGTGTCGAATCCGATTCTGAACGAGCTGCTCCAGCTCCGCCGCAAGGGTCACGTCGTACGTCTGCGAACCTGGGTCGGTGGCGACAAGGACGGCCATCCCGGCGTCGGTCCCGAAGAGACCGACCGCAGTTGCAATCTGTCGCGGGCCCGCCTGCTGGAGTTTGTGAAGGACGACCTGCTACCGACTGTCGAGCAGGACGTGTTCCTCATCAAAGACCCACGTGTCGCTGACGCATGGGACCAGTTCAGCGCCGCGCTCGACGGCGTGCGCATACTGACCATTGGGGACGGACGACGCGTGTCGCTGCTGCGTGAAGCGTTGTCGCGGCTGTCCGAGGTGTACACACGCCATCATGGACATCTTCACCCCCGGCTCGACGATCTGCGACTCCTCCTCGAACAGTTCCCCGGCCTGGTCGTCCCGTTAGAGCTTCGAGAAGCGCGAGGTCTCTTCCAGCGCGACAGCACGATCGCGGCCATGTTGGGCTATCTCCGTGACGTCGCCCGCGGTGGACGCCTCGAGTGGTACGTGCGCGGCTGCGTCGTCAGCATGACCGGTCGCGCCGAGGACCTGTGGGAGGCCCACGCACTCGTGCGCGAGATCGTGGGGACCTCGGCGATCCCGGTCGTGCCGCTCTTCGAGATGCCGGACGTGCTCCCCCAGGCTGCGGACATCTTGGAGCGGGCGCTCGACAACGCCAGCGTCCTGTCGTCTATACGGCACCACGGCTCCCTGGAGGTCATGCTGGGCTACTCCGACACCAGCAAACGCATGGGTGTGCTGGCCAGTCGCGTGGCGATCCACGACGCGATGAAACGGATTGGAGACTGGGCCGCACAACGCGAGGTGGCCGTCCTCTTTTTTCATGGCTCCGGCGGAAGTGTGGGCCGCGGCGGCGGGTCCATCGCCGACCAGGCCGCGTCGTGGCCGGCCGGCGCCATGAAGGTGGTCAAGCAAACCCTGCAAGGGGAGATGATCGAACGGACCCTGGCCACGCCGGAGATTCTTCGCAGCCAGGTGGGCCAGATCGCGGCCGTCCAGGCCGCACCGCCTCGCTTTACGGCCACAAGCCGGGCCGCGCAGGACCTGGCGACGCGGAGTGGTCGGGCCTATGCCGAACTGGTGGACTCACCCGACTTCCTCACGCTGCTGCGCCACGCCACACCCTACGCGCGTCTTGGCGCGCTCAATATCGGAAGCCGTCCATCGAAGCGAACCGCTGGCGACACCCCCGCCGGGCTCGAGCAGCTGCGGGCCATTCCCTGGGTGCTCTGTTGGACCCAGACGCGCTATCTGCTGCACGCGTGGATGGGCGTTGGGACCGCGTGGCGGGCGGTGCGCGCCGACCCGGACGCGCGCCGACGCCTACTGCGAGCGTTACGGCGCGACCCGCTACTCCGTAGCTACCTGCGTCTGCTTCGCTTCACACTGACCAAGACGGCGCCCCTCATCTGGCGACGCTACGTCACGACGCTCGGGGGAGCGCCGCCGGCGCTGGTGAAACGCTTGGAGCGGGAATGGGAAGACGCGCGGGACCTCGCGTCCCAGCTGACGCCCGGCGAGACGCTGCTGGCGGACCGGCCGTGGCTCGCCGAGAGTATCCACTACCGCGCGCCGATGATTCACCCGCTCAATCTGATTCAGATGGACGTGCTGACGCGTCAGCGATTGAGCGCGGCGGAAGAGCTGCTGTTCCGAGAGACCGTGACCGGTATCGCCGCGGGCATGTTGACGACCGGCTAAGGCGCATCGCTCGCACGGGTTCGACTCCCGCCGCCTCCACCATTGCAAAGAATTCGAACCGGGCTCCGAGTCTGGGGAGTCCGGGTCGATTTCCACAATCGCCAGCGCGTCGAGGTCGGACAGGGCCCGGTAATACGGGCGGCCAATCTCCGGCGTGACTGGCTCCATCCTGATCGGTCCGAGCAGCTTTCTCAGCAGCAGCGCCGACCGCTGGGTCCGGCGTTCGAGAACCGTCTGCATCGTCATCATCCGCTCGGCGAGCCACTCTCTCGGCGGAGCTGAAAACACCTCGTGTTGACTCCGGCGGAGCCCATCGAGGTCAAGGCGGAAGTCCTCCAACCTCTTTTCTGAGGCTGTCAGCGCATCCGCCAGGGCGCGACTGCCGCGCCCCTCGGCGACGAACTCGACGAAGTTGCCAACCCGCCGCTGCTCCGCATCGAACTCGGCCTCTTTCAATCGAATCGTCTCCGGCGTCGCGGTCGAGGCCGCCGCCACCTCCTGGGCAAGTTTCCCGAACACGTAGTCGAGATTCTCTTGGTCCGCCAGCCGGTCACGCACGGCGGCCAGCACGACGCGTTCGACGAGGGTCCTGCGAACCATGAGGTGGTTGTCGCAAGCCCCCTTTCTTGCGCCGAGACACCCGTAGTAGCCGCCGCTTTTCCCGCTGACCTTGGCGATCGTCGCCCCGCAGGCCGCACAGCACATCGCTCCCGACAGGAGATCCGGTGGGTAGTGAGCCACCCGGCCTCCCCGCTGCCCTTCGAAGCCGCGTTTGCCCCGCCCGCCTGGCCAGACCCGACGCACTGCCGCCGCTCGCCGCTGGGCTCCCTCCCAGAGCGGCTGTGGCACGATTCTCAAGGACTGGTCCTCAGTGATGAACCACTCGGATTCCGGCTTCGGGAACTGGCGCCGCCGGCCGGTCTTGGGGTCTCGCCGCGTCTCGGTCCGGTTCCAGATCCAGCGGCCGACGTATTTCTCGTTCCGGAGCAGTCGATGCACCGTGGCGGGCGACCAGCCCTTCTTCGTCCGGCGATCATCAGGCGCACGCTTGTGGAAGGAGCAGCCGGTGTCTACACCGCCGTCCAGTTCTACAACACGCTCGCCGAACGCGATCAGTCGCCCCCCCTTGCCACGACCCTGAACGAACTCTTCGGCGAGGCGGAGATGGCACAAATCGAAGAAGACGGAAGCCGTGGTATTCGCTATCGGGAGTTCGTCGTGATTGAGCATCGTCCCGATCTGAGTCGATAGATACGGCCGGCAACCAAAGCCCGTTACTACGCAAACTAGAAAATCTGGACTGGACGACTAGACGGGATTTGGGCTACCAGTCGTAACGCGACTAACAAGCTCGATGCCCGCTGAAAACATCGCCGGCGTCGCGGACGGTGCGTCAAAGAAGCTTCAGTCATCGAATCGACCAACGTTATTCCAGAGGAGCTTCCCATGCGTATTGTTCTCGGACTCGGTGCGTCGTTAGCCTGTGCCCTATTCGGGCTGGAATGGAAGTTGGGCGTCCCGTGGCTGCAACAGCAACGACCCGGGCGGCATACGGCATCGACCACCTCGGTTGCGACGATGTGATGTCGGACCCGATCCTACTGCTGGCTGGCAAACGGTTCAATGCGGGTCTTCCGGCTCACGCGGGTGCGCGGCGTCCCAGGCGCGGCGCATTGGTCTACTGCGCTGGACCGGTTACCCGCACCAGACAGGTCGCGGCCGTCACGCGCTCGATGACCGTGGTGTCCGCATCCACCGCCGGCGTGCGGTCGGTCGGTGGCGGCTCGAAGAGCACGCTGGCAAATGCGGTCTTGACTGCCCAGTTGATATTTTGCGGGATGGAGTCGGTTGCGCGAATAAACGCAGGAGCGGAGGCGGTCGCGACCACGACTCCGATCACGTCGCCGTCGTCATTGACGAGCGCGCCACCAGAGTTTCCCGGCTGAATGGGGACGCTGATCTGCAAGAAGCTCGCATCACCGCGTAACCCCGACAGCGCACTCACCGTGCCATTCGTATATTTGGGATCGATACCGAGGAGATCCGGCGTCGGATAGCCAATGGTAAAGACCGTATCCCCAAGACTGGGCACGCGCTGCGACGACAACCGGAGGAACGAGTCCGTGCCGAGTTCGCCAGACGCCTCCAGAATTGCGAGATCGGTCGCCACAGAACTCGATGTGACCGTGGCGAGCACCGCTGGTTCCCCGTTGCACGACACAGAAATAGACGTGGCACCGTCAATTACATGGTGCGCGGTGAGTAAAAGACCATCTGGGTGGACGATGAACGCGGTGCCTGCCCTCTGCACGAAACCTGTGTCTCGGTCACCACCGTTGGTCCGCAAACCACCCGTCACCGAAGGGCTGAGCTTGAGGAAACCGAGCGTCTCGCGACCGACCGACACAGTTAGTGTGTTGTCTGTAAGGCTTGCAAGCCCAGTCAATTCGTTCCAGTTCTCGGCTCTCCACACGACAGAGAAGGTGCGCGGGTCTGCGGCAGTCCTGAAACGCGCCTTCACCATGCCCGGTTGCCAGAACGAGCGAGGTGACTCCAAGACGACCGCCACGAACCCGACTCCGTCACCGACAGAGACAATACCCAAGCGGAGCTCGCTCTCGTCGGTCGCCGCCCACAGTCCTTCTATCGGTCCAGTGAATCGATCGTTTCTGACCATCTGGTCGAGATCCGCTGCTGTCAACGGGTGCGTCTCAATGGGCGGCAGTCGCGACAGAATGTCAACCGCCTGGTCGGGTTCAAACCGCGGTCTCATCTCCTCAAGACGCTCCGCCGCATGGCGAACGGCTGCTTTGAACTCCCCGCCAGCCGTCAAAGCCACTCCCGGAGACCACCCAGACCACGACCAGCGGCAGCCCGCCTCTGAAGCAGCCCCTCCTTGAGGAGCCGGCGCACAACCCCTGGGCGTGGGGTGGTGTGAAGTAGGTGTTCGTCTGGACGCGGCAACCGAAGATCTGGCCGATCGCGACGCACAATCGGGCGAGGGCGGGCACTCGTCGATGGAGTTGCCCGAAGACGATCGTCGCGCCCGCGTCGAACCGACTGGCCACCTCGAGCGGGTCGACCTTTCCCGAGGCGTGTGTATACGAACTGTATCCAGGTCTTCGACGCCGAGGAGGCCCGTGTAGTAGCTCGGGTCGGTCCGCAACCACGCGTCACCGAAAGTGGACGATTGTTACAATTCACGACCATTGTCTCGCCCCGCTACGATGGCGCTGGGTCAGGCCTCTTCGCAGACCGACCTGTGTCGGGAGGCGTAGAATTGCGTGTCGTGTTTCTGCTGGCGCAGTCGCGCGGGGGCAAGGGTGCGCGAGCCCGCTCCCGGCTCCATGTTGGGCATTACCCAGGGGACAATCCCCTGCGCACATTTTTCTTGTGGGGAAGAACCGATAGTGGGCATCGATCAAACCATCGACCAGATCATGCGTCCGCTTGCGGACGTCATCTACCGATTCGTCTTCTACGCCGTGCCGGTCGCCGGCCTGGAGCTGCCGCTGATCGTCGCGTGGCTGGTTGCCGGAGGACTGTTCTTCACGTTCTATCTACGCTTCATCAATATCCGCGGGTTCAGACACGCCCTGCACCTGGTGAGTGGGCGGTACGCCGACCCCCTTCATCCGGGAGAAGTGACCCACTTCCAGGCACTGGCAACGGCCGTCTCAGGCACGGTCGGCATTGGCAATATCGCCGGCATTGCCGTGGCCATCTCCGTCGGGGGGCCTGGGGCGACGCTCTGGATGATCATCGCTGGCCTGCTCGGGATGAGCACCAAATTCGCCGAGTGCACCTTGGCGGTGAAGTTTCGGCAGACACACGATGACGGATCCGTGAGTGGCGGCCCCATGTATTTCCTCGAGCGCGGTCTCGCGCTCAAGGGTCTGCCAGGAACCGGACGTGTCCTGGGAATGTTCTATGCCGCCGCCATGGTGGTGGGCTGCCTCGGCATCGGCAACATGTTCCAGTCCAATCAGGCAGCCGCCATCGTGATCGACGTGACCGGCGGGGGCGACAGCGTCTTCTTCGGTCGGGCATGGATTTTGGGCGTGGTGATGGCTGCCTGCGTAGCTCTGGTTATCGTCGGCGGGATCAAGAGCATCGCCAAGACGACATCCAAGCTCGTCCCGTTCATGGCTGTGTTGTATGTGCTCTCGGCGTTGGCGGTTCTGGTCATGAACCTGGACGGCCTGCCCACCGCCATAGGCCAGATCTGGGATGGAGCCTTTGCCCTCGAAAGCGTCGGCGGCGGTCTGATCGGGGTCATGATCATCGGCTTTCGACGAGCGGTGTTCTCCAACGAGGCTGGTCTCGGTTCCGCCGCGATCGCCCACTCGGCCGTCCGTACCGACGAGCCGGTCACCGAAGGGTTCGTCGCCTTGCTCGAACCGTTCATCGACACGGTCGTCATCTGCACCCTGACGGCCTTGGTCATCGTGGTGACGGTCTACGACCCCACCTTGGCGGCGACAGAGCTCAGCGGGATCGAACTGACGACGCGTGCATTCGCCAGCACCATTTCCTGGTCGCCCGTTCCCTTGTCCATCGCAGCCGTACTGTTCGCGTTTTCGACCATGATCTCGTGGAGCTACTACGGCCTGAAATCGTTCACCTACCTCGCGGGACACAGAAAGTCTGTCGACATCGGCTTCAAGGTGTTCTACTGCTGCTTCATCGTCCTAGGCAGCAGCGTCCAACTCGGTGCCCTGGTGGACCTGTCGGACGCACTGATCTTCCTGGTGGCGATTCCGAATCTCCTGGGCCTATACCTTCTTAGTCCAGTGTTGAAGCAGGAAATGCTCTCGTATCGAGAGCGACTCGGGCGTTTCTGAGGGCAGGCAACAACGGGAGTGGCATCATGAGTAATTCGAAATCAGTCATATCAGTCCTTGGGGCCGTCCTGGCAATCATCGTCAGCGGATGCGGACCGGCCGCGCCAAGCGATCCACCGGCCGCGCAGAGCGGTCCACCGGCGGACACGATCTTCGTGGGCGACAACATCGTCACCATGGATCCGGAACGGCCGAGCGTCGAGGCTGTGGCGGTCCGGGGCGAGACCATCACGGCCGCGGGGGCATTGGACGACGTCATGGTCCTTCGCGGGGAGTCGACACGGCTCGTCGAGCTGGGGGACAGGGCGTTGCTGCCTGGCTTCATCGATGCCCACGGTCACTTCATGGGAGCGGGTCGGGCGCTGGACGAATTGTCGCTGCACGCCCCGCCGGTGGGTGACGTCACGAACATCGACGAGTTGGTGGCGAAGATCCGGCGCTGGATCGACGAGAAGGAGATCCCCGCGGGCGAGGCCGTCTTCGGGAATGGCTACGACGACTCGCTGCTGGCCGAGGGACTCCATCCCACGCGTGTCGATCTGGATAGGGCCTCGACCGACCATCCCATCGTCCTCGTCCACGTGTCGGGACACCTCAGAGCGGGCAACTCGGCCGCCCTCGCAGCCAGCAACATCACGGCGGCCACTCCCGATCCTGACGGAGGCATTGTCCGGAGGGTCGCTGGGTCAATGGAGCCCAATGGCGTCATGGAGGAGCGAGCGGGCCGGCTGTTCACGGTCGGTGGAGGTGGCACGACGACGCCGGACGAGTTCGACGCATTGATTCGCAAGTCCATCGGCGTGTACACGGGTTACGGCACCACCACGATTCAGAACGGCAGCGGAACCAGCCCAGAGATCGCTGAGCGGATCCGGGCCGCCGCTGAGCGCGAGCCGTTCGATGCGGACCTCGCGGTATTCGCCGGCTCCGACTCCATATTGGACGGCCGCATGGAGTACGACACGACCTATCAGAACGGGTTTCGCATTGCGGGCGTCAAGTTGGTCCTCGACGGCTCGCCGCAGGGACGCACCGCGTGGGTCACCGAGCCGTACGTCGAAGGTCCTCCGGGGGCCAGCCCAGATTATCGCGCGTATGGCGTCATGGATCCGGAGGTCTACAAGACGGCTGCGGCCGCGCTGATCGAGCGCGGAGTTCCGTTCCTCGCCCATGCCAACGGCGATGCCGCCATGGACCTCATGTTGGACGGCGTCGACGAGGCGCTCGCCGGCATGGAGGAGGCGCCGGACCACCGCTCAGTGATCATCCACGCGCAGCTGATGCGCGAGGACCAGATGGACCGCGCGGCGGCGTTGAACGTCGTGCCGTCCTTCTTCTCAGCGCACACCTTCTTCTGGGGTGACTGGCACGTGCGCAGCTTCGGGGAGGACCGGGGCAGCAATATCAGCCCCGTGCGCTGGGCCGTCGATCGCGATGTGCATTTCACGCTCCACAACGATGCATCGATCGTCCCGCCGGACATCATGCGGCTGGTGTCGATTACCGTGAATCGGACGACGCGCAGCGGCCGTGTGCTCGGTCCGCACCAGCGCGCCACGATTCAAGAGGCACTGCATGCGGTCACACTCGGCGCCGCATACCAATACTTCGAGGAGGACACGAAGGGCTCGATCACGGTCGGGAAACAGGCCGATTTGGTGGTCCTCGAGCAGAACCCGATCACGTCGGACCCGGCCGAGCTCGAGCACATCCAGATCATGGAGACCTTCTCCAGAGGCAGATCCGTCTACCAGGACTGATCAAGGGTGGACCCGTTGGCCACGATCCATCCCATTGGCGCGGATACTGCTCATGGCGTGACGCATCCGGCCAGTCTGCCGCAGGCGTTTCGGGTTTCTGGGCGGCAAACGGCTAGAGACCGCGCAGACCCTCGGTGAGTTCGATGTAAACCCCCCATGGATCAGTCAGGAAGGCGTAGCCGATCCCCGAAGTATGCACCGTATAGGGCACGTCGAGGGCGACCCCCTGGGCCTCGAGTCGTTGGCAAAATGCCTCAAGCCCGGTGACCTCAAAGCCGATATGGTCGAGCATTCGGCCCTTGGTGGGGGCTCCGCCGGCGTCGGCGTTGTACGAAAAATTGAGATTGATACCGGGAAGATCGACCGCGGGGTAGCGCCAGCGCATGCCCGGCGTGCCCCCGAACATCGTCGTGTACCACTGCTGCGCGGCGTCCACCGCCTCGGCACTCTCCGTCAGATAGAGGTGCAGGTGATGGGCGGCAATCGGCGCATCGAGCGCGCGGTTGTGTCGCGCCGCGACGGCGGCGGCCACCGCGTCGTCCTCGTCGAGGGTGAACGTCAGGTTCGTCGCCGTATCGTCGAACAGCTCGATCCGCTCGCCTTCGGGCGAGAACACGTTCGTCACCCCGGAGGGAGGCGGGTCGAACTCGAATCCGGCCGCGGCAATGGTGGCGAGCGACTGCACCCTGAACGCCATGTGATTCACGATGGACCCCTCAGTGCCGCCCTGGGGCTCGCCTTCACTGAGGAACACCAGCACGTCCGGGAATGTCACCACCACCGACTCACCGAAGGTGCCGGCCTCACCGCCCAGCGATTCCCAGAACCGCTGATTGGCCGCGACGTCCCGCACGTAGTAGTGCAGGTGTCCCATGGCGACACCGGCCTCGTTGGGCGGCGACAACTGCGCCGTGGCCGTCACGGCCGATCCAAGCAGCATGAGCCACGCGGTCACCCCGTGGCGCTTCATCGTCGACACTAGCGACCGACGGCCTCTTCCATCCGCGCGCCCGCCAGCATGACCGGCATGGAGTAGTTGCCCTCGTGGCACGCGAATTCGAACATCCCCTCGGGATTCAGTCGCAACGGCACCGACGCGGTCCAGGGGCTGGTCCAGGTCTCGGGGTCAGTGACCGTGAACGCATACTCCAGTGTGTCGGCGTCCACGCGGGTAAACCGCTCCTCGAGCCGCGCACTCGAGGTCGTATTCCTCCACTTGCGCTTCGCGTCGAAGTTTCGCGTCTCGACCACCAGCGTGTCCCCCTCCCAATGCCCACGCGAATCTCCGGACCATTGCAGCACGTCCGAGTCCACATGCGGCCTCCCGTCCAACGGGATCACGCGCGAGGTGTTGACCATCTCGGTCATCACGACGACGGTGTCCGGGGTTTGAAAAAGCTGCATGTTGTTGTTGTAGGCGCTTGGCGTGAACGGCGGTCCGGCATTGAAGCCCAGGATGCACCGCACACCGGAGCTGAAGTCCGTCCAGGTGTCGGCCGGGTGCTCGGCGGCGTAGGCTCGCCGCTCATCTGCACGCCGCTGGCCGTCAGGGGTCAACGACGGATATCGGCCATCTGGTGGGTCGACGATCAGTGACGTCCGTCGGGTATCGATGCTCTTCGTTCCCGAGTCAATCCAGAACTGGTTGTAGGACCCTGGGGCTTCGCCCGCCCCTCTCCGATCCACGTTCTCGCCACTCGTGGTCCGTTCGGGCGGCTTGTTCCACAGGCGAGTCTCACGGTCCACCGCGGCCTGGTCCAAGGCGGCGGCCTCCTCGGCGGTCAGAAACTCCTGGTCTCCATACCGCTCCGGGCGCTGCATCGGCGTGATGGTGCGAAAATCCCACACCCCTTGCAGGTCAGGCTGCCCCCAGGCCGTGCGCGGCGCACTCGCTTGGGCCGCCGCCGGCTGGACGCCGGCGATGAAGCACGCGGCAGACGCGCCAATCACGACCATGACTGTCCGGAGCCCCCTGAGGCGCACATCCCGCACCATTCGCTCGCTCATCTGCATTCTCCCCGATCGCGCGTTCGCGCGTCGTGTCGCGTCGTGTCATTACGGCGATACGGTCACCTGGACCAAGGCCGAGGTCCAGCAGCACTGAAACCCGCCACCGCCGACCCCTGTCTCGTCGAGTGCCTCCGCACGCAACACATACTCACCGGGCGCGCTGAACGTGGCGGTGGTCATCGGGTTCTGATCGGCCGACTCGGTGAAGCGCTGCGACGCCTCCCCAAATTCGACTGAACCCGGCCCGCTATGCTGGTGCCAGCGCAGGGTCAACGCAGACCGTCGAAAGCCACCGGGGCCACCCTCACCGCCACCTTCTGGCTTCACGTCCGACGTCCAGACGCTGAGGTCGAGCGGCGTGTCGACGCGTCCGGACATGGTGTGCGCGATGCCCATCGGCGGCCCTGTGAATCCGGGGCCGGCCGAGGCGAATCGGATCGTGGGCGGCTCGTTGCCACTCGCGGCGTCCCTGAGCGGCTCGACGAAGTACGGCGCTTCCAGATGCACCGGGATAGATGTCGGCTGATCGTTCGCGGTCAACACCCATCGAAGGTCGCCGTCAAAGTCACCCGGCACCTGGATGCTCAGCACGCCCCAGGCGCGTCCCGGAGGAAAGTGCGTCGGCTGCCCCCGATCCTCAGGTCCCGGCTCAAACCGGTTCAGTTCCCCCACCGGCAGATCGATCGTCTGATCCGCGTTCGGGTTGAAAAACCCCACGAGGATGGTGGCCGTCCCATCGTCATTCTGATACCAGCCCTCGAACATCGGGGCCACCTGGGATCCGAACGCGCGTAGGCTCCCCGGCTGCGCCGACGCCGGGGCTACCCCGACCGCGAGGGCCATTAGCGCGCACACCGCGCCAGCACCGAACGTTCGCATGCCAAGCCTCCTTGTACGTGGCGGAGCCGCCCCGAATGACGGAGCGGCTCCAGATAGTGCCAATAGTGAATTCCCAGCCGCCGATGGCGGCTCGTCTACTGTTTACTGTTCGCCGCCGTCGTTCGTCTCGGCCAGCGCCGCCTCACGATCGGCTTGCGCCGCCGCGAAGTCCTCATCGTCCAGGTAGGTGACGTTCACCCAGGCATGAGCCATCTCGTCCACCGTGCGGTCGCCCCAGCCGACCCACTGGTTGGGATCAGGATTGGACCGATTCGCGGAGGTGTTATCCCACCACGACTTGATCTCGACCACCGTTCCCTTGGGCAGCAACGGCGCGGCATTGTCAGCGTAGACGTAGTTGTTGTGCCAGTTGAAGTTGAAGTCACTCACCCGGCTCAGCACGCGGCTCCGGCCGTCCGGCGTGATCGCGGTCATCTGCATCCCCTTGCCACGCAGATGTTGATGCGCCTGGAAGTTCTCGATCCGACCGTTCTGCGTCATCACGTGGTGCGACTGGGTCGTTGTCACGCTGTTGGGCGCGAGCAGCAGATTGCTCGGGCCACCCTCGATGCCCATCCAGATGTTCAACACCTGACGGTGCTTCGGCGGCGCCTCCTTCGGATAGAAGTAGAGCCCCAGTTCGACCGAGTCGGTGACCTGCTCGCCCGCCGACGAATAGTGGATGTCCCAGAGAATCTCAGACCCCGCCTTCATCAGCTTGCCGCTGTTCGCCCGCATGATCTCGCCTTCTTTGCCGACCGCCCATTCCATGAGCAGTCCGGCGCCACCGCCGGCCACGAGCGACTCCTTATCGATGTCGTCTTCTTCCTGCTGCAACCTGGCCAGGGCGTGGTGGGTAATCTTGCGGCCCTCGGTGGTCGACGGACGCATCTCGATGGCGCGCACCCACCGGTCCTCGGTCAGCCCGGTCGGGACAAGCGGCTTCCACCAGTGGTCCTGCGAGAGCGCTGGCATGGTGTACGCCGGCGACGTCACAACCAGGTCGGGCGGTCCGCCGAAGCGGTCGGCATAGTTCCAGACGTCGTAGTCGGCGAACACCGCGGCCGCCGGCATGTCGGCGGGATTCCCTTGCGGTGCGCCACCGTCAGCCCAGCGGACGATGGTGTCGATTTCGACCTGGCTCAGCGACCGGTCGTTCTGGAAATCCTGGACTCCAACCGCCGGGTCAATATGCCACGGCGGCATCTGGCGCGTCTCGACCCGGTTCTTGATTGACCGGGCCCAGGGCCGAGATTCCGCATAATTCTGCAGCGACATCGGCGCGATGTAGCCCGGCCGGTGGCAGGCCTCACACTTCTCGCGAAAAATTGGTGCGACGTCTTTCGAATAGGTCGGCGTTGCCTCACTTTGGGCGAGCGCCATACCGGGAGCTGCTAGCGATACGCCCAACGCGCCGAGCGCCAGACGTCCAAAAATCGTAACTGTCGATGCCATCAAGTCGTTCCCCCCGGTCGGAAGTGGTCTCCGGCCGTAAATAGGTCCGCTCGCATTCTATCGGAACCACGCCGCTTCGGATACCTGTTTAATCTTCGCCCCCACCGTTTTCGGAGGATGATAGGCACACATGACGAACTCACGTGTCGGCTACGGCATCGCCACCGTGCTTCTGTCGCTGTCTGCCCCGAGTCTGGCCGACGCCCAGGGAGCGGAAGTCCTATCAGAGCCGTTGCGCACTCTGTCACGGCAGTCAGGCCGAGGGCACGGATCGCGCCCCCTCCATCATCCCGACCCTGCAGACGAGCGCCACCGACCGGCTGGCCGCGATCATCACCGAAGGCGTGGCCTCAAAAGGGATGCCGGCGGTGCAGATGCCGGCGGACGAACTGGGACCGCTCGTGACATTCCTCAAGACGCTGGCGGCCGCGGCCTCGCCGGGCGCGCGGGACCCGCGGGCCGCCGCAACCGCGGGATGGCACGGTGAGCCTCATCGCGGGCACCGCGCTGAGCGGTACCATCCTGAATGAGAGTGGCTTCGACGCCCAGGTCCGCACGACTGACGGCCGGCTGCACCTGCTTCGTCGAGCCGGTGAGGCATACCGTGAAGACGACGTCCACCCGTCCGTTGACTGGACGTCGTACAACGGGAGCGACACCTCGAACCGGCACAGCCCCCTGGGATCAAATAGACCGGAACACCGTGGACCAACTGAGCGTCCAGTGGTTCTTTCCGATTCCGGACATGCCGATGCTCGAGGGCACCCCGGTCGTCATCGCCGGCGTCATGTATGTGACCGGCCCCAATCAAGTCTATGCACTCGATGCCACGAACGGTCGCGAGGTCTGGCGCTACGCGCAGCCCAGAACCGAGGGACTCGTCGGCGACCCCGCCATCGGGCTGAATCGTGGCGTAGCGGTGCGCGGAGACCTGCTGTTTACGGTCACGGACCACGCCCACGTCATCGCGCTCAACCGGTTCACCGGGCAGTTGGTGTGGGACACAGAGATGGCCGACTCCTACGAGCACTACGGGGCCGTGGCCGCGCCACTGGTGGTCGACAACCTGGTCATCGCCGGGGTCAGTGCCGGGGACACCGGCCTCCGCGGATTCCTCGACGCGTACCACGCCGACACCGGCGAGCGCGCCTGGCGGTTCTGGACGATCCCCCGGCCCGGGCGAACCTGGGTCAGAGACGTGGGGCGACCCGGCCGTCATGGCACGGGGCTGCGGCGCCACGTGGCTCACCGGTAGCTACGACGCCGACCTCGACCTGCTCTACTGGTCGACCGGGAACCCGTGTCCCGATCTCAACGGCGAGCGGCGCCCCGGGGACAACCTCTATACGAACTCGGTGGGTCGCGTTGAAGCCGCCACACCGGTGAGCTCGATTGGTACTTCCAGTTCACCCCGCACGATACCCACGACTGGGACGCACAGGAACCGCTGCTGCTGATTGACGAAGAGTTCCAGGGCCAGCCGCGCAAGCTGCTGGTACAAGGCAACCGCAACGGGTTCTTCTACGTGCTGGACCGCACCAACGGGCAATTCCTGCTGGGTGAACCGTTCGTCAATCAGACGTGGGCGGAGGGGGGCCTGGACGACAGCGGCCGGCCCATCGTACGGCCCGGCTCCGATCCGACTGAGGCGGGGTCGGACGTCTGCCCTGCGATTCGCGGCGCCACCAACTGGTGGGCGACCAGCTATCACCCGGGCACGAAGCTGTTCTACTTGCTGGCCCACGAATCGTGCATGACCTACACCAGGAACGACGACGATTGGCAGCGGGGGCGGCAGCTGGTTGGGTGGCTCGGTCCGACGCGCCGGACGGTTCGCCCCAATCAGAAGTTCATCCGGGCTCATCGACATCCAGACCGGCGATGTCGCCTGGAGCTACGCGCAGACTGGACAGGCGCAGACGTATTCAGGCGTGCTGTCGACAGCCGGCGACCTGGTGTTCTTCGGCGAAGACAGCGGCGCGTTCGCCGCGCTCGACGCCCGCACCGGCGAACCGTTGTGGGCACTTTCAGGCGAACCAAGACTGGAAGGCCTCGCCCATGACCTACATGGTCAGTGGGCGGCAGTACGTCGCCATCGCCTCTGGACTGGGGTTCTGGGCGTTCGCGCTACCAGAGTGATTCGCCGGGACGCATGGACGGCCGAGAGGGAGTCTGCACCCGGTGCGATGACGTCGCGCACAGGTCGTCCGCGGGAGCCGCGGCGGCCCCAGAACACCGCGCGCTTGCCTACCGTTGCAACACCTGATTGAGGGTACAATATGGGTCAGTGCGACGGTGATACGCATCCCCGCATGTGAAATTTGGGCCCTCGCCCGTGAATCGTGCCGCGCGTCCCGCGCCGGTTGAACGCGAGCGGTCCCGCCTCCATCGCAATTCGTCCCTGCGTCGCCCGTGGCGGCGGGCGGACGCTGATGAGCTCAAAGTTGGCGGCCATGTCGTCCGCCACGTGTGCAGATGTCCATCGCATTCGCGAATGCGAACGTTGTGTGTTGAAAGGTGAAATAGCGTGATCAACGACCTTGAATCCATCCGTAACATTGGGATCTCCGCCCATATTGATAGCGGGAAGACGACCCTGACGGAGCGGATCCTCTTCTACACCGACCGCGTGCATGCGATCCACGATGTCCGCGGCAAGGATGGCGTGGGCGCCAAGATGGACTCGATGGAGCTCGAACGCGAGCGCGGCATCACCATCGCCAGCGCCGCGACCCACACCACCTGGCGGGACAACCACATCAACATCATCGATACACCCGGGCACGTCGATTTCACCATCGAGGTCGAACGCAGCCTTCGCGTGCTCGATGGTGCCGTGCTGGTCTTGTGTTCCGTGGCAGGCGTGCAGAGTCAGTCGTTCACGGTCGACCGACAGATGAACCGCTACAAGGTGCCCCGAATCGCGTTTGTCAACAAGTGTGACCGGGTGGGCGCCGACCCCATTCGGGTGCGGGATCATCTGCGTGAGAAGTTGGATCACAACGCCGTGATGCTGCAGCTCCCTATCGGCCTGGAAGACAAATTCGAGGGCGTCGTGGACCTCGTTCGCATGAAGGCGATCTACTTCGAGGGTGAGTTCGGCGAAACGGTCGTGGAACGGGACATTCCAGACGCGTTGCAGGCCGACGCCGAGGCCTACCGCGAGGAAATGCT
Organism: Vicinamibacterales bacterium; assembly: GCA_937766455.1. Classification (GTDB taxonomy): domain Bacteria; phylum Acidobacteriota; class Vicinamibacteria; order Vicinamibacterales; family UBA8438; genus UBA8438. Next base: position 5,236 of record CALLXD010000057.1, on the reverse strand, counting down.
GGATGCGGTGTCTATGTTCTCCGACGAGCTCATGGAGGCAATCCTCGAGGGAGAGGTGACCGAGCCGTTGGTCCAAGCGGCTATCCGTAAGGGCACACTGTCCCTGCAGCTCACGCCTGTGCTCGTCGGTTCCGCCTACAAGAACAAGGGCGTGCAAACCGTGCTCGACGCCGTCGGAGACTACCTGCCCCATCCGCGCGATGTGAAAAACGAAGCCATCGACCTGGATAGTGCAGACGAGGGCACCATCGCGCTCGACGCCGACCCCGAGAAACCCGCGGTCGCGCTGGCCTTCAAGCTGGAAGACGGCCGCTACGGTCAGCTGACCTACATGCGCGTCTATCAGGGACACCTCACGAAGAGCACCGTCATCACGAACGCGCGCAGCGGCAGGGAGTCGAAGGTGGGCCGTCTGGTCCGCATGCACTCCGAGGAGATGGAAGACATCGACTCGTGCGGTCCCGGCGACATCGTGGCGATCTTCGGCCTCGATTGTTACTCCGGCGACACGTTCACGGACGGAAAGGTCAACGTCAGCATGACCTCGATGCATGTGCCGGCGCCGGTCATTTCGTTGTCAGTGAAACCGGTAGACAACAAATCGCAGGTCAACCTGACCAAGGCGCTGCAACGCTTCACCAAGGAAGACCCGACGTTCCACGCCGGCTCCGACAAAGAATCGGGCGAAACGGTGATCCACGGCATGGGCGAACTACAGCTCGAGGTCTATATCGAGCGGATGAGGCGCGAATACAAGGTGGACGTCGAGGTCTCGCCGCCCCAGGTCGCGTATCGCGAGACGATCAGCCGGCGTGTCGACTACAACTACACGCACAAGAAGCAAACTGGTGGGTCTGGGCAATACGGTCGGGTCGCGGGATACATCGAGCCGAATCCGGAGAGCGACTTCGAGTTCGTTGACGAGATCAAGGGCGGTGTGATTCCACGCCAGTTCATCCCGGCGGTCAAGAAGGGCATGAAGTCCATGCTGGCCAAAGGACGCAAGATTGGGGCGCCCGTGGTGAACATCAAGGTCGTCCTCAACGACGGCGGCAGCCACTCGGTCGACTCGTCAGACGTCGCGTTCCAGGAGGCGGCGAAAGCGGCGTGGCGGGAAGCCTATGACAAGGGTGCGCCGAAAGTGCTCGAACCTATCATGCGCGTCGGCGTGGAAGCGCCCACCGAATTCGCGGGTGCCGTGCTGACCACCATTCTGCAGCGACGAGGCAACGTCATCGGCCAGCAAGAGGTCGGTGGTATGACGATCTCCGAGGCAGAGGTACCGCTGGCGGAGATGTTCGGGTACGCCACGACGTTGCGCTCCTCCACGCAAGGCAAGGCCGAATTCACCATGGAGTTCTCACGCTACGTGGCCGTGCCGGCCTTGGTCCAGGAAGAGCTCATCGCGGACATCGCCAAGAAGGCCAAGGCCAGCTAGCGGGACCGCGGAGGACACAGCCTATGTACGCAGATCAAGTTAGCGCGAACAGCCCTATCCGCATTTTGGAGCGCTGCTGCCGCGGCGGCCTAGCTCCTGGCGAGCTGGGCGTGGTCATGGCCCGCGCTGGTGTCGGCAAGACGGCTTTCCTCGTGCAGGTCGGTCTTGACGCGGCCATGCGCAGGCAACCAGTGCTGCACGTCGCGCTCGGGCAGGACCTGGAACACGTCCAGTCGTGGTACGACGCGCTGTTCGACGACCTCGCGCGCACGACCAGTTTGGAGGACCGCGAGCAGGTACGCGCTGACGTCAACCAGCATCGCGTCATTCAGGCGTCCACTGATACCGACTTCGGCCACGAGCGTCTCGACGGCATCGTGAAACTGTATGGCCAGGCGCAGTTCACACCAGCGCTGATCGTGGTCGACGGATTGGACTGGGAGCGTGGTGAGGTGGTGGAACGCGCCGCGGAGCTGGGCGCGCTCAAGCTGATCGCCAAACGGCTTGGGGCCGTGCTGTGGCTGTCGGCGCAGACGCACCGGGGCGTCACGCCCGCGCACCCGACGGCGCTGACCGCTCCGTGCGCCGCCTATGCCGGGCTGATCGATATCGGGGTCTTCCTGGAACCTGAGGGCACGCACGTGAGTGTGCGTCTGGTCAAAGACCACGAGACGACGCCGCCGGCGGATACCGCGCTGGAGCTCCACACTGACACGATGCGACTGGTTGAGCACGGGGCTGCCGAGACCGAGATCGCGCTCCCGCCACGGTCGTTCACGCTACTGTCTGGTGGTGCAAACGGCGCCGAGGCCGCGTTCGGCGAGGCGGCGGAGCGGTGCGGTCTGACTGAAATCACGTTCTCGTTCGCCGGGCACCAGACCGCCCGGGAGCGGGGCCTGGTGGAGCTGTCCGACGCGGAACTTGAGCGAGGGAGCGTGAGCGACGCGTACATCACGGCGCAGCTCCATCGGTCCTTCCCCGGAACACCGACGTTTCAGCGCCTCCTCAAGTCGATCTGGCACCAGGTGTCGACCGCGGGCGAAGTGTTCGTCATCGGAGAGATCCTCGACGACGACACCGTCAAAGGCGGAACCGGCTGGGGAGCCGAGTTGGCCAAGCATCTCCGAAAACGACTGTATGTCTACGACCAGACCAAGGTCCAGTGGTTTACGTGGACCGGTGACCGCTGGACAGAAGTAGAAGCCTTGCGCATCCGCCGGACACGCTTCGCCGGCACGGGCACACGTTTTCTCACGGACGCGGGCCGGCAGGCGATCGCGGACCTGTTCGAGCGGTCGTTCGGCGAGACATAGGTCTGGTCGACACGCCTCGCCACGGCCTACCGCGGCCTGCCGGCTACGCCAGACTTCACCCCGTGACACCCACTGGGCGGAAATTATGATTAGCACCCACGATCTGTGTCTCCAGTACGGCGAGCGCGTCCTGTTCGAGGATGTGTCGCTGAAGTTCACCGAAGGCAACTGCTACGGCTTGATCGGACCGAACGGCGCCGGCAAGTCGACCTTCCTGAAGATCTTGTCCGGCGATGTCGACCCGTTTTCCGGGCAGGTCGTCGTGCCGCCTGGTCTGCGGTTGGCCGTCCTCAAACAGGATCATTTCGCCTTCAACGAGTTCGAAGCCCTGACGACGGTGTTGATGGGCCACGAGCGCCTGTACGCCATCATGCAGGAAAAGGACGCGTTGTACGCGAAGCCTGATTTCAATGAAGCGGACGGCATGCGGAGTGCCGAACTCGAGGCCGAGTTCGGCGAATTGAATGGATGGGAGGCCGAAGCGCAGGCCGGCGAGCTCTTGTGCGGACTGGGCATCCCGGTGCCACGCCACGGCGTCGCCGTCCGCGACCTCGACGACGGTGACAAAGTCCGGGTGCTGCTCGCGCAGGCCGTCTTCGGAGACCCTGACATCCTGTTGCTCGACGAGCCGACGAACCACCTGGACGTGGACTCGATTCTCTGGCTCGAGGAGTTTCTCCTCTCATTTCAGAACACGGTCATCGTGGTGTCCCACGACCGCCACTTTCTGAACCGGGTGTGCACCCACATCGCCGACATCGACTTCCGCCAGGTGCGGATGTACACCGGCAACTATGGATTCTGGCGCGAAGCCAGCGAGATGGCGCTCCGGCACCGCCAGGCGAAGAAAGACAAGAATGACGACCGGGCCCGCGAACTCAAGGAGTTCATCGCCCGGTTCAGCGCCAATGCCTCCAAGTCGCGAGCAGGCGACCTCACGTAAGAAGATGCTGGACCAGCTGGATGTAGAGGCGATTCCGCCCTCGTCCCGCAAGTACCCGCACATCTTATTCGACACGTCGAAAGTGCACGGGAAAGCGATGCTGAGCGTGGAGAACCTGTCGAAGTCTGTCGGAGGCACGCCACTGTTCGAGGGGGTGAACCTGACGATCGGGCGAGGCGAGCGCGTGGTCGTCGTCTCGCGCAATTCCGTGGCGGTGTCAGCCTTCCTCGAGGTGCTCTCCGGTGCGCAGGAACCGGACGCAGGGACGGTGAAGTGGGGCGAGTCGATCCGTCGTTCGTTCCTACCGAAGGACTACGGCCACCTGTTCGAGAACGACCTGAGTATCATCGACTGGCTGCGTCAATACAGCAAAGAGAAGGACGAAGGGTTCATTCGACAGTTTCTGGGCCGCATGCTCTTCACCGGCGACGAGTCACGCAAATCGGTAACGGTGCTGTCCGGCGGGGAGCGTGTCCGGTGCATGATTGCCCGGCTGATGCTTGAGGACCCACAATGCCTGATTCTGGACGGTCCGACCAACCATCTGGACCTGGAGTCGATCACGTCGCTGAACACCGCGCTCGCCAAGCGCAGCGGCACCCTCATCTTCGGGTCACACGACGTCGAACTCATCGAATCTTTGAGTGACAGGGTCATCGAGATCACCGACGACGGCCTGCTTGATCATCAGTACAACTACACGGAGTTTCTTGAGCGGCGCATCGCCAAGCAGGGCGAGCTGGTCGGCGCCTGAGCGCCACCGGCCTGCGCACACCAGCGCCGCCACGACCCGGCCGGCGCCCGAGCGGACGATGACAGGCAGGCCCGTGCGTGTGGCAGTCATCGACAGCGGTGTGAGCCTCCCTCACCCGCACATCGGCACCATCGCAGCCGGAGTGACCATCCGGCCCGATGGGTCGACCGCTCCAGACTATTTCGACCGACTCGGCCACGGGACCGCCGTAGCCGCCGCTATTCAGGAGCGCGCACCGCGCGCGGAGCTCTTGGCTGTGAAGGTGTTCGACTGGGAGCTGTCAGCATCAGTCAAGACCCTGGTCTCCGCGATCGCCTGGGCCGCCAGCCGACACGTCTGACCTGATCAATCTCAGTCTCGGCACCCGTCAACCGGATCAAGCCAACCGATTGCAGAAGGCGACCAGCGACGCGATGCGGTCGGGGACGCTCGTGGTTGGCGGCCCGGGGCCCCGACGGCGTCGACTATCTCCCTGGGAGCCTGGACGGGCGTCGTGCCCGTCGAGCTGGATTGGGACTGTCCTCGGCTCGCAGTCACCGTCGACGATGGCCGCGACGGGCCGCCACGGTGTCGCGCGTCCGGCTACCCCAGACCCGCACCTGACGAGGACGTCGCGAACGAGCTCCGTGGTCTCAGCCTGGCCGTGGCGAACGTGACCGGTCTGCTGGCACAACACCTCCCCGCGGACGGGCGGAGGTCGGTAACGACCGCGATCGAGGTATTGCGCCGGGTCCAGCGCGAGTTCAGTCCATTCCGACGAGTCATCGCGCGTGCTGCGGCCGTAGCCG
>CALLXD010000056.1 GCA_937766455.1 Vicinamibacterales bacterium | reverse complement strand
GCGAGTAATTGTGCACCATGTAGGGGCGACGTCTGTGGCCGGGCATTTGCCACGGAGAAAAACGGCGAGCGTGACGGCTGGGTTGAAATGGGCGCCGGAGACGTGGCCGCCGGCGAAAATCATGACCATCAGCGCACTGCCGATGGCGATGGGGGCGAAATCACCTGCGAGGCCGAGCACCGCGGCGCAGCCTACCGTGAGGACGAGGAAAAATGTGCCGATGAATTCCGCAGCGTACTTATTCATGGCTCGTTTATAGTGTGCAGACTAGACAATATCCAGTGCCAAATGTCCGGTCCGAGCCGCATCGAGCCAGGTGATCGGTTTTCTTGTTCGTAGGTCTACGGCTGAGTCGCGGGCCTTGGTGGCGCACAGCGAGCCCACACGCTCGCGACTGGAGGACACCCGATGAGGGAGAGGGTACCGAGATTCGCCGCGGCGATCGCCGCCTGCCTGCTCGTCGCCGCGCCGGTGGCCGCGCAGCGGGGCGCGGCCGACGGCCAATGGGCCAGCTACGGCGGCGACGACGGCAGTACGAAGTATGCGCCGCTCGACCAGATTGACGCGGGGAACGTGGATCAGCTCGAGGTGGCGTGGACGTGGGCCTCGGCGGACAACGCGGTGATCGCGCAGAACCGTGAGCTCAGTGCACGCGGGTTCAAGGGCACGCCCGTGATGGTCGATGGTGTGCTCTATGTGCGGACATCGCTCAGCATAGTGGCCGCGATTGACGCCGCGACGGGTGAGCAGCTCTGGGTCCGTGACGTTGGGAGCTACGACGCAGGACGGCCCACCAACCTCGGGTTCAATACCCGCGGCGTGGCGCACTGGTCGGACGGTGTCGAGTCCAGGATCTTCCTCGCCACTGGTGATTCGCATCTGTGGTCGTTCGACGCCGCGACCGGGCAACCGATCGGTCGCTTCGGTGGCGACGGCAAGATCGATTTGACCCAAGGGCTCCTGCGTGACGCACCGCGAGGCGCCTATCAGGTCATGTCCCCACCCATGGTCGTGGGTGACGTCGTGATCGTCGGGTCGTCCATCTCCGACGGTCCTCAGAACATGACCGCGCCGCCGGGTGATATTCGCGGCTTCGACACGCGCACGGGTCGGCTCCTCTGGACGTTCCACACGGTCGCCCAGGCCGGCGAGTTCGGGAACGACACCTGGGAGGACAACTCCTGGCGCTATACGGGCAACACGAATGTGTGGACCGTCATGAGCGCTGACCAGGAACTCGGCTACGTGTATCTGCCGATCGGGACGCCGACCAACGACTGGTACGGTGGGCACCGGTTGGGCGACAATCTGTTCGCGGAGAGCCTGGTCTGTCTGGATGCCGCCACCGGTGAGCGGGTCTGGCATTTCCAGATGGTGCACCACGGGCTGTGGGACTACGACCTCCCGGCGGCGCCGACGCTGGGCGACATCACGGTCGATGGCCGGGATATCAAAGCGGTCGCGCAGGTGAGCAAGCAGGGGTTCACCTATGTGTTCGACCGCGTGACGGGCGAACCGGTCTGGCCGATCGAGGAACGTCCGGTGGCGCAGTCGTCGGTGCCAGGTGAGCGCAGCTCGGCGACGCAGCCGTTTCCCACCAAGCCGCCGGCCTTCGAGCGTCAAGGGATGTCGGTAAACGCGCTCATTGACTTCACACCAGAACTGCGCGCTGAGGCCGAGCAGATTCTGTCCGAGTTCGAGTACGGAGACCTCTTCCATCCGCCGTCCGAGAAGGGCACGATTCAGATGCCAGGCTGGGCCGGTGGGGCCAATTGGTACGGCGCCGGGTTCGACCCGGAGACGGACTACCTGTATGTCCCCTCACGCACGGATCCCATTTCCGTGCGCCTGGTGAAGCCGGACCGCGAGCGCTCCGACTTTACCTACCGGCGTGGCCGCAGCCGATTGCGCGGCCCGCAAGGGCTTCCGCTCGTGAAGCCACCCTATTCACGGCTGACCGCGATCAATCTTGCGACCGGCGAGCAGGCCTGGCAGGTGCCGCTCGGAGACGGACCCCGCCAACAAGTCATCGACCTTGGGGCCCCGGACCCCGGGCCGCTCGGCGGCGCTGTGTACACCGGCCCCGTCGTCACAAAGACGCTGCTCTTCCTGGGGCTCCGTGGCAACCGCGAGACGGGACAGGGGCCGGTGCTGAATGCCTATGACAAGGCGAGCGGCGAGATCGTCCATGCCGTTGACCTCCCGGTCCCGCTCAACGGAACCCCGATGACCTATATGGACGAGGGCAGGCAGTACGTCGTGGCGGCCTATAGCAGCGGTGGCGACTCGGGGCTCCTCGCGCTGGCGTTGCCGACAGCTCCCTGATTGAGGGTGCGTCAGGCCGGCGCTAGGGGGTGGAGAAGCGCGCGCGAGCGCCCAACAGCGCGACGGTTGGGATCATGAAGATGGCAAAGCTCACGGCCGCGGAGACCAGCGACCCGCGTGTCAGGCTGAACACCCCCATGCTGATCGCAACCTGCAGGGCATAGACGGCGGCCCACGGCCACATCCAGGTTTTCATCTTCCACATGCCGTAGGCGCCCGCGGCGTAAATGGCCCAGTGAATCGGTTCGGTCAGTTTCGCGGCCCACCCTTCGAGGAGGAGGCCGAACCAGACTTCCTGGTCGTCGGCGACAGGCTTGAGGAACATGTCAAACGGCATGTACACGAACGTCATGAACAGACAGAACCCGAAGATGAGGTTCATCCACCATGGGCGGCGGGTCCATGCCGCGCGTAGATTCAGTGCCGCCATTGTGGGTTGCTCGTGAGTTACAGGTCGCCGAACCCTTTGCCTTGTTCGGCCAGTCGCTTCAGCAACGGGGCCGGTTCCAGCCAGTAGTCGCCATGCGCGTCGTGTAGGCGACGCATCGCCTCGTAGATGGTCTTGATGCCGACCAGATCGGCCCAGAACATCGGGCCGCCTCGGTAGCGGGGAAACCCGTAGCCATACATCCAGACGACGTCAATATCGCTGGCCCGCTGGGCGAGTCCCTCCTCGAGGATCTTCGCGCCTTCGTTGACTAGTGGATACATGCACCGCTCGAGAATTTCCTGGTCGCCAATTTCACGTCGCGCGAATCCGTTCTCGGCCGACACCTTGAGCACCAGTTCGTTGACGACCGGGTCGGGAATGGGGGTGCGGCTACCCGGCTCGTAACGGAACCACCCGGCGTCAGTCTTCTGGCCAAATCGGCCCAATTCGCAGACCCGGTCAGCCACCGCCGAGTAACGGAGATGGGCGGGCCGTGTCGCGGCTTGCCGCTGGCGGATGCGCCACCCGACATCCAGTCCAGCGAGGTCCCCCATGGCGTAGGGGCCCATCGGCATGCCGAAGTCGTAGATGACCTTATCAATCTGGTGGGGGAGTGCGCCCTCTTCCAGTAGGAAATCGGCCTGCCGGCGATAGGCATACAGCATGCGGTTGCCCACGAACCCGTCGCAGATGCCCACCAGCACGCCGACCTTCCCGATGCGCTTTGACAGCTTCATGATGGTCGCGATGGTCTGGGCCGACGACTCGGCACCGCGTACGTTCTCCATCAGCTTCATCACGTTCGCCGGGCTGAAGAAGTGGGTCCCGATGACCTTGTCCGGCCGTCGCGTCGTCGACGCGATCTCGTCGACATCCAGGGTGGAGGTATTCGTGGCCAGAATCGCGTCGGGCTTGCAGGCGGTATCCAGCTGCGCGAAGACCTCCTTCTTTAGATCCATGTCCTCAAACACGGCTTCGATGACGATGTCCGCGTCAGCCACGTCGTCGTAGGACACCGTCGTGGAGATCAGCCCGAGTCGAGTGTCCATCTGCGCCTGGGAGAGGCGGCCCTTGGTGACCGTGGCGGCATAGTTCTTCGTGATGAGCCCCACGCCCTTGTCGAGGGCGTCCTGAGACACCTCAAACACCTTCACGGGAATCCCGGCGTTTGCGAAGTTCATCGCTATGCCGCCACCCATGGTGCCGCAGCCGATCACCGCCGCGGTCTTGATCGGCAGGAGGGGCGTGTCCTTGGGCACGTCAGCAATCTTCGACACCAGTCGCTCGGCGAAGAACGCGTGCCGCTGCGCCTTCGATTGGTCTGAAGCGAGGAGCTTCGTGAACGTCTCACGCTCTTTCGCGACACCCTCGGCAAACGGCAGATTAGCGGCGGCCTCGACGCACTCCACGCAGGCAAACGGCGCCTCGAAGCCACGTGCGCGGCGAGCCATCTTCTTGCGAAACGCGGCAAAGATCTCCGGTGCGTTGCGGCTCTCGGACACCCGGTCGTCAAGGGCTGACGTCCTCCGAATGGGGACCTCCCCCTCGATCATGCGGCGAGCCTCCCTCACCGCGGCCTCCACGACATCGCCGTCGACGACGGCGTCAAGGATGCCGAGCGCCTGGGCATCGGCCGCCGGTACCATCTTGCCGGTGACGATGACGTCGAGTGCGGCCGGGACGCCGATCAAACGGGGAAGCCGCTGCGTGCCACCGGCGCCGGGCACGATACCGAGCGTGACTTCAGGCAATGCCACCCGCGTGCCCGTAGCCGCCACGCGCAGATGGCAGCCCAGGGCGAGCTCGAGCCCGCCGCCGAGCGCAAACCCGTGTATCGCCGCCACAACGGGCTTTGTTGACGCCTCGATGGCGTCGATCACCGTCGGCAGGTGTGGGGTGCCGGGCGGAGGCGCCTGTCCGAACTCCCGGATGTCGGCCCCGCCGCAGAACATCTTGCCGCCGCCAGTGACGACCAGCGCCCGGACGGCGTCGTCACTCAGTACGGACTCGAGCGCGGCGTGTAGCCCGTTGCGTACCGCAAAACCCAACCCGTTCACCGGTGGGCTGTCGAGCCTGATGACGGCCACGCCGTCGCGAGTCGAAACGGTCACAGCATCAGACATGCAGGTCCTTCCAGTGCGCCGAAAGTGTGCAGAGTGGCGCGCCGCGGGATTATATCGTCACGGCTACGACATGTGTCGGAAGGGGAGGGGTGGTCATCGCGTCCGGCGATGCCACGGCCGGTGTCACGCCATGTCCGGCGGCACCGGTTCTTCTCCCGCCAGCATCTCGTAGAAGTTTTCACGGACGCCCGCCTGACTGGTCAGCAGTGAGACGACCGGCACCACGATGAGCGGGATAAAGAAGGTCAGATACGACGGGTCAATACCCTGACCGTCGACGGTCAGCGCGTAGGCCAGGGTGCGCCAGGCGAGGCCGGCATCCGGTGCCGCTGCGAATCCCGTCGCAAGCGCAATCTTGATCAGAGCGAACCAGATCAGGCCTGCCCCGTAGCCGACCGCCATGCCCCAGTAGGCGCCTGGTTCGGTGGTGCGTCGCCAGTACACAAGATAGCCGAGCGACACGGCGGGCGGCACCACCATGGCGAACCCGAACAGCAGCAGGTCAAGAATCGAGATGGTGGTATACGTCGCGACTAGCCACGCCGCGATCGCGGCCGCGAAGGCATACACCGTGGTCGTGATCCGATAGGCCTTCAGCCGCTGTTCCGAACTGTAGCGTCTGGTGAAGGGGAGCCAGTCGCGGACAAACATCGTGGCGCTTGAGAGCAAGATGGGCCCGCCCGAGGAAATGACCGCGGCGAGGACCGCCGCAAGCGCAATGCCGCCGACGATCGGGCTGATTTCCGAGGCGAGCGTCGTCAGGTTCCGGTAGCCGCCAAGCCCGGTGTCCAGCCCGTAGCGAGCGGTCGTGAGAATACCGACCAGGCCCGCCAGCATCGGCATGACCCCGGCGATGAGGCCGGCAAGGAGAAACGCCGGGGCGATGTGTCGTTCGCTTCTGGCGGCGGTCGAGTAGTTCGTGTAGATCGAGGCGGCCGGCGTGTGCACCGCCGCGGAGAAGAACATCCCGAAGACCGGTAACCAGCCGGCCCCTGCGAATCCCCACCAGGCGACGGTGTCGCGCGAGGCCGCGACCAGGTGTTCGTCAACGGTGGCGGTCACGGCCGTCCATCCACCGAGCTGGTCGACGCCCATTACGCCGACAACGAGCAACCCGATGAGCACGACCGAGCAATGGATCAAATTGGTGACCGCAGTGCCCCACAGGCCACCCAGTGACACATACGTGGCGAAGATGCAGGCTGCCACCATGACGCCACCGAACATTGGGAGCGGCGTCAGGGTACTCAGGATGACGCCGATGACGTACGCCTCGATCAAATTCACGATGGCGTATTCGGTCTGGACACAGAGGCTGGTCAGCCACTGGCAGCGACGGTTCTTGAAACGGATCGTGAAGAGTTCCCCGACGGTGCGCAGTTTGAAGCGGCGGAAATAGATGCCGAAGAACAGACCGACGATGGCCAGCGCCAGGAAGGCGTTGATCCCGTACCACCACAGGTTCCACACGCCGCCACTGATGACGTCGCCCGCGACGCCATAGGTGCCCGCTCCGCCAATTCGGGTGCCGGCTATACCGACGGCGACCAAGCTGGTCGACATGCCACCGCCGGCCACGGCCCAGCCGGTCGAGTCGCTGGTGCGACGCGCCATCAGGCTGCCGGCGGCGGTGGCCGCAACCAGATAGACGACGATGGTGGTCAGCGCGATGGCATCCATACGGATGACTCGGAGTCGGACCTGGACGTGGAGAGAGTCAGTGTCGCTACGAATGTGACGTGAGCGCGCTGAGAACTGCGTCGATCGCCAGCTGCGCCTTTACCCGCATCTCATCGTCCGTTGACCCCTGAATCGGGTGTGGTACGAAGACCGAGTTGGCGGCCATGTCCGGGACCCCGAGCGCCTCCGCTTGGGTCTTGGCAGCGTGCACGAACTCCGTCGACGCCACCATGACCGACGGAATACCGCGCATCTCGTAGTCCACCAGGTCGTGCACACTGCACGACGTGCAGGATCCTCAATCGGCGAGCGCCTGGATGACGGCCTGGCAGCGACTGCTGACTTCGTCTCGAAGATCTGGCGGCGACGGTTTGGTATAGGTCGGCTTCCTCAGCCGGAGCACCTGAAGCGCCGGAAGCCGTTCTCGTATGAGGCGCTCGAGCTCGTCGAGAAAGACGTCCCCACGCGGTTTCGCGATGTCGACGATGCCAAGCGTGCCCGTCAACTGCTCAGGGCGGGCGGCTAGCTGGCGCCCGATGACCGCGCGTTCGTCGGTCGGGTCAAGAATGACCAGCGGCTCGTGCATACGATGTCTTCCCTTCTTGAATCGGAGTGTTGGTGACTGTATCACCCGCGCTGCTAGGGTCGGATCTCGCGGGTGACGGCCATAGACCCAGCCGCGCCGTTCGCCCATCCTCCCAGAAAGGCGGAAAACTTGCCGGTGGTGCCGCCCGCCACCATGACGAGGATGTCCGTGTCCTGTTGGAATTTCGACAGGGGCGTCTCCAGGCCTTCCGCGGTCGGTTGTCCGTCCGGGCCGAGTAGGGCGTTGGGCACCGCGCGCAGGGTCATGCCTTTCTGGCAGTCGGCATCCGGGAGCAACTCGCGCAGCGGCCGCGCGGTGGCTTCTTGGATTCGGGCACGGAGATCCGCCTTGGTGTACCCGTCCTGCTCGAAAATGCGGATATGTTCGGGACAGACCACGAGCAGCGCCTCCCCCACGTGGGCCAGCTTCGGGTGCGCCATGGACTGGAGGCACATCCCCATACTCGCCCCGAGTGAGGGTGCCGTGCGGGAGAGCTGGTCGCGAATGGCCCTGGGTGCTTCGCCGGCAAACACGGTGACGGTGCTGGTGTCGGCCGCGAAGCCACGCTCAACATGGAACGGCTCCCAGCAGCTGGCTTCTTCAAGCTCGCCAACGCAGCAGGTGAACTTGCCGGGTTGTCCGAGCGTCGACATGTCAACGCCGCCTGGTTTGCCACCGCCGATGTTGCGGACCACGAGCTGCAGGGCACGTCCAATCGTGGCGTTGGCGCGGAAGCCCTGCCCGAAGAGGTTGGCGCCGCAGTTGAGGTCTATGGCTCGTCGAATTGGGCCGTTGACAACAATGACCGGAGCCACAAAGTAGGTTGTGGCCAGCACACCGTGAAGATTGAACTGGTCCGTGCAGGCGGCTTCGGTCGCCGCAATCACGACTGGCAGATACTCCGGACGGCACCCCGCCATGACTGCGTTGATGGCGATTTTCTCGACCGTGGCTGGGGCCAGATTCGGAGGGACGTGCGCTACGACGTCAGAGGCGGCGCGCTGCGTGCCGTCTAGCATGCGCAGCACCCGCGCCTCGGTCGGGGGTACTACCGGGAGCCCGTCGTCGAGTCCCTGCGCCGACAGGAAGTCGAACGGATCGTCGGCAATTGGGACCTGCACGCGCCGGGCGCCGAGCGTTGCGGCGCCTCGGCGGACGGCCAGGCGTCGGGCCACGTCTGGGTCATGGACCTTCGAGCCGCAACCGGGGCGATGCTCCGGTAGTCCGTCACCGTCGTGCACGAGACGTGGCGCGGCGGCACCGCACGCCGCCGCGGCCCGCTCGGTGAGCGTCAGGAGATCTGGTCGAGTAAACCCCTCGAAGCTGGCGACGACCGCGCGGTCAGGGCCGACGAGGACCAGTGCCGGGACGGCATCGAATCCATAGTCGGCTGACACTTCAAGGTCGCCATCGAGCGCGACGGTAAAGGACAGGTGGTGACGGGCGACGACGTCGGATGTGTGAGCGACCGCGTCCTGGGAGATACCGACGACGCGAAGCCCTTCGGCGGAGAGGGCGGTGTGTAAGCGCTCCACTAGGGGGAGCGTCAGGTCACAGGTTGCGCAGTCGTGCTTGAAGAAGACCAGTAGTGTGGGAACGGCATCGCCGTCCCCGAATGCCACGACCTGGTTGTCACCCGTGGATAGCGTGAACGCGGACGCCATCGCGCCCAGAGCTGGTAGTTCGGACATCGCCGGGCATTGTGGCAGCTTTCGGGTCGCGAGCGCCACTCAACGCCAGCTTCACGCGTGCGGCGCTACTGTGGCGGTACTCGCCGATCCGAGAACAGCTGCATCGTGTAGTTTGGTCCTGTGATTCCGGCCCCGATCTGCGCGCCCGGCGTATCGCCTGGTCGCTCGTACTCGATTCGGTAGCGACTCGACATCGCGTCGAAGTGCTCGCCCATCTGGGTGCCGACCTCGGCCAGCGTCTCAACCAGCGCGGTCGCCGAGTTGATCGTTCGGTGGAGTCCCCCGGTGGCTTGGCTGACGATCCGGGAAATCTGACTCTGCACAGACCCGAGTCTGTTCTCCAGTAGCACGGTGTGGACCATGGCACCCTTGCTGACCAAATCCTGGACGAACTCGTTGAACCGATCCGGATTGACGTTCCCGCTGCCCTCAGGACCGTCGGTGATCACCATGAAGATGACTGGCCACGCCTCGTCGCCGTCGAAGCGCCGATCCCAGGTGTCCGTCAGGCCGTCAATTATCCTCGCGCCGCCGCCAGTGCTGAACAGACCGTCAGCGGCGTCGAGGAGCTCGTCCCGGTCGGTCGTGAAGTCTTCGATTTCCTGGATATTGCCGCCGAGCGAGTACATCGCCACTTCGTGTTGCGGTGGCAGGATGTTCAGGAACTCCGTCATCCCGTTGCGCAGGGCACTGATGCCGCTTCCGATGGCTTCGCCGTTGTCTATGAGTATTGCGATCTTCATCGGCTCGGTGCCTGGCTCGGCGGACACGATCGTCATCGCGACGTCGTCCTCCGTGATCTGGAAGTCTTGCGGCGTCAAGTTCATCACCGGTTCGCCAGCCGCGTCCGTGATGCTGGCAAAGAGCAGGCCCCGGCTCTGCGCGCTCGCGGATGGCGCAGCGGCGAGCGTCACGACCACGGCGGTGGCCAGGACACCCACCCATTGCGGCACCGAATGGCTATGCGTAGTGTGATGGTTTCTCATCTCTTGTTCCTAGACGACACGGACGGTGGCAATGTTGCGCGGCCGACCCTCGGGGCGGCGTATTGTGTCCGATTCTACTCCGCGACGCCAGCACGAGAGGTATCCACCCTTGCCACGGGCTTCTAGCGCCGCGTCAGGAGTCCTTCGTAGAGGCTGAAGAATTTCTCTACGTCGAGATCCAGCATGACATCGAGAGTCGGGGCCGTTGACGGGATGCCGACGCTCGTGCCGCCGTAGGTTGGCCCGAAGGTGGTCTCAACCGCGATCGGGAGGCGCTCCGATACGGTGACGATCGTCGGGTCGATCAGCCAGGCCGCGGTGATGCAGTCCCACACCTGATACGTGGCGGCGGGGTTCGCGTCGAAGCGGGGACCCATGTCGTGCTGCATCAGCCGAGTCAGTGGCGCGTCGGCGGCGACGATCCGGTCAAACATCGATCTTTGCAACGGAGCGTGGTTCGTGATGTCGAGCCCGAACATCACTATCTGAGGGACCGCCGACGCCGTGACGGCGTGCGCCGCTTCGGGGTCGAACCAGATGTTGAATTCGGCTGCGGGCGTCACGTTGCCGGGAACACGGGCATTTCCGCCCATGAAGACGAGGCGCTTAACGAGTGGGGCCAAGTCCGGTCGTCGCTGCAGTGCGAGCGCAACGTTCGTCATTGGCCCCATGGCAACCAACGTCACCTCATTCGGATACTGCTCGATGGTGTCGATGATGAACGGGACGGCGCCGGTGGTCCGAGGCCGCGCTCCGGCGAAGCGCCCACCGTGCGGGGGGAGGACGGTGCCGCTGGCATCAAACGCCCCCTTGAAGGAGACGGGGCCCCACCGGGCCTCCTGGAGGGCGGCCCGGGAGGGCGAATTGACCAGCGGCGAGTGGGCGCCGAGGTGTAGCGGGATGTTATCGGCCCCGATGAGCTCGAGCAGATGCAGCATGTGCTCGGCACCCTGGGGCACCGGGTAGTTCCCCGCGACGACGGTGACGCCAAGGATATCCACCACGTCCGGCCGCCTGGCCAGCATGGCCAGCGCTGCCGCGTCGTCATTGAACACCGCCGAGTCAGTGTCGAAGATGATGCGGTCCACGATGTGCTAGGGCAGCGCCAATGCGATGAGCTCCGGCACGGGGGAGCCGCCGACCGTCAGCGCCACATATTGCTTGCCGTCCAGCAGATACGTCATCGGGGTGCCGATGGCGCCGCGCGGCAGATCGACCGAGGCGAGTGGCTCGCCGGTGGCTTTGTTGACTGCCAGGAGGCGTGGGCCGCCGTCGCTGCCTCCCGTCGTGAGCGCATAGATGAGGAGCGTCTTGGTCACCAACGGTCCGCTCCGGCTCCCATCACCTCCGAGTGGTGGCAGGTTCAGGTCCCGAAGCATCGGGTGGTTGCGCACCCGATCGCCGTCGCCCAGTGGCTGCATCCAGGCGTGATCGCCGGTATTGAGATTGATGGCGGTCATTCTGGAGTAGGGCGGCTTGAAGAGCGGAAGCCCCTGCGGCATCGTCACCTGACGGGCGTATTCTCCTCGTCCTTCGATGACGGCGAGCGTGGCGTCCTCGCCCGGTTGCGGCTCGCGATAGCGGCGAAGACTGAACGCGTTGGACGATGGCACGTAGAGCAGACCGGTCTCCGGGTCGACGCCCGCGCCTGACCAGTTCGCGCCACCCCCAGAGCTGGGTCGCTGGATGGTGCCGCTCAGACTCTGTGGCGTGAAGAGCGGCCCGAGGCGGAATCCCTCGACAGCGTCGATCGCCATCTGTCGGATCTCGGGAGTGAAATCGACCAGGTCCTCGATGGTCGCGCCCTGATACTCGAAGGGCGCTGGGCGTGTCGGGAACGGCTGCGTCGGCCAGACTTGCTCACCGGGGATGTCGGTGTCAGTTGGCACGGCGCGTTCTTCGATCGGCCAGATCGGTTCGCCGGTGACCCGATCGAAGACGTACACGAAGCCCTGCTTGCTGATCTGCGCGAGCGCCTTGATGGGGCGGCCGTCGACTTCGATATCGACCAGATTTGGCGCTGCGGGAAAGTCGTAGTCCCAGAGGCCGTGGTGCACCGCCTGGAAGTGCCACTCGCGCTCCCCGGTCTCGATGTTCAGTGCAATCACGCTCTCCGCGAACAGGTTCGCGCCGGGTCGGTGCCCACCGTAGTAGTCGGGGGCCGGTGTATTGGTGGGGAGATAGAGGAGTCCCAGGTCCTCGTCGGCGCTCATCAGCGACCAGACCCCGACCTTGCCGGTGACCCGCCATGAGTCGCCACCCCAGGTGTCGTTGCCGAACTCATCGCCCTGTGGAATCGTGTGAAACGTCCACTTTGTGCTTCCCGAGCGCACATCAAAGCCGCGCATCCAGCCGGGGGGCGCCTCGCGCGTGATGTTGTATGACGAGATAGAACTGGGCGTGATCACCGTGTCGCCGACCACGATCGGCGGCGATTGCACGGAGTAGAGCAGCGCATTGAGCCAGTCCCGATTTTCGCGATCGGCCCGCGGGAGATCGCGCACCAGGTCGAGCCGCCCATTCTCGCCAAAGTCGAGGCAGGGGCGACCGGTCACCGCGTCGACGCAGATGAGGTATCCGTTCCCGGTGCCCCAGTAGACCCGCTCGGCCTCACCGTCGCTCCAGTAGGCCACGCCCCGTTGGTTCCAGCGAGCGCTCATGGTCGTCGTGCCGGCCTCGTAGGTCTTGGGATTGTAGACCCAGAGCGTCTCGCCGGTCTGGGCGTCGATGGCCGCGCCGGCCGACGTCGGCATGTTGATAAACATGCGTCCATTGACCATCAGCGGCGTCGCCTTGAGGTTGTTCGTATACGGCGGTTGGCCGTCGCGCCACCGGTTGGGGTCCGCTTGGTTCAGGGCCTCGAAGATCACGTCTGACGGCGCCGACCACTCGCCACCGTCCGGCGTGGTGAGACTCATGACGGCGTCAGAGGACTGCCAGCGCCAGGCAATCTCAAGATCGGCGAAGTTTGACGCGTCAATCTGATCAAGCGGCGAGTACTTGGTGCCGCCAAGGTCGCCCCCATACGTTCGCCACTCACCAGTGGCTGGCGCGCCCTGTTGCGCGACGGCGGGGGTAGTGGTTGCCATCGCGACAGCGGCGACTCCGAACAATCGACGAGTCCATGGGGGCATCAGGTCACTCCTCGCAGAAACGTGTCTGCGCTGCTACCCGGTGAGCGCCGGGTACGGCGCCATGATACCCGACCGTCGTCGCCAGCCGCAGCCAACCGCATTCTTCGACGGTCGTCACCTGGACTGTCTTCTTTCGATGCCGGACGACGGGATAGAATGACGGCACCGTGCCCGCGATGACCAGCGTGACTCAAGGCGCCAGCCGGATTGTACGACTCGGGGGCTACGCGCTCTGTGTGGGCGGCGGGCTCACACTGCTGGCCGCGTCGCCAGAAGGACGCGCCGGACAGGTGACCGAGCACCCGCCGCCGGAGACCTTTCACTGGGTACTCCCAGCGCAGTATCGCGAGGTCAAGGTGGCCGAACTTCATCCCGGCGATTGCTACGTGATCCAGCAGGTCCACGGCATGGTGTATTTCGGAGACCCCCTACCGGACACGCTCGAGTTGCAGCGTGCACTCGGCGAACCGCTCGCGCACCGTGTCGAGTCAACCGAGGAGCATCCAGAGTGTGGACTCGTCGGGTGCCGTGACATCGCGCGGCTCGCTGAAGCCATCACAAGGCGGTTGGTCGAGTCTGGACAGCCGCGCGCCCGGCGCCTGGCCCGTCACCTGCCCTCGCCCGTCGACGGCATGCGCGGTGGCGCCTACTCCGACGTCGGGTCATCGGACCGGTCCCGGTATCGGCGGGCGCCGGAGCAGCGGATGGCCCACCGGCATCTCCGAACGGCGTCGCGCGACAACTGCTATGAGGCGGAGGTCCCGCGCTCGCTGACGGTCCACATCCGCGATAGTGGCCAGGGGCGCGACCGAACCGGCGTCTATAGTGGCTATCTGTATCTCGAACATCATCACCCGGCGCCGCACGGCGTCGTCGTGCAGAATCGTCTGCCTGGCCCCGGAGAAGGAACGACGTCATGAACAACCGATTCTGGCTCACCCTGGCGACCTGCGCCATCGTGATCTTCACCGCGCAATGGCAAACACGCGGCGCCGTGCTGCAGAGCCCAGACGGCAGTCCGAGCCATCGCTTCGAAGAAATTGCCGACGGCGTCTACTTCGCCACCGGCACCGGTGCGATGACCACCATGAGCAACAACCTGGTCATCATCAATGACGATCACGTCATGCTGGTCGACTCATCGGTGACACCGGCGTCTGCACGCGGGCTGGTCGAGGGTATCAAGACGCTCACAGACAAGCCGATCAAGTACGTCTTCAACACCCACTATCACTTCGACCACGCGCACGGGAATCAGATCTTTGGCGATGACGTCGAGATTATCGGGCACGAATTCGTGCGCTCGATGCTGTTGTCCGACGTGCTCACACAACGGACCAATCGGTCGTTCACCGCCGCTATTCCGGCGCAGCTCGAAGCGTTGCGCGACCGCATCGCGGAAACCACCGATGCCACCGAGCGGGGTCGACTCGAAGCGCAGCTGGTGATTCAAGAAGCGCACGGTCGCGCGGTGCAGGAGACGCGACCCACGCCACCCAATGTGACGTACCGCGACTCGCTGACCCTGGTCAAAGGCGGCCGCGAGGTGCAATTGCACTTTCCTGGACGCGGGCACACCGGCGGGGACTCGCTGGTGTTCCTGCCGGAAGAGCGCATCGTCTTTACCGGCGACTTCTTTGTGGGGAGACCTGGGTCGGGTGGTTTGCCCTACATGGGCGATGGCTATGTGGAGGAGTGGCCCGCGTCGCTCGACCGGCTCAGAGCGCTCGATTTCGAGGTAATTGTTCCCGGCCACGGCACGCCGTTCCGCGAACGAGAGCAGATCGGCCATCTGCAGGCCTATCTGCGTGACTTCTTTGGGCAGGTGTCCGCTTTGCACGCCGAGGGCCTGTCGGCCGAGGACGCCACCGCGCGTGTTGATCTCACCGCTCACGCCGACCACTACGGGAACCGCGTCGCGAATACGGACCCTCGCGCAGTAGTTCGGATGTATGAGTTGTTTCAGGTGAAGATGCCGAGATAGCCCGGAGGCGCCACGCACCGGCCGGCTGGCTACCGACCGAGTAACTCGTTCACCAACGGGCCCGCGTCGTACAGCGTGCCGAGCGCCTCGAGGATGTAGCCGGGATGCACCGCGACCGAGCGAGCTCGTTCGGCTTCGTAGGCGTACCGCCCCACCAGGCTCTCAATGTTTCCGTCGAAGATGAGCCCCACCAGATCTCCCTCGCGGTTGACGACCGGGGATCCTGAATTCCCACCGATGATGTCAGCCGTTGTGACGAAGTTCACCGGCGTCGACAGGTCCAGTTGCTCGCGTCGATCCCAGTAGCGTCTCGGGAGCTCGAATTCACCGCTGTTGCCAAAGCTGAGCGCGCGGTCGAAGAGGCCGTACAGCGTGGTCTCGTGCGGCGCCTGGGTACCGTTCATGGCGTAGCCGGAGACGGTACCGAACGAGACGCGCAGCGTGCCGGTCGCGTCCGGGTACGTGGTGCGGCCATAGAGGTCGAATCGCGCCGAGGCGAGTGTCTCACCCGCGTCGGTCAGCACGCTCTCGACCTCATCGCGGAACCACTGTTGGTCTTGTCGGCGTTGCGCGTCGAGCGTCCGCGTGAGCGCAATCAGCGGGTCGTCGGTGGCGTCGACCGCGGACTGGCCGCCGTCAAGCAGGCTTCGACGGAAGTCCACGTCCACCAACCGAGTGCCCTCCATCACACGCGCGGCGACCGTCGCCGGGTCGTCGTCGCCCAGCACGGCCGCGAGCCAGGGGTCGTCGGCTCCCAACACCTCGCGGGACTTCTCAAGGAAACCGGCGACGAGATGCGCATCCAAGTCCGGAAAGACCGGCGCCTCGGAGAGCAACTGAAAGCGTCTCGCGTCCAGCTCGGAGTCGTGATACCCGGGGAGGCGCTCGGCATCCGGTTTGTCGACTTCTGCGACGTATCGCACGATCGTGCCGGCGGTCGCCGCGAGTCCAGACCCGACGAAACCGCGATAGATCCGCTGCGCAAAGCTGTCAGCCGCGTGTTGCGTCGCGGTGGCGATTGCTTCGAGCGCAGCGCGGTACTCGGGGGCACGCCTGTGCGCCGCGACACCACGCCGAAACTCCTGGTCTCTCGTCTCGAGCCGGGACATCAGTGCCGGATCCGTGAGGCCCCGATACTCTCCCCCCATCGCCTTGAGCGCATTGGTAATGCCCAGCCACTCGCGCTGCACGCGCCGCGCGTGTTCGGGGCTCGTGTCCGCGTACTCTTCGATGAGCCGTCGATAGGTCTCAAAGTAGTCGAGATACGTCGGATACCGCGTGTCTCGCTGATACAGCAGCTGGTCGAACGTGAATAGGCGGTCGGTCGAGCCGGGGTTCCCAGAGACGAAAATCAGATCGCCCGCCTCGGGGCCCTCTGGCTGCAGGGCCAGGTAGTGGGGTGTCGCCACCGGCGCGTCATCCCGGTAAATGCGGAAGAAGGCGACATCCAGGCAGAACCGGGGATAGGTGAAGTTGTCAGCGTCGCCGCCGAAAAACGCCGCTTGATTCTCCGGCGCGAACACCAGCCGGACATCCGTGTATCGCTCGTACTGATACAGCCAGTATTCGCCGCCGTCGTACAGGCTGACGACTCTGGAAAACAGTCCCGTGCGATCGAGGCTCTCTTTCTCGATCGCGGCGACCGCCGCTTGACGCGCGCGGAGGCCCTCAGCCTTCGTGAGGCCGGTTGCGGCAGCCTGGACCTGCGCCGTCACCTCTTCGAGCGAGACCAGCACCGATGCCTCGAGGTTTGGCGCGGTCAATTCCGCTCCTCGGGTGCCTGCATAAAATCCGTTGTTCACGAAGTCGGCGTCGGCACCGGACAGGCTTTGTACGTAGCCCAGCGCGACGTGCATATTCGTCATGACCAGTCCGTCCGCACTGACGAACGAGCCGGACGCGCCGCCGATGCGGACACTGGACAGGCGCAGTCGGTCGAGCCACTCGTCGGTCGGCGTGAACCCATGCTGTTCGCGCAGCTGGTCGAGCGGCGGGTTGTCGAAGGTCCACATGCCTTCGTCGGCGCGCAGGGGGGGGCGCGGGGCCGCCGGGAACGCCCGCGAGGATCAGCAGGGTGAGTCCGACGGTGGTGCAGTATCGGATGCCGCAGCGGCGTGTGGTCATGTGTTGTCTCCGCCGAGAGAGTCGAGTGTTCCGACGGTCGTACGTTCTGGGAGGCAGTCGTCAGTCGTCGTTCGAGCGCCGGCTGTTCTGGAATCCGTCGAACAGCTCACTCGGCCCGACGTGCAGTCCGCTCTGGATGCCCACGGTTTCGCCGATTTCCAGATATTCATCGGTGGCGGCGTCGCACGCGGGCCACGCGGGAAGATCGGGGCTGTTCGGGTCGCCGGTCGCCGCGAAACGCACCCAATACCCCATCATCGTGCCCGAAATTCGCTGATCGACGTCGGTGTAGTCGCCGTTGTCGAGGTTGCCGAACACGTAGCCCAATTCGGCCGCATGGTGCGAGCCCATGCGCTCACCGCCCGCCGTGGGCGGGACATGCGTGAAGTGGTACAGCCAGGCCGGGGCGTCCTTTAGGGCGTGGGTCCGGGCATGGAGGCGGACAGGGCCCGCGAAATACATGTCATGAATGAGGTGGTCGACCGCGTCCGGGACGGCGGCGGCCTCGCCGACGGCATAGTGCGCCAGTGCCGCGTCTGCTTGCTCCGGATAGATGCGGCGGATGTGCGCCTGGAAGCCCGCGACGTCAGAGAGGGGGAGCCCGGGGGCAAACATGGAGCCTTCGTTCCCGTTCATGCCAACAATCAGCGGTACATCGTGTTGGCGCCCACTCTCATACATCCTGATCGGATCGTCGGGAATGACGCGGCCATCGATATTCGGGGCCCAGGCGTTGTCTTCCCGAGTGAAAGGGCTATTGCCGGCGGCCTGGTACGCCGCAAAGAGGTCCTCCGCGCTGGCGCCGCGCAACTCGTCGAGTGGCGCAGCGGGGTCCGCGACACCCAGGGCCTCGGCTACCCGCACGCCCTCTGCCTCGGCCGAGCCCGGGCCGCTCAATGGGCGGTCCCAACCGTAGACCCAGTTACTTTCGGCGATGGCACCGTGGTACAGACCCTCCGCCTGCGGGACGACCATCAACGACATCACGGCACCGGCCCCCGCCGACTCGCCGAAGATCGTGACCCGGCGCGGGTCGCCGCCGAACGACGCGATGTTGTCCTGCACCCAGACGAGCGAGGCAACCATGTCCTGCATGCCTTGGTTACCGGAGGCGTCGTAGGGCGACTCGGCCGTGAGCGCGGGGTGCGCGTAGAATCCGAAGACATTCAGCCGGTAGTTGATCGAGACCAGCACGACGCCGCGCGCGGCCAACTGCGTGCCTTCGTAGACGCTGTTGGACGCGGCCCCGCCCGTGTAGCCGCCGCCGTGTATCCAAACCATGACCGGCAGCGGTTCTTCGACCTCTCGCGGTGCATACACGTTGAGTACCAGACAGTCTTCGCTCTGGTCTTCCTCGTTGCGGCCGCCCTGCACGCATCGGTTGCCGAAGACGGTGGCATCCCGCACGTCGTCCCAGGGCTCAACGGCGACGGGGGGCTTCCAGCGCAGGTCACCGACGGGTGGAGCCGCGTAGGGGACGCCCTTGAATGTAATGATGTCCGGGTTGGTCTCTGACAGACTCCCCTGGACCCGCCCTCCGGTCACCGCGATTGGCGTGTCGGCCGAGAGGACGGTTGGTGTCTCCTCGAGCGGTTGGGCAGGTGCGAGGCCGCTCCCGCCCCCCGCCACAGGCGGCGGCCACCAGGGGCACGAGCACCACGAGCGATCGGTTCGACGTGAAGAAGTTGCGCATGTGCGTTCCGCCTTCTCGGTAGCGTTCGATTGGACGTGTTGGCGCTTTCATGTCGAAGCGATTTATTGTAGTCCTGCGACACCAAACCGGCAGCGGCCTTTCAATCGACAGATCGGGCGCCGGCCATGACCGAACCCCTCTCAGCCCATGAGTGACGCGGTGCAGACATCAGACCCTCCGTGGTTTCGCCAGGTCGACGGCCAGCAGTGGCGTGCCTTTCTGGCCACGTTCTTTGGCTGGCTGCTGGACGGGTTCGATTTCACCATCATGACGTTCATCCTGGTCGACATCCAGGACAGCTTCACGGTCGATGCGGCGTTGGCCGGGGCGCTTGGTACGGTGACCCTGGTCTTCCGGCTCTTCGGTGGCCTGGGGGCGGGCATGATGGCGGACCGGTATGGGCGGAAGCTCCCCTTGATGTTGTCGATTCTCTGGTTTTCCTTGTTCGCGTTTCTCAGTGGATTCTCCACCTCCTACGCCATGTTGTTCGCGTTCCGGGCGCTGTTCGGGATTGGCATGGGCGGCGAGTGGGCGGCCGGGATGCCGTTGGCGTTGGAGCACTGGCCGACGCGGCTACGCGGGCTGGCATCGGGGTTGCTGCAGGGGGGATGGTATTGGGGCTACATCCTGTCGGCGTTGACCTTTTCGTACGTGTATCCGATCTTCGCGGCGATGCCGGACCCGTTCAGCGTCTCGCCCGACTCGACGCTCGGGTGGCGCGTCATGTTCTGGACGGGCGTGATCCCCGCCTTGATGGTCTTGTGGATCCGGACCGGCGTCCAGGAGAGCCCCGTCTGGCTCAAGCGCCAGCAGCAGATCAAGGCGAGTGGTGCCGCGCTCGAGGACCGGATCTCCCTGCTCCGGCTCTTTCGCCCAGATTTGTTGTGGGTCACGATCCAGAGTTCGCTGCTGATCTCAACCTTCATGTTTTCGTACTACTCGATTTCATTCTGGTATCCCACGTTTCTGCGTGACCAGGGGCTGGACCCGCTGCGGTATGTGGTGGGGTTCAATGGCGGAGCCATCCTCGGAATCGCCCTCTGGGGGCGGGCGTCTGAAGGCTGGCTTGGACGGCGCGGGGCGGTGACCCTGGCCGCGCTGACCGGTGTCGTGACGGTCACCGCTGTTCTTGACCACATCGAGCACGTGGTGGCTGCTGGTCGGCGCCATCCTGATGGGTGCGACCGGCGGCGGCATCTGGGGCATGGCGCCGGCCTACCTGACGGAACGGTTCCCGACCGCCGTGCGTGGGGTCGGGCCAGGGTTGTCGTATCACGTCGGCGCTGCCGTCGGCTCGGCCACCCCGTTCATGCTCGGCCGCCTGCAGGATGGTGGAATGACCATTGGCGGTGCGATGATGTTGTGTATCGTCGGTTCTGGCCTGCTGGTGTCCGGCGTGATCTGGTTGGGCCCGGAAACGCGCGGACGGAACTTTACAGCCCTGGACGACGTCCCGGGCCCCGTCGCCGACGGTGCCGGGTAGCCACGTGGGT
>CALLXD010000055.1 GCA_937766455.1 Vicinamibacterales bacterium | reverse complement strand
CACCAGGCTGCACGCCGCGCTCACCGCGTTACCAGAGGCTGATGCGGTCATGCTCGGTAATAGCCTCCCACCGCGTCGGGCGATGGTACTCGGGGGATTGCTCATCGACGGTGAACGGGCCACACCGGCGGTGGTGGCAGCGCGTATGGTGACACCCGGGTTCTTCCGCGGGCTCGGCATCCCCATGCGGCAGGGCCGCGCGTTGACCGACCGGGACGTGAGCGGACAAGACCCAGTCGCGGTCGTGAGCGAGTCTTTTGCGCAACAGCACTTTCCGACCAGCGAAGCACTCGGCGCTGAATTCGAGATTCTCAGATCGCCAGAGCCGATCAGAATCGTTGGAATCGTCGGCAACACCGCCTCGGCGGATATCGACGGCACCCTGCGGCCTGAGCTGTACTTCTCGTATCTGCAGTTTCCCAGTCCAAACCCACGATTCAGTCCTCTGCGCACGCTTGCCGGTGGGGTCCGCACCACGAGCAGTCCGGGCCTCGTGGCGGCCTCGATTCGCAATACGATCAAGCAGATAGACCCTGATCTGGCCATCGACAACCTGGTCACGATGGATGAGCTCCAGTCCGATTCGCTGGCACGAGCCCGCTTCTACCTGACGGCCGCCGCCGGGCTCGCGGTGGTGGCCCTGCTGCTGGCCGCGATCGGTATCTACGGTGTGCTCGCGTACGCGGTGTCACAGCGAACACGGGAACTGGGGATCCGTATTGCGCTCGGAGCCGACGCGGCAGGCCTCGTGCGCCTGGTCTCCGGGCAAGGACTGAGCCTCGCTGCAGCGGGGCTGGCGATTGGTCTCGTTGGTGCGGTTTGGGTAACCCGGTTTCTTGAGAGTCTGTTGTTCGGCATCACGACCCGAGACCCGATGACCTTCCTGGCTGTCGTCGTCGCGTTCCTGCTTGCCGCCCTCGTCGCCTGCTACGTACCAGCTCGGCGGGCCACCCGGGTAGATCCGGTCACGTCCCTTCGGGCCGGCGTGTAGCAGATTCCGGTGCCGGTTCGCGTTGCAGCGAGACCCTGGGCGACCGACTGCAGCTGCCGGCCTAGACGACCCGGGCGGCGCGCAGCGCCGCGATCTCTTCCGCGTCATACCCCAGCGAGTCCAGGATGCCGTCGGTGTGTTCGCCGAGCTGTGGGGCACGCCCCCGGATACTGGCCGGAGTGTCAGAGAGCGAAAACGGGGAGTCAGCCACCGGGATCGGCGAGGGCGCCCCTGGGAACCCCAGCATCCGCAGCATCTCCGTGGCCCGCACATGGGGGTCGTCAAGCGCCTGCTGAGGCGACAACACCGGTCCGGCCGGGATACGTGCGGCTTCGAGCGCGGCCAGGGCCTCATCCGTGCCTCGCTCGGCACACCAGGATGCCATCCGCTCGCTGATCAGATGTCCGTGGTCGCCACGGGACATATCGTCAGTGAACCGCGCGTCCTCCAGCCAATGCGGCTCACCGATGAGCGCCGCCCATCGTTCGAAAAGGGGCTGCCCAATGGTCTGGACCAGAATCCACCCGTCGCGGGTCCGGTGCGTGTCGGACGGCGCCGACACCTGGCTGCGGTTGAGGGTCGCCACACGGTCTGGCCCGGTCACCGCTTGCTCGATCAAGGCCGCGTTGGCCACCGTGAGGGCAGAGGCGAGCAAGGATCCCTTGACCTCCTGGCCACGCCCGGTGTGGTGTCTCGCCATCAACGCCGCCAGAGTGCCCACCGTCGCGCTCAACGCGGTCGTAAAGTCTACCCAGGGCACGTAGCTCTTGGTTGGCTGCCCCGGTTCTCCAGAGAGATACATCGCGCCCGACATAGCCTGACCGATGCCGTCAAACCCCGTCTTCTCAGAGTACGGACCACCCGCGCCGAACGCCGATACGCTGGTCAGGATGACATCCGGCTTGACCGCGGCGAGCGACGCATAGTCCAGGCCCATCGCCGTCAACGCAGCGTCGGGGAGGTTGGCCACCACAACGTCAGCGGTGGCGACCAGTCGTTGCACCACAGCCCGACCATCAGGTTTCATCGGGTTGAGCGTCAGTCCCCGCTTGTTGCGATTCACCTGCATGAACAACGCGCCATCACCGGCGTCATTCAGCGGAACAAGAAATCGATCCTCGCTCCCACGCACCTTTTCCACCCGGATCACGTCCGCGCCCAAATCAGCGAGCAGCGCGGCACAGAACGGACCGGCGATATAGCGCCCGAAGTCGAGGACCCGGACGCCGTCAAGCACGCCTGGACCAGTTGCCTGTGTGCCGACGTTCTTCGTAGTGCTGGTCACGGCCGCCATTATCTCCTGGTGTCGGAGCCGGCGCGAGGAGAGTCGGGATTAGAGGGAACCAAGAAACGCGAGCAACGCGGCACGGGACGCCTGATCGAGCGCGTGGAATCCCGCGCGGGCCAGGGCCGCCTCCTCGGCGTGCGCCTCGATCGCGGCGGTCACCGTAGGGGCGCGTCCGTCGTGCAAGAGCGGCCGGCGAAACCGCAACCCCCAGAGCGCGGGAGTCCGAACCTCGTTCGCGGCCGCCGCCGCTTGCGCAATACCGTCACCCGTACCGACATCGTGCAGCAACAGGTCCGCATAGAGGGCAACGGGGCGTCGATCAAACAAGGGGTTCGTGCTGGGCCCCGTATGGAGCACTGGCACGTGGCACGCCGCGCACCCCGATGGCATCGAAGGTCTGCTCGCCAAGCAGCACCTGCGCGTCCACAGCACCACGACCGACGGGAGCCAGAAATTTCATGAACGACTCAAAGTTATCGATACCGCGCCTCCCGGTGGCGCGTTCGGCGACATCCTCCGGGTCGGGAATCGGGTCACACAGGCGCATCAACTCCGGGTCGATGCCAAAGGACTGCTCGCGCGGAAACAGATCGCTCGTGATGCCCATCTCGTTCAGATACGCGTCGGCCCCAAAGACGAGCAGGCTCGCGTGCTGGGCTTTCCAACCGAATCGCCCCACTCGGAGGTCACCGGTGGCCAGGTCTTGAACGATGGCGGCACGGCCGCTCACGCCGTCGCGATCGAGGTCGAGCGGATCCTCGAGAGCGAGCAACGTATCGTCCGGAATCGCGTCGACCAGGCCGCCGCCAAACACTGGAATCGGGACCCTCCGTGCGATGACGTTCGCCTCGGCCGGGATGACGACCTGGCACCCATGCGACGGGATGGAAAACAGCTGAAACAACGACCCGGCGTCCGCGTCGAAATCCGCGTACGTCCCATCGGCGTCCACCATCCCCGCCCGCAACTCCGCCACGGGCGAAATGCCACCCACGGCCGGCACATTGTGGCAACCGCCGCAACTGGTTCCGTTGTACGCCGGCCCGAGTCCTTCCTCCGGCTCCTCCACCTCGAGAAAATCCTCGAGTCCGATGTTGAACAGCTCGAATTCGTCTGGGGTGACGCCCGCGAGCGCATCACCGGGCGCGGGAGGCACCTGTGCGAATCCGGGAACAGCGACCCAGCCGAGCGCCAGCACCACAAGTGCAGACGTCCATCCTGCACCGCCGCGCCATCGCTCGGCGGGCGCCAGGCTACGACTCATCGTCCCCTGCAGGCCCCGCAGTCACCACAATCTCACCCTTCATGAAGTTGTGGCCCGCCCCGCACAACTTTGAGCACTCGAACTGATAGACACCCGGGACATCCGCCTCAAACAGCACCACGGCCTCGCCCTGGCGCCGTTTCGGCACGATGACGTTGGGTCCATTCACGAGATGAAACCCGTGATTGGTATCTTGGCTTCGGATGTGGATTTCCACGGTCGTTCCGACCGCTACCTCGAGACGGGATGGAGTGAATGTGAATCGCTCCGCCACCATCTCCACGACCTGTCGCTCCTGCGCGGCCGCCGCGCCGGGAAGCGCGGCCGCACAGGCCACCGCGAAAAGAAAGGACATCACCACGCAACGAGCATCTGTGTGCATCAAAACCACCACCCTAAACCGATGTTGAGCGAGTTGGGCTCGTCGATGACGCCGCTCTGGTTCCGGACCACGGAGTAGTCCAGCTTGAGGGCGACATCGGGATCGGGGTAGTACGAGACCCCGACCACCCACGCGTCGCGGTCGAACTCCTGCAGGCGCTGGAAACCCGCCGGCATCCGATACTGGGTATCGAAATTCTCATAACGGACGAACACGGCGGCCTCGCGCGGAGCCGGATTCGGCAACACGAAATAGGACGCCTCGACATAGAAGCCACGAATCTCGCGGGCGATGTTGGCGCCTGGCTGGTTTGCCAGTCGTAGCGCCCGGTTCAGTTCGCCCATCCCGTCCAGCCACACATGGGCGTACTGGGCCCGGGCTTCCAGTTCACGCACGCGGTAGCGCGCGTCGACCTCGCCGACGGTGACCCGACTCTCGATCCGCGGGAACGCGAATCCGGTCTTGCCGCGCCAGAAGCTGGCGCCTGTCGACAGCCCCGGCAAGCCGACATACTCGACACGCCCCGTGGTGGCGATGTTGCGAACGGTGGACTCGGCCCCCTTCTGACGACCGTCGCGGATGCCCTGGTCCGCCGTGAATCCGGACGCATCCAGCGGAGCCATCACGTAGGTGCGATACCGCAGCCCCCGTCCTATCTCACCGTGAATGCCAGCGCCGGCGTCGAACCATGTCGTGGGCAGAATGACGTCGTCCACGAACGGTCGTTCCACGCCGTGGAATACCGGTGGCTCGTGACGCTCATTGATGATGCCGACCGGTACAAGCAGCATTGCCGGCACGGAAATTCAGTGAGCGCGTGAGCAGAAAGTCGATGAAGGCCTGCTCCAGTTCGAGCTCGCCCATCGCCTCCTCACCCACCAGCGCGTGTTCGAGCTCGAGCTCTGAGATGAATCGCACGCGGTCCGAAAACCGGTGCGTGAACAGCAGCACAAAGCGATGAAAATCGAGCACCGGATCTTCGTGCTCACGATCATTGAAGTGGAAGTCCATGTAGCCCGAGAATGAGCTGTACTGCTGGCCCGCGCCGCCCTGACGACCACCAGTGTCGGGTCCCTGTCCGGCCCAGGCAACAGGGAGGGCGGGGCCGAGGGGCCCGCGGCCCACCACGGCGGGCGTCTCAGGCAGCCGGAGGCTCGCCGAGGTCGCCGCGCTCCAGGGGGCCCGAGAACCACCCTGGCCAAGCCGCCATCCGCCAGCCGCCCAGTCAGAGAGCCGGGTCACGGCGTCAAGACGGTCCGCCTCTACGCCGTCGACACCTGACTGCGCCGTCGCGGAAGACGCCGCGACCAGCAGAACCAGGCACAGACTGCTGACGACCTCACGACACGACCTCGACACCACACGCCCTCTAGACATCACCACACATCAATTTCACTTGCCGCACATTTAATTTCGACTAATCAAAACTTAAATTTAGCGCATTGTCAATCGCGACCGCTGCGACCGCCCGGTCGGGACCGGAAGCAAGGTGCCGTGACGAGTCAGTAGATACGGTGGAGAGTCACGAAGAGCGCGGAAAAGAGGGCGAGAAACAAGGTCGAGACGATAACGATGGTGTCACGGAGGCGTGCCGACTCGATGGTCGCCACCGCCATGAACAGCGGAAAGAGGACCAACGTGTAGCGACCAATGCCTTCGAGCTCGCTTCCGCTCAGTGGAACCAGCAGGCTGACGAGCACATAGGCGCCCATTGCGGGTCCGAGCCTCTGAAACACGAGCGGTGTCAGCGCCATGCCCAGCACGCCGACGACGCCGTGGACGAGCTGATACGGCGCCACCTCGGTGCTCGTGAGGAATCCCTGCAACCCGTCGCGTACGAGCGCTTCGGACACGATGACGATCTGCTCCCAGGGCAGATTCCCAACCGAGTAGTCCCAGTGCTCCTCCGCGTTGAGCCAATACAGTGGGTCACCGGTGAGATTCCAGCAATACAGGCAGTACAGACCCAGTCCGGCCGGCACCAGCGACAAGGCGGTGAGACGGCGACGCAGTTGCGACCACCCGGGTCGGTCAAGCACCGCCATCAGAAACAACGGGAGACCGATGAGAATACCGTTCGGGCGGGTCAGCGCCGTCAACCCGCCCCACACCCCAGCCGACCACCAACGGCCCCGATAGGCCCCCGCCACCGCCATGACCGACACGAGAAGGAAGACCGACTCGGTGTAGACGCGCGTAAAAAAGAACGAGAAGGGGAACACGGCCAGGTAGAGGATGGTGCGGCGGGCGGCGGCCCGACTCCCGAGCCACTCCTCAGCCAACCGATACAACGCCAACGTGGCGGCCGTCAGCGCCACCACCGACACCAGCACGCCGGACACCCAGATGGCCTGGTCGATTCGCTCCTCGAACGGCCACGTCAGGGTTCTGATCAACAGGGGATACAACGGAAAGAAGGCCACGTCGCTCTGACCAAAACTACTGGTGTAGTAGCCGTAGCGCGCCACCGCGAAATACCAGCCCGAATCCCACGCCGCAAAGATCTCTGCCAACTTCTCCGACTCGAACGGCATGTAGAAGTTGCGCAACCGATGGGCGGGCAGGATCACGTTGGCCAGGAACGCGACCGCCAGCTCAGGGATGCGCGTGATGCACAGCAGAAGCACCACCTCGGTGAGCCGATGCTCGCGGGCGCGCCATCGACCAAGGACACCGTGCAGTCGCTGGACCGAGCGAGACAGCCGGGCCGACACCGGACCCGCTCCGCCAACGGAGACGCGCAGCGGTAGGAGCAATGCGAGCGCCAGCAGCGGCTCCACGACGTGATGGTCTGCAATCCAGACGCGGTCGAACCGCCCCACCAGGACCACCGACACAATCCACAGCGGCAGGGTCAGGAGGGCGACGTCGAGAACGGTGACGAATCGATCACGGAGCCTCGCACCGGAGGTGCCGGACACGCGGTCTGGCTGCGGTCGAATCGATTTACCGACAGTCATCACGTCAGGCGTGTTCGGCGGCGACGGCATCGTTGAGCTCGATCCCGAAGCCGGGCGCATCCGGCACGGCGATGTTGCCGTTCTCGAACCGCTCTGGCGGTTCGACGAGATCGCCACGCCAGCCCACCTCGCCCCATTGGAACTCGAGGCTGTCAAAGTTCGGCATCGCCGCGCATAGCTGCACGCTCGCCGCAGTCGCGACAGGACCGCTGGGATTGTGCGGTGACACGGCGACGCCGTGCAGGTCGGCGATGGCGGCGATGCGGCGGGCCTCGGCCAGGCCGCCACAGTGCTTGACGTCCGGCATCACGATATCCACGGCACGCTGCTGACAGAGGGGCGCGAATCCCTGCATGCCGAACAGAAACTCACCACCGGCCATCGGCTGCACGATGGCGTCGTGGATCGTCTTTGTGTCGCGCACCTGCTGGGGCGGCACTGGTTCCTCGTACCAGGACAGGTCGTGAGGTTCCAAGCGTCTGGCGACCTCGATCGACAACGGCACATCGAAGTAGCTATGCGCGTCAATTTTGACCGCCACGTCCGGCCCGACCGCCTCCCTCATGGACGCTACACAGGCGATGCCGAGCTCCGTCGCGACGGCCACCTCGGCGGTCGACTGGGTCAGCGCGGGGAAACCATCGAATGGCGCCGCCTTGAGTGCGGCAAATCCGTCGTTGACCGCCCCCCGGGCGTTGGCGGCGAATCCATCCGGCTGGCGGTTGACGGTGGCGCGGTTGATATTGGCATACACCGGTAGGGCGTCTCGAATCCGGCCGCCGAACAGATCGCTAACCGACGCACCGAGCGCCTTGCCTACCAGATCCCACAACGCCTGTTCGATCGCGCTGAAGGCGGTCGCTTGCACGCGGTCTCCCGAGGACGCGGCAGCCCACGCGCGCTGTCGATATTGCTCGACCCGGAACGGCGACTCGTCACGTACCAGCTCGAAGAACGGCTCCAGTTCCGGAAACGCCGCGCGGCGTCCGAGGGATGCCTCGCCCAGCCCGGTCAGCCCCTGATTCGTCGACAGGCGAACGAAGAGCCATGTGGTCCGGGCAGTGGCGCGCACCACCACCAACTCCATTCCGCTGACGCGTAACCGTGGAGCGGTCCGTGACGACTGCCGCAGCAGGTGCCCCGTCTCCGGCCTGCTCGACGGCGCCGGCAACACCGGCGCGACAGCAAGCAGGGGAGCGGTTTGCAAGAACCGCCGGCGGCTCACGGACGGGGTGACGATATTCCAATGGCGTGTCGGCATGGGCTCACCAGTCTCAGGGCTCGTGTCCTTCCATCGTGATTCGCGATCGTTAGAGGCCAAGGCCACCGGCGTCGTCAGGTATCTCGACTGTGTGGTTCGGGTTGCGTACCGTCAACACCGGACACGGAGCCTGCCGCACGACCTGCTCCGCCACACTGCCCAGCAACAGCTGCTGCACCGCACCACGTCCGTGGGTGCCCATCACGATCAGGTCGATGTCGTGCGTGCGGGCGTATCGGACGATGCCAACAAACGGCGTGCCGATCTCGACGGCCCGGACGACCTGCAATGGGGGCTGCTCATCCGGCGGACACAACGCGGCAAGTTGTGCGGTCGCTTCGGTGACCCATTTCTGCTGTACGTCGTCCTCGGAAAACCCCCAGAACGCCTCGGTCCCAGGACTCACGTCGGCGTCTGTCACGACATGCAGCAAGTGGAGGGACGCCTCACACCGTCGAGCCATATCCGTGGCATATTCGAGTGCCACACTCGACGTCGCGCTGAAGTCGACCGGCGCGAGGACGGTTCGAATTGCCTTCATGCGTGCAGTATAACGGGGGAAGGTTCATGTCAGCCACGATGGCGGGCAAGGCGTCGAACCGGTCGTCCAGCGTGTTGGAAGCCACCACCGCGACCGGGGATCTCCATCTCCAGACGATGTTCGCCGGCCCGGTCGAGGCCCACTACAGCGGTATGTCGCGGGCGCTCACTACTGCGGCAATCAGCCGGTCGACCGACGGTCGGTCGGCAGGACCACGGCCAACGTGGTGCACCCGCACGATACCGTTGGGATCGATCAGCACATTGCCGCCCTGTTGCACCGTGTCAGCTCTCGGCACCCGTGGGAACCGCCCTTGCCGGGCCTCACGCCAATACGCCGCCATGGTCGCCCATCCCCATAAGTGACGCCACCGGACGCGATCCATCGCGTAGGCGCGGTACAGCTGTCGGTCCGTATCGACGAGGACCGGCCATGGGGGATGGGTCTCGGCGACATACTCCCGAGCCGGCTGTTGGCCCTCAAACGTGATCACCAGTGGATGCACATCGAGCCGATCCAGCGTGGGTTGCGCGTGCCGCAACTGCAGCACGTGTCGACGACAGGGCAGTCAAAACAGATGCCGATGCAGCATCAAGAGAAGCCACTGGCCCCGGTAGTCCTCAAGTCGGTGTGCCCGACCGTCGGTGTCGAACAATTGGAATGGTGCCGCGGGACGGCCGACCACGCTCGTCATCGTCATAAGGTGACGACGTCCCCGGCCACGACCGGCGCATGGGATGCCGCGTGGGTTTCGGTGTCGTGCGTGTCGGTGTCGTGTGGTGTCGTCACCGTGAGGAGACCGGCGCCTCCGTGAAAGGTGCTATTGCTTGACGAACTTGTGCAACGCCGGTTTGACCGTATCGGCTACCCAAATGTCCCCATTCGGTGCGACCGTCATGTAGTGCGCCTCGCCAAATTCACCAAGGCCCTTGCCGGGCTGGCCCGTGCGTCCGAGCGCCTTGCCGTTCGCGTCGAGGCGCAGAATCTCGCCGGCGAACCCGCTGGCCAGATACATCTGCTGGTCCGAATGGAGGTGCAGGCCGCACGGAAGCCCCTTGTAGGCCCACTCTTTGATGTAGGTCCCATCCTCATCAAAAATCTGCACGCGACGGTTCTGTCGGTCGGCCACATAGAGCAACCCGGCGTCGTCGACCACAATCGAATGCGGCGTATCGAACTTGCCGGGAGCGGTGCCGGGCCCACCCCATGAGGTCAGCAACTTCCCAGAACGGTCAAACTTCACCAGACGCGGTTCGCCGCGACCGTGGCCAACCAGGATGAAAATCTCCCCAGCTTTGTTGACGGTCAGATCGGTCGGCTCGTTCAACAAACCGGCGCTCGCCTCGCCAGGCTGCCCATGGGTGCCGATGGTCATCAGGACTTCACCGTCCTGGTTGAGCTTCCGCACCGTGTGGCCGTTCACGTCTGTTGTCCAGATGTTGCCCTCCGGATCCAGACGCATGCCGTGCGGTCTGACGTATTCCCCTTCACCGAACGCCCGTATGAAGGTGCCGTCGGGGTTGAACTCGAGCAGCGGGTGTGGGCCCCGGTTGAAGACCAGCAACGTGTTCTTGGGGGTCCAGACGACGCTGGACGGAGCACCCATTTCGATATTCGCGGGAATCTGCAGTCCGTGAGGGACCGCGGTATACCCAAGAGGCGGCGCGTCTTCCATCTGAGCCGGGTCAGGCGCATCCAGGATCTGGGCACCCGCGAGGGGCGAGAGCCCCAGCGTCAACGCAACACTGAGTGCGAGGGGAGCGAGCGTTCGGGCAACGCGACCTGATGGCGACATGGTGGCTCCTCGTAGAAATTGTCGGTGAATCGCTTGCATTGTAGCACTCGGCCGTGGCCAATCAGAGGGGCGACGGTCGCCATGACCCCAGGTCTTGATACACTCGACAACGATGGGGAGAACGAAGATATGAAGACATCCACTGCACTTGCGTTCGCCGGCATATGTGCGCTGACCCTGGTGGTCTGGACATCGACCTCACCGGCGTCGGCAACCGTCGCCGCGGAAGAGACCATCACAGGGAGACTCGTGGAATCAGGCTGTGCCGCGATGGGAAGCGCCGAGCCCAGTGACGAGCACGTGGCCTGCATGGTCCGTTGCGCGAAGGACGGCGACCCCATCGGGATTCTGACCGACGAGGGCATCGTCACCATCACCGGCGACTGGGCCGCCACTCACCCAGAAGACCTCACCAGGATGATGGCCAAACAGGTGCGCGCCACGGGGCAGACGAGCCAGGCAGGGGGAGCCACGCTCCTGCATGTTTCGACGATCGAGCTGGCGCCATAGGCGCCGGCGTACGACGCCTCAGGCTCAGGGCAGCCGAAACACGAAGAGCATGTTGCCGCGGCCTGGCTGCCGAATCTCTGGCGTCAAGCCCCGGAAGTTGACCCCACCGCCCGCCGCGATGGCGACATACTGCACGCCATCGTGCATATAGGACACTGGGTACCCGCCCGCACTTGAGTTCAAAATCTGCTCCCAGTGGACCTCACCGGTCTGAGCGTCGAAGGCGCGGAAGCGCCGGGCATCGTCAGTAACGAAGACCAGTCCTCCCCCGGTGGTCAGCACGGAGCCACCGAACCCGGCTCGCTGACGGTGCACCCACAGCGTTTCGCCCGTACTGAGATCGACCGCGGTGAACTGTCCGATTTGCCCGTCGCCGTCGGGGGTCTCGGACAATGCCACCCGAGCCGAACCGTGGTGCGCGCCCGGCCGTAGGCGAAACTCGTTGAGCGTCAGCTCATTGCAGGTGTTGTTGGTCGGCGCGTAGAGCGCGTTGGTCCCGGGGTGATAGGCCGTAGCCTGCCAGTTGATCCCACCCGTCAAGCTCGGGCATACAAAGACCGGCTCGCCAACGCCTCGCAGCTTCAACTCTGGGTTCAGGAGGACTCGCCTGCTCTCCGCGTCGATGTCGACCACGACATTCTGGAAGTTGGTGGGTCGAGCCCAGAGAAAATCTCCCGTGGCGGCGTCCAGCGCCCAGACGATGCCCGTCTTGCCCGGGATCCCGGTCACAATCTTGCGAGGTTCACCCGGCGTGACCGACGTGTTCATCCATTGCACAGCGTCGGCCCGCGGGGCCACCACGGTCTCGACGATCATCCGCGCGAATGGATGGTCGAGGTCCCACTCGTCATTGGGAATGTGCTGAAAGTACCAGACGATCTCGCCGGTGTCGGCGTTCAGGGCGAGCGTCGAGTTCGTGAACAAGACGTCACCATCACCGGTACCGCGCTGCACAGAGCCCCAGGGAATCGGCACCCCAACCCCGATATAGATGAGATTCAGTTCGGGGTCGTAGCTTGGGGCGTTCCAAGCCGAGCCGCCGCGGCGCTCGTCGTCGGGGATCCCGCCCCATGTGTCGTAACCGAACTCGCCGGGACCGGGAATGGTGTAGGTGCGCCAGACCTCGGCGCCCGTCTCGACATCGTGCGCCGAGACCCAGCATCGCGTGTTCAGCTGATAGCAGCCGGACATGCCGGCGACGACCTGGCCCTTGATGACCTGCGGCCCACCCGAGTAGTGGTGTCCGACCGTCCAATCGCCGACCGGCTCGTCCCACTCGACCTCGCCCGTCCGCACATTCAACGCGACCAGGTGCGCATCATGGGTGCCGATGATGAGCTTGTCTTCCCACAGCGCGCCGTTGCGGTTCGCGCAGGCCATGCTCGCCGCGTGCTCGACCTGGGTTCGCCGGTATTGCCACAGTCTCGACCCATCCCGCACATCCAGCGCTTCGACGAAGTCGCAGGCCTGGACGAGAAACATGATGCCGTCGTGGACCAGGGGGGTCGTTTCCTGTTTCCCCGCAGCCATGGTCCAGGCCCACGCGAGCCGCAGGCTGCCGACGTTGGTGGCATTGATTTGATCGAGCGGGCTATGTCCCCAATGGTTGTACGTCCTCCGCCACATCGGCCAGTCACCTGGCGGCGGATCGACGAGCATCTCTTCGGTCACCGGCGTGTAGTCCTCCGCCAGCGACTGCGCCGAGACGGTCACGCCGCCCATGAGCAGGCACGCCGCCAGAACCCCGTTGACCCACCCCCACGCCATCCTGGTGCCGGTTCTTCCCGGTCGGTCATTTGTACCGTTGAGACACATCTGCATGACTTTCCTCAAGTGAGAGACGGTTCCGTGTCGGCGACGAAGCTGCGTACAAGACCACCATCGAACAGCACCGATGACTGCGCCGCTGCGCGGTGCCCACGCGCTCGCCAGAGGATACACTGGACCCACGCGCGCGGACGCTCGTGGGTGTGCGATGCTCGGGAGACAGACGCCCACGGATATCACGCGGTGACAATCGACCGGCCACCATTCCGAACATCAACTGAAGGATGAGGCGCCACCATGAGGTATCTGTTCCGCATGTGTCTGTTGCTGATGCTGTCAGGGCTCAATCCGTTTGCCAGCCCGGCCGAGGCGCAAGTACTCAACCGCCCGTTGCCTGCGCTGCCCGACAACCAGGAAGTCCTCGTGCTGGAGGTGAACCTCACGCCTGGACAGGAATCTGCCCCTCATCGCCACAATGCGCACGTGTACGTCTACGTGCTCGATGGTGAGGTGAACATGCAGGTCAAAGGCGGGGAGCTCGTGACGCTGTCGACGGGCGAGATGTTCTACGAAACCCCGGATGACATCCACGTCGTGTCGCAAAACGCCAGCAGCACGGAACCGGCCAGGTTTCTGGTGCACATCATCAAGACGATCGGCGCGCCGGTCAGCACGCCCGCTGACCCCTGACGGCGGGGGCGGGCGCCCCGTCTATGGCGTGGTGGGACGAGCCCCGAGTTCCAGCAGAAGCCGCTCCATCTCTGGCCACCGCTTCCCGGTGTTGGAGTAAAACACCCCCTTGGCGATGGTCAGCGGGGTCCAGCCCTTCTCATTGACGGCTTCCAGGTCGCCCCCCTGGTCGAGCAGCAGCCGCACCAGCGGCTCGGAACCGCGAATGACGGCGCCGTGCAGGGCAGAGTCGCCATTGGCGTCCACCGTCGTTGCCACGTCACCCAGTTCCAGCATCAGTTTCACGGCGGCGAGAGCTTCCTCGTTTGTTCCCGGGCTCTCGCCAACCGCCCAGATGCCGACACCGGCGGCCACCATGAGCGGCGTCGTCCCATCTTCGTTCGCCCTCAGCGGATCTGCTCCGAGCCGGACGAGCAACTGCATCAGTTCTATGTCGACCGCCTTGGCCGCGAGCAGGAACGGCGTGGCCCCGACCCGGTTGAGCACGTTGCGATAACCGCCCGGGGCACCGGACCCGTCGCCGCCACGCGGCTCCTTCGTTTCCAGCGCGTTGAGGTCGGCGCCATATTCGGC
Organism: Vicinamibacterales bacterium; assembly: GCA_937766455.1. Classification (GTDB taxonomy): domain Bacteria; phylum Acidobacteriota; class Vicinamibacteria; order Vicinamibacterales; family UBA8438; genus UBA8438. Next base: position 29,935 of record CALLXD010000055.1, on the reverse strand, counting down.
GAGCGCTTCGACAAATGCCAGGTCGGAGACAAGCCCAGTCGAAAGCGGTGCGGGGTTGTTGTACCCGAGATTGGGCCGGCGGGCCCAGACGAGCTGGTGCAGCGGCGTCCACCCTTGCTCTGCCGCGTTCGGGTCGGCACCCTGCTCAAGCAACCAGACGCCAAGGTCGTAGTAGGCGTTGAGTGTCGCCAGCGCCAACGCGCTCATGCCGCTCGGCAACGTGTCCTCGATATCGGCTCCTGCCTCGACCAGCGCGCGCAAGGTGTCCCTCTGGTCGTGCCGCACCGCAAACAGCAGCGGCGTGAACCCACCGGTGGACCGCGCATGCACGTCGGCCCCACCCGCGAGCAGCGCCCCGACCGCCTCTGTATTCCCCTCCACCGTTGCCCACATCAGTGCCGTTTGCCCACGCCAGGTTTCGCGCGCGTCGACGCCGGCACCATGCGACAGCAACAGCGTCACGGCGTCGGCCCGACCGGCTCTGGCCGCGCGCATGAGCGGGGTCTCACCCTCCGGCATCGCGGCATTGGCGTCGGCTCCGGCGTCGAGCAACAACGCCAGCATCGGCGCATTCCCGCTCGTCGCAGCTTCGAGCAGCGCGGTGGCGCCATACCGATTCGCGTCCCCCGCCCGCCCGCCGGCACGCAACAACAATTCAGTTATGGGCAGGTCCTCTCGATGCGCCGCCCACAGCAATGCGGTGGAACCGTCTGGGGTCTGTGCATTCGGGTCTGCGCCTTGCACCAGCAGTGCGCGGACCTCCTCGACGTCACCGGCGCGGACGGCGTCCATCAAAGGCAGGTCGGCCCCGACGACCGTCGCGCCGAGCGTCGGCACGACGAAGACGCCGGACATGACCAGCCCCACCAGCAACGCATGGCATTTGACGTGACGCATCAATCGGCTTCGCATTTCTACTTGTCGTTGTCGCCCGGTCTAGGGGCTCTTGCGACGCCAGCGCCACAACAACGGCGTGGGGCGCCGCGCGGCGTCGCCGTGCGCCCGGGTCCAGCCGACAGGCCACGTGACATCACGGACGCCGCGCAATCTACGCAGAGATCTCTGCCGAGATCTCTGCCTAAATATCCACCAGCTCCTTGATCTGTCCGGTGGCGTCGCCGAACCGTTCCGCCGGCAAGCCAGATTTGCCCAGCATGCTGACCAGCAGGTTGTTCACCGGAGTGTCTTTGGGGTACCGCAAGTGGCGACCGCCCCGGAGCCGGCCGGAGCCGCCCCCGACAACCAGTTCAGGCAGATCGAAATGTGCGTGGTCGTTGCTGTCGCCGAGACCGCCGCCATACATCACCATCGAGTGATCCAAGAGCGACCCATCGCCATCCTCGGTGGATTGGAGACTCTCAAGAAAGTGCGCGAACAGCCCCATGTGGTACGTGTTGATTCTCGCCAACTTGTCGAGCTTCTCCGGGTCGTTCCGGTGATGGGACAGCCCGTGGTGCGGGTCTGGCACGCCGAGGTGCGGGTACGTGCGGCCACCTAGCTCGCGACCCAGCATGAACGTGAACACGCGCGTAATGTCTGCCTGATAGGCCAACGCCAGCAGATCGAACATCAGCTTGACGTGGTCTTCGTAGGTCCCTGGGATTCCCACTGGCCGGTCGAGATCGGGAAGTTCGGCATCGGCGCCCTGCGCCTCGGCCAGTTGTATCCGGCGCTCGAGCGCACGCACCGAGTCGAGATACTGGTCGAGTCGCGCTCGGTCGCCGCTCCCGACGACCCGCTCGAGCGCGGCGAGGTCGTCGGTGACCGAGTCAAGAATGCTGCGGTCGCGTCGCATTTCGGCCACGCGTTGTTCCGGGGTGCCACCGTCGCCAAAGAGACGCTCGAATACGACCCGTGGGTTGTTCTCCATCGGAAGCGGGGTGGTCGACGAACGCCAGGCCACCGTATTGAGATACACGCAGCTGTAGCCGTTCTCGCAGTTGCCGACCAATCCGTCCAGATCGATGGCCAGCTCCAATGACGGAAGCGGGGTGTCGCGCCCAAGGGTGGCAGCGGCGATCTGGTCGGCGGTCATCCCGGCCTGCACATCCGCCCCCTCGGTCTGCTTCGGATGCACACCGTTCAGCCAGGTGGCGCTGGCTCGAGAATGCTCGCCGTTGCCGTCACCCAGCGGTTCTGCTTGACCGTGGGCCAAACCGGTCAGGACCGTCAGGTGGTCTTTGTAGGGAGCCAACGGCTGCAAGATGGGCGACAGCGCGAACCCGCGCCCTGTCTCGGCCGGGGTCCACTGCTGCATGACGGCACCGTTCGGGATATAGACGAAGCCGAGTCGCCTGACCGGCGCCGCCGCCGTGGTGGAGAGCGCCGACAACGCCGGAACCATCGCGTCGAGCAGCGGCAACGCCACGGTCGCGCCGACTCCGCGCAGGAATGTCCGACGTGGCAGCGACAGCTTCTTGATAAACATGATGTTTTCCAGCCTCCGAGGCCTAATTGGAGGCGCCAGTTCTCCGCATCTGAAACGGTTGACTCTTGATGACCCCGAGAATAAGCGACGAAAACCGATAGTCGTCGGCGGCCGCATCGCGCGTGATGGCCCGGATGGCCGGCGCGTCGTGATACTCCACGCCACGGCCGAGGCCGTACGTCAGAAGCTTCTCGGTCAACGTCGTGACAAACAGCGTCGGACGCCCGAGCAGCGCCGCCCGGAGGCCGGCCGCCCCGTCGAACGCCGTCCCGTCAGGGAGGACGCCGGAGGCGTCGATCGGCCGGTTCGATTCGTTTCGGGTCCGATAGCGGCCCACCGCATCGAACTGCTCAAGCGCGAACCCGGGCGGGTCCATCAACCGATGACAACTCGCGCAGACGGGATTTGCGCGGTGCCGCTCCATCGCCTCACGCATGGAGAGCACGGTCCCGTCTTCCGTCGTCTCTTCGAGCGACGGCACGTCGGGTGGCGGCAGGGGCGGCGGGGTACCGAGCAGGTTCTCGAGCACCCACTTACCGCGCAGGACCGGTGAGGTGCGATTCGGATACGCCGTGGCGGCCAGAATGCTACCGTGTCCCAGGAGCCCACGCCGATTGGTGTCAGGCAACGTGACACGGCGAAAGTGACTGCCGTAGATATTTGGAATCCCGTAGTGTCGTGCCAGCCGCTCGTTGACGAAGGTGTAGTCGGCGGTCAGAAAATCGAGCACGCCCCGATCTTCCTGCAGCACGCTCGCGAAGAACAGCTCGGTCTCGCGCTGGAACGCCACCCGCAGGGACTCACCAAAGTCAGGAAAGAGATCCGCATCGGGGGTCAGCGCCGGCACGTTCCGGAGATACAACCACTGGCCAGCAAAGTTCTCGACCAGCGCATCGGCCCGGCTGTCCGCCAGGAGGCGGCGCGTCTGGGCCTCAAGCACCGGCGGCTCGTGCAGGGTGCCGGCGATGGCCGCGTCAAGCAGCTCGTCGTCGGGAATGCTGCTCCACAGGAAGAACGACAGTCGCGAAGCCAACTCGAGATCGCTGATCCGATACGGCGTGCCCGGTTCGCGACCCACGGGATCGCGTTCGATCCGAAACAGGAACTCGGGGCTCGCCAACAGACGCCGCAACGCCAGCTCGATACCCGCTTCGAAACCACCGTCGGCCTCTCCGTCGTCATAGAACGCCAGCAACACCTCGAGGTCTCGGTCCGTGACGGGCCGGCGATAGGCGCGACGGGCCAGCCTCGACAAGATATCCCGAGCGCATTGGTCGGGCGTGCGACCCGCACGGGTGGTGTCGGTATCGGATGCCGCCGCGAGCGGGTGGCACGAAAACACCCGTTGCCGGCTGGGTGTCTCGTCGACGGGACGAACGCCACTCCCTTCGAACGGCCCGGCGACCGTCACACTGCCCACATAGGGCTGATACCGCGTGTCGCCTCCGGTGATGCTGATATAGGGACGCAGGAACGGCCGCCGGAGTGTTTCCGTGTAGGCGGTCGTTTTCTGATGGAATGTGGCCTGCACCGTGTGAGGGCCGGCCCGCACCGGGATGCGGACCTCCCAGTCGGCGTCAATGGTGCGCTGGCGCGTCAGATACGCCTGATACTCGGGGCTACTGCGCTCCGCCCCCGCTGGCGGAGCCTCGCCGACCACGAACGTGCCAACCGGTTCGCCGTCCAGGCTCACCTCGAGCCGGTGCGGCGTATTGAACACTCGCAGCGTGCCGGCGGCATCTCGGCCGAGCTGCACGCGAAGGCCGTACTCGGCGTCTTCTGGGAACGTAAACTCGAATCGGGTGCCGCCGCGCGTGCCAAACGGGAGACCGTCAGAGTGGTCGTTCTGTGCCAAGTCGGTCGGCAGCCGAAACGTTTCGGCCGTCGCCGAGGGCGCCGGGCGACCGACCGCCAGCCGGCTGATCTTCTTCGCGGCCGACAGGTAGCGCTCCAGCAGGGTTGGCGACATGCCAAGCACACCCGCGATGTTGTCGAACCCGTAGCTCCCGTCATCGGCCGGGAGCAATTCCCGTACGTCGACATCGAGTGCCAGCAGGTCGCGCACCACATTGTGATACTCACTGCGATTCAGTCGGTGGAACGTGTCGGTACGGCCGGGGTCGGGATGCGCCAGTGCCGCGCGGTCCAACTGGGTCTCGAGCCAGACAGTGAAGTCTTCGTAGCTCTGCGCATCGGGACGCGGTCTCGGGGCCGGCGGCATGGCACCCGCCCGCAACTTGCGGACGACCTTCTCCCACACGGCAGGATGCGCCGAGACGTTCGTCACGTCCTCGGTGTCCAACGCGAGGCCCGCGATTTGCTGGCGTTGGTTGTGGCAGGTCACGCAGTAGCGATCCAGCAGGGCGCGCTGGTCGGAGCCGACCTCGGCAACCTGGGGTTGGGCGAGCTCTGCCGCGCGAACGGATACCGACCCGGCCGCCGCTGCGACCAGCGCTCCCGCCAACAAGATGACCGGCGCTCTCAATCGGCCTCCAGACCAGGACTCCCGGTAGTCGGCAGCATTCGACTGCGTGGTGATGTTTGGATACTACCGCCAATGGACCAAGAATGCTCGCCTTAGCCGACACGGGGCCATATGGTATGCGCTACGGATTGGAGGCCAGGCTAGCAGCCCGTTGTGCAAGGAAGCGTCCGATATGATTGGCGGAACACCTACGGCACATCTGCATTTTGACACAGGGGGCACGACATGAGGACGAATGCTCGACTCCGGCTGGCGGTCTCGGTTGGGTTCGCGTTGATGATCGGATTGGTGGTGAGCTTCGGAACAGGCGTGGAGGCGCAACCGGGCGAGGTGGATTGGAACGCGGTTAGTCTGTCGACGCACCACGTGGCCGGCACGGTGCACTATCTCGAAGGACGAGGGGGGAACATCGGGCTCTCGATTGGGGAGGACGGTGTCGTGATGATCGACGACCAATACGGACCGTTGGCTGATCGCATCCGGGAAACCATCGGGGGCATCTCCAACGGCAACATCCGGTTCCTCATCAACACCCATGTTCATGGAGACCACACCGGCGGGAATGCGAACTTCGCCGCGATGGGCGTGCCCATCGTGGCCCAGGACCGAGTCCGTGCCCGTCTGGCCGCGAACCAGCCGGATGCTGCACTGCCGGTCCTGACCTTCAGTGAGGACATCACCCTGAATCTCAACGGCGATCCGGCGCATGTCATCCCGATGCCAGCCGGCCACACCGACGGGGACAGCATTATTCACTTTGTCGAGTCCGACGTCATCCACACGGGTGACATGTTTCGAACGGTGGCGTTTCCGGTGATCGACCGGAACAACGGCGGTACGCTGGACGGCACCATCGAGGCGCTGGGCCTTCTCGCGGGAATGGCGGGGCCAGACACCAAAATCCTGCCGGGCCATGGGGTCGTCTCGGGCCGGGCCGACGTCATCGAATTCCGCGACATGGTGATCACGGTATCCGAACGGGTGGAGGCGCTGGTGGCCCAAGGCCGCAGCTACGATGAAGTAGCGGCGGCGGACCCCACGCGGGAATACAGAGAAAAGTGGGGAGACCCGGAGCGTTTTCTAACCGCGGTGTACGCCGAGCTGGGCGGCGAGTAGTCCGCGCGGCCGGCTACGGCGTGCGGCAGGGATAGGCGTCCGCGTACGCCTCGAGAATCAACTGGGTGTCCCAGCGGTCGAGCTCGTCCGGGTGTACGGTGAGATAGGCGTGCACCAGCCGGGCCATCTGTCCCGCACTGAGGATGGCGGTTGGGCAGAAGGCTTGACGACTCTCGAACGCGTCGACCATCAGCTTGTGTGTGTGCCAGACGGCGCTGACCAAACCCAGACACTGGCCCATGTGCACGCCGCGCTCCACGGGATTCTCCTCGAGTACAGCTCCCCCGTCGGCGGCCCTTAACGCGGATCCGCACTCCACAAGCAGGGCTGTTCCGTCGTCAAGTCCAGGCGTCGGGCCCTGGCCCGCCGCCGCTCCGCTGGTCGCGAGGAGGAATACACACGCGACTGCACACACGGTCATTCGGGTCATCGGCTTGGGCTCCGCTGGAAGAAAGTGATCAGGAGTTCGGGGCGAAGCCCCGACTTAAGGATAGACAATGAACTCCAACAGGTTACCGTCCGGGTCGCGCGTGTAGTGGCTCGTGCCGTTCGCCGCACCACCGTCGCGTCCGCCAGTCCGCTCCACCGGCCCGATGATGACGGTGGCGCCGGCACCGTCCAGGGTCGTGCGGAGCGCCGCCAGCGTGTCGTCCCAGACGAAGCAGAAATCGCCACACGGCGGCTCGGCGGCTGAGGCCCGCAGCGTGAAGGTTCCGCTCTGCCAGTGCTCGGGGCGGTGCAGATTGATCTTGTTGTCTCCGAAGTGCACCGAGCAGGTGGTGGCGCCCTCCATCACAATAAATCCAAGCGCGCGGTAAAACGGAAGCATGGCCTCTGTGTCGCGCATCGGAATCGCAACATGGTCGAACGCGCGGATCGGGCCGACCTGCTGAGCCGCCGGCTCGCTGGACCCGCCGGCGACGGCCAGCGTCGCTCCCATCCCACCGCTCAGCGCCCGCCGGACAAACTGGCGGCGTGACTCTTGCCGGGTCGCGGTCTCGTTCCGTGTCATCGGTCGTGCTCCCTGCCGCGGCGCAGATATGGAATCTGGCCGTACATACGAAGGGCCGAGACGTCGCCGCCTCGGCCCTCCACACTACTGTGATGAACGTGGACTAGAGCCCTATGCGTTCATCGGTTCGTCGCGAATCGACCGCTTCACCAGGTTCTTCATCAGATTTACTTTGAACCCATTGTGAGTCAGCGGCGCAACGCCCTGGATAGAGACGTTACCCGCCTGCTCGGCGGTCTGCTCGTTGAGAGACTCCCCGATGATGGCGCTCTCGACCGCAGTGAGCCGAACCGGGGTCGGCGCAACGCCATTGACCACGACCCGCACGTCCTCGATGGACCCGCCGGTCTCCTTGATCGCCGTGGCCACGTTGACGATCGGGAAGTCCCAGCTATCTCGGTCTCTAACCTTCTCGAAGTAGACGCGCGCGCCGGCCCACTTGGACGGTATGCGAATCGACATCAACAGGTCGCCAGGCTCAAGCGCCGTCATCCGCTCGATGTCAATCTCCGGGCCGACGAAGAACTCGTCGGCTGGAATGACACGTTCGGAGCTGCCACGTCGGATGACCATTTCCGCCTCCAGTGCCACCAGCACCGGTGCAGTATCGGACGGATTCACCGCCACGCAACGGCTGGCGCCGAGAATACAGTGCTCTCGGTTCATCGCGGTCGGAGGGCTTGCGTAGCAGATGTTTCCACCCGCCCGGTAGCACGTCCAGCCATCACGATAGTACCAGCACCGGGTATCCTGCCCGATGTTGCCACCGATGGTCCCAACGTTCCGGATTTGCGGAGACGCGGCCGACTTGGCCGCAAAGGCCAGCGCCGGGAACTGCGCCTTGATGTCCGCGTTGTTGACGACATCAATCAAGCGGGCCATCGCCCCAATCTCGATGCCATCGGCGGTGGTACGAATCTCGCGAAGCGAGTCGATGCCACCCAGGTCAACGACCACCTTCGGTCGCTTCACCCGATCTTTGAACCAGTCGAGCGTGTCGAGCCCACCGGCAAACACCCAGGCATCAGACCCATGCTCTGACAGCAACGCCAGTGCATCGTCCGCGGTACCGGGCTGGAACAGCTCGAGCTGAGGTATTACGTCGCGAATTACGGCCATTTTTCTCGCCTCCCCTTAAACGTGCGCCATCAGCCGGTCGTGGCCTGTTGGTGCCTGCTCGAGCATCGTCAGAATCATGTCTCGTGTGACCGGCGAGCGGTAGAAGTCACCGAAGCCGTCACCAAGCGAATCAAGCGCATCCGCGATGGCGTTCACAACGGCACCGGATCCAGCGCCCTGCGCTGCCTCGCCGATACCCTTGGCGCCGAGCGGGTTGAACGGATCTGGCAGATCCGCATTGCCCCACTTCATCGGCTGCTCGTGCGGCACATCCAGGATGCCCGGCGGACGGTTGTTGTAGAACCGTTTCGCAACGAGCAGACCCCAGCGGCGGTCATAGACCCACTTGGAACTCAGAGCTACGGAGAAGCCCTGAATCGCGCCACCGAACAACTGCGCTGAGTAGGTCTTCGGGTGCATGATGGTTCCGGCGTCGGAGCCAACCGCGTAGTCCTTAACCTTGATGTCGCCGGTCTCGATGTCAACCTCGACCTCGGCGAAGCCGGCCGCGAACGACATCCGACGACCGCCCTCTTCGTAGTTGTCCTTGGCCACGCCCATGAGGCCCTGACCCGCCAACGCCGTCGCCGACGCCGTGGTCATACCGTTGATGTCTTCTGGCAACTCGTGACCGTCGAACTCGCCACCCAGGTCAACCGCACGCTGCGCGACCTGCGCAAAGCTCAGTCCCTGCGACCGATTGCCCCGGCGGTGCACCCGTTCGCCACTGACTTCGTAGCTGTCGGCAGACCCGCCAAGATCCTGCGCCGCAATGGCCTTCATTTTGCGAGTGGCATCCTCGACCGCCGCCCAGTTTGCACGTGTGTGGGCGTGGGTCGTGGAACTGCCGCCCTGCGAACAACTCCAGGGCAGGTGCAGCGCGCTGTTGCCCCAGGCAACTTCGCACTTCTCCCACGGCATGTCCATCCCCTCGGCCGCCGCGCGCATCATGTCGAAGGTCGACCCGGTGCCGAGGTTGCCGATACCGGACTGGATATACATGCGACCGTCGGGCCGGATGACGAACAGGCCGTCAACACCGGATGCACCGGCGGCGTAGGCGCTGAGACACGTGCCAATGCCGGTGACCTTGGAGCCGTTCCGACGCCCGCTGATGGCCTTCCGCTCGGTCCAGTTGAACAGCTCGGCGCCCTTGTCGATCGCCTCCTTGGCGAATGCACTCGACACGTGGCCTTGCTCTCCGTCTCGTCCGGGAGCACCGAACTTGGCCTGTCCCTCTGGCGCGTTGAGCCTGCGCACGTCGACCTGATCGAGGCCAAGCTGCTTGGCCGCCCGCTGAATCATCGGCTCAAGCATCGTCATCGATTGCACGCCGCCCGGCCCCCGCTGTGGCCCCCGAGGTGGCGTGTTCGTGAAGACGTTTGTGCCGCGCGTGCGCACCGCGTCCGGCTGGTAGCACAAGGACCCGATGCCGGCCACGTTCATCGCGTCACCGGACCGCCCGTAGGGCCCCTGGTCGCCGACGCAGTGAATGTCCAACGCGGTGATTTTTCCGTCGCTCCGCATGCCCAGCTTGATCCGAGCCTGCACACCAGGACGGGCCCGGCCGATGGCGTTCTCCTCACGTCTGGAGATGCGCATCATTACCGGTTTTCCAATATTCTTCGACAGCAGAATGGGGATTTGCGCGTGCACATACCCGCTGATCTTGCCGCCGAACCCGCCGCCGGTGAACTCGTTGATGAGCACCACATTCGACGGCTCGATGCCGGCCCAGCGTGCCATTGGTCCCACGCTGCGCGCGGTGCTCTGCACCGACGGATAGATGTAGAGCTTGCCGCCCTCCCAGTAGGCCATCGTCGTCCGGCTCTCCAGGGGCTGGTGCGACGTTGACTGGTTGTAGGAGTGCTCCTCGATGATGACGTCCGCGTCGGCGAAGCCAGCCTCAAGGTCGCCGTAGGCCCACTCAGCAGCGGTCGCGCCGTCCATCGGGATTTCGCCAGGCGACAGACCGGCCATGTCCGCTTCGGTCCACTTGATCTCGCCAAGCTCACGACCGAGGGACGTGTTCCCGTCGAGGCGACCATTCGGGCCACCCGGCTTGAGGCTGTCCAGCGGGTCGAGCACAAACGGTAGCGGCTCGAACTGGATATTGATGAGCTCGATGGCGTCAGCAGCAATCTGCTCGGTGACCGCCGCGACGGCGAGAATCGGCTCGCCCTCATACTTCGGCTCCATCGTCAACGCCGACTCGTTCGGCGCTTCCGCTTCCTCTGGCAAGTCGGACGGCAAGAGGATGCCTTCGACGCCAGGAAGCCGTTCAGCCGCGCTCGTGTCTATGGAGACGACCCGCGCGTGTGGCATCGGGCTCACCAGCAATTTGGCGAACACCATGCCCTCAGCACGATGGTCTTCCGCATACTTGGAGCGTCCCGTGACCTTCGCGTACAGATCCGGGAGTTGGTAGTTCTTTCCGAGCAGTTTGTAATCAGCCACGTCAGGCCCCCCGCGTGATAGCCGCCGCACGCTCGACGCTCGTCAGGATTTTGTCGTAGTCGGCGCACCGACATAGGTTGCCAGAGAGCCACTCCGCCGCGTCTTTCCGCGTCGGACTTTGGTTCTCGTTCAGAAGCGCGACCGTGTTCATGATGAACCCGGACATGCAGAACGCACACTGGAACCCCTGCTCTTCCAGAACCGCCTGCTGCATCGGATGCAGCGTGCCGTCCTCGCCCTCGAGCCCTTCGATCGTCGTGACCTCGCGGCCGCGGACCGTATGGGTCAGCGTGGAGCAGGCGTAGTGGGACACGCCGTCCACCAATACGGTGCAGGCCCCGCACTCGGCGCGGTCGCAACCAATCTTGGTGCCGGTCAATCCCATCGTGTAGCGCAATGTAGTGGACAGGGTCTCCATCGGAGGCACCTGCACACGCCGGCTGCGGCCGTTGACGTTGACGGTTATCAACCGTTCAACGGCACCCGCCGCAGCGGACTGGGCCAGCAAGGCCCCACCGTTCGCGCGGAACAAGTAGTTGGATGACGAAACAGCCGCGCTTGCGGCAATTGCGCCCTTGATGAAACCACGTCTGGAGACACCCTGCTGGGCGGTCTCTTCAGTCAACTCGATGATCTCCTGACTCATGGGACGATCACCTCCATCGGTCGTGCGGGGTCCCTTGTAAGCCGCGCTTCCATAGCCGGCCCACTGTGCGAAGAACCGACGATACCACGCAATCACTCGAACGGATCAGATCAAATTCGTTAATTTTCCGATCGAGTCGAACGTGCCACACACCGTGGGCTGCTTTGCGCGTGAATCAGAGAATGGGCATATCATCACGCCGCACGGAGCGCTGGCCCGGTAAGTGCAGCACTGCTGCCTGAAGGCCGATAAGCGGTACCTAGTATCGATATGAACGATCGAGACCAACCAGCGGCTTGGCTTTCTGGCACCCTCGTCTCACGCGCGCAGTGGGCGGTCGTGGGGTTGGTGACCTACTTGTGTCTGTTCCACGGGCTGACCGCCTTCGGTCTCGTGGGGCCGGACGAACCTCGGTACGCGGCCATCGCCCGGGACATGGCGGCTGGCGGCGACTGGGTCACTCCTCGTCTACATGGCGAAGCGTGGCTCGAAAAGCCGATCCTCTACTACTGGGTCGCTGCCGTCGGCTACCGTCTGTTCGGCGATAGCGAGTTGGCGGCGCGACTCCCGTCCGCGGTCGGCGCGGCGACCACCCTGCTTGCGCTGAGCTGGTTCGCGCGACGTTTTTACGGGGGACCGACCACCTCCCTGCTTCTACTACTGTTTCCGTCGAGCATAGCCATCCTGGTGTTCGCGCGAGCGGCCACGACCGACATGCTGTTCTCGACGACGCTGGCGCTGGCGATGGCTTCAGCCGCGCCGCTCGTGCTGCTTCGGCAGCCGCGCGGCGTCACCGGGTATCAGATCGGCTTCGGCGCCGCCGTCGGTCTGGCGGTCCTCGCCAAGGGCCCAGCCGGTGTCGTGCTGGCGGGAGCCGGTATCGTGACTGGGGCGCTGCTCGCGCGCCGCCTGCCCCAGGCTCGTCGAGTTGCGGGCCCCTGGTCTCTCGGCGCCTTCGCGCTTGTCGCGCTTCCGTGGTATCTGCTGTGCGCTGCGAACAACCCGGAATTCCTCCAAGTCTTCCTGCTCTCACACAACCTCGAGCGCTTCCTGACCCCGGTGTTTCGGCATCAACAGCCGTTCTGGTATTTCGGCCCGGTCCTGTTGCTCGGCCTGGCGCCCTGGACTGCCGCCGTTGTGGCCACGATCCATGCGGCCGGAAAAACGGTGACGCGACGGGAGTGGGCCGGATCGCCGTCGATGTTCCTCGCCGGGTGGGTGGTCGTCCCCGTGGCGTTCTTCAGCCTGTCTCAATCCAAGTTGCCGGGGTACGTGTTGCCAGCGATGCCCGCGGCGACGGTTCTGCTCGCCCACGTCGTCGCCCTTGCGCTGTCTCGCCCGGCCGTGGCGCGGGCGATAGGCGTGGGAACGGCCGGGGTCTTGGGCGCGATCGCAGTGCTGTTCTTCGTCGCGCCGGGGGTCGCCAGCGCTGGCGTGGAGCCAGGGGCCGTGCGCTCGCTGGGGGTGATTCTCGCTGTAGCGACCCTGCTCACCGCGTACCTGGGAAACCGCGGCCAGGTCCGCAGCGTGGTGACGGTGGCCGCGGTCACCGTCGCGCTGGGGCTGTGGCAACTCAACACCACGCTGATGCCACGCCTCGACCCAAACATCAGTGCCCGTGTGGCGGCGCGGGAGGCCCTGCATGCCGCCAACGGCTCGACGGTCCTGACCTACGGACTACACCGGTCCTGGAAGTACGGGCTCGAGTACTACCTGAACCGTGCCCTCCCCGAATGGAACAGCGATACCCCTCCCACTGCAGTGGTAGTCACGAACCGGCAGGGTGTGCGGACGATGCAACAGGAAGGCGCCAGTGTTGTCGTGCTGCGTACGGTGTCGGCAGACGCGGTGCTGGTTCGAGCCGATCCGGACGGCGAGCGACTCACCCTCTCGCGAAAGAACTGAGCGTGACGCGCGGGGCGACTGATCTGTCCCCCTAGGGCTGCGCCGTCGCCGTGCCGCCAAAGAACTTGCCGTCTACACACTGGTCCGAACGGCAATTGTTCTGGAATGGCGACCCGAGTTCGACGAGGAGAGCGGCGATCCCCGGCCTGGGGATGAAGAATCGCGACGGACCGAACGCCATGTCGGCGGCCGAGTTTCCGTCTCGATTGATGGCCGTCACATCGGCGCCCCTGGACACGAGAAATTCCACCATCTCATGGTCGCCGAGCGCCGCAGCGCCATGCAGGGCCGTATAGCCTCTCCCGTCCGCCGCGGTCACCTCCGCGCCGAGCTCCGACAAGAAGTGCACCGCCTTCATCGAGGACTCGGGTGCGTTCTGAGAAAAGTTGCCGCGCCAGCCGATACCGGAGGCGACCATCAACGGCGTCGTCCCGCCGAACGTCGGGATGTCCGCGTCAGCACCGGCGGCAAGCAGTAAACGCATGGACTCCACATCGCTGGCCTGTGCGGCCCGCCAGAACGGGGTGGCGCCGGCCGGGTTGATCCAGAGCCGGTTGTGCGATGTCGGGCTGAACCAGAGCCCCCGCGCGATTCGGGCGTTCGGGTCCGCGCCCGCATCAAGCAGCGCGGAGAGTAGTTCCACGGCGTCGACGCGTTCTTGATCGGTCCTGGGATTTGGCGCCCACGACACCGGCGCAAAACGCATGTTGATGGTGGCGTAGAGCGGACCCAGGCCGTCGATATTCGCGATGTTCGGATCAGCACCGGCGTCCAGCAGCAGCTTCGCGACTGTGTAGTGCCCGTTCGCGATCGCGATCACCATCGGGCTCGACCCTTCGCTGCCAGCAACCTGATCAACGATGGCGCCGTTCTCAACCAAGGCGCGAGCCGCCTCCAGTTGACCGTCACGCGCCGCGTAGAGCAGGGCCGTCATCCCCCCCATCATCGAGTTGGCGCCGGGTGCCCGCGGGCGCCCGCGCGGCAGCTCGTTCCCATCGCTGTCGAACCGGCGCTCGTCCATGGCCACCACCAGCGACGTGAGTCCCACGTGGGCTCCGCGCTCGACGAGTAGCCGGATCACCTCTGCCCGGTTCTCCCAGGCCGCGAACATCAACGCGGTCTGGCCATTGGCCGTCTCCCGGGCATTCACGAACGCCCCATGGTGCAGGAGCCGCTCGACGGCGTCGACACGTCCCGCGGTCGCCGCGGCCATCAACGGGGTTGCCCCGGTCGACGTCGGCCAGTTCGCCAGCGCTCCGCCGTCGACCAACACGTCGATCATGGCCGCGCTGCCATTGGTCGCGGCCAGCCACAGCGGCACGATCCCGCCAACGCGCGTGGCCGCAGCCACGTCGGCATCCGCCTCGACCAAGAGGGCCGCCATCTCTACATCGTCGCGAAACGCGGCCCAGTGCAGGGCTGTCATCCCGTCGCCCTGCGGCACATCGACATCCTGACCGCCAGCCAGGGCCAGGAGGGCGCGGACGGTCTCTGTGTCGCCGTTCATGGCGGCGTCGGTCAATGATGTCTTGATGGCCTGGGCCGTCACGGTCTGCGCCATCGAGACCATGAGGGCCACAAGCGTGGCCGCGACGACGCGCCCGCCGAACCGGGTATGCCTTACTTGCATCGGATGTCTTCCTAGATTGCGACTTCGCCCGTACTGTCGCCGAACGCGTCTGCGCGCACACCCAGCTTGTGCAGCATGGTGAGCAACAGATTCGCCATCGGCGTGCCGTCGGCGCACAGCACGTGCGTATTGCCCTTGAGCTGACCGTTCGCGTGTCCGGCAAGAAACAACGGGACCCGCAGGTGATTGTGCACACTGCCGTCGCCCATGGGACTGCCGTACAACACCATCGAATGGTCGAGCAGGTTGCCGTCGCCATCCGGCGTGTTTTTCAGGCGGTCGATGAAATAGCTGACCTGGTCGACGTGGTACTCGTTGAGTTTGGCAAATTCAGCCAACTGCTGAGGCCGGTTGCCGTGATGGGACAGCGAGTGGAACGGGGTGTCCACGCCGCTGTCCGCATACACCCGAGAACTGACGTCGCGTCCCATCTTGAAGGTGGAAACACGCGTGACGTCGGTCGTGAACGCCAGCACCTGCAGGTCGAACATCATGCGTACATGATCGACCCACGCGTCCGGCACGCCCACCGGCGCCTCGGGCAGGTCAATGCCACGGCGTGTCGAGTTCTGCGATTCGACCAATTCAATCCGGCGCTCGATCTCCCGCACGTCTTCGAGGTAGTCGTCTAGACGGGCCCGGTCGACGGCGCCGAGGTCTCGTTGTAAGTCAGACACCTTCCCGAGAATCGCGTCAAGGATGCTCGCATTGGCTCGACGACGGTCGAGCCGCTGGGCCGGGGTCGCCCCATCGCCGAACAGCCGCTCGAACACCACGCGGGGGTCGCGCTCCATCGGCAATGGAGTGGTCGGAGACCCCCAAGAGATCGTGTTGGCATACACGCAGCTGTACCCATAGCCACACGCGCCGGTCAGCGACCCGACATCCTCGACGCAGACCTGCATAGACGGCAGCGGCGTGTCCTGCCCGAACGCCTCGGCGTACACCTGGTCAATTGACACGCCGTTGAAGATGTCGGCGCCCTCGGTCATCCGCGCATGGGCCGACGTCAGGAAGGCCGCGGACGAACGGGTATGGTCGGCACCCGCCTCCGCGTCGACCCGCGCCGTGGCCGGAGCGATGTCCGTGTGGCTGACGACGGTCACGTAGTCACGATACGGCTCGAGCGCTCGCAGGATGGGGGTCGTCTCGAAGTTCCGCCCGACCGTCGTGGGTGACCAATAGTGCAGCCGCGTGCCTTCGGCGGTGCTCCCGGCCGATCCGTGCACCATCTCGAGCGCTGCGAATCGTGTGCGCGGTTGCGCGACAGACCCGCGAATGGGTGTCTGCGCGGGCATCATCGCTTCGAGCCACGGCAACGCCAGCGTGACCCCGACGCCTCTCAGCGCCGTGCGCCGAGAGATGTGTTTTCTAGTGATATACATCGCAATCTCCGCTCGACTCGCCCCATCAGGGGATCTCTCGGATTCGACTCGTGCTCAACTATCAACTACTGACCAACCGCGGCGGCGCCCGTGTCGATGTCCGCCCGGCGCATCTGAAACGGTGTGCTTGTGACGATTCCCATCACGTACGCCGAGAACCGATGCTCCTGCTGGGCGGCGGCATGGACGATGGCGCGCACGGCAGGCATGTCATACGGTTGGAAGACGCGACCGTTCGCATACATCAACAGATTCTTCGCGAAGTTGGTGAGAAACAGGTCGTCGTTCCGCAACAGAAACTGCCGAAGACTCACCGGCCCGTCGATCGGCGTCCCATCGTAGAGCGTCCCTGAAGGGTCGACCGGAAACCCGCTGTCCCGCGTACGCCACGCGCCAACCGCATCGAAATTCTCGAGCGAGAATCCGACGGGGTCCATGACGTTGTGGCAAGAAGCGCACAATGCATTCGCCCGGTGCTCCGTCACCCGCTCTCGCACAGACAGATGACGCTCTCCCGCTTCGTTTTCCTCGAGCGGCGGCACATCGGCCGGCGGCCGCGGCGGCGGCGTGCCCAGCAACACATCGAGGACCCACGCTCCTCGAATGACGGGAGACGTACGATTTGACACCGAGGTCAGCGTCAGGATGCTGGCGTGTCCAAGCAGTCCGCGACGCCGCTCGTCGGTCACCGGCACGCGTCGAAAGCGGTTCCCGATCACATTCGGCAGCCCGTAGTGGGTAGCCAGCCGCTGGTCGACGAAGGTGTAGTCCGCCTCGAGCAAGTCGCGCACACTGCGGTCCTCACGCACCACGCTGTCGAAGAACAGTTCGGTCTCTCGGCGCATCGAACGATTGAGGTTCTCGTCCCAATCCGGAAACAAGTACACGTCCGGGTGCGCATCGCGGAGATTCTGCAGATGCAACCAGTGCGACGCGAAATTGGTAGAGAGCGTCTCCGCGCGAGGGTCGGCCAGCATCCGCGTGACCTGACGGGTGAGTTCACCCGGCTCCGACAAGCGGCCCTGCTCGGCGGAAGCGAGCAACGGCTCGTCCGGCATGCTGCTCCACAGAAAGAACGACAATCGCGAGGCCAGTTCAAGGTCGCTGACGCGATAACTCGATCCAGCCCGGACGCCGTCCGGCGTGCGCTCGAACCGGAACACGAACTCCGGATCCGCCAACATCGCCTGCAGCGCCATCCGGATGCCCGCCTCGAACCCGTGTTCGGCCCGGGCCGTCTCATACAGCTCCATCAGACGCTCAACGTCGCGGTCGGTCACGGGCCGGCGAAACGCCCGACGGGCCAGCCGACTGACGATCTGGCGGGCACACGGCGTCTCCTCGGCGCTGGTCGCCGGCCGGCACGACAAGACGCGCTTCCGACTCGCGGTCTCGCTGATCCCGGTGACGTTATAGGGACCATCGATACCCAGATTTCTCAGGTGCGGCAATCCGGTCAGCCCCGGAAAGTGACCGGTCGACAGATCCGCGAGGGTGCGCTCGAACGGCATCACAAAGTCCTGCACCGGCCCGGAGGCTCGCTCCACAAACGCGGCCGAGACGACGTGTGGTCCCGAGGTCAACGTAACCGGTGGGGTTCTCAAGTCCTCGGTCGCTTTCAGCTTGCGGTCGAAGTCGAGCAGCGCCACCCGTTCGCCATCCACCGACACCTCGATCTGCTCCCCTTCGGCCAGGATGTTGTCGCCGAACACCGGGCCGATGCTCGAGTAGTAAAAGGAGAGACGGAACAGGTAGTCGCCGTCGGCCGGAAAATTGTGGGTCGCGACGGTGCCGCCGCGCGTCCCGAACGGCGCGCCCGGTATATGGCGCATCTGCGAGACAGCCTGCGGCACGACGTAGGTCTCGACGAGCGGCGTCGCCTCGGCGTCGCCAAGCGCCAGACGGCTGATCTTGCCGGCGGCCGAAATATAGCTCTCGAGCAGCGCTGGCGACACCGTCAGCACATCCGACATATTGTCGTAGCCCTGACTCATGTCGTCCGGTGGCAACAAGGTTTCGCCATCCACCGTCAGCCCCACCAGGTCGCGCACCACGTTCCCGTATTCCGTGCGGTTCAGCCGATGCAGCACCGGACGCCCAGGATTTGGCGTATGCGCCGCCGCCGAGTCGATCGCGGCCTCGAGCCCGGTGACAAACGCCGTCACGGTCGACTCGTCGGGGCGGGGTCGACGCGGCGGCGGCATCAGCCCGGCTCGTAGCTTCCGTACAACTTTTTCCAACGTCTCAGCGTGGGCCGAGGGCCGGCTCAGGTCGATCGCCTCCAAGGAGAGATCGCCCTCGCGTGCGCCATCGCTGTGGCAGGTCACGCAGTACTGATCGAGCAGCGCGCGCGAGGGCGCGGCCGGCGCCTCGGCGGCGTTGGCCAGCGACACCGGCTGCGCCACGACCGGGTTGGTCGCAAGGATGGCCAGTAGGCCCGACAAGCACAGACGTCGAGAGGTCATGAACGCAGTCCACAGCAGTCGCGTCACGGCGGCAGGCCGTCTCGCCACGACACACTCCGGTGGTGCCTCCCAGGGTAGTCGATCGGTGTGGCGAACTCGAAACGAAATCTCGGCGGTAAGATGGTCACGAATGCCCTCTTCGACGCCCGTCCGATGGCTTGGCCTGGTGCTCGGCGCGGTGATCTCGGTGACGCCGTCGTCCGCCCAGCCGAGCGAACCGTATCGGGACAACTTGCCCGCGGCTCACCCGGCGATTGGGTACGAGACCGGCGAACTCGACGACCCAGTGAGCCGACTGGCGGAGGCGGTCGCCTCAGGCAGCATCACCCTGGATCATGACGACCGGTTCGGGTATCTCCCCAGTCTGCTGGAGTCTCTCGACGTCAACGCGGACACCCAGACGCTGGTGTTCTCGAAAACCAGCCTCCAGGCGACATTGATTTCCCCACGGACCCCCCGCGCCATCTATTTCTCGGACGCCGTGGCCATTGCGGTGGTGCAGGGGGCACCGCTGATCGAATTGGTCGCCTTCGACGCACGCCGCGGCGCGGTGTTCTACACCGTCGACAGCGCGCGCACCGAGCGTCCTCGATTCGAGCGCCCCAGCCGGTGTCTGCAATGCCACCAGCAGGCGGCCACGCTGGGTGTTCCGGGTCCCTACATCGGTTCGGTATCCGCGAGCGCGACCGGGCGCCCGGATTTCCGACTCGGGTCGGCGGTCACCGATCACCGGACGCCGTTCGACGAGCGCTGGGGCGGTTGGTATGTCACCGGCACCCATGGGACGCAGCGACACCGTGGCAACGCGGTAGCTCGAGACCCCGCGACCCCGGCGGGACTGGTCGATCCGGCCAACCAGAACCTGACCAGCCTGGCGCGCTTTGTCGCCACAGACCGCTTGCTGGTCCCGACAAGTGACCTTGTCGCGCTGATGACGTTCGAGCATCAGACGCAGATGATCAATCTGTTCACGCGTATCGGCTGGGAGGCCCGCCTCGCGGACCACGACGGCACCCTGGACGTGGAGGAAGCGGTGGCGCGTCGCGCTGGAATCGAAGAGATCGTCCGCTACATGGTGTTCGCCGACGAAGCTCCCCTCAGCGGACCCATCGCCGGCGTATCCAGCTTCACCGAGACGTTTCCGACCCGAGGACCGAGTGACCCCGAGGGCCGGTCGCTCCGCGACTTCGACCTTGAGACCCGCCTCTTCAGTTATCCGCTCAGCTTCATGATCTATAGCGACCTGTTCGACGGGCTGCCGGAGGCGATCCGCGAGGGCGTCTACGCCCGGCTCTTGGTGGTGCTGGAAGGACTGGCGGACGGCTTCGAGCGGCTCTTGGCGGAGGACGGCGCGGCGGTCCTCGCCATCGTGCAAGAAACGAAACGCGGATTGCCGGAGGCGTGGCTGACCCGTTAGGGTGCCCGCCGACCTCCGCCGTCGCGCCGCCCGTCGACCGGGACGGCGAGGCGCACTACTTCAACCCCAGTCGCTTCTTGTAGCCAGGCCACTCGGTCCGCAAGCGCAGGAACGCGTCGATATCGGCGCAGAGCAGGAACGGGTTCGTTCGCCGCTCGAGACCAATCGTGGAGCTCGGCCGCGCCCCATAGTCATGGCCAGGCCAAACCGTGGCCTCGTCCGGCACGGTATCGAGCACCCGCTGCAAGCTGGCCCACTCGGTGCGCGCGTCGTCGTCGGTCTTCGCGCCGCCCACCTTGCCGATGAAGATCAGATCGCCGGTCACCAGCAACTGGTTCGCGGCTTCGTACAACACCACATGGTCATCGCAATGACCTGGCGTGTGGAGGCAACGCAGCGCCAACGCCCCGACCGCCAATTCCTGGCCATCGGCCAGCACCACGCCGGGCGCGTCCGGCGCCCCGGGATGGGCGGCGATCGGTGCGCCGGTCAGGTCGACCGCCGTCGCGTTGCCTTCCGTGTGGTCCGAGTGGCCATGGGTGTTGATGATGTGCGTGACCGTCAACCCCTGTGCGGTCGCCCGCTCGACCACCACTTGTGGGGAGTACGACGGATCAATCAGCACGGCCTGACCGGCGTCGCGATCACCGAAAAGATAGGCAAAGTTGCGGTCGCCACCGACACGGATCTGTTCGAAGATCAGCTGCATGTTGTAGCTCCTGTTGCGAGTGAAGTACCTGAGGCCGTTCGCGGCGAAGTGGGCCTCGTCAGGGCGACGGGCGGGTCAGTTTGCCACCCGCCGCATTTCGATGTCACTACCACCTTGGTGCAGGACGAGTCCGGTGGCGGCGCCGGTCCGGTCCACGCGAAAGGTAATCCGTGCCCGGATGTCGCGGTAGAAAAATTCGGTGCGCGATTCGGGAACGAGTGGCGATGTGGGCATCTCTGTCATCTGGGCCAGCAACCCACCCTCTGTCGGCGTGACGACGATGCCGAAGCCGGGCTGCTCCTCGTAGGTCCCCACATAGGCACTCAACACGTCGGGCGGCAGTTCGACGCTCGACCGGCCAGGCGCAGCCGCCGCGGAATCCAGCTTGACCGCCCTGCGGCCAAGTCCTCCCTGCTCGAACACCAGGTCCAGCACTTCGCCGGTGTCGGCACGCACGTTGAACATCACACGCAGGCTACTGCCCACCAGCACGAACTCGTGCAGGCTCCGCGGGGTGAGCAGGGCGCGAGGTTGCCCGGTCGCCTGCAGATAGATCGCTCGGCCCTCGCGAGTGACATTCAGGTGAAAGCTGGGGGTCAGCTCGTAGCGCCCAACGTAGCTGTCAAGACGTTTGTCGAGCGACGCCGGCTGGACAGAAAACGCCGAGACCGACGTGCCCGCGCCAGCCATGCCCAGATAGACGAGCACGCACACCGAACCGAGCACTCTGGAATGCAGTGCGCGACGGGTCGACAGACGGGCGAAACATAGGCGGATCATGCTGTCCTCCTGTCCGAGCAAGGCCGGCCAGGAATGGGCTCAGTATATGCCCGTCAGCCAGGCGGCAACGCTGGCGACCAAGATGGTGCCCACGCCCTTGAGACACGGGGCCACGGAGCCACGGAATGCGGTCGCTAGGCCGAGACTGAGAGATCCAGTGCAACATCCAGCGCGGGCGCGCTATGGGTAATCCACCCGATTGAGATGACGTCGATACCGGTGGCCGCGACCTCACGAATCGTCTCCGGCGTGATGCCGCCAGACGCCTCGGTCGTGGCCCGGCCCCGTGCCATACCGACGGCCCGGGTCAGATCCGCGACTGGCATGTTGTCGAGCAGCACCACGTCAGCGCCCGCCGCGAGTGCCTCGTCGAGCTGCTCAAGCGTATCCACCTCAACCTCCAATGCCACCAGATGTCCCAGCGTCGCGCGAGCCGCCTCGACCGCCGGTCGCACACCGCCTGCAATCTCACGGTGGTTGTCTTTGATGAGGACGGCGTCGTGCAGACCAAACCGGTGATTCGAGGCCCCGCCGACTCGGACGGCATACTTCTCGAGGGCACGGAGGCCGGGCGTGGTCTTCCGCGTACAGACCACACGGGCCTGTCCAACCTCAGCCACGGTGTCGACCACGGCTCGGGTGAGCGTGGCGACCCCCGAGAGGTGTCCCAGCAGGTTGAGCGCGGTCCGTTCCGCCGACAGCAGCACCCGGGCCGACCCCTGCAGTTCGACGAGAGTGGCGCCGGCTTTCACATCTGCACCATCACTCACGACCGGTTTCTGACGCACCGGCCCCAACAGGAAGAAGGCGCACAGCGCTGGCCCGAGCCCGCAAACCCGACCGTCCTGACGAGCCACGATCCGTGCGTGGGCCGTGGCGTCAGCTCCGACGATGGCGTTGGTGGTGATGTCGCCAGCCGACCCCAGATCGGTGGCCAGTTCCTGCCGAACCAGCGCCTCGTATTGGATCGTGCTCAATGGGGCGATCGGGAGTCGGGGGTCCGTGTCAGTAGTGGCCATGGAGATTCGTTAGTGAGGACGACCCGACATCTCGTGGCGGGAGCCGGGGGTGCCGAGGCCGTCGGTACGAAAATGCGCGCCCCGACTGTCGCGTCTGGCAAGCGCTGCGTTGGCGACCACGCCGGCGACGGTGAGAAGGTTGTGAGACTCAGATGATCCGGCGCCGAGTCGCTCGGTCAGCGGCGCGAGTGCTGTGATGGCTCGTTGCAGACTCTCCTTCGAGCGGACCAGTCCGACATCGCGCCACATGAGGGCGCGAGTGGCCGCACGAACTTCCTGGCGCACCACGGGGTCAGGCGTCTCGCCGGGCGCCACGTGCACCGGTCCTACCAGTGCCTTGACGGGCTGCACGTCTTGCACGGCGCTCGCCAGGTCGCGCCCGACGCGCGCCCCGAACACCAGCCCCTCGAGCAGCGAGTTGCTCGCGAGCCGGTTGGCACCGTGAACGCCCCCGCAGGCGACTTCGCCACAGGCCCACAGGCCTGGCAGACTCGTACGTCCGTCGGTGTCCACCGCAACCCCACCCATGTGATAGTGCGCGGCCGGGGATACCGGGACCGGCACCTGCCTCGGGTCGAAGCCATGCGCCAGGCAATGCCGCAGCGCCGTGGGGAACGCCACGGTCTCGCGGTCCCCAATGACCGTGCGGGCATCGAGCAGGGTCGTCCGGTCCTGCCGCCGCATCTCCCATAACGCCCGAGCCACGACATCACGCGGAGCGAGCTCTCCGGCCGCGTGAAAATCTGACATGAAGCGACGCCCGTCCTCGTCCACGAGCGTGGCACCGGCTCCCCGAAGGGCCTCTGTCAGGAGCGGCATCGG
This sequence comes from Vicinamibacterales bacterium, assembly GCA_937766455.1. GTDB lineage: Bacteria > Acidobacteriota > Vicinamibacteria > Vicinamibacterales > UBA8438 > UBA8438. The sequence goes on along the minus strand of CALLXD010000055.1, from coordinate 6,540 downwards.
GTCGACCCCGACATCGAGGGCCGTCGGGTGAAACTGCACGAACTCCAGATCCGCGAGACGCGCCCCGGCTCGGGCCGCCATGGCCAGACCGTCCCCCGTGCTTTCGGCCGGGTTGGTCGTGTGCGCGTAGACGTGACCGATACCGCCGGTGGCCAGGACCACGGCGCGGGCCAGGTGCAGCACGAGGTGCCCGCCATCCCCATCAGCCGTATCCGAGCCGTCGGCATGGCGCGCAAGCGCGCCCACCACGCGGCCCTGTTCGATCACCAGCTCACGCGCGAACGCGTGCTCGAAGACCTCGACGCTGGGCGAGGATTGCACCGCGTCGCGCAGCGCGCGCACCACCTCGGCCCCGGTGGCGTCGCCGTTCGCGTGCAGGATCCGTGCGTGGCCGTGCGCGGCCTCACGTCCGAGGGCCAACTGACCATCTGCGCGACGGTCGAACCGTGTGCCAAGCGCAAGCAGCGCCGCGATACGGGCGGGCCCTTCCTCTGTGAGAATCCGGACACTCTCAGGTTGGGTCAGCCCGTCCGAGGCGGCCACGGTATCGTCGGCATGCGCGGCCGGTGAGTCACCGGCCCCGATCGCAGCCGCCACCCCACCTTGCGCCATGGGGCTGGACCCGCCCTGGCCCAGCCGGGTCTTGGTCAGCAGCCCGACCTGCAGATCCGGCGTCTCGATGGCGACCGTCAGCCCTCCGACACCACTTCCGATCACCAGCACGTCATGGGTGTGAACGGCCTCAACCTGACCGGCCTGACGGCTTGGGGTCCGCGCCAGTGATGTCACCCGCCGGCCCCCCGACCCACCTCGAGCATGCGCTCCACCGCTCGGCGGCCGCGCGCGGCAATGCTGGGGTCAATCGTGACCTCGTGCTGCATACGCTCGAGCGCGGTGAGGATTTTCGGAAGGGTGATCTGCTTCATGTGCGGACACAGGTTGCAGGGTCGGATGAATTCGACATCCGGATGCGCGACGGCCACGTTGTCACTCATCGAGCATTCGGTCACCAGCACGACACGCTCGGGTCGCGTAGCCTCGACATGCCGAATCAGCCCTGCCGTGGACCCGACGTAGTCCGCCTCGCTCAACACGTCTGGCGGGCATTCCGGATGCGCGAAGATTTGGATACCCGGGTAAGCCTGGCGATAGTCGCGCAGCTCCTGCCCGGTGAAGCGTTCGTGCACTTCGCAGTGCCCTTTCCACAGAATGACCTCGACGTCCGTGTTGTCTGCAACATAGCGCCCGAGAAACTCATCTGGCAGAAAGATGACGCGGTCCACCCCGAGTGACTCCACCACCTCGACGGCGTTGGAGGAGGTGCAGCAAATATCAGACTCCGCCTTTACCTCCACCGAGGTGTTGACGTAGGTGACCACAGGCACGCCTGGGTAGCGGTCCCGCAGGAGTCTGACGTCGGCCCCGGTGATGGACGCCGCCAATGAACACCCGGCCTCAAGGTCAGGGATGAGAACGGTCTTCTCGGGGCTCAGCATCTTGGCCGTCTCGGCCATGAAGTGCACGCCGCACATCACGATGACATCGGCATCCGTTTCGGCCGCCTGCTGCGCGAGCGCGAGCGAGTCGCCCGACAGGTCAGCAACCCCGTGAAAAATCTCTGGCGTCTGGTAGTTATGGGCCAACACCACGGCCCCACGACTGCGCTTCAGCCGCTCAATCGCGTCGATGTAGGGCGCGTGCACCGGCCATTCCGCCTCAGGCACCACCGCTCGAACACGGTCATACAGGCCTGCGGTGGCTGCCGCCACGGCCGGCGTATAGGCCAGAGTCCGACCCTCAGCGTCGGGGGCAGTCGTCGATTGGCGATTCATTGTGCTCATATTGAGTTTTATCAAGGCGTTCGGTCACGGAAACCTCAGTGCCATTGCTTACAATATACTAACTATGAGCATAACAGTCAACCCCCCGGTCGAGACCTCCGATAACAGGAGCTAACGCGTAGGTGGTAACGCGGGGAGCCCGACACCTGGAGCCGGCCGTTCGTGCATCACCTCGCGGCGGAACCGGAACAGCTCAGCCGGGCGCCCACCGGTGTCAGGTTCTAGTCGCCCTGTGCCTTCGACCAGCGCGCCTCGCTCTACCAGCCGGCGAAAATTCTGCTTGTGGAGCCCCACGCCCACCAGTGACTCGACCGTCCGCTGCAGCTGGAGCAGCGTGAAGGTCTCCGGTACCAGCTCGAACACCAACGGCCGATACTTGAGCTTCCCCCGCAGTCGTCCAAGCGCGGTGGCCAGAATCCGACGATGGTCCAGTGCCAGCTCGGCCCCTGACCCGCTCGGAGCCTGCAGCGGTTCCGGCGCGCTGGTCTGGGCGGTGGTATCCCGGTCGCGCTCGGACTCCCTCACCAACCCGACCTCGTAGAGCAATTCGTACCGGTCGAGCACGCGCTCGTTGTCCCACCCCGCCGCGCCAGACCCGAACGTAATGTCCACCCGTCCCCGGCGCTCGTGTCGCACGACCTCATCCGGAGCATCATCCACCCACGCGTCCAGGGCCGGACGAATACGGTCTCGCAGTACCGCTGGCTCACCGGAGCGACGATCCTCCCAGGGCAAGAGCCCATAGATACCGTGCCACGTCGCTCCGTGTCCCCTCGACGTGGCGCTCCCTGACCAGCGCGAGGTACGCGACTGAGATCAGCCGACCGCCGCCGCGAGCGGTCAGCGCGCGGTCGCGATCCCCGAACGTGTAGAGCTGCTCGACGTACGCCAGGTCCATCCCGGTCTGCTCGCGCACCCAGGCGCGCAACCCAAGTTCGAGAGTCCGGTGATGTGGTTCGAGCGGCCCGAACGGCAACGCCGCGGTCCGCGCCTCACGCTCCCGAGCGGGAACGGTCAGCACCCGAGGCTGCTCCTCGGTGACCGCCACGATGGCGGCATGGAGCCCGACGGTAACGGCACGTGGCATCTGGCTGAATCCGGAAAACGGACTAGTACTCGACCACCGTGGCCAGATCGACCTTCAATGACCGGGCTGCGTTGTCGCGGGAAACGATACCGTCCGGCCGGCTTGCCGTCGAGGAAGGCATCGAGTCGCTCACCCAGTTGTTCCTTGCCGTCCCGGTATGTCAGGTGGACCTGATACTGGTCGGACGCGCCACGTGAGGCTTCGAGAAGCTCGAGGGTGTGCATCTCCGGATTGCCATGACGACCATCGCCCGACACCACGTAGTGATCGGCCGTCACCGCGGCAAAAAACTCCGCGGATACATTCCGGTCGCTGCCGTGGTGAGGCAGCTTGAGCACGTCGACATGACACGTCCCGTTGTCCAGGAGACCGGCGGACGCAAGCCCGTCGACGATGTCGACATCCAGCGCATCGCCGGTGAGCAGTATCCGTTTGCCGGCCGCCTCCGCCAGCACCACGATGCTCGACAAGTTGGCGACGGAGGTGTCACGACTGCCCCCCAGCGGAGGCCACCTCGGCCAGCGTCTCTTCGCTGAGACTGGCGCGCACCTCGTCTGTCCACTTTTTCTGCAACGCGCGAATTCGTTTCTCGTCCGGCGCCACGATGGTGAACTGGAGCCCGTCCCCGTAGTCCACGCGACGGTCGGCCGCATCGGTGACCATCACCAGTCCCCGAAACGGGGCGTTGATCGGGATGTCGAGACCTGCGGCGTCGGCCCGTAGCCGGCGGCCCTGACCGACGCTGGCAATCACGGCGGCGCCATACCGGTCCGCCTGCGCGAACCCCGGTAACGGCGCGTCAACCCCAGCGGCTCGGACCTTCGCCGTTAACGCGCTGAAGACCTCCTCGTCGTCGTTGTCCAGGAGGTCATCGAAACTGTTGAACCAGAGGGTGCGGATGGCAAACGGTGCCTCGTCGCCGTCCTGCGCACGGTCCAGCATGTCCGCGGTCAACGCAAGCAGGCCATCAATGTGGTCGTCGTCGATATGACTGACCATCATCATTTCCAGCGGCAGCGGTACGTCCTGACTGAACCGCCCCTTAATCTCGGTCAGGCGCGGGAGGATGACCTCCCGATACCCACTTTTGGTCGGGCCGCCGTCAATCAGGATGAACCGCGGATGAGCAGGCTCTCCATAGTGAAGTATCAGGGAGTCGCCGTTGGCGGCCTTCAACGCTTCCAATGTAAAAATCATGATCGCTCTCGCTTACACGGCCTGGAGCGCTCGCAGAATATCCACCATGCCATGCCCCTGGAAGTTCCGCTCCCGACCCAGGTCCGTCGCAGCTTCACAGAGGATCTGCTTGATTCGCGCTGGCTCGCCCCGCAATTCCGGATGCCCGGCCATCAGCAGCGCGGCGGCGCCGCTGACGTGGGGCGCTGCCATGCTGGTGCCATCCAACGCCTTCGCGCCCCCGTTTGGCACTGGCGCCATGATTTTCTCCCCAGGGGCCACGAGGTCAGGCTTGCGCCGGCCATCGCCGGTCGGCCCACGGCTTGAGAAGTACGACACCCCATAGGTATGGGGTTTGCTGCGATGGGTGGCGCCAACCGTAATGACTTCCTCCGCATTCCCGGGATCCGTGATGCTGATGGCCTCGTAAGACTGGCCGCCGCCCTCTCCCGTGCGATACCCGGCGTTGCCGGCGGCCGCCACCACGACGACACCGGATGCCACCACGCGCTCACACTCATCGCACACGGGCGTCCGACCACAGGCATAGTTCGCCACGTCGTGACGAATCGACATGCTGACGTTCACTCCGTCGATGACCGGCTGGTTCTTTCCGGAGTTGAGGTAGCGCACGAACTGCAGCGCGGCCAGTACCGAGAATTCGCTGCCGGAGCCCTCGTCATCGAGCACCCGGAGGTCATACAGCGTGAGGTCTGGACACATGCCATGGAGGCGCGCCTTTGGCGGTGCCTCATCCTCGTCGTCGCCGTCGCGCCAATCACCAGCGAGAATGCCGGCGACATGGGTACCGTGTTCGCTCATCGGCGGCCGGCCCCCCGTCGTGAGCTGCAGCGCCGACTCCAGTCCGCCCCAATCGATGATGCGCCCCGACCGCAGTCCCTGACGCAGCTCCTGCACGGTAGCGCGGGTCTCGCTCGTCAAGTGCGCCAGGCCGTCGACATCGTCGTCGATCTCGACCTGGGTCAACTCCCGGAGGAGATTGAAGTCGTACGTCTTTTTGACGCGAGTACAACGTCCGATCGCCTCGCGGTCCAGAGCCACGGCCTTCTCGCCCTGTCGCCGACGGAACGCGGGATGCGTCGCGTCGATCCCACTGTCGATGACGGCCCACGTCAGTTTCGAACAGCTCAGGTCGAACAGCCTGGTCGCGGCGTCGGCCTTGGTGCTGACCACGCTTTTCCACGTCGATACGTGCACGGCGCGGTTCCGACTGACGCTCCACAGGTCGTGCTCGTCGCCAGGGGTTCGGGCGATCTCGAATCTACCGCTGGACCCGGTCCCGGTGTCCATCCCCCGCACGGTCTTCCACAAAGACTCGACCAACTGTGCTCCCGTCGGGACCTTGCCGGCGGATCCACCGTCGCCGTAGAAGGCGATCGTGCCCACGACGCGCACCAACCACAGCAGACGGGCATACCCCGCCTCGTGATTCTCGCCTGGACCATCTTGGCCGCGCACACCGGTGGCATCGCGCCTCTCGGGTCTGACACCGGAGGCATCGAGCCTCTGGGCCAGCCCGCGGCGGGTCGCCTTCGACCGAATGGTTCCGACATCCAGACGTTTGCCCGAACTGGCGGTCGGCTCCCACACATACTGGTGCCACCACTTGGTCAGTGGCAGCGCGGTCCTGATCAATTCGCCCAGCGACAGACGCGCCACGACGTGAGAGTCGTTGAACGACAGGCCCACGCCGTCCTTCGGCGGCTCCGTCAGCCGCTGGCGGCGCGTTGTTTCGCTCGCACTCGACAGGCGCCGCCTCAACGCTTCGCAGAGCGCTTCGGGACTACTACGGCGATGCGGTTCCAGCAGCAAGTCCACCCGCTCATCCCCGTGGTGACCGACCGCCAGGGCCATGTACTCCTGCCAGACATCCCCCAACACCGGCGAATCTTGCGTGAATCGCCTCAGCGTCTCATTGAAGATGATGTTGTCGACGCGCGCGCGTGTGTCGCTCGATGTCATGACCACGGTCCTCTCACGCGGAGCTGGCAGCACATGCTGGGCGGCCTGTCGGGCGTGTCCTCGGATGATACAGCCGGGCGTCGCCACTCCGACCTGGCGGCGACTGGATTTCGCCCGCATCGTATACTCGCGGTCACGTTCGGCTGACCACTACCCGTAGGAGAGCTCATGAATTTGACGTCGCCAACGGTCCAACGCTGGATTGACGAGGGGCATGCCGACCCGGAGGGCTTCTGGGCGCGCGCCGCTCAGCAGATTCCGTGGTTTCGCACCTGGGACCGCGTCTTTGAACCAGACCTGCCGTCGTTTCGCTGGTTCGTTGGCGCGCGCACGAATCTCGCCTACAACGCCGTCGACCGCCATGTCGCGGCCGGCGAGGGTGGCCGCGCCGCCCTGGTCTACTTGAACGAGCGTGGTGACCGTCGGGTGCTGACCTACGCCCAGCTCAAGCAC
>CALLXD010000054.1 GCA_937766455.1 Vicinamibacterales bacterium | reverse complement strand
TGCTGGGCCTCGCCGTGCACGCTGGTGGCGTTCGTGGCGCTGGCAACGCGGCAGCAGATGTCGCAGCTCTTCGGCCCCGCCGGGTCCCTAGTCGATGATCGCCGAATAGGTCAGATTCCCGCGAGACGCCCTGCACATCACGAACGGCACTACCACGGTGCTGGATCATCCCAACGAACACGAAGTCCTCGACCGGATCGATCCAGAACCAGGTGCCGGCGGCACCGCCCCAGCGAAAAGACCCCTTGGAGTACGGCTCACCGGCGGCAGCTGGGTCCATGGACGACGCCGAAGTCGAGCCCGAACCCGGATCCTGGTGCCATTGTGCTGAGCGCCTGTTCCTGCAGGTGATTCGTACGCATCATCTCGACACTGCGTGGCGCCAGCAGCCGAACGCCGTCGAGCGCTCCGCCGTTGAGCACCATCTGGCTGAACCGCATGTAGTCGAGCGTGGTGCTGTAGAGACCGCCACCGCCTGACGGACCGGCCGGTGGCTGCGTGGGGTCGCCGTTCTGCTGCACCGTCAAGCCGCCGTCTTCGCCCTCACCATGAATCAGGGCCAGGCGGTCGAGTTTGTCCAGTGGCACGTAGAACGCCGTGTCCACCATGCCCAACGGCGCGAAGATTCGTTCCTGCAGAAATTCATCGAACGGCTGTCCCGAGAGTTTCTCGACCAGATACCCCTGCACGTCCACCGCGATGCTGTAGTACCAACGCTCACCGGGTTGATACAGCAGCGGTGTCTCGGACAGGGTGTCGATCATCGACTGTAACGGCTTGTTCTGGAAGTCGAGTACCCCCGATTCGCGATACATCCGGTCGACGGCGTTTCTGGAGCCCAGACCGTAGGCCAGTCCTGACGAGTGGGTCATCAGTTCGCGCATCGTCATCGGCCGGCTTGCGTCCTCGAGCAGAGGTTCGCCGTCCGCACCGTCGCCCGCGTAGACCTGCAAGTTCTCGAATTCCGGGATGAACTTCGTCACCGGATCGTTCAGACGCCACTTGCCTTCTTCGTAGAGCATCATCATGGCGACGCCGGTGATCGGCTTGCTCATCGAATAGATGAGGTAGATGGCGTCCTCGGTAAGGGGGGTGCCGTTCTCGACGCTGGTCACGCCGGCCACACTGGAGCTGACAATCTTGCCGTGCCGGGCCAGCAGCGTATGGACACCCGCCAGCCGACCGTCCTCGACGAACTGCCGCATACCTGCTTCCAGACGCTCCACGCGCGTGGACGACAGGCCGACCGACTCGGGGGCGGCCACCGCAAGGTCGCGCAGGTTTTCAACATCGTCCGCCCGCGCGCCGGCCGCGGTGGTACACGCGGCCGACATGAGGGCCACGGTGAGGAGTGCGAACCACTGTCCTGTCTGACGGGTCTTCACAGGTCTACCTTCAGTCTTATGTCTCATTCTCCGGTACGGGGAAGCCCCGGTCACGCATGAGGGCGTCGATGGTCGCGTCCCGGCCTCGAAACGCGCGATACGAGTCAGCTGGATCGGCGGCGTTGCCTACGGCAAAGATGTGGGTGACGAGTTTCTGGGCCAACTCCGCATCGTAGAACCCGTGCGGTGCCTCCGCGAATGCCTCCGCCGCGTCGGCCGTCAGCACATCCGCCCACATATAGCCGTAGTAGCCCGCCGCGTACCCCTCACCCGAGAAGATGTGGCTGAAGTGTGTACTCCGGTGCCGCATGACGACCTGGTCCGGCATGCGCAATTCGGCCAGAACCTCGCGCTCGAAGGTCTTGGGGTCGAGCGACGTCGGGTCGGTGGTGTGAAACCGCATGTCCATCTGGGCGCAGGCCAGGTACTCGGTCGTCGCGAAACCCTGGTTGAAGGTCGCGGCGTCTCTGATCCGGGCGACGAGATGGTCTGGAATCGCCTCCCCTGTCTGGTGGTGCACGAGGAAGCGCGTGATGACCTCGTCGGTGAGCAGCCAGCGCTCGAGCAACTGTGACTGCACCTCGATATAGTCACGCACGCCGCCGTTCAGAGACGGGTAGTCGACCGTCGACGAGAAGTAGTGCAGGGCGTGTCCGAATTCGTGAAACAAGGTGGTGGCGTCGTCCCACGATACAAGGGTCGGCGCACCCGCCGCCGGCTTCATGAAGTTGGAATTGTTCGATCCCAGCACGCCGACGGTCATCTCGAAGGCTTCGTGGCTGCGAAAGGTGGTGGCCCAAGCGCCGGACGCCTTACCCGGCCGCGCATAGGGGTCGAGATACCAGACTCCGACATGCTCGCCGGTCGTGCGGCGTGTGACCTCCCACACGCTGACATCTTCGTGAAACACCGGGACGGAGCCGTCGGTGATCGCGGAGAACGCGAAGTCGAACAACGCCCCGGCCACGAAGAACATGCCATCGCGGAGCTTGTCGAGCTGGAGATACTGTTTTACTTCGTTCGAGTCGAGGTCGAAGGTCGTCTGCCGCACCTTTTCGGCGTAGTAGCGGTAGTCCCATGGCTCGATGGCGATGTCGGTGCCCTCGGCGTCAGCCACTGCCTGCATGTCGGCCACCTCGGCCTCCACCCGCGCAAGGGCAGCGGGCCACACCGCTCCGATGAGGTCGAGGGCCTGTTGCGGTGTCTTGGCCATCCGGTTCTCGAGCCGCCAGGTAGCGTAGTCGTCGTACCCCAGCAGCCGCACGCGCGCATGGCGCAGCCGCAGAATCTCGGCGAGGATCGCGTTATTGTCGTGCTCGTCGCCGTTGTCTCCACGCGCATAGTAGGTGCGCCAGACGCGCTCTCGCAGAGGCCGTTCGTCGGAAAACGTCAGGAACGGGTCCACCGACGAGCGGGTGTTCGTGATCGCGTACTCAGCGTCGCGTCCGTGCGATGCGGCGACCGTTGCCGCGGCCTGGATGAAGGCGTCTGGCAGTCCGTCCAATTGCGCGGCGTTGAGATAAGTGACGTGGCCCTCTTCGTCCGCCAATACGTTGTTCGAAAAGCGTGTCTGTAGTGCCGCGAGCTGTTGCTCGATGTCGGCGTACCGCGCTTGCGACGCTTCGTCGAGGGTCGCCCCGTTGCGCGCGAAGCGCTCGTAGATGATCTGAACCAAGCGTTGCTGATCGGGGCGCAGCGTTTCGACGGCGGCTGGGTTTGAGTCGGAGGTGCTCGGTGGGCGACCCAGGCCGCTGTGCACGACTTGGACCCGCGCGAACAACGCCGCGTTGTGAAGAATTGTCGATTCAAATTCGGCCAGGCGCGGCGCCATCTCTTCTTCGACCGCACGGAACGCCGGGGTCGAGAGGTTCGCACTCCAGACTTCGTAGTAGGCCGCGACTCGGGCAAGCTCGCGGCCGGCGCGCTCCAGGGCGACGATCGTGTTCTCGAACGTTGCGGACTCCGGGTTGGATGCAATCGCCGTAACCTCGGCGAGCTGGCGAGCCATGCCCGCCTCGAGCGCTGGTTTCAGCGCGTCGAGGTCCAGTCGATGGAACGCCGGGACACCGCCGAACGGCCCGGTCCAATCGGTGAGCAGTGGGTTGTTGACGTCGACGACCGAGTGCTTCGTCACGGCGCTGAATCAGGATCGGCGCCGCCCGCGCGCATCGCATCGCGGATGGCGTCCGCCGTTGCAGGTGAGCTCAGGATGTTCATCCCCCGGTGCATCCCGATAGCGATGTCGAGCGGGGATGCATCGCGGTCGTTCCGTCGGTTCCACACCGAGATGTCGGCGCCAGCGTTCGCCAGGAAGGTGGTGACTCGGGGGAGGTGCTTGTAGGCCGCGCCGTGCATGGCGGTCTCGCCCTTGTCGTCGACCGCGTCGATGTCCAGACCAAGGTTCAGAGCGAGTTGCACCGCTTCCAGGGCCTCGGCTTCGGTGCCGGGGTCTTCACCTGGCGCTGAGGTGCCGAGCCCGGCCGCGACCATGAGCGTCGTGGAGCCGTCGTCATTGGTCAGCATCGGGTCGGCGCCCGCGTCCGCGAGCAGTCGCATGTATTCGGCGTCGGCGGTGCGCGCGGCCAACAGCATCGGCGTGCCACCGATGAAGTTCAGCTCCGTGATCCCGGCCGGCGGTCGCGTCGTCACCCGCGCATTGAGGTCCGCGCCACTGGCAATGAGCTTGCGCGCAAACTCGAGACTCGTCATGACACCGGACCCACGTGGCGCTGGATTGTTGCTGCCGGCGATACCCGCTTTGCGGACCCACGAGAGCTGATGCAGCGCGGTCCATCCGCGCGGCGCAGCGTTGGGGTCGGCGCCTCGGTCTATGAGATATGCGGCCAATTCGAAGTGCGCGTTGCCCGCCGCCAGGAGAAACGCATTCAGCCCGGCGTCGGATGCCCGACGCTGTTCAACGCCGCCGGCCGTGAGCGTCGAGTTGATTGACAGCTGTTCATCGAGGTCAGCCCCGGCCTCCAGGAGCGTCTGGACCACATCGGTCTGTCCGTCGCGTGCGGCGAAGAGCAGGGCGGTGAAGCCTCGATTGGAGCGGAGTCCAGGGTCCGCGCCGTGGGCCACGAGTGCGGGGATAACCGCGGCGTGGCCTTCGGCGGCAGCCCACATGAGCGCCGTCTGCCCCTTCCAGCTTTCCTGGACATTGACGTTGGCACCGGCGTCTAGCAGCAGTTCCACGGCTTCGACGCTGCCAGACCTGGCAGCGGTCATCAGTGCCGTCTCGCCCTCCATGAGGGTGCTGTTCGGATTCGCGCCGGCTTCGAGGAGCGCCTCGATGACTGGGCCGTCGCCGTTGACCGCAGCGAGCGACAACGGCCGGACGCCGTAGCGGTTCCCGGTGTTCGCGACAGCGCCGGCTCCGAGCAACAGCTGTGTGAGTTCCAAGTGCCGCCTATGGGCGGCCCAGTGCAGTGGCGTGGTGCCGTCGGACTCTGCGTCATTGACGCCGGCGCCTTGCTCGAGGAGCGTCCGGGCTCGAGCCACGTCGCCCGCCTTGACCGCGTCGACGAGCGGCACATCCACGGCCGCGGTCGCGGCCGATGTGCTGAGCGCGCACGCGACGAGTACGGCGGTGCCAAAGGATATGGAACGAGTCATGACGTATCTCCGGACATCTTGAATCCTGGCCTTCTCTCAAGTGAGACGGAGCAAGAGACCTCTGCCCCTCGCCCCGTACGTCGAACTCCGGAAATGGGCCGTATGGGCCCCTCGCAGCGGCCGCGCGCCGTTCGAGGAGCGGCCCCGTCCAATCTCTAGAGCGACAGCGGCTCAGTCACCTCGACGGCGTGACCGGTACTGTCGACGAAGCGGTCGAGGTGCACGCCGACATCGTCCAACAGCGTCAGGTGCAAATTGGCCAGCGGTGTTGGCGTCTCGTATTTCACGTGCCGGCCGCCCCAGGACTTGTCGCCGCCACCTCGGGCCACGATGATGGGCAGGTTCCGGTGGTCGTGCACATCCGGATTCCCCATGCCGCTGCCGAGCATGAAGGTCGAATGGTCGAGCAGCGACCCGTCGCCGTCCGGCGTGGATGCCAGTCTCCCGACCATGTAGGCGAATAAGGACACGTGGTACGCGTTGATCTTGGCCAGCTTGGCGAGCTTCTCAGGGTCGTTGACGTGGTGCGAGACTGGGTGATGCGGTTCCGGCACGCCGATCTGCGGGTAGCTGCGTGTGCTCGCCTCTCGAGCCATCTGGAACGTGATGACCCGCGTCAAGTCGGCTTGCATCGCCAGTATCTGGAGGTCGTACATCAGCTTGACGTGGTCTTCCCAGACTGTCGGCACGCTCGTGGGACGGGTCAGATCCGGCAGTGGCGAACCGGCCGTCTGCTGCTCGGCCAGCTGGATACGTCGTTCGACCTCACGAACGGTCGTGACGTACTCGTCGACCTTGGTCCGATCGCCGGAGCCCAGAGATTGTTGCAGCTTCGACATGTCTCCCAGCACCCAGTCAAGGATGCTGGCGTTCTTCTTCATTTCGGCCCGACGCTCGTCGGGCGTGCCCCCATCACCGAACAGTCGCTCGAAGACCACGCGCGGGTCGGCCTCGGTCGGCAACGGCGAGGTGGGAGACGCCCACGATAGACTGTTTTGGTAGACGCACGCGTAGCCATTGTCGCAGGCTCCAACCTGCACGATCATGTCGGTGCCCAGTTCGAGCGATGGAATCGGGGTATCGCCGCCGATGGACTGGGCCGCAAGCTGGTCGACCGTCACGCCCAGCTCGTAGTCGCTGCCCTCGGTCCGCTTTCCACGGAGACAACTGAGAAACGCCGCGTTCGATGACGCGTGGTTCCCCGTGGTGTGCGCGTTCTCCAACTCCATGTTCGTGACGACCGTCACGTCGTTCAGATGGGGTGTGAGCGACGCGAGTGAGGGTGAGAGCCGCGTCAGCGGGCCGACCTCTTGGGGTGTCCAGGGTGCGGGATTCATTCCCATCGGAATGAAGACATACCCCAGTCGCCTCGGCGCGTTGGCCACCGTGGCTGCTTGGGCGGTGAACGCCGGCACCATGGAATCGAGCAACGGCAGTGCCACCGAGGCGCCCAAGCCCTTGAGGAACGTCCGGCGCGGGAGCGCCATCTTTGTGATCATCATTGTTGCGATCTCCGCATCTGGAACGGACTGCTCTCGACGATACCGAGGACGAGGGCCGAGAACTGGTAGTCGTTGCCGGCGACGCGGCGCACGATGCGCCGTACTGCCGGGCCGTCGTGGGTTGCGAGGCCGCGTCCGAGGGCGTAGGTCAACAGCTTCTCGGTCATCGTGCCAACAAAGACCTCTGGACGCGCCAGCAGGGCCTGTCGCAGCCCGGTCACACCGTCGAAAGCGCCGCCGCCAGGAATACTCCCTGACGCGTCAATCGGGGTCGAGTTGTCGGCCCGGTCTCGCCAGCGGCCGATGGCATCAAAGTTCTCCATGGAGAGCCCGGCCGGGTCCATCAGCCGGTGACACGACGCGCACACTGCGTTCGCGCGATGTTGCTCCATCCGCTCGCGCATCGATCGGACGGCGACGCCTGGTTCAGGCTCCTCCAGTGCGGGCACGTTCGGAGGCGGCGGAGGCGGTGGCATGCCCATCAAGTTCTCGAGAATCCACTTACCGCGCAGCACGGGTGAGGTGCGGGTCGCGTACGAGGTGACCGTCAGCACGCTGCCGTGTCCGAGCAGTCCGCGGCGCTCGCTGTCCGCCGGCAGCTTCACGCGGCGGAAGTCATTCCCGTAGACGCCAGGGATGCCGTAGTGGCGGGCCAACCGCTCGTTCAGGAACGTGTAGTTGGCCTCCAGCAAATCCACCACGCTGCGGTCTTCGCGCACGATGCTCTCGAACAACATCTGCGTTTCCTGTCGGAACGCGCTCCGCAGGTTGTCGTCGAAATCTGGGAACAGCCGAAGATTCGGGGCCACCGTCTCCAGGTTACGGAGATACAGCCACTGGTCGGCGAAATTGGTCGTCAGCGAGCGCGAACGGGGGTCGTCCAGCATGCGTCGCACGTGACGTTCGAGTGTGGCCCCTTCCCGCAGCCGCCCCGCCTCGGCGTCGTCCATCAGCGCGTCGTCCGGAATGCTGCTCCACAGGAAGAAGGACAGTCGCGACGCCAGCTCGATGTCACTGAGCGCGTAGGCAGTGCCGTCGGTCACGCCCTCGGGGTCGCGCTCGATGCGGAACAGGAACTCGGCGCTTGTCAGCAATGCCCGGAGTGCCAGCTCGATGCCTGTCTCGAAGTCGCCGTCCGTGCGGCCTGCCTCATAGAAGGCCATCGGCATCTCGATGTCACTGAACGCGACCGGCCGTCGGTAGGCGCGGCGTGCCAGCCCGGAGATGATGGACGCGGCGCAGTCTGCCTCATCGGCCGCCGTGGCGGGTTGGCAGCTGAAAATCCGACTCCGGCTGGGCGTGTCGCCAGTACCGCTCGGTTGAAACGGTCCGCTGATGGACACGGAGTGCACCGCCGGCTGCTGGCGGGGGTGTCGGTCCTGGTTGAACTGCGCTTGATACGGTTGGCGCTCTGTTTCGATGACCGCGGAATTTTTTTGCAGAAAGGCAGTGCCGAATGTGTGCGGACCGGCGGAGATTGGCACCCGGACGTTCAGGTGTTTGTCGACATCCTCGTCCGCGTAATAGCTGCCGAACCGGTTACGGTCCGGCACCACCGTGAACAGTTCCAGCCGTTCACCGTCCAGCGTCATTTCCAGGACATCCGGCTCCCGAAGTCCTTCAATGTTCTCGTTTCGGTTGCGCGCCAGTCGCACCTCAATCTCGTACTCGCCGTTGAGCGGAAACGTGTGCGGTACCTGTGTGCCCCCGCGGGTGCCGAACGGGAGTCCAGCCAGATGACCTTCCTGCGTCACGTCCGGTCGCATCGTGACCACGCGGCTGCCCGGCACGATCGCCATGCTCCCGACGGCCAGACGGCTGATTTTCTGGGCCGCCGTGAGATACCGCTCCATCAGGGTTGGCGATAACTCGACGACCCCGACGTTATCGAACCCGAAACTGGCATCGTCCCGTGGCAGGAGCGTCGCGACGTCCACGTCGAGGGCCAGAAGGTCCCTGATCGCGTTCCGGTATTCCGTGCGGTTCAGACGTCTGAACGTGTCGGTGCGGCCTGGATTCGGGCTGGCGATGGACGCCGCGTCGAGCGTCGTTTCGAGATACGACACCAGGCCAGCGTAGGTCGCCGGATCCGGTCGCGGCGAGCCGTCTGGTGGCATGGCACCGGCTCGCAGCTTCCGGAGGGCGCGCTCCCACACATCGGTGTGTTCCGCCACGTGCGTCAAGGGCGTGCCTTCCAGCGACAGCCCCCCGCGGAGTGACCGATCGTTGTGGCAGCCCAAACAGTACCGATTAACCGTCGCTTGGTCTGTCTCGACCGTCGCAACGCCCGGTGCCTCTGGCTGGGCGTACGCGGTGGTCGCGAGCGGAGGGGCGGCGAGTGCCGCGACGAGGAGTGCGGCGGCCACCGGTCCGAGTCCAAATTTACACATTCCGACCCCTGCCTCTAAAATGAACGATCCGTGAGAAGGATCTTACACGCCGTGGGGGCGAGAGTCATCAAGACTCCGCGTACTATGGGTTGCGTGATCACATAGAATTAGCGTGTCCGAAACAGGTGTGAAACCCAGCGTGGCACTGCTCAGCCCATGTACAGATCACCAATCGTCCACAGTGTCATTCGTCGTTTCGGTCGCATCGCCGTATGTGGCGCCGCACTCTTCATGGTCTTCCCCGTTGCGGCAGCGGCTCAGCCGGGATCCGCTCCAGCCCCCTGGTATGAGCGTATCCAGTTCGGCGGCGATTTTCGGTCACGCTACGAGGGGTTCTACGAGGACGGCCGCGAGATTCGTCATCGGAGCCGCTTCCGGCTGCGTCTCCGGATAGACAGCGACGTCAACGAGGACACCCATCTGCAGATTCAGATCGCCAGCGGCGATCCCGGCACCCCCGTGTCGACGAATCAGACCTTGACCAGCTTCTTCCGGCCGAAGCCGTTCAACCTTGATCGGGCCAACATCAGATACAACCCATCTGGCGCGTCTTGAGCTTGATCCGATCCCGTGGACGGTTTAACTACGCCGCTTGAGTCTGTGCTCGTTGCTCGAATGCCGCTGGACTGATTTGTCCGAGCGTCGAGTGCCGACGCCGTTGGTTATAGAACACTTCGATGTAGTCGAACAATTCCATCTTGGCGTCCCCGTTGCTGGCGAACTGGTCGCCGAGCTCGTGCTTGACCGTCGAGAAGAAGCTCTCCATCGCGGCGTTGTCATGGCAATTACCCCGACGGCTCATGCTGCAGACGATGCCGTGCACGGTGAGGCGTGCTTGATAGTCCGCGCTGGCGTACGTGCAGCCCTGGTCGGAGTGGTGCAAGAGCCCGACCCCGGGGCACCGACGCTTGAGCGCGCGCTCTAGTGCGTGAAGGGTCAGATGGCGATCATTGACGGCACTGACGGCCCAGCCGACCACGAAGCGCGAGTACAGATCGAGGATGGCGGCCAGGTAGAGCTTGCCGCTGGTGCCGATCACGAACTCGGTGGTGTCGCCGACCCAGCGCTGATTCGGTCCAGCCGCGTCGAACCGGCGATCCAGGAGATTGGCGGCGATCGGCTGATCGTGGTCACTCATGGTGGTGTGCTTGTAGCGTCTACGCTGTCGCGCGACGAGCCCCTCTTCTTGCATCAACCGCACGACGCGCTTGCGGCTGACCTGCTCCCGCTGGTCGATGAGATCGGCGTGGACGCGCGGACTGCCGTACCGGTGTTGGCTCGCGTCGAAGGACGCCCGCACGAGCACCTTCAGGCGGCGGTCGTCGCGCGCATGCGTCGACTCCGGGCGCCCACGCCACGCATAGAACCCACTCGGGGTCACCTGTAAGCATCGGCACAGAATCGTCACGGTGTGATAGGCCTTCTCCACGGCGATGAACTGAAACCTCATCGGCTGTGCTTCGCGAAGAAGGCCGCCGCTTTTTTAAGAATGTCGCGCTCCTCCGCGAGGATGCGATTCTCTTTGCGAAGCCGGGCGAGCTCCTCTCGCTCCGCCTGCATCAGCCCGCTCTTGCCCTTCGTGCGCTCGGCGCGCGCCCGGTCCACCCAGTTGCCGAGCGCCGACGGCGTGAGGTCGAGCTCCCGCGCCACCGCGCCGACCGTCTTGTCCTCCTCGATCACCAACCGGACGGCCCCGGCCTTGAACTCTTCAGAGAACTGCCGCCGGGCTCGCCGGCCTGCCTTGTTTGATTCCACTCTGGACATCGTATCCGCCCTTCGGAAAGTGTCCACGGGATCGGATCAAGCTCATCTGCGCTGACCCTCGGCATGGGCAAGTTCGGGTCGCCCATGACCCGCACCCAGCTACTCTGGGACGACGACCTTAATTTCGAAGGTGGGTACGAGCAGGTGGCCTGGGACGTATCCGATACGGTCGACGTGCAGCTGCTGGCATTGCAGACAGCGGTGAATGAGGTCAGCGGAGACGCCGACTCGTTCATGGTGGGGGGGTACGGCGAGGTCGGGTTCTCGTTCGGCGCCCACCGGTTGCAGGTGTCGCTGGCCGATTACGGGTTTGGCAACGTCGATCAGGTCGCGCTTGGGCGAGCCACTGGACCGCTCAACAGCCTGCTGACCAATCTGGTTGAGAGGGACGCCGGTGGGAATATTGTGGGGCTGGTGTCCGACTTCAACATGGTCGACACCATCGTCGAGGCCGAGTTCGACACCGGGCGTAACGACTATCCGTTCCGGGTGCTGGGCGAGTATCTGAAGAACACCAAGGCCGCGTCAGAGCGCGACATCGGCGTCTGGTTCGAGGCGGAGTACGGCGGGTCGCGGACGCCCAGGACCTACACGCTCGGGTATACCTACGGACGGATTCAGCAGGAAGCGGTGCTGTCGGCGTTCATGTTCAGCGACATTCCGGGCTCGAACACCGAGTTGCACATGTTCAACATCGCCTACATCCCGTTGCCCAATCTGTCGCTGGACCTGACGATGCACGTCACCCGCGGACTCGACACCGACCCCGGTGCCAGCAACAACTGGCTCACCCGGCCGCACGTCGCCGCGATTGTGCGGTTCTAGTTGAGACGCGGCGTCGCCCAGAACCCCGCGCCGTCGCGGCCCCGCCCCGAGTAGTGGTAGGGCGCTGCCGAAGCTCGCTCCCACCATTCCTCGTAGCACCAAGTGAATGATGCGAAGGACGAGGGTATCGCGCGCTCCTCGCTGATTCGTTTGGAGAGCGGAACTCACGCCGTCAGCGTCAACGCGGCTCGTGGACTGTGACCGTGATGTCGACCGGAACCGCCAGATAGCCGTCGTCTGCCATTGCCCGCACCACGTAGGTGCCGGGTGTATCGAAGGTGGCCGTTGTGCTGGTTCTTCCGTCAGAAGGCAGTTCGGGGGGGGCCCAGCCGGGCATGCGGTCGTCGATGCCTGCCATATGCCAGGGCGCGAACGTCACGGTGCCCGGACCCCGCCAGTGCAGCCACGCGACCCGCAGACCCAGCGCGGTTCGGCGGCCGAAACGGCCAGCTCCAAACAAAGGCCGTCCGGATGCGTCCACGTCAATACGCGGGTCCTTGGTGCCGCGCACCGCGCGTGGCTCTGGAACGCCGTCGTCGCCGAGGCGAACGGTCAACGAGAGTGGTTCGCCCACGGTCACCGTATGGTCGGCCGCGCCGACCAGTGCGATCGTGGGCGTTCGATTGTCGTCAGCGTATCCGCCGCCGGCGCGGTTCTCAGAGATGACCTGGTCGTTGACCTCCCAGACCGGCAGCAATGACCCGTAGGCGGTTTCCGTCTTCCCGGCCGAGGTGAGCGTCCAGAGGACGTCGCGGTCTCCCCAGTCCGACGGGACCTGCACGCTGAAGAGAAACCGGTGACGCCGCGGGTAGAAGTAGGTCGGCTGAGCCTGACCCAGGTGGTCAGGTTCGATGCGGTTCTCGGGGCCCAGAGGAACGCTGACTTCTTCCCGGTAATTTCGGTTCAGGTAACCGAAGTAGAACGTGAATGAGTCGTCGGCGTTCCTGGCCCATCCCTCGAACGCCGGCACGACGTTCTGTCCGCTCAAATATTGCAGGTTCTGCGCCGAGACGGATGGTGGGGCCCACAGCCATCCTGCCGCAGCCAGGACGCACACGACCTGCGTGAGCCGACGTGCAGCGGCCATCAATTGCCAGCGCGCTTTGTCTGACGCGCTTGCACCCGTCGGTCGAACTCATCCTCTGACATATAAAAGATGTTCATCCAGGTGTGTGACATCTCGTCCATCGACCGATTGCCGAAACCGATCCAGTTGCGCGAATCCGGGTTGTATCGGTTCGCATCGCTGTTGTCGTACCAACTAATAAGATGCAGGTTGGTGCCGGCCGGCAAGAGCGGTTGCACATCTTCCTGGTAGGTGTAGTTGAGCATCCAAGCAAAGTTGTGCTGCGCGCAGCTCAGGGTCTCTACGAGCCCGCTGGGATAGATGGCCTCGACGCACTGCCGCTTTCCGCGGTTGTGCAGGTGGGGCTGGAACGAGACGACCTGAGTCGGTTCGTGAAGGAAAAAATAGCCGTCGACGCGCGCATTGTTGTCGCCCGCCGGAATGTCGATAGTGTCGTAACTGTCTCCGGCATGAGCGGCAAACACGACGTGGTCAGGCACCACGCCTTTGGGGTAGAACTTGAGTCCAATCTGCACGTCGGCCGGGGTTTCTTCGCCGATGGCGTGTAGGTGCAGGTTGTAGCGCACCCGTGAGCCGGCGCGCATGAGCCGTCCTGTGCCGTCGGGAAAGATGTCTGCGTTCTTGCCAACCGCGTATTCGTTCAAAAATCCCTGTTCGTCGTCCGGCGAGACGACGTATGCCACAGCGTGGTGCACCACCTTCTCGGCGCCGGGTAGGGACGGTCGCGATTCCACCGCCTTGAGGTACCGGTCTTCGGTCAGCGCAATCGGTTCGGTGTCGACATTGACCCACCGATCTGGTGCGGCGGCCGGCACCACGATGGGCTCCGGCAGGTTGACGACCAGATCGGGCTCGCCCATCTGCCATGCGTCGAACTCGGCAAAGACCCTGGGTGGGGGAAGGTCGGCCGGGTCGCCTCGACGCGTGCCTCCGTCTACCCAGCTCACGATCGTGGCGATCTCGTCGTCGGTGAGCGACGGATCGTCCTCAAACTTCTGGATGCCGATGTTGCGCTCGATGTACCACGGTGGCATCTCGCGCTGGGCCACACGCTGTCTGATCGATCGGGCCCATGGTCGAGTCTCGTCATACGTCATGAGCGACATGGGCGCGATGGAACCGACTCGATGACAACTCTGGCAGGACCGTTGGAGGATAGGGACCACATCTTTCGTAAATGTAACCTCCGAAGCCGCGGAGGCATCTACACCTTGTGCCGCGACAGGGGGCGATGCGACACATACGCCGAGGGCGGCCAGCGCGGCAGCACCCACCATGGAGCGGTGACTTCTGGTCGTCATGAATTCTCCAGCCGATCGGGATACGTTGAACACGACACTAGCACCGGTCAGGCTAAGGCACAACATCGACGAGCGCGGGGTCTGTGCGAGAATGCTGCGAGGCTGTTCACGACGGACCGCCTGCCGCGGATGCGGACATCGCGACAGTGAAATCAGAAGATCTCGTCGTCGGGCGGCTCCACGTGCGGCCGCGGTACCTCTTCCTGCTCATCGCCGGCGCAATCGGCTTCTGCGTCCTGGTCACGCTGAACTCGGGTGGATATCACTACGGAGTGTCAGACCAGGCGTTCTACATCCCGGTCGTGCTCCACGAGATCGACCCGCGACTCTTTCCGCACGATGGCGCGTTGATCGCCGCTCAGGATCGATTTCTCTTTTTCGACGATTGGTTCGCGCCGCTCGTCACCGCCATCGGGGTCTCGCTACCGGTGGCGTTCCTGGCCAGTCAGGTCATCACCCTGCTGCTTCTCTACGGAGCGCTGATCGGTCTGGGTGTCGCGCTGTATCGAAGCTGGTGGACCATTGGTGGTCTGCTGGCGTTGATGACGGTCAGGCACCGCATTCCGGACACCGGCGCCAATTCCGTCGAGGGCTACTTTCACCCGCGCATGCTCGCGTTCGCGGTGGGGTTGGCAGCGTCGGCGCTGTATCTGCACGGACGGCGCAAGTTGGCCTTGGCCCTCGTCGTCGTTGCCATCCTTATTCACCCGACTATCGGTTTCTGGTTCGCGATCATGGTCGGCGGGGCCGCCCTGCTGAATGGGGGCATTTCGGCGAGGTCGCTGCTAGTGGGATCTGTGGCCGCCGTCCTGGTCGGCGCCGTGACCTTGGGAGGTCCGCTGCGAGAGCAACTCGTCGTGATGGATCCGGCGTGGCTCCAGCTGCTCGTTCAATACAAGGACTATCTGGTCGTGCCCGGGTGGCCGCTGTCGGCGTGGCTCAGCAATCTGGGTATCGCGGCGCTGGTCTTCGGCCTTCACCACTATCGCCACGCTCTTGGCATCGCGAGTCGCTGGGAGCGCACGCTGATCGCAGGGTGCGGCCTGTTGCTGGGCGTGTTCCTCGGGTCGGCCGTGTTCTCCTACGCGTCGGTGGCGCTGGCAGTGCAGCTGCAGGTGAATCGGGTCTTCTGGCTGATGGACTACGTGGGTGTGTTGCTGCTGGCGTGGCTGCTCTTCGAGGGGCCGTGGCGCGCGGCCGACAGGAGTGGACGGCGTGTGGCACCCCGCCGAATACTCGTGGTCGTGGTCGTGGTGTTGGCAATGTTCCGCGGCGGTTACCGCGGATTCATCGAACGCCCGGAGCGAGCGGTCTTGGAGGTGGGCTTCGAGAACAGCGACTGGAACCACCTGATGGTATGGGCGGCCACGCAACCGGTCGGCACGCATTTCCTGGCCGACCCGGTTCACGCGGCGCGCTACGGGACGAGCGTCCGGGCGGCCAGTGGGCGAGATGTGTTTCTCGAGTTGATCAAGGACAGTGCGTTGGCTATCTACTCGCCAGAGATCGCGCGTCGCGTGGCCGAGCGGATCGAGGCGATCGGCCATTTTAACGAGCTGACGGCCGACAAAGCCGTCCTGTTGGCTGACCAGTATGAGATCGACTACTTGATTACGGAACAGCAATTGGATTTACCGGTCGCCAACCAGGCGGGGACACTCGTGGTGTACGTGCTGGGGTCGTAGCCGAGCAGGGAAAGAGCGTAATGAAGGAAGTGAAGATCGCGACATGGTCGGAGGTGGCGGACCGAACCCCGGTCGGCGCGCAGGTCAGCAACGTCGACCTCGTCATCGTGCGCTTTGACGACAACCACTCGGTCCTCTACGGGCGCTGTTTGCATCGGGGCGCGCTGATGGCGGACGGTTCCGTCTCCGGAGACAATCTCATCTGCGGGTTGCACGGGTGGGACTATCTGTTTCAGACAGGCGTCTCCAGCTACAACAACGCGGAACAGTTGGCGAAGTTCTCGTCCTGGCTAGAGGGCGATGACCTCTGCGTCGATCAGGACGAAATCGAGATCTGGGAGCAGTCGCATCCACAGCCCTACGACCGTGCCGCGTATCAGGGTGGCTTTCAGGACCCCATGGTGACCCGGCCGAACCGCACGTCAGCCTGATTCGACGACTCGCCGACGAGGGGTTGGAGTATCTCGGACACCACGGTCCGGTGACTTCGATGGGTGTCTCACGCGACCAGTTGCCGAAGTGGGACGACATCCAGTTCGTGACCGCACAACTGGCGCGGAAGCCACAGCTTGACGAGGTATCGGTCGCGACCGATGTTGTCATCGGCCCAAATGCGAACAAGCCGCTGAAACTCGCCATCCCGCTGTTTGTCAGCGATATGAGCTACGGCGCCCTGTCGGAAGAGGCGAAGGTGGCCCTGGCCCGCGGGGCTGAGCTCGTCGGCACCGGCACCGGCATCTGCTCGGGCGAGGGCGGCATGTTGCCCGAGGACCATGCCGAAAATTCGCGGTACTTCTACGAGTTGGCCAGCGGGAAGTTCGTGTGGTCGCTCGACAAGGGTGCCGACGTTCCAGGCTCTGAAGAACGAGGATGACTTTCGCCGTCTGGCGGACCAGGTGCGGGCCTCCTCCGGCGGCGTCTGGATTGGCGCGAAGCTTTCGGCGCAGCACATCGAAGACGATATCGATGCCGCGCTCCGAGTCGGGGTGGACTCCATCATTCTCGACGGCCGAGGCGACGGTACCGGTGCGGCGCCGGTCGTGTTTCGTGCCCACCATTCCCGCCCTGGCCCGGGCGCGGCGTCATCTCGACGCCCGTGGGTGCCGGGACGTCACGCTCGTGATCCCCGGCGGGCTGCGGACCCACACCGACTTCGCCAAGGCGCTGGCACTCGGCGCGGATGCGGTCGCGGTGTCCAGTTCGGCGATGCAGGCGATCGGGTGCATCGGCATGCGGGCGTGCTCGTCGAACAACTGCCCGGTCGGTATTGCGACCCAGAAACCTGAGCTACGCGCGCGGTTGCCGGTGGAGCTGGCCGCACAACGGCTTCACAAGTTCTTCTCCGCGAGTGCGGAGCTGATGACGGTGTTGGCGCGTGCGTGTCACTCGTCTCAGCGAGTTCTGTACAGACGACCTGACGACCTTCGACCGCGACATGGCCCATCTCACCGACATCGCCTACGGAGGCGTCTCGCGGTAACCAGGGGCGCGTGGCGCCGCAACTCCTCCGCCGGAAGCCAAGCCTGCTAGTATGCGGGCGACGGCCGATGGCGGCCGTGTGAGGAGTCACCGGTCATGTACCTATCGCAAGGGGTTCGGCTCGTTCTCGTTGGCGTCGTGGTCCTGCTTGCCGCTAGCAACGTTCGCGCCCAACAGGGTGCGCCGGCAGACGGCGAGTGGCGCACATTTGGCGGAGACCTTGGAAGCACCAAGTACTCCCCACTCGCCCAGATTACGGCCGACAACTTCGAACAACTGGAAGTGAAGTGGCGATGGCTGTCGCCGGACGGCATGCTCAGTACCACGACACCGGGTGGGGGTGAATGGAGCGCGCCCATCAGAGAGGTGGTCACCGCGCTGAATGCCGAGGATTCCAACCGGTGGCGCGACAGCAATGCGCCCCACTACCGAAACTTCAAACCGACGCCGATCATGGCCGACGGGATGCTGTATGTGAATACGCCCCTGTCGATCGGAGCCGGCATCGACGCCCGGACCGGAGAGACCCGTTGGATCTACAACCCGAAGAGCTACGAGGAGGGGACGACGACCATGAGTCTCACCTGGAGCCAGCGGGGCGTTGGCTACTGGGACCGGGAGGGACCGGAGCAGGCGCGAATCGTCTGGGGGACAGGGAACGGATATCTTGTCTGCGTCATGGCCACGACCGGGCGGCCCTGCGCCGACTTCGGGACCGGTGGCCGGGTCGACCTGATGGAGGGTATTCCGCGCGCGGACCGTGGCCGCCGCGACTGGCTGAACGCCTTGCTGTATTCAGTGCAGTCGCCACCGCTTGTGGTCCGCGACACCATCATCACGCCGGCGTCGATCTCGTCCTACAACAACACCAAGGAAGCGCCCCCGGGGTGGATGCGTGGATTCGACGTGAAGACCGGCAGCGTGAAATGGGTCTTTCACACGATTCCCCAGGGGGACGAAGTCGGCAACGACACCTGGGGCGGCGATTCGTGGCGCGAGACCGGTAAGGTGGGCGTCTGGACCCAGATGAGCTTCGATGAGGAGCTTGGATACCTCTATCTTCCGATGAACACCGCGGCGCCGGACTACTACGGCGGTCATCGGCCAGGCGACAATCTGTTCGCCGAGAGCCTGGTGGCGCTCGATGTTGAAACCGGTGAACGGGTCTGGCACTTCCAGATTCTGCACCACGGGTTGTGGGACTACGATCTGCCGGCGGCCCCGAACCTCATGGACCTCACGATTGAGGGGCGTCAGGTCAAAGCGGTCGTGCAGGTGACGAAGCAAGGATTCGTCTTTGCCTTCGATCGGGTGACTGGCGAGCCGCTCTGGCCCATCGAAGAACGGGCGGTCGAGACCGACACAGACATCGAGGGCGAGTTGCCGTCACGGACGCAGCCATTTCCCACGAAGCCAGCGCCGTTCGAGTATCAAGGACTGACCGCAGACGACCTTATCGATTTCACTCCAGAGATACGCCAGATGGCGATGGACGCCGTGTCGGAGTTTCGTTTGGGCCCGCTCTACACGCCGCACAGCAACGCTGGCACACTGTTTCGTCCTAGCGCGGCCGGCGGTGGCAACTGGGGGGGCGGTTCGGTCGATCCGGAGACCGGCATCATCTACATTCCGTCGCACAACGCCTGGAGTGTCATGCCGTTGCGGAAGACGGCGCCAGAGGACGAGTCGACACTCGCCTACGTGCAGAACAATCGGGGGGCGCGGCCCACGATGGCCCGCGGACTGCCGCTGGTCAAGCCGCCATACTCGCGGATGACGGCCATCGACATGAACACCGGGGAGCACGTGTGGATGGTACCCACCGGCGACGGTAACCGCTTTCGGCGGAATCCGATGTTGCGCGATCTTGATCTGCCGCCGCTGGGCGGCGATGCGACGCGCAATGGCCCGCTGGTCACCAAGACGCTGCTGCTCTACAGCTTGACCGCCGGAGGCACCAACGACGGGCCGCGGCTCGTGGCGTACGACAAGGCGACGGGCGAGGAGCTGGGATCGCTCGATTTGCCTGGCGCGGGGGTCAGCAACCCGATGACCTATCTGCTCGATGGCAAGCAGTACATCGGGATGACGGTCGGCGGCGACCCGCCCGGATTGATCGCACTAGGGCTGCCCGACTGACGGCTCGCGCGCGCACGCGATGAAGATTTCAATGTCTGGATGGATGCCACTGCTCGTGATCGCGGTGCTGGTCGCCGCCTGCGACGCGCCACCGCCCCCATACAAGCCGATGCCGGTCATCTCGGTGTCGCCTGCGCTCCTCGACGATCGCGAAGAAACCCGTCGCTACCTCAACGCGTTTCCCCTCGCTGACTACCAGCGGTACGACGTTGCCGACGTGGGCAGCTTCTTTGTCGACGATCCGGCGGACATGATCAAGCAGGTCATCGTCGCGGGCGACAAGTGGGAGCGGCACTCGTTCGATCTCCTCGCAGAGCACGTCGTGCCCGGCTCAGTCGTCGTCGAAGTGGGGGCGCACATCGGAACCCACACCGTGCGGATCGGGCAGCTGGCTGGTCCTTGGGGTCGCGTCTACGCATTCGAGCCGCAGCGGAAGATCTATCGGGAATTGCACCACAACCTGGCGCTCAACGGCCTGACGAATGTCGTGGCGATGCGCATGGCCATCGGATCGGGTGCCACGCGGGTCATCGAAATGAATCCCACGACGCCCGGTAACGAGGGCGGGACTGGCGTTGGTGCCGGAGGCGACGAGGCGGAGCTCCGATCGCTCGATAGCTTTCATTTTGAGCGGGTGTCTCTGCTCAAAATCGACGTGGAGACCTATGAGAACGAGGTGCTTGACGGGGCGGTGGACACCATTCGCCGCAACCGACCGGTGATTCTCATCGAGATCATGGGAGGGACAGACCTCGAGACCGCGTCACCCGATGTCCTGGAGAAAATCGCGGTCACCCGGGGAAAGCTGGAGGCGCTCAACTATTCCGTGAGCCAGGTCTTCAAGCACGACTACCTGGCACGGCCCCTCGACTGAGGCCACGGCGAGAACGGGATTCCTGTCGGGCAGCTAGCGGGCCGAGTCGCGACGCTCCTCGGCCCGGGCCCCGCTCAGGATCAAGGGCATGCTGTAGTTGCCTTCGTGGCAGGCGTTCTCAAACAGCGGGCCACGGGCGGGGGTAATCGGAAACCCGACCGTCCACCGCGCGGCGAACGACGCCGGGTCGTCGATAGTGAACCGGTAGTCGAGCGTGCCGTTGTGCCCGATGGCGATCCGCTCCTCCACACGCATGTCGGGCCCGGTGCCGTTCAGCGTCCATGCGCCGTTGAAGTTCGCGGACTGGATGACCAGCGTGTCGCCGTCCCAGTGCGCGTATGAGTCTCCCTGCCACTGACGGACATGATCCGCGGGATGGGATCTGTCCGAAATTCGAATAATCCGTGTGTCCCAGTTCTGTTCGTGCAGGATGACCAGGTGGTCGGGGGTCTGGAAAAATTGCGCGAGCCGGTTCGGAGCGACCGCCATGAGCGGCACGGTGCGGCCCATGATGCAGCGCTCGTAGCGCTCCCGGTCTTCTGGTCCGTCAGCGGGCCGCGACCGTGACCGCAGACCGATCGTCCGGTTGCGGTGCCGCGCGTCGGCCGTCATCGTGGGTAGCCGGCCGTCTGGTGGGTCGACGATCATCGACGTCCGATCGTCTGTCAGTCCTCCCGGTTCCCACCAGTCGGCGTTCAGCTGCAGGTCACGCTCCACCCCAATATCGATCAGTCGCTGAGGCAGGTAGGCCGCCGCTTCGGCCGGTGTCAACACCGCCTTGTCCGCAAGCGTCTCCGGGCGCTGCAAAGGCGTGCTGCTGCGATATTCCCAATATCCACTGAAGTCAGGCGTGTTCCAGGCCGTACGAGGCATGTCCGCGGTCTGTGCGCCCGACGGCGACGCGCAGACCGCCAGCAGACCCCACACGGCGAGGTGAACCGTCATCGCCGCCGCCCGACGCCTTGCCATTCGAGTCGAGCTCGATGCCGCCGCTGAATCGCGCATGGTCGCACCCCAACTGTTAGGTAAGCTGCCTAATTATGCCATCGGTAGGGCGGCACCCGGAGCGACGCTGGCGCAGCCCGGGTCTAGTCGATGTGTCGCACCTGAATCGCGGTGACGTCCCCGTGACTCGTGGCGATGTCGGAGATCACGACGATGGGGTCTCCTGGCACCAGCCGGTTGTGGTACTGGAGTCGCTCGAAGGCATCGACAACCCTCTGCTCAGGCTCGTCAGACCGTTCCATCTCGAACGGCACCACCGATCGGTACAACCACAACGCGCGCTCGACGGCGGCGACGTTGGTGAACGCGTAGATGATCGCGCTCTTGGGGCGGAAGCCGCTCACGAGCCGGCCGAGCCGCCCGGTTCGGGTGATGACGACGATGGCCGGAGACGCGAGCGAGTCGGCCAGACGACACGCGCTGCGGGCCAGTTGTTGGCGTACGGTCATGGGATCTCGCAAGGCGTGAAAGCCGAGGCTCTCCTCTTTTTCGGTACGACGGGCGATCTGAGCCAAAACCTCCACGCACCGCACGGGATGTCTACCGGTCGCGGTTTCTCCGCTCAGCATCACCGCGTCCACTCCCTCGAGGACCGCGTTGGCGACGTCCCCCACCTCCGCCCGGGTCGGCATCGGGTGCTCGATCATCGACTCGAGCAGATGCGTGGCCACGATGACTGGTTTACCGGCGATGGCGCACTTGCGCACCATGTTCCGCTGGGCGACCGGCAGCTCGGCGAACGGGACTTCCACGCCCAGATCGCCGCGGGCCACCATGACGCCGTCGGCTTCGGCGATGATCTCGTCCAGGTTGTCGATACCCTCCTGGTTTTCGATCTTCGCGATCAGTTTGGCGTGGTGTCCTCCCGCGTCCACGATCACCCGGCGCGCCTCCCGCATGGCCTCCGCATTGCGGACGAACGACACTGCGAGAAAGTCGACGTTGTGCCTGATGCCGAAACGTATGTCGGCCTTGTCTTGCTCAGAGATCGACGGCAGGTTGACCCGGATCCCCGGGAGGTTGATGTGCTTGCGAGACCCCAGCGTGCCCCCATCGAGGACGCGGCACCGGAGATCGCGAGCCCGCACTTCCAACACCTCAAGGTTGATCAAGCCGTTGTCGACGGTGATGCGATCTCCCGCGTGCAACTGGTGCACCATGTCTTCGTAGTCGACATGAATGCTCTTTTCCTCCGGGTTCTCCGACGGCGCAACGCTGACTGAGAACTCCTCCCCGACGGCAAGCTCGAGGTTCCCCCGTCGCTCCCCGGTGCGGATAGCCGGTCCTTGTAGGTCGAGCAGCACCGCGACCGGATGATTCAATTCGTGGCGGAGGTCGTGTATGTGACGAATGGTCCGCAGGTGGCTGTCATGGTCCCCGTGGGACATGTTCAGCCGCGCCACGTTCATCCCAGCCGTGGCGAGGTCGCGGATGGTGTCGACCGAGTCGCTCGACGGACCGAGCGTGCAGATGATCTTGGTTTGCCTGAAATCCCGTCGCTCAGCCATGTTGGGAACTATAGCCTGCCGTTCGGTGCGAGAAGGGGGGTGCTAGCCCACATTGGAGCGACTTCGCATCTGTAACGCAGATTTAACAGTTCCGTAACAACCACGAAACTGTCGGGGGCTACTGTGGTGAGTATGTCAAAGACGGATCGCCACATCGTTCGGGCTGCGCAGCGGGTACACCGCAGCGTGCAGTGCGCCAGCGTGTCGGCCGCGTTACTCGTCGCGGTGGCGTGTGGAGGCGGGGCGGGTGAGGGCGACGCGACGAGGACGGCCGTCATTACCGTCGATGGCTCCAGCACCGTGTTTCCGATCGCCGAGGCGGTGGCTGAGGAATTCCAGCTGGTCGACCCGGCGGCACGGGTCACGGTGGGGGTCTCAGGGACCGGTGGCGGCTTCAAGAAATTCTGCGCCGGTGAGACTGATATCTCGAATGGGTCACGTCCGATCAAGGCTGTCGAAATCGACGCGTGCGCGGCGGCCGGAATTGAATTTATCGAGTTGCCGGTTGCCCACGATGGGATCTCCGTCGTCGTGCACCCGGACAACGACTGGGTCAGCACGCTGACTCCAGACGACCTCGAGCGGATGTGGAACCCGGCCGCTCAGGGAACGGTCGTCTCGTGGAGCCAGGTGCGGCCGGACTGGCCAGACAGCGAACTCCATCTGTTTGGTCCCGGCGTCGACTCGGGTACGTTCGACTACTTCACGCAGGCGATCGTCGGCCAGGAGGGTGCCAGTCGCGGTGACTTCACGTCGAGCGAGGACGACAACGTGTTGGTGCAAGGAGTGGCAACCGATCCGCTGGCACTCGGCTTCTTCGGCTATGCGTACTACGAAGCCAACCGCGACAGATTGAAGCTGTTGTCGGTCGACGACGGTGATGAGACCAACGGCGCTGGCGCCGTTGCACCGTCGCCGGAGTCCGTGCGTGACGGGACCTATCAGCCACTGTCTCGCCCCATCTTTATCTATGTCAATCCGGATGCGCTGGAGCGGCCAGAGGTGAGCGGGTTTGTGAACTTCTTTCTGTCAGACGGGGCCTCGCTCGTGCGAGAGGTGGGCTACGTGCCGTTGAGCGACGCCGAGTACGCGCTGGTGCAGCGCCGGGTCGATGATCGCGTCATCGGAACGATGTTCGGATCTGGAGACAAGACGGCATCGCTCACGGTGTTGCTCGAGGGTGGCCGCTGACCATGTCGAGAAGACGGCGTGACTTCGTCGAACGGGTCGTCGAGTGGGCGCTACGCGCCTGCGCCGGCGTGTCCATTCTGGTCACGCTCGGTATTGTGTCGGTGCTCGCGGTCGAGACCTTCCAGTTCTTCCGGGAGGTCTCCCCGTCCGAATTTCTCTTCGGCACGGTCTGGACCCCGCTGTTCTTCCAGAAATCGTTCGGCGTGCTGCCGTTGGTGGCCGGCACCCTGCTGGTGTCCGCGATTGCGATGGCGGTCGCGGTGCCGGCCGGTCTACTGACGGCGGTATATCTGAGCGAGTACGCCCCAGCGACAGTGCGTCGTGTCGTCAAGCCGGTGCTTGAGGTGCTGGCTGGCGTGCCGACGGTCGTCTACGGCTACTTCGCGTTGCTGTTCGTCACGCCCTTGCTCCAACAGGTGCTGCCCGGGCTGTCGGGATTCAACGCGCTGA
This sequence comes from Vicinamibacterales bacterium, assembly GCA_937766455.1. Lineage (GTDB taxonomy): Bacteria > Acidobacteriota > Vicinamibacteria > Vicinamibacterales > UBA8438 > UBA8438. The sequence continues at coordinate 30,435 of CALLXD010000054.1, read as the reverse complement.
GTCCCGGGCTGGTCATGGGGATCATGATCCTGCCGATGGTGTCGTCGCTCTCCGAGGATGCGCTCCACGGTGTGCCACGCGGGCTGCGGGAAGCGGCGTACGCGCTGGGTGCGACCAAGATGCAGACCACGACCCGCGTCGTGCTGCCGGCCGCCCTCTCAGGCATCTCGGCCGCGGGCATCCTGGCCGCGTCGCGGGCAATCGGCGAAACGATGATCGTGACCATTGCTGCCGGCCAGCAGCCGCGGCTCACCGCCAATCCACTCGTGCCGGTGGAAACGATGACCGCCTACATCGTGCAGGTGAGTCTGGGGGACACCCCGGCCGGGACCCTCGCGTATCGGACGATCTTCGCAGTCGGGATGCTGCTGTTCGTCAGCACGTTTATGCTGAATCTCGCCAGCAACTGGCTCCGAGAGCGCTTCCGCGAGGAGTACGCGTGACGCGCCGGCAACGCAACCACTGGCTGGATCTCGCGCTGCACGGTGCCGGGCTGGGAGCGACCCTGCTCGGTCTGGGCGTGCTTGCCGCGCTCCTGTTTGATATTTTCAGCGACGGTTTTGGGCGTATTTCTTGGGATTTCTTGACCAGTTTTCCGTCCCGGCGGGCGGAGAACGCCGGCATCTACGCCGCCCTCCTCGGGACACTGTGGGTGATCACGCTGACTGCCATGCTGGCGGTCCCCGTGGGCATCGGCGCCGCGATCTACCTGGAAGAGTACGGCGGGCGTGGACGCTGGTCTCGCATAGTTGAGATCAACATTGCGAACCTGGCCGGTGTACCGTCTGTCATCTACGGACTACTGGGCCTCGGGTTGTTCGTCCGAACACTGGCGCTCGGGCGCAGTGTGATCGCCGGAGCTGCCACGTTGGCACTACTCGCCCTGCCGGTGGTCATTCTGTCGTCGCGCGAGGCGCTGCGCGCGGTGTCGCCGGCTCTGCGCGAGGCGTCGTACGCGTTGGGGGCCACGAAGTGGCAGACGATCTGGCATCAGGTGCTGCCCGTGGCGCTGCCTGGCATTCTTACGGGGATGATCCTCGCGCTCTCGAGGACCATGGGCGAGACGGCTCCGTTGATCACGATCGGCGCACTGACCTACGTGCCGTTTGCGCCTGACGGCATCTGGTCCCCGTTCACCGTGTTGCCGATCCAGGTCTTCAACTGGGTCTCGCGACCCCAGGAAGCGTTCCTGGCGAACGCGGCAGCCGGTATCATTGTGCTTCTCGCGTTGCTGCTGGTCATGAACGGTTTCGCGGCGTGGCTGCGGGATCGGTATCAGCATTGACACCGTCATTCTCGGCGAACGCTATGACCACGGTTGATTCCGACACGGCGATTCCGTCACTGGCCGGCGTGGCCTCACTGGTCAGCGAGCGCGGCACGGTAGAGACGCCCACCAAGGTGGATGTGCGCGGCCTCAGTTTCTACTACGGTGACATGCGGGCGCTCGAGGACGTGTCTATTCAGATCCCCGAGAAGCAGGTTACCGCGTTCATTGGACCCTCCGGCTGCGGCAAGAGCACGTTTCTGCGGACGCTCAACCGGATGAACGACATCATCCCTGGGGTGCGCGTGACCGGCACCGTGTTGATCGACGGGAAGGATATCTACGGGGCCTCGACCGACCCGGTGACCCTCCGGCAGCACGTCGGGATGGTGTTTCAGAAATCGAACCCGTTCCCCAAGTCGATCTTCGAGAATGTGGCCTATGGCCTCCGGATCAATGGCCTGGCCGCCTCCAAGACGGAGCTGGCGGACCGGGTAGAGACCAGCTTGCGAGCGGCGGCGTTGTGGGACGAGGTGAAGGACCGGTTGTCGGCGTCGGCACTCGCCCTGTCGGGCGGGCAGCAGCAACGGCTCTGTATCGCGCGTGCGTTGGCGGTGGAGCCAGAGGTGCTGCTGATGGACGAGCCGGCGTCGGCGCTCGACCCGATCGCCACCCAGCACATCGAGGAGCTGGTGTTTCAGCTCAAGACCAACTACACGATCGTCATCGTGACGCACAATATGCAACAGGCGGCTCGTGTGTCGGATAGGACCGCGTTCTTCTGGTTGGGGAAGCTGATTGAATTCGATCTGACGAGCCGAATGTTCACCGCTCCGACGGCGAAACTGACCGAAGACTATGTCACTGGGCGTTTCGGCTAGCGCCGTTCCGCGCGGCGCCCGGCCGCCGACATCTACCACCGAGGAGAACCGTTCGTGGATGCACCCCCCAATTTGACCCCGCACTTCCATGACGAGATGGCGCACCTCAAAGCGCGATTGCTCGTGATGGCGGGGGCCGCCGAGGAGCAGGTCCGAGACGCGATGCGCGCCCTGGTCGACCGCGACCACGCGATGGCCGAGCGCGTCCTGACCGGCGACGAGGCCATCAACCAACTCCACATCGAGATCGATGAGCGGTGTTTTCAGCTCCTCGCATTGCACCAGCCCGTGGCGACCGACCTGCGAGTGGTCGTGTCAGCGGTCAAGATCAACAGCGACCTGGAACGGGTCGGCGACTTTGCGATCAACATCGGGGAAGCCACCCTCCGGTACCTGGAACATCCGTCCGTCAAGCCGTTGGTCGACATTCCACGCATGGCGGACATCGCACAGGGCATGCTGCGGGACGCGCTCGATGCCTACGTACGCCAAGACACCGTACTTGCGCAGAACGTGCTCGACCGTGACGATTCTCTCGACGGGCTCAAGGACCAGGTATTCCGAGACCTGCTGGGGTTCATGTGCTCCAATAAGATGACCCAGCCAGCCCTCGACCTGCTCCTGATTTCCCGGCATCTGGAACGTATCGGCGACCACGCGACGAACATCGCCGAAGAGGCGATCTTCATCGTCTCCGGACTCGACATACGACATCACGGGCGCGAAGGCGGCGCGCCCACAGTCTAGCCGTCTGTGACCATCGGACCGCGCGTCTACGATGTCTAGTCGCATCCTCGTGGTGGAGGACGATCGTGACATTGCGGATCTGGTCGCTTACCACCTGTCTCGCGCCGGTCTTCGGGCAGACATCGTGTCCACTGGTTCAGAGGTCTTGGACCATGTGCGGCGGGACACTCCGGCTCTCGTCGTGCTCGACCTGATGCTGCCCGGTCTCAGCGGTCTGGAGATCTGCCGGTTGATGAGGGCCGACCCGCGACTCGCATCCACGCCCATCATCATGCTGACCGCTCGGGCTGACGAAGAGGACCGTGTGAGAGGGCTCGAGCTGGGTGCGGACGACTACGTCACGAAGCCATTCAGCCCCAAGGAATTAGTGGCGCGGGTGAGGGCCGTGTTGCGGAGGACCGAGGCGTCGGGTCCAGACACGGTCTTGCGATTTGGTCCGTTGGTGATGGACCTGGACCGGCATGAGGTGACGGAGGACGGGCGCATGGTCCGCCTGACCGCCAAGGAATTTCTGCTACTGGAATACCTGCTCGATCATCGGGGGCGCGTCCTGTCGCGTGACTTGCTGCTGTCTGATGTCTGGGGGTATCGCTATACGGGCGGGACCCGGACGGTCGACGTGCACATTCGACGCCTCCGGGAGAAGCTCCCGGCGACGGGGGGGTACATCGTCACCATCAAGCAGTTCGGGTACAAGTTCGTGGACACTCCGTGACCGGCAAACCTACCGCCAGCGCGACGTGAAGCTACAGACCCGGTTCTTCGTGACGGCCGTTGCGGTGGCGCTGTTGAGCCTCGCGGTGTCGTGGGGGCTACTCGTCGCCGCGGTGCGCCCGCCCTCGGGTAGCCTGTCGGCCGGCGAGGTAACCGCAGCCGTGGCCGCCGGGCTGTTAGTGGCGCTGTGTGCCGCATTCGTGATCGCCAGGGCGACGTCTCGTACACTCGGTCAACGCCTTGACGCCATCGCGGAACGGGCGCGGCGCCAGGCTGCTGAACCCCAGTCGTCTCGGGGTCCAGACGACCCGGTACACGATGTCGGCCGTGACACGGGAGACGACGAGCTGGGACGCGTGGCGCATGCGTTCGACCAGGTCGCGGGTGCGTTGAACCGCCGGGTGGAGGAGCTCTCAGCCCAACAGACACATACCGCCGCCATACTGGAGGGCATGGTCGAGGGCGTGCTCGTCCTCGACGACTTGGGTCGCGTGCAAACGGCGAATCCGTCCGTGATGTCGATGCTCGGTGTCGACGACGAGCCCGCCGGTAGCCACTACCTCGAGTGGATCCGGCATCCGGAGATTACACGGATGATTACGGCGGCGTTGCGAGGGGAGCGTACGGCCCCATGCGACGTGACGCTCAACACGACGCCTCCTCAAGTGTTGCTCGCCGGCGCACGACCGTTCACCGTGGAGAGCCAGCGGGGTGTGGCCTTGGTGCTCCACAACGTGACCGAGGAGCGGCACGCGGATCACATCCGGCAGGACTTCGTGGCCAATGTGTCTCACGAGCTACGGACGCCGCTCACCGCCATCAGAGGGAGTGTGGAGGCGCTGCTCGATGAAGGCCTCCTAGAGGGGGACCCCCGCTTTCTCTCGATCATCGCGAGAAACAGCGCCAGGATGGAACGCCTCGTGAGTGACCTGCTGCGGTTGGCACGGCTGGACGCAAGACAGGAAGTGCTCGGCCTGACGTCGTGTTCAATGGAGTCCGTGTTCGGCGCGATCCGCGACGAGTTGGAACCGATGAGTGTCGCCAAGCGACAACGAGTCGATACGTCGGTGCAGGACGCTGCGGCCCATGTGCAGGCCGACCCGGTCAAGCTGCACGACGCCCTTCACAACCTGGTAGAGAATGCCATCGCCTACGCACCGGAGGACAGCGTCATCGAGCTGACTGCCGTGTCAGACGGCGTCGTAGATAGTCTGTCTGTCGCGGACCGAGGTCCGGGGATTCCCGATGCGGATCGCGTGCGCGTGTTCGAGCGCTTCTACCGCGTCGACGCCGCCCGCTCCCGGCAAAAGGGGGGTACCGGCCTGGGGCTTTCGATCGTGAAACATCTAGTGGGGCTACACGGCGGCACCGTTCGGGTTACGCACCGTGATGGCGGCGGCTCGATCTTCACGATTGCCCTTCCGCACCGCGAATGACGGGACCGAGGCGGGCGGCGCCCGGCGCCACGAGAAACGCGTGACACGCCTCGTCTCCGGGTGGGAGCAGGCGAGCGGTGTGCGTCTAGACCGGCGCTATACTGGAGCGCATGTCGGATCACTCTCATTCAGCGAACGGACACGATAAGCACGCGGCGCATCGGCGCATCGTGGACCGGCTCCGCAGCCAAGGCGCCGAGATCGAGCGTTTGACGCGAGGGCTCGATGACACCCAGCTTTCGGAGCGGACGGTGCCAGACAAGTGGTCAGTGAAGGAGTTGGTGTGTCACCTGTGGCGCGTCCAGCGTCTGTTCGACGAACGCATCGAGGCGATGCTGACGCGGGAGGATCCGGTATTTCTGCCCTACACTCCAGGCAATGACACCGACTTCGAGAAGCTGGTGGCCCATGACGGGACAGAGACCCGGAATGCGTTTCTCGCGGACCGAGAGCGTCTCGCAGACCGGCTGCTGGAGCTGAGTCCGGCGGCATGGCATCGCGGTGGTCGGCATCCCGAGTATCCACGGTTCGATGTGCATTTCCAGGTGGAGTACATGGCCCACCACGAAGCCCACCACATCTACCAACTCTTTCAGCGACGGCTACCGTTGGGAAAGTTGCCACACTAGACTGCGGTATGGCGCTCCGGGCGCCGCCCCGCCTAGCTGGCCAGGTAGTCACGGAGACGCCGAAACGCCTGCCCGCGGTGGCTGACGGCTGCCTTTTCCGCGTCGGTCACGTCCGCCAACGTCCGACCGTACTCCGGGTAGTAGAAAATTGGGTCGTATCCGAAGCCGCCCTGGCCACGAGCCGGCAATTGCAGACGACCTTCGACGACGCCGGTCGTCTCCCAGACCACGCCGTCCGGTTGGGTCAGGACCAGCGCGCAGACAAATCGGGCGGTGCTTGATTCCGTCCCGCGTTCTTCCAGCATGTGGGCGATGGTGGCGAATTTTTCGGCATAGGACTCACCGTTGAATCTGGCTGACCGCACCCCAGGCTCGCCGTCGAGCGCGTCGATTTCAAGCCCGGAGTCTTCCGCGACGGTCAGCTCGCCGGTTGCGCCAGCGTAGGCCAGCGCCTTGATCCGGGCGTTGGCGGCAAATGTTTTCCCCGTTTCTTCCGGTTCTGGAAGCGCCTTGTAGTCGGCCAGCGTGGCGATCGTGAACGGCAGATCGGCAAGGATGGCGCGTATCTCGCGCAGCTTCCCTGCGTTGGTGGTGGCGACGAGCAGTCGCTTCGGGTCCGGGGCCGTCATGGATCGTACTGTGAGGTTGGAGGCCGGGCTCGCCCTGGCCGCCCGCTAGATGAACTCGCCCACTACCTCACGCTGAAGAGAAACGAGTTCACCGATGCCGGCTTCCGCCAACGCAAGCAGCGCGTCGTGTGACTCGCGGGTGAACGGCGCGCCTTCGGCAGTGCCTTGCACTTCGATGAACCGGCCGTCTCCGGTCATCACCACATTCATGTCGACATCGGCCGTCGAGTCTTCGTCATAGGCCAGATCCAGCAACGGGGCTCCTTTCACGATGCCCACGCTGATGGCCGCCACATGGTCCGTCACCGGTATCCGCTTGAGCGTGCCGCGCTCCTTCAGGCGCTGGAGCGCCAAGACGAGCGCCACGAAGCCACCGGTGATTGCGGCCGTGCGCGTGCCGCCGTCCGCCTGAATGACGTCACAGTCGATCCAGACGGTCCGTTCACCGAGGGCCTCGAGCTGGGTGACGGCTCGAAGCGACCGTCCGATCAGGCGCTGGATTTCTTGAGTGCGTCCGCTCTGTTTGCCGCGGCTTGCCTCTCGCGAGTTACGCGTCGAGGTGGCCCTGGGCAGCATGCCGTATTCCGCGGTGACCCACCCCTTGCCGGAGCCGCGGAGAAACGGGGGCAGCTTGTCCTCGACGCTCGCGGTGCAGATGACACGGGTGCGCCCCGCTTCGATGAGCACCGAGCCCTCCGCGTGTTCGAGGTAGTGGGGTGTGAGAACGGTTGGGCGTAGTTGGTCCACGGGGCGTGCATGCGTTCGAGTTGATGTGGTCATAGGGGGTCAGTCTGGTCATCGGGACTGGGTGCCGTGTTCGGGTCGGCGACCCACTGCAGGTTTCGTTCAAGTGGGTGCTGGAGGTCGACGTGTCCAACGAGCGTGTCGACCTCGTTCCCATTCACAAGGATTTGGACGGCATTGATCGCAGGAATATTGGTGGTCAGCGCGTTCACGATCGCGTACACGGTGAACAGTTCTTCAAGCGAACCGCCTGAGTGACCGAGTGTGACTTCGGCGCTCAAGTCCACGAAGGCGTCCTGACCGGCCATGTAGAACGCGCGCAACTCCGTGCCGAGTGGAATCGGGGACAGCAGTGGGGTGGGCGGTTCAGTGAGCTGCGCTTCCAGAATGATGCGCGCCTGCGCGGCCGTGTCCGCGTCTCGCGCAAGCGGTCGCTCAAACCCGACCAGACGCATACCGTCGTCAGAGATGTAGAACAACGTCGCATTGACGAGTCCGTCGTCGCCTGGCGTGGCGGCCGTCGGCGGCGCGGCCGTCGTCTCCGTCCCCGCGGGGGGATACCATCGGGGCAGCCCCACGAACAGCACCCAGATGCCGACGAGGGCCACGGCGCCCAGACCGCCGTAGAGCCAATGCTGGCGCGTCATCGGCTGCGTCCCGTCGCATCGGGGGGCACTGCATCGCGTGGAGCGACCGGGGTGCCTTCGCTGGCGATCTCGTCTCGATAGCGGATGATGCTGCGAAGCAGGCCGCTGACGATCGAACTTTGGAATGTCGTCGAGGTCAACTGCGCCTCTTGGTCAGGGTTCGAGATGAACCCCATCTCCAGCACCACGGCCGGCATGTTGGCGCCCACCAGCACGCGGAACGGCGCTTGCTGGAGGCCACGCGGGCTCATCGGCACGCGTAGGCTAAGTTCGTCGGCAACGGTCTCTGCCCAACGCGCGGATTGGTCCGCGTGTCTCAGCTGTGCCATCTCCCACGGCACGATGTCGAGCACCCGCGTGCCGCCGCCGACGGTGGGGACCAGCTGACCGGTGAAACCGGCGTCCCTCGCCTCGTCCCCGTACTCAGCCAGGCTGAGATAGAAGACCTCCGCCCCGGTAGCGGTTTCGCGAACTGACGCGTTCGCATGCAGGCTGATAAACAGGTCCGCGCGGTCGTTGTTGGCGATGGCCGCGCGTTCGTCCAGAGACACGGTGCTGTCGCCGGTTCTTGTCAGCACCACCCGCAGACCGAGCTCGCTTTCGATCCGGTTCCGTAGTCGTTGCGCGACCGCCAGCGTGACATCCTTTTCGAGCGAGCCCTCGGGGCCCCGGGTGCCGATATCGTCGCCACCGTGACCAGCGTCAATCGCGATCGCGCGGATCGCCCGTCGAGGCGCCAGCTCGGACAACACCGGCAGTCCGGCGTCTGCGCCCGTCTCACCGGCGACCGCCACGGCTCCTGGAGTCGCGTTGGGCCCTGGGCCGGACCCTGGGGATGGTGTCCGAGGGGGACCCGCGCGGGTCACCTCCGCCGGGCGCGGCTGCAAATCGATCACTATCTCGACTGCCCCCCCGAGCGCCGGTTCGGTGGTGGCCGCGAAACTGCCGAAATTCTCGCGAAGGTCGATGGCGAGCGCGGGCGAGCCGTCGACGCCCTGGATGCCCGATACCAGGGGGTCAGGGCGTACGTCCCGTAGCTCGAGATCGAGGGCGTCGGCGTCGAGGGTGATCACGAGTCGGTTGGCGTCCTGCTCGATCACGTATTCGGTGGCCGGGGTGACCATGAGCCGCAGACGCGACTGCCGGCCAGACCGCTGGTACCGGGCGACTATTTGGGGTACGCGCACGGCGCCCAGTAAGACCAACCCCGATCGGCGGCGCAATTCCACCGGTTCATCGTGCACGAGCGCCACCGCACTCCCGATGAAATCGATCGGGACATACCACTCGCCGTCGCGTTCGAGAGGGGGAGACGGAAGCGCTACGAGCTGACCGGCGACCGAGACGAGACCCTCGTTGGCGGTTAACACGATGATCCGGTCCCCGCGCATCAGGGTGAGCCTGCCCGGCTGCGGGGTGTCGGCGATGGTGAGGTCAAATGAGGCCGCAAGTTGGCTGACAGCGACCATGCGCCGTCCATCCAATCTCACCGTGGGCAGCGGCCGTCGGTCTTCACGGGTGACGAGCGTGAGCGGGTCGTCTGGGGTTTGTCCACGCCCAGCAGTCGTCGCGAGCCAAACGAGGCAGCAGGCGACAAGAAGCCGACCGGTCATGCCGCGGAATGGAATGCGAGTCCTGGACACCTGAGGGGCCGACTACAGCCTAGCCGTCCACAGCATGATAGCGTACGCCCGCATGCGTGTTGGCCCTCCAGACGTCTCCACGCCTGATTCGGTCGACGGCCCCGACGAGGCCGCGTTTCAGCGTGTGGTCCTCCCGATTTGGGAGTACTTGGCGCGCGCGGATCGGCCCGCGCCCAGCGACGTGATCTTCGTTTTCGGAAGCCAGGATCTGACGGTGCCACGACGCGCGGCCGAGTTGTACCGTGCGGGGCACGCGTCGTCGGTGTTGGTGACCGGGCGGTTCGGACCGATGACGGCCGAGGTGTTCGAGAAAGCGGAAGCCCTGGTCTTCAGGGATGAGCTGATACGGCAACAGGTCGCGGAACACGCCATTACGACCGAGGTGGAGGCCGGGAACACCCTCGAGAACGTCCGGTTCGGGATGGCTGCCTTGCACGCTGTGGGCCAGCGCCCCCGGTCCGCGCTCTTGGTCTCCAAACCGTTTGTGACACGGCGCTGCCTCGCGACATTCAAGCAGCAGCACCCGGACGTGATGGTGCGAGGCTGTCCCCCGGCCGGTTCCGCGGCCGCGCACCGAGATCGACACTGGGTTGCCTTCGCCGTCCGCCTGATCGGGGAGCTGCAGCGGCTGGAGCGGTACACCGTCTCGGGGGACATTGCGCCCCAGACGGTTCCGCCCAGGGTATCGGCCGCGGCGACTCGTCTGGACGCGTGGGTGCGGGAAGCGGGTGTGTCCTAGTGACGGCCTTCAGCCAGGACCTCGGCGGATGGTCCGCGGATATCCCACACGACGCGCACCCAGCCGAGTAGCGCGACGACGTAGTGGGTTGCGTCGATTTCCCACCAGTAGAAACCCTGTCGCTCGGATGTCGGATACCGATGGTGGTTGTTGTGCCATCCCTCGCCGGCGGTCACCAAGGCGAGGAGCAGGCCGTTACGGCTGGCGTCACGTGTGTCATACCGGCGGCTACCCACAGTGTGGCCCACCGAGTTGACGGCGAACGTCACGTGGTAGAGCACGGTGGTGCTCAGAAAAAAAGCGACGGCGAGCAGCTGCAGTCCCGATGTGCCCAGCTCGGGTTGTGCCGCGTTCAGCCAGGTGCCAAGTCCGAACAGGGCCACCGCCAGACTGATCGGTGCCACATAGTGGTTGCGATCCAGCCAGGACAGTTCACGGAACTTGAGCCAATCCGGGACCCACTCGGTCTTGGTGCGCACGTTCGCTTCGGCCATGACCCAGCCGATGTGGGCCCAGTAGAAGCCCTTGACCCCTGGGGGATGCACATCGGCCTCGGTGTCCGAGTACCGATGGTGGCTACGGTGGTGTCCAGCCCACCATAGAGGCCCTTTCTGGGCCGCGGCAGCGCCGGCCCAGGCCAGCATGAACTGAAAGACTCGCGACGTCTTGAACGAGTGGTGGCAGAAGTAGCGGTGGTAGCCACCGGTCAGTCCGAACATGCGGACCAGTAGCGTGGCCAGCCCGATCCACGCCGCCGTCGGGCTGATCCCGGTCCAGAGCACGAGCACGCAGGCCAGATGCATGCCGAGGAACGGAAGGTTGGTCCAGGCGGCCCGCCGCGTTTCGGGTGGCGTGTAGGTGTCCTCAAGCACGGGGACCTCGGGTAGGGCAGCGTCTGGCGAGACGAGACTCACGGGTGCCTCCTTGGCCGCAAACGGGCGGCGAACGATACGATAGCATGCAGACTCGGAGGGACCTCGTCAACCAGGCTGGTGGTCGCCGTCGAGCTCGTGGGGCGCGTCCAGACTCGGTTCTCCGCGGTAGTCGCGAATGACCTCGAGGATGATCGGACCCAGGTCTTCCGCTTTCCGCGCGCCGATCCCGTAGCAGTCCAGTAATTCGTCCGGCGTCGTGGGCCGCTGACGCGCCAAGTCGCGAAGCGTGTTGTCGTGGAACACGACGTAGGGCGGCACCCCGCGTGCGTGGGCCACCTCGGTCCGGCATTGGCGAAGGGCCTCGAACAATCCGCGGTCGACGCCGTCCCAGGCGGCCGGGTCAGCTTCGGGGCGTCGTCGTCGTTGACTCGGCGTCGGTCGTGGCTGTCGAAACAGTGCGACGTCGGTCTGACCCTTGAGGGCGCCCACGCCGTCGTCCGTCAACTGCAGGACGGGGTAGGGCCCGTCGGTACGCACGAGCAAGTCCTGCTGGGTCAACTGGTCGACGTAACCGCGCAGCTCGCCAATCGACAAGTCGGTAAGCAGACCAAACGTTGTCAGCTCGTGGTGCCGTCGCGCCGTCACCTGCTCTGTCGTGCGACCACGCAGGACATCGATCACGTGGCCGACGCCCCAGCTCTGGCCGGTTCGGACGACCGTCGACAGAATCTTCTGGGCCAGGGTGACCGGGTCGGCCACGCGCTCCAGTTCTTCCAGGCACCAATCGCACGCGCCACAGTCGTCGCGGTCGAACGCCTGGCCGAAATACTCGACAAGGAACCGATGCCGGCATCGAGTGCCGGCCGCGTATCGTTCCATGTCTCGCAACAGGCGTCGTGCCGTATCCGAGAGTTCACCGCTCTGCTCCAACATCTGGCGCCAGCGCGCATAGTCGGCCCCTGAGTACAGCAGCACACACTCGGCCTCAAGACCGTCGCGGCCGGCCCGACCAGACTCCTGTTGGTAGTGTTCGACCGAGCGAGGGGAGCCCGCATGGATCACGTAGCGGATGTTTGAGCGGTCGATCCCCATGCCGAACGCCACGGTCGCCACCATGACGTCGACTCGCTCCTCCAAGAACGCTTCCTGATTGCGCCGCCGCGTCGCGTCCGGAAGCCCAGCGTGATAGGGGAGCGCCCGGTGCCCGGACTCATCGAGCCAGGCCGCCAGCTTCTCGACCTCTTTACGAGAGACGCAATAGATGATGCCGGCTTCGTTAGGATGTCGGTCCACGACGCGACGAATCTGGTCCTTCAGGCCCGCGCGCAGGAGGACGCGGTAGTGGAGGTTTGGGCGATCGAAGTTGCCGACCAGGAACTCTGGGTCACGAAGCGCGAGCTGGCTCGCGATGTCCTCTCGCACCTGGAGCGTGGCGGTCGCCGTGAACGCGTGGATGGAGATGTCAGGGAAATCATCGCGGAGTTCGGCGAGCCGTCGATACTCGGGCCGGAACTCGTGTCCCCATTGACTGATGCAGTGGGCCTCGTCCACCGCGACGAAACTGACGCCCCAGCCGCGCAGTCGGGTGCGAAACCCGTCGCCACCGTCGCCGACCAGTCGCTCCGGCGTGACGTAGAGCAGCTGGCAGCGCCCCGCGTCGAGGTCATGGAAGACCTGCCGGCGCTCGTCTGCATCCAGCGAGCTGTTGAGCGCCGCCGCGGAGACGCCGCTCGCCACCAGGCCGTCCACCTGGTCCTTCATCAGGGACAGGAGGGGCGATACGACGAGCCCCAGACCCCGGTTCGGGCGAACCAGTGCCGGCATTTGGAAGCAGAGCGACTTGCCACCGCCCGTCGGTAGCACCACCACGCTGTCACGGCCTTGCAGGTTGGCATCGATGGCGGCGCGCTGCAGCGGCCTGAACTCTCGGTATCCCCAGTACCGCGCCAGCGCGTCGTGCAGCTGGGCGTCGTGTTCGCTCGATGGTAGGTCAGGCTGGGTCACGATACGGGGTTACCTGCAAGCGCTTGGCCGGTCCGCGGTGGCTGCGGCGAACAGGCGGCTGGGCGACGAGATGGCAAAAAGCGCAACGACCTCGTCCGGAGGCCGTTGCGACCACTGCGATGCGAGCGATGCCAGCCTATGCAGCTCCGAGTCCCGCGGCTCGGCGCCACGCGACGACCTGTCCCAGATGATCCATTTCGTGGGACGTCATGATGTACACGACCATCGCGCCGACGGTTGGAAAGTAGGCCCGCGTTTTTTCATCAGGGTGCTCCGCGTCCAGTACGGCGGCATCGACTCCTGGCAGTGCGGCCTTCCACGCGTCGTGCACTCTCTCCAGTTCGGCGATCAGCTCGGTCTTGCTGGGCTGGCCGGCGGGGTCACTGCTTGGCGTGCCACCGGTCTTGAACAACTCGCTCCAGCCCTCAGGCGCCGACGGCTCGATGCCGATCATTTTGCCGACTCCGTGCGCAGACATGATGAGATGCCCGAGGCTCCAGGTGGGATGGTTGACGAGTCCGGCCGGTTGGGTGCACATCAGCGCGTCGGGGATGTTCCCGACGAGCCGCTTGGCATTGTTGAGCTGAAGGTCGTACGCGTGGAGCATATGTGTGAGCATGAGGTCCGATTCTCCTGTTGTCGAAATAGCGGTCGAATGATGGCGGTGCAAGACAGTCGCCGCCAGCGTTCAGCAAACACTGATTATAGTGGGTTGCCGGGGGGCCGCAGCTCCGGGCTTGCAGAACCGGCCGTCAGCACGCACACTGGTACGTTGGTCGACAATTTTGAGGTAGATGGGGAGGTGGATGTGCCACGTGGAGCGTTGCTGATGTCAGGACTGTTGTTCTTCGCGCTGGCCGGTCCGGTGGCTGCGCAATCGCCCGATTTTTCGGGGATGTGGACGCTGGACCAGAGCGCCAGCGAGGTCACGCCGCCGGCCTTCAGCGGCGGGCGTGGCGGCAAAGACACAGGTCGCTTGTTCATTACTCACGCGGCGAACGACACCGTCGTCATCGGTGCCGAAACCAACGGGGTGAAGGCGTGGTCGTTTACGCCAGGCGCTGGACCGCTCACTATCCCCGTTGGGCGGGACACGTCGATGCTGGTCGTTTCCCGATGGGACGGTGACCGGCTCGTGGCTGAGGGCACCCAGGGCGACATGACGATGCACGAGGTGATGTCCTTGAGCGACGATGGCAGCACGTTGACCATCGAGGTCGCCACCACCACGCCGGACGCAGACACCCGCAATCGACTTGTCTACACCATGGCGCCACCGGTGGGGTCATGCAAGGGGTGGGCGATGCCCTGTAAGGATTTTCCGCAGGGCACGCCCTAGAGACAGCTTGTGCAGAAGGGGTCTCTGGCCCGCCGAGCATCCGAACCGTCCCTGAACCGAACGCCATCATGCGAAATGCGATCCCCTCCCTCCTGACCGTCTCCACGGTGCTCTGTTTGCTTGCCTCGCCCTTGTCGGCTGGCGCCCAGGAGGGCGACTGGCGGCAGTGGGGCGGACCACAGGGCGACTTCATGGTGGAGTCCATCGGACTGGCGGAGGCCTGGCCAGACACGGGTCCGCCGGAACTCTGGAGCCGCCCTCTAGGGGCCGGTCACACATCGATTCTCGTCGCTGATGGGCGGTTGTTCACCATGTATCGTGAGGCCGGGCCAGGCGGCGGCGCTCCGTGGACCCCGACCGAGAGCGTGATCGCGCTGGACGCCATGAGTGGCGACACCTTATGGGAATACTCGTATGCATCGAAGAATCAGGACTTCGACCAGGGGGCGGGTCCGCACGCCACGCCGTTGCTGACCGATGGCCGCCTGTTCACGATAGGCAGCAACAAGGAGCTGCACGCCTTCGACCCGGAGACTGGTGACGTGCTCTGGTCGAAGAACTTGATTACCGACTTCGGCGCGCCTCCGCTGCTCATTCGGTCGATGATCAAGCCGGGGTCCGGCATTACCCCAATGCCCTACAAAGACACGATCCTCCTGCAGGTCGGCGGGCCCGGGCAGTCCGTCATGGCGCTCCGTCAGAGCGACGGAGAGGTGGTGTGGAAGAGCGGTAGCTTTCTGGTGTCTCACTCACCGGTGGGTGTGATTACCGTGTCCGGGCGGCAGCATGCGGTGGTCTTCGCGGGCCAGGCTGTGTTCGGTATGGACCCCGATACCGGCGAGGTGATCTGGGCGCACGCTCATGACGCGGGCAACGATTTCAATTTTCAGATTCCGAACTACGACGAGGCTAGCGGCGTGTTGTTCATTTCCTCCGGGTACATCGGAGGGAGCCAAGCGATCAGGCTGGTGCCCGATGGCGACATCGTGCGTACGGAGCTGCTGTGGGAGGACCGTCAGTTGCGCTTTACGTTCCTGAATGTCCTCAAGATCGGCGACTTCATCTACGGTACCAACGGTCAGGGCGCGACCGCCATTCTGACCGCGACTCACATGGAGTCTGGCGAAACCGCCTGGCGCGAGCGTGGGTTCAGCCGCGCCAGTCTCGTGTACGGCGACGGTAAAGCGATCCTGATGGAGGAAGACGGCGATCTGTCGCTGGTGCGCCTGAGTCCCAACGGGCTCGAGACACTGGCCACGACTCCGCTATTCGCAACCCGCACCTGGACGGTGCCGACCCTCGCCGGGACCACACTGTACGCGCGCGACCGCGAGCGGATCGTCGCCCTCGACCTCGGGGCGCAGTAGGCCGGCGCTCGTTCGGCGTTGGCTGTCGTCCCACCGACATCTGGATGAATCCTCCCGAAACACACCATGTCGTAGTGCTCCGTCCGTTTGGGCGTAGGATCCTGGCGACATGGAGCATCGGCCGATGATTGCGGCGTTCTCCGGTTCCGCCGCGGACCGTCTGATTTTCGCAGGCATGTGGATGGGGGCGCTGCTGTCGCTGGCAACCGCGCTGGTTGGGGCGATAATCGTGATGACGGACGCCGGCCATGTGGTTGGACAGGACGTCGGGATGGTGCTCGTGATCCTCCTCTTCATCGGACTTGTCGTGTCGGCCCTCTTGCATCTGGCTCTTCTGATTGCATCCGTCATCCGTGGCATCCAGGGCGACCTACGAGCAATGGCGTGGGTCTACGTCTATCTCGCTTTCACCGTGACGGTATACACCACGACCGCGGTGCTGACTTTGGGGGCCTAAGGAACATGGCCTGCGTGGACTAGCCCGCAGCGCTGTACGCCGCACACGACGTAATGGCCGCGCGAGGAGCCCCAGAGCCTCGTGTGGACGGATGACTACAGTTCGCTACTCAGCGTGCTTGACTGAACGGAGGCCCGAAGCGCCTCTGTGCGTGCGACGCGCGTCGCATGCCGTCACCGAGGATCGGTCTGCAGCATTGGCGCGACGAGGAGCTGTCTGGCGTCGGTCGGCCGGTCGTCGCTGTCGTAGACCGTCGGTGCGCCGCCGTCCCACCAGTTGTGTTGCGCGGAAATGCGGCTCGGAGGGACCCGCATCGTCCCCTTCTCGTTGTCGATGAATCGATTGTGGCCCCGGCTTCCCAAGACGCCCCCGCCGAGATCAACGGTCACGGTGTGGCCGTCACTGTCGCCAAGACGGTTCAGCGTGAATCCGTAGCCAGTCGTGCCGATGACGTCGCTGTCTTCCACGAGGAGCGTCGTACTGCCGCCACTGTCAGGAGCCCCCTGGACGTTCAGTGAGATGCCACCCCCGCCCTGGCGAGGGTCGCCGCCGCTGACCCTCGTATTCCTGATCTCATACGACAATTCGGAGTTCGTGCCCGAATTCGAGAACTGGATCGGATCGGTCACCGCGTTCTCGATCACGCTATCGAGGATCTTCAGCGTCAATTTGCATCCCGTACACCAGTTCGCCTCGTCCGGGCGAGGCGACCCGAACAGGTACGCCTCGATGCCGGTATTGGAGGCGCTGCCTTCCTGGTTGGTGTTCTTGAAGTGGTAGTTGCGCACGAGCATAACCTGCTCCGATTGGCCCATGAGGTAGGGAATGATGCTGTCCGAGTTCCGCTCACCCCGGCCAATGTTGTCCGCCGTCGAATCGAGGATGATGGTTTCTGCGTGGCTGCGGTGTTGCGTCCGGACGAAGTAGGCACGCCCACCGAGGTCGGAGAAATCGTTCCCACGGAATCGGTAGTGACCACGGCTGTTCCCCGACTGGAAGACCCGGATGGCCCCGAGGTCCTCGCCATCTGCAAACGTGCTGTCCTCCACCCTGATGTCGTCAACCGCCCCTCCATCCGTGTCAAAGCTGATCGCATACACGAGCCCGCGTTCGTCCTCGACGTGTTCCTCAGCGTTCCCCGTAAACGTGGCGTGATGGATGTATGTGCCGGAGTGCTTGCGGCCGTGACCGGCGATGGCCGCGTTGCCCATGTTCATGAAGTGGATGCCGGCCACCTCATTTCGCTCGGACAGGTGCACCATGATTCCGCCCGGCAACGGCGCCGAGTTGGTCAAGCGCACGCGTTCATCCACCTGTTCACGCAGTTCGCCGTCTGCACCCACTCCGATGAGTCTCTGCCGTGGCTTCAGGGTGATCCCGCCGTCCAGGGCTGCACCACGCCCACTGGCCACCAGAAAAATCGTGTCGCCGGCCGCCGATGCCGCTTCGGCCTGGGTCAGCGAGAGGAACGGGTTGCGTTGTGAGCCATTGCCATCGGCTGCGGCGTCGGCCGAGACATAGAACGTGTCGACGGCGGAACTGGTCGGAGACTGGCCAGAGGCCGGCGAGCCGGCCACCAAGGCCAGGCCCAGGGTGGCCACCGACGGCATGATGCGGTAGAACGGCTGGCGTCTCATGTGCGCTCTCCAGTTATGCGGTGCCGGCCGCGTGCCCTACGGGGGCCGGCAACGAATGTGGTCGAAAGCGTCGGTAGCCACCGCAACGTCGGCGCGCCGGCTGCACCGCGCGCTCGTGCGGATGGTGAAGAAGACCGAATCGTTCGGGCGACTAGAGCGTCACGCGACCCGTACTGTCACCCAACGTCTCTACCTCCACGCCCAAGTGGTCAAGCATGGTGACGAACAGGTTGGCCATTGGCGTCTCTGCGGGGTAGGAGGTGTGGCGGCCCTGTGTGATCCGCCCACCGGCGCGCCCGGCGAGCAGTGTCGGCAGGTCGTGATGGTGGTGGCGATTCCCGTCTGAGATACCGGCTCCGTACACGACCATCGAGTGGTCCAGCAACGTGCCGTCGCCGTCGTTGGTCGTCGACAGTCGTTCCAGTAGATGGGTGAATTGCTCGACGTGGAACCGGTTGATTCGGGTGATCTTCTCGATCTTACCGGCGTCACCGCGGTGATGGGTCAGACCGTGGTGTGCTTCCGACACGCCAGCTTCTTCATAGACCTTGTTGCCGAGTTCGAGCGCGATCATGAAGGTGATGACGCGGGTCATGTCGGTCTGGAAGGCCACCGTCATCAGGTCGAACATCAGTCGGGCATGTGCAATGAAGCTCTGCGGAACACCGGGTCTGGGCCGCGCCAATTCAGGCGGCGCCACGTCTGCGTCCTGCTCAGCTTTGACGATCCGCTTCTCGATGTCTCGTACCGAGAACAGGTACTCGTCCAACTTACGGCGGTCGGTGGCACCGAGCGAGCCTTGCAACGCCTTGGCCTGTTCCAGCACAAGGTCCAGCACGCTCTGGTTGTAGGTCGCGCGGCGCGCGCGACGGGCCGGGTCGGGATCAAGGTCGGTCCCGCCGAACATTCGCTCGAAGACCGCGCGCGGGCTGGTCTCCTGCGGCATAGGGGCCGAGGGCGTGCGCCACGAAATCGTGTTGCTGTAGGCGCAGCTGTAGCGGCCGTCGCAGTTGCCGCCATACAGTCCTTCCTCGCAGCCGAGCTCCAGTGAGGGGAAACGTGTGTGGTGGCCGATGTGTTGTGCGGCGACCTGGTCAACGGAGACACCGGCCTGAATGTCTGCGCCAGCCGTCTCTTTCGGATGGGCACTCGTCAGGTAACTGGCGCCAGCGCGCGCATGATCGCCCGGGCCGTCACCGTGTGCGCGTCCGCCGTCCTGCATCAGCCCAGACAGAATGGAGAACTGGTCTCGATAGGCTGCCGCCGGTTGCAGAATTCTGGGAAAATCGGTCGGCAGCGGGAACGTGCCGTCGAGTCCAGGGACGGCCCACTCGTCCATGACGATGCCGTTCGGGACATAGACGAACGCCATGCGGGTGGGCGACGCGGCGCGCACCTGTGCTGCGCGTGCGAACGCCGGCACCATGGCGTCGAGAAACGGCAGGGCCAGCGTGGCGCCGAGGCCCTTGAGCACCGAGCGTCTAGGCAGATGTCGTGATGAATTCATGGCGTGGACTCCTGATCACTACTCAGGGCGGCGCATCCGGAATGGCTGGCTGTCGACCACCCCCAACACGAGACTGGAGAACCGGTGATCCGCGTCGGCGACTCGCTGCACGATGGTGTCGATGGCCATCGTGTCATAGGACTCAAGCCCACGCCCCAGTGCGTACGTCAGCAATTTCTCCGCGAGGTTCTGGGTGAAGGCACCGCTCTCGCTCCGCAGAATGCCCTTGAGTTCGAGTGAGCCGCGGAACGTGGTGCCGTCCGGCAATGTTCCTGAATCGTCTATTTCAAATGGTCCGTCATGCGTGCGCCAGACGCCCGTCGCGTCATAGCGTTCCAACCCGAACCCCATCGGGTCGATCTGGTCGTGACAGACCGCGCAGCTCGCGTTGGCCCGATGGGCCTCGAGTTGGGCCCGCAGCGAGACGGATGTGCCTACCGCCGCCACATCCAGCGGGGGGACGCCGGCGGGTGGATCGGGTGGCGGGGCGCCGAGCAGATTCTGCAGCACCCATTTGCCGCGCAGAACGGGCGACGTGCGTGTCGGATAGGACGACACCGTCAGGATGCTCGCTTGAGTCAGGAGCCCGCTACGCTGCGTACCGTCGAGCGGCACACGCTGAAAGGCCTCGCCGGTGACGCCCGTGATGCCGTAGTGGTGGGCCAGCGGGCCGTTCAAGAAGGTGAACGGCGCGTCGATCAGGTCGAGCAGGCTCCGGTCCTCGCGAATGATGGCACCGAGGAAGAGATCGGTTTCGCGTCGCATCGCTGCGCGCAGTTCGTCGTCCACCGCCGGGAACAGGGTCGGATCCGGCTTCGTCCGATCCAGGTTGCGGAGTTGCAGCCACTGCTCGGCGAACGTATCAACCAGCGCCGTCGAGCGCGGGTCGGCGAGCATACGCCGCACCTGGGCGTCGAGTACCTCGGGGCGTGCCAGGCGGCCGGCGTCAGCTAGACGAAATAGCTCCTCGTCCGGCATGTCTGCCCACAAGAAGTATGAGAGCCGCGACGCGAGTTCGTGGTCCGTCAACAGGTGGGCGTCGTCGTTCGACAGCGTGACCGGGTCACGTTCGATTCTGAACAGGAAGTGCGGTGAGAGCAGCACCGCCTGCACCGCCACACGGACGCCTTCTTCAAACGAGTCGCCCGCCTCCTGCGCCTGTGCAATGAGGCCGGTCAGCTGCCCCACCTCGTGGGCGTCGACTGGTCGTCGATACGCCCGCCGGGCCAGGTTTGTCACGATGTCCCCAGCACAGCTCTCGTTGTGTCCGCCTGGCTCGTGACGACAGATGAAGATCTCGTCGTAGCTCGCCGGAGGCGCTGGGCTCGCAGCGAAAGGCCCGATGATGTCCAGATAGTCGATGTACATCACCCGCCGACCGTCGGGCAGCATGTTCTCGCGTGGATCGACGATGTCGGCGATGTGCGGATAGGACACCCGGAAGTCGTGCTCACCAGCCTCCACCGACAGCCGCGTCACGAGCTCTCCTCGCTCATACCCGAACGCGTTGACCCCCTCGATGATGGCCCGGTCGAAGACCTCTCCATCGAGAGTCGCCACGACCGGTACCGGTGGTGCCGCCAGGCGCATCTCCTCCAGAAAATCCTCGGGTGGGAGTGGCGGCGCATCCGGCGGACGTCGTGGCGCACCCTCCGGTCTGGGCGCCCGCTGCCGGTAATTCGCGACACGGAAGCGCAGCTCATACTCCGCCGTCCACGGGAACAGGTGCGAGCCATACAGCGCGCCACGCATGGAATACGGGAGCGTGTCGGCGCTATCGAGGCTGCCGTCCGCGTCGTGTGACCGCCGCGCCATGTAATGCGCGAGTTGAAACGGTTCGTCCGGGAGGGTCGGTCCAAACACCGCATCACCCGAGATCTGCTGGGCGGCCGTGATGAGCTTCTCCATCAGCAACGGCGAGACCGACAGCACATCGCCGTTGTTATCAAACCCATAGCCCGAGTCGTCGGCGGGAAATTCGTCGGCCGGCCGACCGTGGACGCCGAGGAGGCTGCGCACGGTGTTGTTGTACTCCGTCCGGTTCAGTCGTCGGGCCGTGACCCGGCCAGGGTTGGGTTCAGTGGATGCGACCGTGCCGTCGGAAAACCGGTTGGCCCACGCGGCTACCTGTGCTTTCGCATCGTCGGCAGGCTGGGGTCGCCCGCGTGGCGGCATCTGTCCCGCCTGGAGCCGTTCGGCGACCCGCTGCCACAGGTCGGCGTTCTCGAGCAGGCCGTCGCCGGCCAAGAATGGCTCGAAACTCAGGTCCGCCGTGAGGAGCGCGTCGTTGTGACAGCTCACGCAGTAGTCGGCGAGCAACGGTCCCACATGCTCGGCGAAGGCCGCGTCAGGCGGCTCGTCCTGTGCGGACGCCTGGTTCGAGAGTCCAGCTGACAGCCACAGCCCGGCCGCGATCAACAGGGTGAGCCGCATTCCTGCTAATACCGGCGCGGGGCTGTTGCGTGCCTCCATGAACCCGCTACCTATCTGCCCGTTGTCGATCCAACGTCTCCACATCCAAGGTGAAGGACAACGGCACCGAGACGGGGTCGAAGCACAGAGCGTCGTCGCAGGCCTGGTAGTTGAGCGTGCCAGACAGCGTCACCGCGTCGAGTTGCTTGAGGGCTTCTTCTGCCTCGGGTTCACCAGAGACGACCGCCTCTTGTAACAGCGTGAACGGTCGCTGATACACCGGGACCCGCTCGTCGAGCGGCTCGAAGTGGTAGATCTCAGAGGCGGGGAACTGGACCGGTTCAAACCGGATATGGGGTATCGGGTCGATGGTCAGTCCGATGACCTTGTACCCCAACGCTTCGGCCCCGGGTGCGTACAGGTGGATCCCGTCGTTCGGTTCGATCTCGACCGCGACCGAGAACCGAGTGCCGACCGTGATGTTCGGATTACTCGGGTAGGCCGTGATATTGAGATGTGCGGTCGACCCCTCAATCGCCGCAATCGGTGAAAGTCCGGCCCCAAGTCGCAGCATCACGTTCGCGGTCGTGTTCCGCTCGCGATAGAACTCTTCAAAGAAGCGTGATGTGACACGGCCTTCCGCGTCCAGCATGAACGTGCCAGGGAATGGGGTGCCGACGATCATCTGGCTGGCCCCGAACACCGAGACATACTGTCTTGCGTCCGCCTGCACACCCGGGTCGTCCTTGTTGGGTCCGACGGCTTCGGCGGCCACGGTATTCAAAATGCCGAATTCGGTAATGACGGCTGAGTCGTCATCGGACAGCAGCGGAATCGTGATGCCGAGCCGTTGGCTAAAGTCGGAGAGCACGTCCACGGAGTCGTAGCTGATGGCGGCCACGCCGAGACCCTGGCCTCGCAGCTCCTCCGCCCGGTCTTGCAGCTCCACGAGCTGCGCTTTGCAATACGGTCACCAGTCGGCCGACCGGTGGAACAACAGAATGGCCCCGTTCGGTCCGAGGATCGACTCGAGCGTCCGCGCTGTCCCGTTCTGATCCGGTAGCGTGAAGTCGGGTACGGACTCGCCCACCTGGGGCCCGAGCGAAGCGACGTTGACGGGGGTCCTGGACTGCATCGCGAGGGTCGGGAATCCCAGCATCAGCGCCGCCAGAATCGCGCCAAAGGCCGCTTTCTGGCACAGCTGTCTCATAATGCCGCATCCTACCACGTGACTACTCCTCTTCGGACCGGGCCTCGATGTGGGCGACGGTGTCGTCGTCGAGGCTGAGCGTGACGACGAGCGTGATTGGCCGGCAACAGACCTGGCAGTCTTCGATGTATTCCTGATGCGGCACTGAGCGGTCAATGAACAGCTCGAGGTGCTCGCCGCAATAGGGGCACTGGACGGTCTGGGTATCCATATTAATTGGAGAAGGGGCTCGCG
Organism: Vicinamibacterales bacterium; assembly: GCA_937766455.1. Classification (GTDB taxonomy): domain Bacteria; phylum Acidobacteriota; class Vicinamibacteria; order Vicinamibacterales; family UBA8438; genus UBA8438. The sequence continues at coordinate 7,317 of CALLXD010000054.1, read as the reverse complement.
AGGGGCGCGATATCTCGCGTCTGGCCCGTATGACGCGCCGTGATACCCGTGCGGGCTCTATAATCCGCCTCGGAGGTCGAACCGATTATGAGAATGGTACAAAAATTGATGCTCGACGATGCCCGCGTGATGATGGCCGCCGCCGAGGCGAAGGCGGTGGAGATCGGCGTGGACATGGACATCGCGATTACTGATGACAACGGCAGCCTGCTGATGTTCCACCGGATGGACGGCGGACGGATCACCAGCATAGACGTCGCCATCAGTAAGGCGTTTACCGCCGCAGCGGCGCGCAAGTCGACTCGCGACTATGGGGTGGCGGGCGCGGCCGGCGGGCCGGCGTTCGGCATTCATACCAGCAACCAGGGCCGATTCATGATCGTGCCAGGCGGGCTGCCGGTGTTCGTCAACGATGAAATCGTGGCTGGTATCGGGTGCAGTTCCGGTTCGCCCGATCAGGATGAGGTGGTAGCCCAGGCTGGTCTCGACGCGTTGCTTGCCAGCGTGTCGTAGGCGAAGGGCAGGACAGAGGGGCGGCTGCCCCTCAGCGTGGGGCAGACTCCCGCCGTTTGCGCGCAGCCTGCAGGCGCTTGAAGTCCTCGCCGAGGTCGTCGCCGAGGGTCGTATCGGCGCCGAGCCGTTCGAGGATACGGCCCACCTCTTCCTGTGTGTAGAAGGACCCTGAGCGGTACTCGCCCTTCGCCGCGATGATCCAAGGCGTCTGGCCACGTGCGTTGATCGCGTCAATGTCGGCGCCCCGGTCCACGAGAAACGGTACCAGCGTGGTGCCACCTAGGTAGACGGCGCCGTGCAGGGGGGTCTGGGCGTAATCGTTCTTGGCATTGATGTCGAGATCGAGATCCAGCAGATACTGCACCGTCTCGAGTGCGGTCTCCTGCAACGGCAGGTTGTCGCCGAACGCGCGGCGCCCATACTTGTCGGCACCATCCACGTAGTCTGCACCGGCCGCCACCATCAAAGCGGTGGTGCCGTCCTTGGTGCGCAGCATCGGATCGGCCCCGGCCTCGACGAGGAGACGCATGCTCTCAAGGTCGCCAAAGCTGGCGGCCAGGAAGAACGGCGTCGCGCCGATATCGGATGGTGCCAGCCCGTTGGCCTGCAAGATCCGCCGCGAGACGAACGGCAGTTGCTTGTCGAGGCGAGCGTTCGGGTTGGCGCCCCGCTCGAGCAACGCGGCGAGCACGCCTGGCATCTTCCGTTGGACGGCGGCGTGCAGCGCCGTGCGCCCGGCGCCAGCATGATTCGGGTCCGCGCCCTGCTCCAGCAGGAAGAGCGCCATCTCCGGATGTTCGCTGTCAATGGCGACCAGCAATGCGGCCGCCTCGGTATCCGGCACGAACCGGGTTCTGGCGTTGGTGTTGCCGCCGATGCCGTCAGGCGCCGCGTCGTTCACGTCGGCCCCAGCGGAGAGAAGCAGCCTGGCGGCTTCGATGTTGCCCTGCTGGGCCGCGAACAGCAGCGGTGTGAATCGGTTCGTCGATCGGGCTGAGACAGCCCCGCCCACCTCAAGCAGCACCCGAGCCACGGAGGTGTGGTTCTCGGCGATGGCTCGCATGAGGGCCGTCTGGCCCAACGTGGCTTCGGTGGCGTTCAGATCCGCGCCGGCGGAGACAAGTTGCCGAACCACGTCGAGGTTCCCGACCCGCGCCGCGGTCATGAGCGGGGTTTCGCCACTGGTGCGGGCCAGATTCGGGTCGGCGCCGGCCGTGAGCAAGGACTGCACCACCGGCAGGCTGCCATTCAGGCAGGCCAGCGCCAGCGGCGTCGTGCCGTGATCGTCGGTCGCGTTGACATCGGCCCCAGCGTCGAGCAGTTGGGTGACCGTCGTCACGGTGTCCCGATGCGCGGCCCAGTGCAGTGCGGTCGTGCCGTCGCCGTACCGGCTGTTGGCGTCCGTACCACCGGCCAGCAGTCGGCGGACGGTGTCCGCGTCGGTTTGCCGCGTGGCGGCGATGAGTGCCAGGCCGTCCGCGGAGGTTTGGGCGCTCACCGGCTGCGGCACGAGCGCAGCTCCGACCGCGATCGTCAGGCCCAGCAGCGGCGCGACGGTCCAGAACTTCCGACCCTGGGCAAGAGACTGGCGCGTAGTCAACCTTGACTCTCCTTGGTTGCCATCATGATAATTCACTCGAACCACTTTCGCAGCGTACGCTTCCACTCGGCAGGGCGCCAGAACCCGATGATACGACGCAACAATCTTGCCTTCGTAGGTTTCGCCCTCCTGGCCATCGGTGTGGGCCGAGGCGTGGCACAGCCGATATCTGTGTCCGGTGACGACCAGGCGCTGATTCAACGTCACTGTCTCGGGTGCCACAACGACCGGACCCTGGCGGCTGGGCTGTCGCTCCAGGGCCTGGAGGTGCAGAGTGTGGGCCAGATTCAGGGTGAAGTCGAGCTGTGGGAGAAGGTGATCCGAAAGCTCCGTACGCGAGCGATGCCTCCGCCTGGGCGACCGAAACCAACCGACGCCGAGTATGACGGGTTGGTGGCGCGAATGGAGACCGCGATCGATGCCGTGGCCATGGCGACGCCCAATCCGGGCCGACGGCCTGCAGTGCATCGGCTGAATCGTGCCGAATATGCCAATGCGGTGCGCGATCTGTTGGCGCTGGAGATCGATGCACGGACGCTGTTGCCGCCGGACGATTCGGGATACGGGTTCGACAATATCGCCGACGTCTTGTCGGTCTCGCCGATGCTGACCGAGCGCTATCTGTCGGCCGCGCGAAAAGTCAGCCGTCTGGCGGTGGGGGATCCGGCGCTAGCGCCTTCCACTGAAATCTTCGAGATCGACAAATACCTCAAACAGGATGGTCGAGTCAGCGACGACCTGCCGTTTGGTTCGCGTGGCGGTCTCGCCATCCGACACACTTTCCCGGTTGACGGCGAATACGTCGTCAAGATCTACCTCTCCCGTACCTACGACGGACGTCTCCGAGGACTGGCGAACCGGCACGCGATTGAAGTGCGGATCGACGGCCGGCTCGTCGAGACCCTCCTCGTGGGTGGCCCGGTGTTGGATGCCGACGGACATGAGCAGCGTCTGGACTACCGGAATTCGGCCGACGACGGCCAGGAGGTGCGGTTCACGGCGTCCGCTGGGCCCCACATGTTGGCGGTAAGTTTTGTCGCCCAGGCCCCGGTACCCGAAGGGATGCGGCGTCCGCACTATGCGGTCACCAGTTACGAGTATGCCGGTGACCAGACCCTCGACCCCAGTCTCGGCCGTGTCGAGCTGCGTGGACCGTATGCGGTGACGGGGAGGGGCGATACGCCCAGCCGTCGGGTCCTGTTTACCTGTCGGCCGCCAGCCGATGCGGCGGCGGGCGGGCCTGACGAGGCCGCGTGCGCGCGCGACATACTGGCCGGTCTGGCCCGGCGTGCCTTTCGGCGTCCTGTCACGGACGCCGATCTCGAGATGCTGCTCGAGTTCTTCCACCTCGGCCGCGAGGACGGCGACTTCGACACCGGCATCGAGATGGCGCTTCGTCGCACGCTGGTGAGTCCGGATTTTCTGTTCCGGCGAGAGCGAGACCCCGCCGGCGTCTCGGCGGACACGACCTACGTCATCAGCGACTCGGAGCTTGCAGCCCGCCTGTCGTTTTTTCTGTGGAGCAGCATTCCTGACGACGAACTACTCGACCTCGCCGAGCGTGGCGAGCTGCGACGTCCGGGCGTGCTCGAGGCGCAGGTTGAGCGGATGCTCGCTGACCCTCGCGCGGGGGCCATTGTGGACAACTTCGGCGGACAATGGCTGTATTCGCGGAACATGGCGCTCGTCGCGCCAGACCCGTATACCTTCGCGGACTTCGACGCGAATCTGCGCGGAGCCATGGCGCGCGAGATGGAATTGTTCCTCGACAGCCAGATGCGCGAGGACCATAGCGTCCTCGAACTGATGACATCGGATCAGACGTTTGTGAACCAGCGGCTCGCGGAGCACTACGGTGTTCCGAACGTCTATGGGAACCACTTCCGTCGCATCACGCTCGCCGGGGAGCTGGAGCCACGACGAGGCCTGTTGGGGAAAGGCAGTTTGTTGACCGTGACCTCCTACGCGCACCGGACGTCTCCGGTGGTGCGTGGCAAGTGGTTGCTGGAGAACATCCTGGGGACGCCGCCGCCTCCACCTCCCCCGGACGTGCCAGCGCTGGCGGAGAATGACGACGGTGGGGTCGCCCCCCAGTCCGTACGCGAGCGGATGGAGGTGCATCGCGCGAATCCGATCTGCGCGAGTTGTCATCGCGTCATGGACCCCCTGGGGTTTGCGTTGGAGAACTTCGACGCCATCGGCCGCTGGCGTACCACGAGCGACGGCGGCACGCCAGTTGACGCCGAGGGCGAACTGGCAGACGGGACCCCCGTGAATGGGCCCGGCTCACTGACATCGGCGCTGTTGAAGCGCCCTGAGAGCTTCGTCACCACCGTCACCGAGAAACTGCTGACCTATGGGCTGGGGCGCGGTGTAGAGTACTTCGACGCCCCGGCGGTGCGGACGATCGTGCGTGAGGCGGCGGACGACGACTACCGCTGGTCCGCGCTGATTGCGGGCATTGCGCGGAGCGTACCGTTTCAAATGAGGAGAGGTCCCGAGTCATGATCATCACCAAGATGGCCTTACCCCGGCGGACGTTTCTGCGCGGTGTGGGGGCGACTTTGGCCCTGCCGTTGCTCGACGGTATGGTACCGGCGCTCTCGGCCATGCGGAACACCGCGGCCCAGCCGGTATCACGGCTCTACGTGGGCTATGTGCCGAATGGCGTGATCATGGACAAGTGGACCCCCGCCGCCGAGGGGGCGGGTTTCGAGCTGCCCCAGACCTTGGCGCCACTGAAGCCGTTCCAGGACCAGCTCACCGTCGTTACCGGTCTCGAAAGTCAGCCGATGTTCCCGTTGCCGGGCGAGGGCACCGGCGACCATGTCCGGGCTGCGGCGGCGTTTCTGACCGGGGTGCATCCCAAGAAGACGGAGGGGCCCGACATTCGGGGCGGCACCTCCATCGACCAGATCGCCGCGGCCAAGTTTGGTCAACAGACGCAGTTGGCCTCGCTCGAACTCAGCCTTGAGCCCAATGAACTGATCGGCGCGTGCGAAGCGGGCTGGAGCTGCGCCTACTCCAACACCCTGTCGTGGAGGAATCCCACGACGCCGCTACCGATGGAAAACCAGCCGCGCGCAGTATTCGAGCGGTTGTTTGGCGACACCGACGACACCAGTCAGGCTGCCCGGATGGCGCGTATTCGCGAGGACCGCAGCATTCTCGATTCGCTGGTGCAGGAGGTCGGTACCTTCCGCGGCACGCTGGGGGCCGGCGACCAGGACAAGGTGAATCAGTATCTGGAGGCCATCCGGGATCATTGAGCGTCGCATTCAGCTGGCGGAGAAGCAGAGCGCGGTCGAGTTGCCGGAGCTGGCCCGACCTGACGGGTGGCATCCCGGACACGTTCGCCGACCACGCACGGTTGATGTTCGACCTGCAGGTGCTGGCGTTGCAGACCGACATGACCCGCATCATCACGTTCATGATGGCGCGCGAGGTCAGCCCGCGGACCTATCCCGAACTGGGGATTCCGGACCCGCATCACGGACTTGTCACACCACCAGAACAACCCGGTGCAGATGGAGAAGCTGGCGAAGGTCAACCAGCACCACATCGAGCAGTTCGCCTACTTTCTCGATCGTCTGCAGGCGACCCCGGACGGGGACGGCACCCTGTTCGACCACATGTTGATGCTGTACGGGTGTGGCATCAGCGACGGCAACCAGCACCTGCACGTCAACCTGCCCCGTTCTGCTGGCCGGCGGCGCCGGCGGCCGCTTGAAGGGCGGGCGCCACGTGCGCGTGCCGGAAGGTACGCCGCTGACCAACCTGCAGCTGACGCTGCTGGACAAGCTCGGGGTGCCGACCGAGCAACTCGGCGACAGTACCGGTCAGCTGGCTCATTTTTCTGTTTAGACGAGGCTTTGCCCCGAACCCCACGCGGACGTTTCGCGGGGGCCCCAAGTGCCCCACGCCACCTCCGCGAAGGCGCGCATTGTCGCGCGCCTTCCGATTAGGCGCGGGGCCGCACCGCTATCAGCGAGGCGTTGTGCGGTTGTGGAGGATCGGGCAGAGGGCTTTGTTGCCGATGGAGCTACTGCCAGAGGATTTGCCAGTTGGTGAAGTACTCCACGGTGCCCCCAGGTGACCCGGAGGGTGCCCGACGGGACGTCCTCGTTCTCGCCGCTCGAGGGTTGGGCTCGAGCGTGATGGCCATGCTTTGCGTGGTCTCGCCCCGTGCCCGGCGCTCCATCGATGCCTGTCCAAAGTCGCGCGACGGGTCGTAGTCGGTGCCCCCACTGTCGGGTCTCGAGACTGACGATCAGGTCGGCTCCGTCCTCGCGGGGGCGCAGAAACAAGGTGTACTCGCCTCGCGGCACGTCCAGGTCGCCGATGCGCACATCAAGATCAAGGGTGAGGCGGGTGGCCCAGTTCGCACCCACGCGCCAGACCTCGCCGTAGGGAACCAGGCCGCCAAAAATCGTCGCGGCCTCGTGCGTGGGGCTGGCCGTAGTCGATGGTGATGCGCGACGGGCCCGAGTGGGCCGGCGTGCCGGGGAACCAGGCGCCGCTGCGTTGGACCCGACCATCGAACGTCACGCTGGTCGTGACCCGCCCGCTGGGTGCCACATGCGGTCTGAGCGCGGGACGCCTGGGCAGCGGCCGGTGCAGGGATGGATGCGCCGAGGAGGACCGCGGTCGATAGCGTGAATGCGAGTCGGACCTGTGGTGACGGCATGGTGTCTGGTGCGTATCGACGGCGGTGGCGCCCAGGGGGCGCCGAGCGGTCAGGGGAAAGCGGCTAGTGGTGGTGATGGTGGTACGCCTCGTGTTCGGCGTGGGCCTTGTCGCGTTGGACCTTCTTGGCGTCGTTGCGCGCCAGCCCCAACGTGCGTTTTCGAGTGCCGTCCGAGCTCACGGATGCAATGGAGAGGCTGCTTCTCGAGCGACGGTGCTCTGGCAGGCCGGGCAGGCCGGGTCCGCGGTGTCTCGCGGCAGCAGCAGGAGTTCAAACTCGTTGTGGCAGTCGCGGCACGCGTACTCGAAAATCGGCATCTGCTGCCCCCGGGACCCGACGGAAGTCACGTGGTGAACGAGCCGCGGGCTCCCCGTGGGTGGATCGGGCGCAGACTATCACAGCGGCCTCGAGCCCGCGGGAGCCCAGACGGCGGCTGCGCTCGGCTCGCGTGGGGTCGCTTCACGGTAAGATGCGCGCGGGAACAGACGCCACAGATATCTGGAGGACTTCGATGGGT
>CALLXD010000053.1 GCA_937766455.1 Vicinamibacterales bacterium | reverse complement strand
GAGGGATTTCGAGACCGCGCGGTCCGACGAGCTCGGTCCGCGAGTAGCCACGATAGTCCAGCATCGCGGTCGTCGGCGCGAGTCGGCGCATTTCGCGCTGCGCGCCGAGTAGCTGCGGCGCATGGCCGATCCAGTCCCAGTACACCTCGAGGTTGGTCCGCAGGCGGAGGCGCTCGGGCACGCGGCCACTCGGAAGCCGTGGGACCGCCACCACCATCGTCTTCCGCTTCCCGGCCGGGAACCCCAGGTCCGGGTGCAGGACCACCCAGCGCCCGCCTTCATCCAGGGCCTCCAGCGCGACCCCGCGCGGCGCCGCATGCCGCCCCTGTCCCAGCGCAAGGTTGATGCTGCTGTCGGTTGGGTAGACCCAGCCATTGGCGAGCAGCCAGATGTCGTCCGCTCCCCCCAGGGCATCGGTTCCCCCGTCAGCCGGAAGGTCTAGCTCAACCTCCAGATAGTGGTCGCGGGTCACCCCTTGGTGGCTGCCCCGTTCAAACGTCGACACATAGCGCTCGTCCCGGGTCTGGACGAGCGCGCTGACGTCAGCCCCCAGATCGTCCCACGCGTGTCGCACGGTCCGCGATGGACCAGATACATGCGCCTGCAGCGCCGGTGACTCGCGGGCGAAACGCTCGTCGACGTGGACCTCGGTCTCGGGGGGATGGTCGACCACGAGCAGCGAGACATGGTCGAAGAAGTGCGTTTCCCACAGCTCGGCCGTGACCCGAAGGTCGTAGGCACCATCACGCGGCGCCAGTTGGTCACCGCGGATCAGGACCCAGTCCTCCGTTTGGGCGATATCAGCGGTGTCTTGCGCGTTGATTCGGAGACCGAGCGGCGACCGCCAGAGGAAGTCGGTCACGAAGTGCATGCCGTGGCCGTCGTAGGCGAAGACCCAGGGGCAGGATCCCTTGAGCCGCTGCTCCGCCACGATCACCTGGCCGGCCCCGAACGCGAAGTCCGCCTGCATCACGCCATTGGGCCAGTAGATGCGGGTCACGTCGGCTTGCGTCTGCGCCCCCAGCCCAACGTGGACCGGCGCACCAGTCAACACCTGCCGCTGGACTAACAAGCCAGCCCGCACCTCGATCTCACCGCCAACGCCGAACGCGTTGATGCGCTGGTCGCCGGCGGCGATATGGGCACGGGGCCGGATTTCCTGCCACCCGTAGCCGCGCTTCCGCGGCCAAGCAGACGCACCGGCACACCCTGATCGGTCCCCACGAGGTCGAGCCAGCCGTCCGCGTTGAGATCGACGACGCCGAAGACGTCGGCCGAGAGCGACACGTCGAGCGGAGCCAGCCGCGACTGTTCGTCTGAGAGCCAGAGCGCGGTCCCCGCGTCGCCGGACACCACCAGGTCGAGGGCACCGTTGTTATCGAGGTCGGCCGCCATGACCCGGGAGGATCCAACGGTTGCCCCCGACGCTACCGGCGCATCCTGAGCCACCGACGCCGCCGTCCACCCGTCGTCACCCCAAGCGTGCCGCCACAGCTCGCCGGCCGCGGTAAGCGTCACCAGGTCCAGCCAGCCGTCGGCGTCGAGGTCCCCCATGGTCAATCCGACGACCCCGGTCGACGGATTCGGAGTCGGCCAGGGTTGAAACGCTCCGCCTTGCATATTTTCGACGGCGTGGACGACACCCGCAGCGTCGAGCAACACCGCATCGGGATCGCCGTCGCGATCCAGGTCTCCCCAGACGAATCCACGCAGGCCTTCCACGGCCGGGAACGGCTGCTCCGGACGCCAGCTGCCATCGGCGTTGTTCCGCAGCACCCAGGGCGCGCCGGACACCGCCCCCACCACCAGGTCCAGGTCGCCGTCCATCTCCGTGTCGGCGGCCCATGCGCCGTAGCTGGGCAGGTTGACACCCGGCCCCTCGGCCGGGGCCGCAGGCGTCGCCGGCGCGAACTGGCCGTCCTCATCTTGGATGAACAGTCGCACGCCCCCAGCGCCGGCCAGCGCCAGGTCCATCCTATAGTCGCCATTCCAATCCAACGCCAGCACGCCATCGGCGGTCGGCGCGGTCGCCCCGGCCCCCGACGGAAACGGCGGGTCCGCGGCTGTCGCCGCGACACCAGCACGCCGCACCGCCGTCACACCGCCGACCAAGAGCGTGGGCTCGCCCCCAGCGCTCGGCGGCACGATCGTCACGGCATCGGGTAGTCCGTTGGACGCCTGGCCTGGTGCCGCCACCGATACCTCTCCCAGTGGCTCCGACAGATACGTCAAGGTGGCGTCTCGGGGCGCGGCCCGGGCCGTGACCGCCGGTAGGTCGAGAAACTGCCGCAACGGCTCGGCAATCAGTTCGGCGCTCACGCTGACGACAGCCTGGTCCTTGCGAAATGCCGGCATCCGCACCAATACGTTTCGCAGGAGTCTGGCGAGCGTGCCTGCGCGCGGGAAATCGCCGGCGTCCGCCGCGGTCGATGCAGCGTCGAGCTGGGTCGTCGCCACATCCGGCCACCGCGCGCTCTGCGCCCGGAGACGGCCGATGGTGTCCGCCACCGCGGGGGCGTCCGACCGTTCCGCGGCCAGGCGCAGGTGCTCAACCAGCACGGCCAGATTGCCCGGCAGATCGACGAGCAGCGACTCGAACAGCTGCTGGGCCTCACGCGGTCGGGCCTCAAGGTCGTCGCCACCTTCCTCACGCGCGAGTTGCTGGGCCAAGGCGAATCGCCCCATGACGTGCGTCGGGTCCAGGGCCAGGGTCTCGCGGAAATATGCACGGGCGTCGTCGAACCGGCTGTCAAACCCGGCCAGTTGGCCCTGCAGGAACGCCAGCTCGCTGCTGTCCGGCGCCAAGGTCCGCGCCGCCTCGAGCTGCACCGCAGCGGCCGCGTCGTTGCCAAAGCCCATATGCGCCACGGCAAGATTGGCGCGTATGGCCGGCTCGTCCGGCGACAATGCGGCCGCCCGCTCGAAGGAAATTTCCGCATCTTCGAGCAAGCCCACATCCAGGGCGGCCAGACCCTGGTAGAAGGCCCGGACCGTGTCCTCGTACTCGGGAGACGGCGGGTCGGACCGGTCTGTCGGCGCCGCGCAACTCACCACACTGCACACGCAGCACACGTAGGCGAGCGCGGCGAGGCCCTGCCATGCCGCGCGACGGACAACCGGTACGGTCATGGGGTCCCTTCTGGCGCCACAGCAACAGCGGCCGCGCGGTGTTCATGAATGGACTGCCGTTCGTTGTTGTCCTCCGGTGAGGCCCGGCGAAAGTCGCCCGTAATCACCTGTGCCGACTCATCCGCCTTGAATCGCTCGTACAAGGCGCGCTCCCGGGCGGCGTCGTCCGACCGACCCGCCCCTTGGTGACTCAGCATCAGGTTGTAGTGGGCCTGCATATCCTCTGGATCAATCTGGAGGACCTCCTCCGATGTCCGGACGGCCTCGTCGAACCGCCGCTGTCGAAACTGGATGCCCCCTATTTCATTCAACACGACGCGGTCGCGCGGATACTGCTGCCGGGCGGCCTCGAGGTGGGTCAACGCCGCGTCATACAGCCCAAGCGTTCGTAGCGACGTCCCGAGAAAGAAATGCGCACGGGCCAGACCGGGAGACAGCGCCAGCGCCTGCTCGAGCAGCGGAATCGCCGCGTCCACGTCGCCCTCTCGAATCTTGGCGCGGGCGACATTGACGGGCCCATCCGGGTAGTCTGGATCAATGGCCATGACCCGCCGAAACGCCGCTTCGGCGCCTCGCACGTCGCCCTGCAGCAGCAAGCCGATGCCATAGTCATTCCAGCGCCCCCGCGCCGACGGGTCCGACCGCACTAGCCACCTCTGGCAGCATCGCGTCTGCGTCGATGACTTCCAGGGTGGCCTCTGATTCCGCCATCACGGTGGTGGGAATGTCGGGAATGGCCTTGATCGCACCGGACACGTCCGAGGTGTCTCCGGTGAACGTCCACTCGCCGTCATCGTAGGCAGGCCCCACGGCCGGGGCCGAGTCCGACGTCGGCCCGCTCGCCCGCGAACGCCCACTGGGTATACCACCAGGCGAACTTCCGATAGTTGAGCTTGGCGCGCAAGGTGATGCGGTCTCCGGCGTCCTCCGGGACCCGGAGACGGTAGTGCACGGTATCCGCCGCACCAGGGGGGATGAGCCGCACATAGGCCACCGACCGGGTCATCCAGGCGTTGCGCTTGTTGATGGGGTTCCCGTGTCCGTCGAGTTGCAAGCTGCGATAGAGGTGCGCACCGGGGTCCACCGGACCACGCCCGTCATCGGCCGCGGCGCCGCTGTGGAGCAAGACGCGCCCCGTCTCGTCGACCGCCTCGAATTCGACCCACACGTCAAGGGCGTCGACCGTGCCGCCGGGAAAGAAGTGCCCGACATTCCGTGTGCGGACCACCACCTCCACCCGCACGGAGTCTCCCCGCCGCACCGCCACGGTGGTAAGCTCCGAGCGGGACCCACCACCTCGGGCGGGGGCCCGGTGATGACCGGGGCTCGCGCCGAACTGTCCCGACTCCTCGCCGACCGCAAACGTGCTCGACAGCCGCGGCGCCGCGGCGCGGGCCCCGCGCGGCGCCGAAGCCGGTCGCTCGTCCACCCGCGCCACACCGAACACATCGACGGACACCTGACCGGCCCGCAGGAAGTTCTGCACGGCCGCCAGCTGCACCGGGTCATTGTTGACATGCGGCAGGGCTGTGTTGGCGCCAGGGAACCGATGCGACCGCACGAAGCCGTTGTCCGCCGCGGGGGTCGTCAGACGCGACCAGCGGCATGTGACAGCTGCCGCAGGTCTGCGGCGTGTCCGGATAGTAGAACGACCGCGCGCCCTGCCCTGACACGCCTGACGCTTGCCAGTTGTCGTATTCGTTGAACCCGCGAATCCAGCGATAGCCGTTGACCGGCACATCCAGATGGACCTTGTGGCAGGTGGAGCAGAACTCCGCACCCTGCTCTTCATGAAACGGCTTCATGAAGGTTCGGCGATGCGGCTCGGGCGCCAGCCGGGTGATCAGGTCATGGGCGCCACGCAGCAGCGGATTGTCGCTGGCAGCCAAATCGTGCAGCGGCGGGTACTCCATGACGAAGTCGCCCTGCCCCATGGTGCTTCCGACGTGCGTGACGGCATGGCACGAGGTACACCCCAGGCCGGCCTGGGCCTCGGGCGTATCGATCTGCTCGACCACCGGCTGGTCAAACCGACCGTTGAAGAACAGGGCATGGTCGTGACAACCGGCGCACCATTTTGACGATTCTGTTCCGACCACCTCTTGCATGTACTCGATGGAACGGCGGTACCACTGATTGTTGAACGAAGAAAAGTGATGCGCCGACCCGTTCCATTGGTCATAGATGTCACGGTGGCAACGGGCGCAGGTCTCACTCGTCAAAAAGAAGTCTGAAGGAATGAGGTCCCCGGTGCTGGTTTGGGCGGACGACGGAAACAAGGGCGTGCCAACTCCCGCACCCTCGTCATTCATCGTGGCCGGCGGGCCTGATGGATTTTCCAGAACGTGCGCCTGACGCCAACGGGTGTCCCAGGAGGTCCGGGCCGACGGGACCGCCACCGCGACGGCGGCGAGCAGGAGCACCGCCGCGCGAATCGTCACTGGCGACAGCCAACCAGGGTCGTTGGCCGGGCCATCTCCACTGCCGACACCGCGCCATACCCACAGACCGACCAGCGCGGCACCCAGCACCGATAGCCAGACGTGTAGGTCGAGGAGGACGGGGGAACGGTGTAACACCATCGCGCCGACCGCGGCCGCGCCGACGACCGCCATCCCTGACGCGGCACCGCCTGCCGTCAACACCACCGCAAGGCGTGCCAGCGCCGCCGTCGGCCACCCCTGCCGACGGAGCCACCACAGCGCGGCTCCGGTGAGACCCAGCCCCAGCAACGGGTGCAGCACGACGTTGCCGATGTACCAGAGCGAGGCACTCGGCGCGACGGCCAGCACCGCCGAGTTCAGCAGCAACACTGCCCCGCCGGCCGCGAGGGCTCCCGAAAGACCGATGCTGCGTTTCATGTGGTGTCTTGCCCTTGGCGAGCCTCGCGTAGTGAGGTATTCTGACTCACGATAGCAGATCGGCACACATCCGGGAGCCGGCCCTCGGCGCGGCCCCATTGCAGTTTTGGAGGTTCAGGTGCTTCGACCCACCACTGGTGCCACGCAGCAGTTCTTCGCAGTGGCGATTACCCTCGCTGTGGGAGCCATCGCCCCGGGCGCCGCGACCGCGCAGTCGGCCGAAGGAGCCAGTTCCGCTCCGGCGGAAGTGACGTTCCACAAAGACATCGAGCCCATCCTGCAGCGCAGTTGCCAGAACTGCCACAGGGAAGACTCGGTGGCGCCGATGGAACTGCTGACGTACGAGCAAGCCCGCCCGTGGGCCCGGTCCATGAAACGCCGGACCGCCATGGGGCGGCGAGCGGGGGTCATGCCCCCGTGGTACGTCGAGCAGAACATCGGCATACAGGAATACAAGTACGACCCGTCGCTGAGCGTCGAGGAAGTCGCCATGATGGGCGCGTGGGCAGACGCCGGTGCCCCTCGTGGCAATGTCGCGGACGCACCACCAGCGCGAGATTTTGGTGACGGCGGGTGGACCATCGGCGAGCCGGATCTGATCACGAAACTCCCGGAGCTCATCATCGGCGGCGAGCAGCCTGACTGGTGGGGCGAAATCGAGACCACGTCGGTCGGCAACACCAGCGACCGGTATGTCGAGGCGCTCGAATTCAGAGAGGTCAACGACGTCCTCGACACCGAGGACTCGCGCGAAACCGTCGGCGGCCGGTTTGTCTTCCACCACATGATTTGGAGCACGCAGGTCATCGGAGACGACGGCGCGCAGGACGAGCTCCGCGAAGAGGACACCACCACTGGGTGGCCCGTCCACGAGGTCGGCCGCAATGCGGACACATTTGATCCGCAGGCCGGCCGGCTGCTGGCGGCGAACTCGAGTGTCGTGTCGAACTCAGTGCATCTTCACTCCAATGGGAGAGACACCAAGTCGCACCTGGAGATCGCCTGGAAGTTCCACCCGGAAGGATACGAGCCGCTGCTGGAACCCGCGCGCCGTTCGCTGGGCGATGGACTGAACATCGACATCAAGCCGGAAGAGGCGGACCAGCAGCTGCACGCCTACACCGTGCTGCAGGAGCACCAGAAGCTCACGACCTTTGAGCCGCACCTGCACGCGCCGGGCCAGCGTATGTGCCTGGAGGCCATCTGGGGCAACCACATCGAGACGCTCACCTGCGCCGGCTACGACCACAACTGGGTGCGCACCTACGAGTACGCGGACCACACGGCGCCGATTCTGCCAAAGGGCACCATCCTCCACATCACGGGCTACATGGACAACACCACCGCGAACCGGAACGTGCCGGACCCGCGGAACTGGCAGGGCTCTGGGAACCGGTCGGTCACCAACATGTTCATCGACCTGGGCATTGGGGTGAAGCTGTCCGACGAGCAGTTCCTCGAGCAGATGGAAGAGCGTCGGCAAGCGATCAGCTGGAGAACCGGCGACCACGTCATCGGGTGTCCGCTGTGCCCGTATGACGATCTGACCATCGCGGATGTGACTGAAGAGGACGCCGAGGATGGCGACGCGGGGGAAACCTCCGAGACCGCTGAGACCGCGGCACAGCAGTAGAAGCCGATTGTCATCGCGCGACGCTCGCGAGCGAGCGACCGCAACCTGACTGAAGCGCCCCTGGAGAGAGCGACACGGCTCCCCGGGGGCGTTTCTTTCCCATTCGTCGCTGCCTGCTATGAGCGCGCCCCTGCCCCCTGCATGTCGTCGTAGGCGACAGCCGTTACGCCAAACCCAGGTCCGGCACGGCGCATGGCTCCTCGCCCTGGTCCTGCTGTCGGCGCCATCAGATGTCGTGGCCCAGCGACTCTCGTTTTCATCCGAACAGAATGTGTCCCCGGCGTACGAGGGATGGGAACAGGACGTGGATGGGTCTCGCTACTTCTTGTTCGGCTACATGAATCGCAATTGGGAAGAGGAGCCGACCGTCCCGGTCGGGCCTGAGAACGCCATGGCACCGGGTGTTCCCGACCAAGGTCAACCCACCCGTTTCCTCCCTCGTCGCAACCGCTTCGTGTTTCGGGTCCCGGTACCAGACGACTTCGGGGCGAACGATGAGCTGGTGTGGACGCTCACTGTGAACGGTGTCACGGAGCGGGCGTACGCGACGCTCCGGCAGGACTATTTCGTTGACGGCATCGTGCGGGCATCGGAGCACGGCGCCCTCGGCGCCGGCACAAGCAACCCCATCATTCGCGCGAACGTAGGACCGAGCCTGCGCGTCGACGGAGACACGGAGCGAACGGTTCGGGTTGGCGAACCACTAACATTGGTCGCCGTCGCTGACGACGACGGCGTGCCTGAGTCGCGGCGGCGGAGACGCCTACGGCGCAACCCCGGGCAATCCGAGCGCTGGCGCCCGCACCAGCGGGGCACCGTGAGCACGGAAACCGGTCTGCGCGTATCGTGGTTCGTCTACCGTGGCGCGGGCAGGGCGACGTTCGAACCCCCACAGATCAAGGTCTGGGAAGACACACGTACAGGCTCTCACTCGCCCTGGGCGCCACACTTCCTCAGCCCCGATCCGCCACCGGATGGGCGCTGGATCACCACTACGACATTCGACAGTCCCGGCACCTACGTGCTGCGATGCCTGGCGAGCGACGGAGCGCTGGACGTGGCCAGCAACATCACCGTCACAGTGACCGACTAGGTCGTCGCGACGCATAGACAAAGACAAGGAAGAAACCGATGAACGGTTGCCTCACCCATCGCATTCCAGCAGCGCACACCTTGGGCGCATTTTTGTTCGGATTGGTCATCCTCGCTCCCGCTGGGGCGGACGCCCAGCGATTGACGTATTCCACCGATCAGAACATTTCGCCC
Source organism: Vicinamibacterales bacterium (assembly GCA_937766455.1). Taxonomy (GTDB): domain Bacteria; phylum Acidobacteriota; class Vicinamibacteria; order Vicinamibacterales; family UBA8438; genus UBA8438. The sequence goes on along the minus strand of CALLXD010000053.1, from coordinate 45,496 downwards.
GCCTATGAGGGCTGGGAGGAAGACGTGGACGGCTCGCGTCACTTCTTGTTCGGATACATGAACCGCAACTGGGAAGAAACCCCGACAATCCCGGTCGGCCCGAACAACGCAATGGAGCCGGGTGGTCCGGATCTTGGGCAACCGACCATTTTTCAGCCCCGGCGCAACCGGTTCGTGTTCCGGGTGCCGGTGCCCGACGACTTCGCGGTTGACGATGAACTGGTCTGGACACTCACCGTCAACGGGGTGACAGAGCGGGCCTACGCGACGCTCCGCCAAGACTACTTCGTGGACTCGATGGTGCGGGCCTCAGAGAACGGCGCCATCGGAGCAGGGACGAGCAGCCCAAAGATCCGTGCCAATACGGGGCCGACCCTCCAGGTGGACGGTGGGATGAGTCGCACGGTTCGCGTAGGCGAACCGCTCGTACTGACGGCGGTCTCCGAGGACGACGGCGTGCCGGAGTCGCCCCGCAAGCGGTTCGCGCGGTTCGACCCGACCCTGACGCGCCGTTGGCGACCCAGCGCCCGGGTCACCGTGAACACCGAGACGGGACTGCGCGTGTCATGGTTTCTCTACCGCGGAGCGAATGCGGTCGACTTCGAGCCACCCCAGGTCAGTGTGTGGGAAGACACCCGGACCGGCGCCTACTCTCCATGGGCCCCGCACTTCATCAATCCGGAACCGCCCGCGGATGGGACCTGGACCACCGAGGCGACCTTCAGCGCCCCCGGAACCTATGTCCTCCGGTGCCTCGCCGCTGACGGTGCGCTCGATGTGTCCTACGACGTGACCGTCACCGTCACGGAATAGGCGATACACCAGACGTCGTGACGTACTGTCGTGCCGACGGCCAGGGACCGTGCTTAGCGGCCACCGCGCAAGCGAGGTAGCCGCTCCTCCACGTCGGCCTCCGTCAATCCAAGCAGGCCGCCGCGCTTCACCAACAGGTCCATGTCGACCCCATACAGGTGCGTGGGCGATTCGCCGAGCCCCACGACGTTGCGGGATGCGATCCGCGTGGCCACCCACTCCGAAAACCGTCGCCGGGCGTCATCGGAACCTTCTGCCACGGTCGCGCGAGCCAGGCCCAGCGCCTGACCGCACGACGCGGTCCAGTTCGTGTCGCCAGCGCCGAGAAAGCCGCGCCACGCGGCCGAATCTCGCCCGTCCGATTGCTCGGATGGTATCGACCGCATCGGCACCATCGAGCAGACGCTGCCGCAGCTCCTCGAAGCTGGCGCACGCGAAGTAGAGGAACGACACATCTCGGAAGACGCGGAAATCAAGACGGGCGGCGTAGGCGGCCGCGAGCAGCGCCTGTTGCTGGTCCGCCTCGGCCCGTAACAGCGCGTCATACTCGCGGAGCGATTGAGACGTGGGACGGCCGGTCTCGAGAACGGTTGCCAACCGCTCGACGCCAAGCAGGCTCCATGCGAGACCGGTCGAGAAGAGCGGGTCGAAGAAGGCGAACGTCTGGGGCAACATCGCCCAGCGCTCGCCCACGGCGGTCCGCCGCCGACGCTGAAGACGGCCGGTCGCCCGAATTCCCGGCGGCAGCGGCCGGGCGCCCGCGAATGCTGATTCGAGCGTCGGGTACCGAGACAGCACCGCACGCCACCGCAACTCGGGGTCGCCCCCGCCCGCGCTGGCGCCAGAGGCGACCGCCGCATCGTCGATGAGGAGGCCCGCGCTCACCAGCCCGTCGTCGAACCGCAACGCATACATCCAGCCCTCATCCAGCAGATGATGGACGGCAGCCCAGTCGTCGGGATAGGGGCCCGTCGGCAGCGTAGCCCCGTCGCCGGCCGCCACCTCGGCGAACGGCCTCACACCCTCGAAGTGTCCGTAGAGGAGTCGACTCGAGAAATCGGGCTCGGACGCCTCGTGTTCGACGCCGAACGCCCGCGCGAGAACTTCTCCGGCGCCAGACGCATCGACGAGAAATCCCGCGTCGATCTCGACGTCCTCACCCCCGTACCGCCCGCGCAGACGTAGGCGTTCGCCAGCCGGCTCCACCCCTACCACCTCGAAACGGTCTCGATAGTCAGCACCGGCGGCGCGGGCCCGTTGGACCATGTGCGTATCCACGTCGGCACGCAGCCACTGACAATCGGCCACCTCCGCGTCTGGGCTCGCCGACACCAGCATCCGAGCCTCGTGTGTCTGGGTGGTGGGAAACGGCTCGCCGGGACGATGACGGTAGAACGTAAAGCCGCGCTTGAGGCCGCAGCGCAGACCGGGAAGCTCCCTCCGCCAGCGGCCATGCGCCGCAAGTGCGCGCAAGTCCGGCTGTTGGTACCGCGCGGAGAGGCGCTCGAGCGACAACGCCGCCAGCGGGGTCGATGACTCGCCAAGGGAGAAACGCGGGTGCACGTCGCGCTCGACCAGGAGCACCGCGCGCCCACGAAGCGCCAACAGCCGAGCCAGCAGGGATCCGGCGAATCCGGCCCCGATCACCGTCACGTCATAGCGCATGGTCATGTGGCGGGCGAGTCAAAGACCGCGGGATCGGACGTCCGGGACCTGGCGGCTGGCACCGCACCAGTCGCACCCGACGCGCGACTCTTCCAGACCGCTCAGATTCATCGCCGCCAGCCGACTCACGCGGGCCTCGACACAGTGGTCGCAGTCGGACACGCGCTTGAGATCCCAGAGATCCACCTGCACCACCGCGTCTTGCAGATTGAGCCGCAATGCCTGGTCGAAAGCCTCCTCGACCAGATCGAGGGTCACGGGATGCCAGTGGCCTTCGGCGCCCAGAGATTCGAGCGCACCGTTTCCGCCGCGCACCGGAATGATTGAGATCGTCCCGGCGCCACGCGCAGCCGCGTGCAACACCGAACGGAGGGTCCAGTCGAGCTGCTCCTCTTCGCCAACAAAGGGACACCCGAGCAGCACGAAGGCCCGCAGTCCGATCTGCCGCATCGCGAGTGCGGACGCGGCCGCATCGAAATCGGCCAGCGTCATCTGCTTGTTCAAGCGCGGCAGTGCCTCGGGGTGCACGGTCTCCAGCCCGACCGCGACCTCAAGCGCCCCCGGGAGTCGGTCGGCGAACGAGAAGCAACGGTCGCCGATGAACCGGGGATGGCACTCGACCGTCACCTGCGCGAAGTCGTCGAGCAGGCGCAGGAGCGCCGCCTCATCGGCTGGCGGCACAGCCGTCGGGTCAAAGAAATTACTCGCGTTGTAGAGCTTGATCAGCGAGCGCTGCCCGATCGTGCCGAGCGCTCCGGCCAGTTGCTGCGGTAGCGCGCCGGGAGGCGTCCGTTCGGTCAGCGTGTGCGTCCACAGATCGCAGAACACACAACTGAAGGGGCATTCGGCCCCCGCCAGAAAGACGGTGGTTGCGTCGACCACCGCACCCTCGGGCCGACGCTCCCGCTCGTGCACCACGCCGAGCGGTCTGTCGGACGACCTGGAGACCTTCGAACGCCGGAGCGAACGCACCCAGCGGTCCATACGATTCCCGATCGGGCTACGGCGCGGACTGGCCGTACAAGGAGTGAAAGTGGGCCCGGTACCGTTCCGGAGGCACGGCGAACCGGCCGCGAAAGACGTCGTCGTCGACGGCACCGTGCTGGAACCGACGCTTCTCGAACACGGGGAAGTCCAGATCGAAGCACGAGCGCATACCGCGGCGCACCACCTCGCCCTTCAAGCCGTAGAGGGCCTCGGTCGACCCGGCGGCAAGCGTCGCAAACGGGATCGACTCCGCGACCTGGATGACCGATGGGCGCACGAACGGACTCAGCCCAGCGAACCCGAATCGACGAGCCGGGGCAAAGGTGCGGACGCAGCCACGGGACAAACCACCCGAGTAGGTCTGCGAGTGCTTGATGGCGCCAACGCCCCACCCCTCCTGATACAGCATCGAGTTGGAGACGACACTCCGGATGGTCAGTTCGTGGTTCTCCTCGATCGGATAGTCCTTGAGGTTTTCGTCGCCGCCGTCGCCGTCCAGCAGCAACCGCCAGTCGGGATACCGCTCGCGAATGCCACGCAGCAACGCCAGCCCCACGGTCGCGCACTCGACATCCAGCGGTTTGTAGTCCTCGATCACCTCCACGGCCTCGAACGGGTCGAGGCGCTCCGCGGCGACCTCAACCACCTCGAGCAACATCTCCAATCCGAGCCGTCTCAGGAACTCACGCGCCTGGGCAACGTCGGCCCCACCGCCGTCGACCGCCAGTGTGAACGCCTTCAGACGGCTGGGACTCTGTCCGCTGTCGAACAGCGCGCGATAGACGCTGACCAGAATCGCCCCGCTGTCGATGCCACCCGAGAACAACACACCAATGGGCTCGGTCTTCGGTTGCCGCGCGAGCCACTCGGTGACTTCATGGTGCAGCGCCGCCACATACGCGTCTCCGATGACCTGGAGGTCCGTCGACATCGTGGCGTGGGGCGGCGCAAAAAACCGGGTTTGTTGAGGCGTCGGGTCCGGACACCCGATCAGCCGGAGGGCGGTGACGTGATGGGCCGGCACCATCCGCGTGTAGCTCGGATGGAACTGATGCCCATAGCCGTGGCTATCGAGCACGCGTTTCAGGTCGTCGATCCGCTCCCCGATCACGAGCATCGGTCCGGCCGTCTCTTTGGCCAGGAAATACCGCATCGGCCGATCGAGACTGCGAGCCATCAGCACCGTCTCGCCGTCTCGAGCGGCCAGTGCGAACGACCCCTGCACATCGAGCATGGCGTCTGGGCGGGCGTCGAGTAGCAACGCACGGGCCGTGTCGGCCGTCATGTTGAGAATGCGCTGGTCGGCATCCTCGATGAGGTTGACGACGCGGTGAACCGGGCGATCCATCGATGCAACTCCTCTGCCCGACCTGTGGACGTGGCGGGGCGACAGTGGGACCCAGACCAACGGTCGAGCCCCTGACGCATTATACGGGCGGACTCGTCCTGGGTCGCCATCGCGTCAACCGCCCGCCTGCGGCCCCTCAGTGGCCGGACCGTGCCATCCGTGCCAAGATCCGATGTCACAAACTGCGACCACGCCATGACTGCCACTTCCAGCACAATTGACGACGTCATCAGTCGGCTGACCACCATCGTCGACGACGCGAAAACCGAGGGGTCGAGGCTGGGTTACTTTCCCGCGCTCTACCGCAAGGTCACGGTAGAGGTGCGGGATGGCATCGCGAATGGCGTCTTCGACGACGGCCCACGCATGGAACGGCTGGACGTCCTGTTCGCCAGCCGGTATCTGGACGCATTCGACGCCTATCGAGAGGGCGGCGCCGTTACGCGATCGTGGCAGTTTGCATTCGATGTCACGGGCCAATGGTGGCCCATCGTCCTGCAGCACCTTCTCTTGGGTATCAACGCACACATCAATCTGGACCTCGGCATTGCCGCCGCCCGGGTCGCGCCTGGCACCCAGTTGCCAGCCTTGCGTGGGGACTTCAACCGCATCAACGGAATTCTCGCCTCGCTGGTCGGCGAGGTTCAGGATGAACTGGCCCGCATCTGGACGACGCTGCGACTACTGAACCGGTCTCTGGGAGACGTCGACACGGCGGCAATCAACTTCAGCATGGAGCGGGCCCGCGACCACGCGTGGTTGGTGGCCCAACGCCTCGCGCCACTGACCGACGCAGACCAAGCGAGTCGCATCGCCCGGCTGGACGACGATGTCCTGGCGCTCGCGCACGTCGTTCGCTATCCCGCCGTGGTAGGGACGCTGGTCACGAAGGCGGTACGCCTCGGTGAACGAGGGACGGTGCCACGCATCATCGACATTCTTTCGTAGGCACCCGCCGCACAGGACCGAGGCGCCGTCGGCGACTAGGCCAGCGGCGCAGCGCCGCCCCCTGAGGACGGCCGGACCACCCGGCAATCAGCCCGATTGCCCCACTCTTGCCACGAGCCCACGTAGTTGCGCGCCGGCACGTGGCCAGCCAACTCGAGCGCGAGGCAGGCGTGGGCCGACCGGTAGCCGGTGTTGCAGTAGGCCACCACCGGTGCCGAGGGCGTGGCGCCAATATCCGCAAACAGGGCCGACAGCATACGGGGCGACTTGAACCGCCCGTCTTCGCCCAAGTGGTGCGTCCACTCGAGATGCACGGCTCCCGGCATGGCGCCGGCGCGTTCGGCTCCCCGGCCATCGTGTCCGTACCACTCCTCGTCGCTGCGGGTGTCGAGCAACACCGCGGTCGCGTCGAGTCCGGCGGCCCCGGCTTGGCGCCAATTGGCGACCAGCGCATCGACCACGGTGTACCGATAGGAGGTTGGTAGGGGGACCGCCGCCGCCTGTTCTGTCTGGTGTCCGGAGCGGGCCCACGCGGTCAACCCACCGTCCAGCAACGCACACTGCGGGTGTCCGAGGTATCGCAAAAACCAGTAGGCGCGGGCGGCTGGCTCGTCACTGTAGTCGCCGCACACGACCACGGTATCGTCCCGCCGAATGCCCGCCAGGCTCAGTTGGAATGCCCACATCCGAACGAAGGACTGTAGTGATGCCTCATCGGTGTCATAGGTGTTGATGCCGTAGACACTGAAGTGTCTCGCGCCGGGCAGGTGTGCCGTCGCGAATCGCTCGCCACGCCTGACGTCCAGCACGACAACGCCCGGCCGGCCCAGGTGCTGGGCCAGCTCGTCGGGGTCCGTCAGTGGTCCCGCAATCGACGATGACAATGGTGGGCCGCTACTCGTTATTCGTTGGCGCCAACGAGCAGGTCCCAATGGTCCGCGGCGCGCTCGACGATGGCCGGCAGGTCCGCCTGCAGAAGATATCGCTGGCCGATGAGTTCCTGTCCCGCGGTCTCGATCTGGTCCAGGAAATCCTCGCGAGAGTCGTAGCGCTCTTCGATGGACGGTCGCGGGTCACGGGTGCGCTGACGCTGTTCACGCGTGGCCGGGAACGGGATGTAGGAGCCGGCCAGGGAGACCAGCGTGTTGGGATCGCCATTGTCCGGGTTCGTAAAGTTCCACCCCGTGTAGGTGGCCAGTGGCACCGCGACCTCAGGATGAAGGATGCCGGAGGTCTCGTTGCCGTCGGCATCGACCTGGGGCACGAACATCGGGAGCGCCGTACCTTCGTCGCCAGAAGCGGCTTCCAGCCACCGGTTCGCCGATCTGGCGCCGCCTTCGCGGTCACTCGGGGAGCGAACGTCAGGTATTGCCGGAAATGCAATCTGCTTCGGTGACACCAGATTCCCGTCGGCGAACCGCGGGTGGCGACTGGGCGGTGGCTCGACGCCATCGACCACCCAGTCCTTCAGCGACGTCAACAACGCCCGCATGTTCCACCAATAGTCCGTGGGGTTGCCCATCTCCTGGCGGTTGCCGGGAGGGGGAGGCGGAAAGGCGCCAGGCCCGTGTTGGGTCCCGGCCAGGAAATAAAACCGGACGTTGTCCTGCAACGGGAGATCGGTCGCCCCGTCGGGGGTTGCGTGCACCAACGTGGCCACGCGGCCGCCGCCCCAGTATTCGACGCCGGTATTGGTATAGAAGATGTGCGGCTGATTCTCGCGGCTGCGCTCGTTGCCCAGCGTCCCGTCGACGACACCGGTCACCGGATCACGCAACGCCGCATCCGCGAATGGGAACGAGGTGGCGTCGAACATGCCGAGCGTGATCGGCGCAGCGCCGGGCTCATTCAGGTCCAGTCGGGACGATCCGGCAATATGCGGAATCATGCCGTCGAAGACCTGCCGACCCGCCGTATCCGTGTTGAATCCCAGGTAGAGGAAGGTCCGGAGGAAGCGACCACTCTGCGACGAGCCAAACGTCAGGGCGTGCCCGGCGCTGACGGGGGCAGCGGGATCATGCTTGATCCAGGCCGTGGTATCTCGAACGGCCGCGAAGCCGAGTCCACCGACAGGCAGACCGTCGACTGAAGGCACCTCGAACCGGATGGAGCGACCGTCCGGCACGTCAAACTCCCAGCCGACCCAGACCGCCGTGTATCCTTCGTTCATCAGGAACCCGTCGCCGTACGGCCCACTCCCGCCACGGTTGAACCCCAGTGCCGACATGCGACCACGGTTGGCGATGTCTACCAACGCGACGCCGTTCCCGCGATTCTGGTCCACGGGGGCGAGAATTCGCAGGTCGGCGGTCGCCTCGACCAGGCCCTGCGCATTACGGGGTGCCCGATCCAGATTCAGAATGACCTGGTTCTTCGAGTCGGCCGGATCAATCCCAAAGGTGATCCGGCCCACGATCTCCTCGTACGGGCCGGCATCGCCGAAGCCCTTCCCGGCCTCAATGGGGCTCCGTTCGCTGATGTCGACCGACAAGACGTCGGCACCGGCACTGGGAGCGAGCATGACCGAGACGAGCAGTAATGGAGCGACGGTGCGGAGCGTGGCAATCATGGGTGATGTCCTTGCTGAAATCGTTCATGGGCCGTACTGGTCCTTGGATTATAGCGGCTCTCGACGAGTTTCTACGGGATAGGCGTGGGGGGCGGGCAACAAGGTTAGCGCTTACGGGCCAATCTGCCCGTCGAGGCTGATTTTCGGGGCCTGACTTGGTGATCGGGCCTCTGAAATCTGCCATCGTCCTAACCCTTGGTAGGTGGATAACTGCGGTCACGGTCGTCAAGAAAGGTCCCAACGGAATGAAGCGGCACTCAGCCCTCTCAGCATCTCCTCTCGCCCGTCCACGTCACGCCGGCATCGTCACGGCGGCGGCCGCCCTGCTGATGCTGACCCTGGCGCCTCCCGTCGCGTTGGCGCAGACGACGACGCTGACGGTGACGAAGACCGACAGCGTGGATCCGGTCGCGCCGGGTGGCGCCCTGAGCTACACGGTCCGTGTGACGAATACAGGCACCATCGCGGCCACCAACGTGGTGGTCACCGAGGCCTACGACACCGCGTTCACGTTCGGCAGCGCCTTTCCGGCACCCAACTCCGGCAACAACATGGAACGTCGCGAGCCTCGCGGTCGGAGCAGAAGCGGTCTTCGCCATCACGGGGACAGTCAGCGCCGGCGCTACGAACGGTCAGATGCTGACGAATACCGTGACGGCCGAGGAGGTTTTGGCGGCGAGCGCGCCTCTGGTGACGGCGACCGAGATCACGACCGTGTCCACCGGCGGTCCGGCGCCGGCCGCACTCACCGTCACCAAGACCGACAGCGTGGATCCCGTGTTTCCCGGCGACCCGCTGCGCTACACGATCCGGATCGAGAACACGGGCGGCACCACCGCCACCGGCATCGTGCTCACCGAGACCTATGCCAGCCTGTTCACGTTCGGGTCATCGACCCCCGTCGCAAGCACTGGCAACAACATCTGGAATCTTGACGACATCGCTCCCGGCGGCGGGACGGTGGTCGCGGTCAACGGCACGGTCAATCCCGCCGCGATCAATGGCAATGTTCTGGCGAACGGTGTCCAGGTAACGAGCACCAACGCCACGACCGCCAACGGCGACGAGAACACCACGGTCGATACCGCCACACCCCCGGCGACAACGCTGACGGTGACCAAGACCGACAGCGTGGATCCGGCGACGAGCGGCGGCCCGCTGAACTACACCGTCACCGTCCAGAACACCGGGGCCAGCACGGCGATCAACGTGGTGCTCACCGAGACGTATCCTGGCGATTTCGTATTCAGCAGCGCGAACCCGCCTGCGAGCATCGGGAACAATGTCTGGAACCTCGGCAACATCGCGGCCGGCGGCCAATCGGTCGTCAACATCTCCGGCACGGTGGGTCCGGGAGCGACCAACGGCCAGGTCTTCACGAACACGGTGGCCGTGACGGCCGACAACGCCACGGCCAACGGGAACGAGACCACCACGATCACCGCCCCGACCGGCCCCGTGCTGGAGATCACGAAGACCGATTCGGTCGACCCGCTCCAGATCGGCCGGTCGGGGGGGGGGCAGCGACTTCCTCAGCTACACGATCACCGTCCGCAACACCGGGGTGTCGACCGCGCCGGGCGTGACGCTGACCGACACCTACGACGCTAAGTACTTTTTTCCAGCGCTGTGCCAACGCCCACCACCGGCACGGCCGGGGGCAGCGCCGTCTCCACCTGGAACCTCGGAGACATCGCGGCGGGCGGCGAGGTGGTCGTTACCATTGACGGGTCCCTCAACGTTACCGGCTTCCCGACGTCGTCTGACGGAGACGTCATCTCAAACATGGCGAGTGTCGTGGCGACCGGCGTCTCGGCCGTCAACGTCACGGAGACCACCAACGTCATCGACCCGATGTTCACGTTCACCGTGTCGAAAAGCGTCAGCCCGGCCGGTACGGTCGCCGCCGGCACGACCCTGACCTACACGATGGTCGTCAGCGTCACTGGCGCGGGGGGACCGGCGACCGGCGTCGTGCTCACCGACACCTACGATGCGGACTTCACGTTCCTGACCACCGATACCACACCGAGCAGCGGGAACAACGTGTGGACTCTTGGCAGTATCGCGACAGGCGCCAGCCAGACGGTCGTCGTCACCGGGACGGTCTCGGCGGATCCGGGCACGGTAGTGACCAATCAGGTCACGGCCACGGCCACCAACGCCCCGAGTACGACCGACTCGGTGAGCAACACCATCGCCGGGGCGCCCGCGCCGGCGCCGATATTGGAAATCATCAAGGACGACGACGCCGACCCGCGGCAGGTGGGCGACACGCTCGTCTACACCGTTCGTGTGGAAAACAACGGCACTGCCACCGCCAACAACATCGTGATCACGGAGACGTATCCCCCGTTCTTCACCTTTGTCAGCGCGGCGGAGTCGGGAGTCACCCCGATCACGCCATCGGGCCCCAGCAACAATATTTTTGACGACTTCCTGCTCCTCGCGGGGAACGACCTCCTCGCCGGTCGCGATTACTTTCTCACCATCACCGGGACTGTGGCCGCCGGCGCGAGCGGCTCGCTTCTCAACAACGTCTCGGTGACCTCCGACGAGGGGGTGCCCGCCGCCACGACCGAGACGACGACCATCGGCGCCGCGCCCCCGGCGGTCGCAACGCTGGAGGTGACCAAGACCGACACACCGGACCCGGTGCAACCAGGCGGCGCGCTCACTTACACGGTGACGGTCACCAACACGGGCACGGCAGAGGCCACCACTGTGATGGTGACCGAGACCTATCCTGGGGAGTTCACCCCGGCCAGCGCGATGCTCGACGGCGCCCCGATCATGGCCGGGCCGGGCAATACGTTTGCCCTGGGCAGCATCGCGCCCGGCGACCAGGCCGTCCTCGAAATCGTCGGCGCGGTGTCGAACATGGCCGCCAATGGCGCGACGTTGACCAACAGCGTGCTCGTCACGTCTCCTGACGCCACCGACGCCAGCACCTCGGAGAACACCACCGTCTCCACGTCCACCACGCAACTGGAGCTCACCAAGGCCGACAGTGTCGATCCGGTGGTGCCTGGCGGCACGGTAATTTATTCGGTGCGGGTGGAGAACACTGGGACACAGGACGCCACCAACGTGGTGGTAACCGAGACCTACCCGGCGGAGTTCACCACGGCCAGCGCGACGCTTGACGGCGCCCCGATCATGGCCGGGCCGGGCAATACGTTTGATCTGGGCAGCATCGCGCCCGGCGTCGCCAACGCCAAGACGCTGCTCATCACCGGCACCGTCGATGCCGCGGCCCTCGACGGTGTCGTCCTCAACAACAGCGCCACCGCGACCGCCGACAACGCCCCGGACGCCACCATCAGCGAAACGACCACCGTAACCGCGCCCACCTTGACGGTCGCGAAGACGGACAGCGTCGACCCGGTTTCACCAGGCGGCGCGCTCACCTACACGGTGACCGTCAGCAACACGGGCACGGCGGACGCCACCAACGTGGTGCTGACCGAGACCTACCCGGCGGAGTTCACATTCGGGTCGGCCACCCCGGCGCCCACGACCGGCAACAACGTTTTCAGCCTGGGCGGCCTCGCGGTCGGCGCCTCCACCGTGGTCACCATCAACGGCACGGTCGTCGCATCGACGCCCGACACGACCGTCCTCTCGAACGCCGTGACCGCCGCGGCCGACAACGCCCCGGATGCCACCACCACCGAGACCACGACGGTCACCGCCCCGGTGCTGACGGTGACCAAGACGGACAGCGTCGATCCGGTCATCCCAGGCGGCGCGCTGACCTACACGGTCACCGTGTCCAACACCGGAACCGACGCCGCCACGAACGTGGTAGTGGCCGAGGCCTACCCGGCGGAGTTCACGTTCGGGTCCGCCACCCCGGCGCCCACAACCGGCGACAATGTCTTCGCGCTGGGTGCCCTGGCCGGGGGCGCCTCCACCGTGGTCACCATCAACGGCACGGTCGACGCGTCGACGCCCGACACAACCGCCCTCTCGAACGCCGTGACCACCTCGGCCGACAACGCCCCGGATGCCACGACCACCGAGACCACGACGGTCAACCGGCCGAGCACCGAAACCACGGTCCCGACCGCGACCGGCACCGGATCGGTCACGCTGACGTTGACGGGTGGCGGATCGACCTGTGCGATCGGCGCGGTAACAACGCTGACTGACGCGGCCGTGCCTGAGGACGGCCCGGCCGGCGTGCTTTTCCCACACGGACTGGTCAAGGCCACGTACGCGGCGTGCGACCCAGGCTCGACGATCACGGTAAAGCTGACGTTCCCCGCAATACCACCGCTGCCGCCCGGGACCCAGTTCTGGAAATACGGACCGAGGCCGGGAATCCCGGCGGCCTGGTACGTCTTGCCGGCGACGATCGTGGGGAACATGGTCACGTTCCAGTTAACCGACGGCGGTCTTGGTGACGACGACCTGACGGCGAACGGGACAATCGTCGACCCCGGCGGTCCAGGGACGCTCCCACGCGTGCCGGTGATGCCGTGGTGGGTGCTCGCGCTGCTGACGCTGGCCCTCATGTGGAGCGCGCGAGTTGTCTTGCGGCGACAGGGGAGTATGTAGACGCGGGTGCCCGTCGTCGGCTTCGCCGGCCAGTCGTACGCCCCACGCGCGAGCGTCTGGGCGCGCCACCGTCCCACCCACGCGTACGCCGCATCGGCCGACGGCATACGAGGCTGGCCGCTCGATGTCCATCATCACAGTCAGGGTGTTGCGAGCAGCGCGTCGACCTCCGCCGAGCAGGTCCGGAGAGCCGTCACAACCAGCCGGGGTTCAGTTCCCCATGCCTCTGAACCCCGGCTAGAACCTTGACCCGGAATAGATCGTTCCGTCTGGCAGGCACGCTGGCCGTGGGTGTCGCACTGTGGATCATTCCCCCCCCAGACGGCGTGGATACCCAAGCGTGGCATCTGCTGGCCATCTTCGTGGCCACGATCGTGGGCATCATCACCAACCCGTACCCGATGGGTGCGGTCGCCATGTTCGGCATCGCGGCGACAAGTCTCACTGGCACGCTCACGATCGAGCAGTCGGTCAGCGGTTTTGGTGAGCGAGTGATCTGGCTCATCGTCATCGCCTTCTTCATCTCTCGCGGATTTATCAAGACCGGTCTGGGGGCTCGGATCGCCTACCTCTTCATGGCCGCGTTCGGGCAGACGTCGCTGGGCCTGGCCTACAGCCTGGTGGCAGCGGACCTGACCCTGGCCCCTGCCATGCCCAGCAATACGGCGCGAGCGGCGGGGGTCATCTTTCCTATCGTGGGCTCGATTGTCCGGTCGTATGGGAGCCACCCGAACGACGGAACGGCGCGGGCCATCGGCGCGTTCCTGATGAAGACGGCGTATCAGGGCACCGTGATCACGAGCGCGATGTTTGTCACCGCCATGGCGGCCAATCCGATCATCGTGCGGTTGGCTGGCGATGCGGGTGTGCAACTGACATGGGGTGGATGGGCGCTAGCGGCCATCGTGCCGGGGCTGGTGAGCCTCACGGTGATGCCGTGGGTCCTGTACACGGTCTACCCGCCAGGCATCCGGGAGACGCCAGGCGCGAAAGAGCTCGCCCGCACCCAGCTGCGCGAGATGGGCCCGCTCAAGTCCGGCGAGTGGACGATGCTCGCCACGTTCGTGCTGCTGCTGTGTTTGTGGATCTTCGGGGCACCGCTCGGGCTCGACGGAACCGGGACCACCGCCGCGTTCATTGGTCTGTCGTTGCTCCTCCTGAGTGGCACCTTGACGTGGGATGACGTCCTGCAGGAACAAGGAGCCTGGAACACGCTCGTCTGGATCTCGACGTTGGTGATGATGGCCAACTACCTGAACGAACTCGGGCTGATCCCGTGGTTTGCCACGACGATGGGCGGTATGGTCGAGGGCATCGGGTGGGTCCCGGCCCTCCTGGCCCTGAGTCTCGTCTATTTCTACAGCCACTACTTCTTTGCCAGCAACACCGCCCACGTCGTCGCCATGTACGCCGCATTCCTGACCATTGCTATCGCAGCCGGGGCCCCACCGGCCCTGGCCGCCCTTGTCTTGGCGTTCTTAGAGTCAAGTTTGAACTGCAACATCTGCTACCGGCCATGAAAGCATTCCTCCGGTGTCCGATAACCGAGGCGCTTCCTCGGGCGAGTGTTCAGGTGGTGGGCGATGGCATCGCAGTCACGTTGCGTGAGACCGGCGAAGCTCGAGCCCTTGGGTAGGTATTGGCGCAAGAGGCCGTTGAGGTTCTCGTTGGTGCCACGTTCCCAGGAATGATACGGCGTTGCGAAATAGAAGCGGACGCCCGTCGCGGCTTCGATGACCTTGTAGTCGTGGAACTCCGTCCCATTGTCCGCGGTGACTGTGTCGAAATAGTCGGGCACGCGGCGCGCCAGCATCCGCACGCGCCGGGTCAGGCCACGTTTGCCGCGGTCGGTCAGCTTGCCGATCATCGTGACGCCGGATTTACGTTCGACGAGTGTCGCAACGCAGTCTTTGGTGTGCGCCCCGATCACGGTGTCGATCTCCCAGTGACCGAGGGTGGCACGCGTGTTGACGGCGTGCGGCCGCTCAGAGATGTGGCGTTTGCCGGCCAGACGGCCGCGACTGTCGTAACGGTTGCGGCGCTTGCGACAGTTCTTGGCGGCGCCGCGGAGATAGCGGTGCAGAGGCCCGCCGGCCGCCTTGTCGCGCCAGATGTGGACGTAGATGGTCTCGTGGCTGATCGAGAGGGTGCCGGCCCGCCGCAGCCGCCCGGCAATCTGGTCGGGACTCCACCGCTCCTCCAGGAGCCCGTACACTTGGCACCAGTCGTCGCCTGTGAACCGGCTGTTGCGACGCGATCGGGACTGTCGCCCCCGCGTTCGCTCCACGGCTTTGGACGGTCGATAGTGCCCGTCCCCCCGGGACGAGTTGCGGCGCAGCTCGCGCGACACCGTGCTGCGGTGGCGGCCCAACATGTGGGCGATCTCGGCTTGATTGAAGTCCTGCTGCCTCAGCTTCGAGATCATGTATCGTTCGTCTGAGGTGACCTGGTGATAGCTCATCAGCGATTCCCCTTGCTTGGTGGTGGGAGGAATCGTCGAGTATCCCAGGTCGCCTCCTTGATGGGAAGCCGGCGTGTTGCACTTAGTTTCTGAATTCGCCGTTCTTCAGCAACCTCTTTGCCGGACTGAGTCACTACGGCACCGGGCCCGCTCCGGTGTTCTTCGGCTCTGGTTACGTCGAATTGGGGGCATGGTGGCAACTCGGGGCGCTCATCAGCGTCGTCAACATCGTCATCTGGACGGTGATCGGCGGGTTGTGGTGGCGGGTGATTGGCCTATGGTGACAAAGTCCCCCCCCTGCACCTGGATTCTCGACTCGGGCGGCGCCGGGCGCGGCGCCTGGCAAGGCGGCGTCCTCTATGAAGTGATGCGGTGGACGCGCGAGCACGGGGGCTATCCCGCGATAGCGATGGGTGCGTCGGCAGGTGGCTATGCCGCCGCCGATGTGGCCACCGGCAGCGAGGCGACGGTACTGAAAGGCTGGACGGTGTGGGGCGCTCCCGAGATCCCGAAGCGGTATCCTCTCGCCGACTTCGTGGCGAACGAGTGGCCACGTAGCCGCTTTCGGAAGCACCTGCACGCGTCCATCCGTTACGTGATGGAGCCTCCCGAAGTGGATGGCGTGTTCGACGAGTCGGCGGGGCGAACCTTGCTCGTGTTCACGTCTCGGATTCGGCGCCTGGACGGACGAGCGCCGGGGCGCGCCGATTTGGCCAAATTGTTCGCGATGGCGGCCACCCGCAAACTTCCTGGGCGACTAAAGTACAGGCCTCGCTACCACGTGGACCCGGTCGTGTTCGCTACCAACCTGCCCGGCGCGCTGCAATCTGAGTTTGTTCGGCCGCTCACACGGGACAACTACCACTACGCGATCGAGGCCTCGTGCCTGGTGCCCCTGGCCATGGGGCCGGCGATCCAACCGACGGTCCTATCGCCCGGTCGCGTGTACCCGGGCGATAGGCAGGCGATATTCGTTGACGGGGGATTCGCTCTGAAGATGCCCATGGCCATCTTCGAGGACGACGCCCGTTTCCGGGACCTGGCCCGCTGGACGGCTACGCCCCGCACCGTCGTCTTCTGTTGCGATCCGAACGGTCGCCTCTGGGAAACGAGCCTGCGGCTGCGGACGCTGAACGACCATCCCTCCGTCGCGCGCGCCCTCGCTGACGACAGACTCCTGGTCATTCATCCAGACCACGTTGTTGAGGCGGGCTTCCTGTGTTTCGACCCCGTGGTCATCATGCGCACGTTCGACCGTGGCCGCGCGCAGGGCCGCCGCTTACTCGCGTCGCCGCACCTGCGCCGCTTCCTGTCGGGGTCCGACGGGGAAAGTGAATCCGCGCCGGACGACGCTCCGGTGAGATAATCGCCACATTTCTCCTGGGGTGCTGCATGAAGAACGTCTGTTGGCTCGTCACCGTCGTCCTGGCTTCATTCGTCCCCATCGGGGTCTCCGGCCAGGTGTCTCTCCCCTTGGACGGCCAGCCTGATCTGCACGGGCTGTGGACCAATTCGACCACGACCCCGCTCGAACGTCCGCCAGACATGGCAAACCGCGCCGAACTCACCGATGAGGAGATGGCCGCGCTCGATGCCCAAGCGGTCGGACGCAACGACCGCCCGCCACGGGCCGGAGACCCTGGCACCTACAACGAATTTTGGTGGGAGCGGGGCACCCGCCTGACGCAGACCTCGCTGGTGATCGACCCGTCGGACGGCCGAATACCCGCATTCACGGCGGACGGACAAGCTCGAGCCGAATGGACGCGCGGGGCCGACTCCTGGACCAACCGAAACCTGGCTGAGCGCTGCGTGACGCGCGGGGCACCGAAGCGCCCCGGTGGATACAACAACAACTTCCTGATTCTGCAGACGCCCGGCTACGTGACGATTCTGCAGGAGATGATCCACGAGGTCCGGATCATCCCACTCGACGACCGGCCCCACATCCATGGCGACATCGGGCTCTGGATGGGCGATTCCCGGGGACGATGGGATGGCGACACGCTGGTGGTCGAGACAACCAACTTCGACGAGCAGATCGTCTTCAACTCGTACAACTGCTGCCCCGGGGCCGGCGCGAACCTGCGGCTGGTAGAACGTTTCACCCGTGTGGACGCCAACACCCTCGACCATCGCTACACGGTCGAAGACCCCACCACCTACGCCGGCCCCTGGACCGCGTCGATACCGCTGGCGCGGTTCGACGGTCCGATCTACGAATATGCCTGCCACGAGGGCAACTACGGCATGGAGAACCTGCTACGCGGCGCTCGCGTTCAGGAACAGGACGGCACTCGGCCCGGCGGGTCGAGGGAATGAACCCGGATATGCGAGGTACTGCTATGACCAGTGTCGTGAAGTATGTGCTGACCGCCGCCGGTGCGTTTCTGCTGACCGTAGCCCTGACGGCGGGCGGTGGATGGACGGAGGCCGTGGCCCAAACGAGCGAGCCGTCGCGCTTTCCAACGGGAATCCAGGGACTCGCGGACGGACAGGACGAGCCGCCGAGCAATCGTTGGCTGCTTGGTGCCAGAGACGACGAGGAGCGGTTTCGCCGGCTGCAGGTGTATGCCGGCGGGACAGACCAGCAGATGTGGCAAATCGGCTATCGCTACGAGCAGGTCTACCAGGCGATCGTCGACGAGGAGTGGGAATTGGGCGGCCATCACTGGGGGAAACTGCGCAACGTTTTCAATGTCGCCCTGATGAAACGGCCGAATCGCACGCCAAACGCCGAACGGATGTTCCTCGACGACACATGGCAATTGCTGGCCTCGGCATTGGAGGCCGGTGATACCGCGGCGGCGCGGGATACGTTCCTACAGGAGCGACAGGCCTGCATCGTCTGTCATGTTGCCGAAGGATATGAATTTATCAACGACGCGCCAATGTTCGAGGAGACCGCGGCCTTCCCTGCGAACTAGTCAGCCACACGGCACGCACCGCCGTCGAGCGCCTCCCAGCGAGGCGGACTCAAGAGGTCGAGCGCCCCGAGCCGGCCGCCGCGTGCCGTGAGCCAGGTGGCAGCCGCGTCGCGAACCAGGGGCGCGAACGCCCACTCTGTCTTCGGCGTCGCCGCGGACCGGACAGATGCTCGCGCGGCGAAGAAGTCAGTCGTCGCGACGACAAGCGCTTCGGTCGGGCGAATCGGCACGCCGGAGGCCCAGGCGATCTCCAGCGTGGGTCTCTCCTCCTCGCAGCCCACCTCCACGCGAGCACCCGACAGCCCAGGTAATCCGCGACGCCCGCGAGCGAGCTCAACGACGAGTGCCTGACGCAGCTGCGCCCCAGTCAACCTCAGCGTGACCACGCGATTGTCGAACGGGAACACGTCGTAGAGCGGTCCGCGCGTGAGCGCCCCCGCCGCGACATCGGTACGCAACCCGCCGCGTCGCGCCCCCAGGCCAATGGCCACGTCGGCGTCCGGCACGGCCGCCAGGAGCGCATCCGCGAAGAGGTTGCCGAGTGGCGACTCAAAGCCCTCTGCGTTCCGGGCCAGGGGCGTTTCGATCACAATCCCAAGCGGCGCGGCGCGCCAACGACGCACGCGACCGAGCTCCGGCTGCATCGCCGCCACCACGGATGCATCCGGCGTGACCGGCGCCGCTTCGTAGGGTTCCGGGGTCGAACCACCCTCCCTGCAGGAGCCGTCCGCACCGACAGCGGCGCACAATGCCTGAGGGGCAAAGATGCGCGACGACAGCACGCCGACGCCACGCTCAACAGTGAGATCCAGCCGAGCAAACGCTGCCCCTCGCGCGTACGCCTGCACAATGGGAATGCCTGCCACCTCGTGCGCGACCCCCGCGTGGGTATGTCCGGCGACGATCGCATCTACGAGTCCGGGCGAGAGCTCTCTGGCCAACCGGAAGATCTCCGCGTCGTCGTCGCACGACGAAAGGTCGGCGGGATCGTCGAACTGTTCACACCATCCGCCCGCATGGGCCAGCACGACCACGACGTCGACACCGCGCCCGCGCAGACGCCTCGCCTCGGCCTCAACGGTGGGCGTGAGCGGCGCCGTTGCGAGGCCTTGAACATTGGCGGCGAGCGTCTTCGTAAGGCCGTCGTACGTCATCACGCCCACGATGCCCACCCGGAGGCCTGCGGTGTCGACAACCGTGGACGGCCGGACATTCGGCCATGCCACCGGACGGCCGGTGGCCTCGTCGATCACGTTCGCCGCCAGCAATGGAAATTGCGCTCGAACCGCCGCGGCTTTTAGCGCGCCGCGCATGTCCGCCGACTCCTCAGTCCCGGACGCGCTGTCGTCGAGCGCTCCGTATTCGAACTCATGGTTGCCGATGGCCAGCGCGTCGTAGCCCAACGCGTTGTAGGCGTCGACCACCAGTGCACCTTCCGAGAGGTTGGATTCGATCCCGCCCTGGAACGTGTCACCTGCGTCCAGCAGCAGCACCGCGCCGCCGTCGACCGCCCGGGCCGTACGGAGATTCTCCAGATACCCGCCAAGCAGCGCGAGGCCTCCCCGCCCATTGCCCGGGAACGCCCGGCCATGCAGATCGCTGGTGCCCACGATCGAGAGCGTCACGGGACCTGCCCGGTCGACTGGCCGCTGCAACGCCCAGACGGTACCGGAAAGCAGAGCGGATACGACAACAAGCGCCACCGAGCGGACCGTTGAAACAGGCAGTGCGAACATGGTTGCAGTGCTGAGCATACCCTCCTACGGCGCGAGTGGCGGAGTTCGATGTCTGCACGCCGCCGGGAGTATCATGTCGAGAGACAGCACGCTCATGTGAAGCGCATTCCGCCTGCTCGTTCGCTGTCTAAAGTGGGGCATAACCCATGACTCGTGTGGTTCGCGTAATGGCCTTCGCGGCGCTGGTCTCGATGTTTCTGGCCGCCCCGGCCCTGACCGAAGCGCAGGGTATCGGCGTAGGTGTCAAGGGCGGATTTCTGCATTCATCGTTCGACGACGTCACTGAGTCGATAGACGGCGGTGAGGGATGGCAGGCGGGCCTGTTCTTCGGCGGCAACCGCCCCGGCACGCTTGGGTTCATGGGCGAGTTCAACGTCCTGGCCAAGCAGAGCGGCGACTCCACCCTGTACTACTTTCAGGTTCCCGCGCTGTTGCGGGTCAACATCGGGTCTACCGGGACCGGACTTAGCGATGCGGTCGTCTACGGCATCGCGGGACCGTCGCTCGACATGCTGTTCAAGGACGATCTTGCGATATCGACCGACGAGGTCGAGAGAGTCGACGTGAGCATCGTGGCCGGCGTCGGGTTCGAGATCTCGAGATTCATCATCGAAGGTCGCGGTACGTGGGGGTTCCGGAACATCGCGAAAGAGACAAACGCGAGGGACGTCAAGAGCACCACGTTCGCCATTCTCGGTGGCATTCGCTTCAACTAGCACTCGGACCGGGCTGACCCAAGGCGCGCGTTGGCGCGCCCTGGGTCACCGTCTCCGACGCTCGACGGTACACAGGCGATGTAACCGAGTCGGTTCGGTGATTGAGCTGACGGTGCGGTCCAGGTCATAATGGAGCGTTTTCTGCAAGCTAGGTGACCGACGGGCTTAACCCACCATGGGTTGGCGTCTGGACATTGTGTATAGGGAGTGTGAAATGCGCACCAAACTGTTCGCGTACGCGGCGGCCCTGATCGTTCCGTTGGTGACGTTGGCACCCGCCACCGCGGCGGCGCAATCGCTCGCCGGTAGCGACCCGCATCCAGCCGTCCATTTGTACGACGTGGCCGATTTTGGCATCGACGGCGGGGACGTCACATTCACCAAGCACATCGCACCCATTTTGCAGCGAAGCTGTCAGGGCTGCCATCGACCCGACGGCGGCGCACCGATGTCCCTGCTCACTTATGACCAGGTGAGACCCTGGGCGCGCTCGATCAAAACCCGGACCTCCATCAGAGACCGGCAGGGCGCGATGCCACCGTTCTTCCTTGAAAAGGACCTCGGCATCCTCAGCTTCAAGGACGATCCCTCCTTGAGTGACGAGGAGCTCGCCCTGATTCAGGCCTGGGCGGACCACGGCGCACCCCGCGGCGATGTCAACGACATGCCGCCGCCACTTGAATTTGCCGGCGCCGGAGAGTGGACCATCGGAGCGCCGGACCTGGTGCTACGGTCGAAGGACATGACACGCCCCGCCATCGGGCCGGACCGCTGGGGTGACATCGGCTTGGTGCCGACGGGTCTCACCGAAGACCGGTATGTGAAGGCGGTAGAGGTGAGGGAGATCAACGACATCCCTCCGGGCGCCGGCGACAACACCGTGGGCGGACGGTACATCTTCCACCACATGACGTATTCCAGCGGGGTGCTGAACGAGGAGGGCACCGACATCGTCGACGACACCCGCATCCGCTGGCCCATCCACGAGGTTGGGCGAAACGCCGACATCTTCCCGGAGAAGTTTGGCACGCTGCTTCAGGCGGGCTCGGCGCTACACCTGGGCGCCAGCCATCTCCACTCCAACGGCATCGCGGAGACGACCGCACATCTCGAATTCGGCTTCATCTTCCACCCCAAGGACTACGCGCCAGAGTACGGCAACCGCGCCCGTGTTGGGTTGGGGAACGGTAATGACATCGACGTCGCACCCGGTCGTTCCGGCCAGGAGATGCACGCGTTCACAGTCCTCGAGCAGCACACCAAGCTCGTCGCCTTCGAACCCCATCTGCATGCACCCGGCACGCGCATGTGTATCGAGGCGATCTGGGGCAAGAACCACTTCACCCTCAATTGCGTCGGCTACGACCACAGCTGGGTCAAGCAGTACGTCTACGAGGACGATGCGGCGCCGCTGCTGCCGAAAGGCACCATCCTGCACATCGTTGGATTCCTGGACACGACCCCGGGCAACAAGAACCTCGCGGACAGCAGAAACTGGGCCGGCGGTGGCCGGCGATCTGTCGCCAACATGTTCATCGATCTCGGCTATGCCGTCGAACTCACCGAGGAGCAGTTCCAGGGCGAGATGGCAGACCGACGCGCCGCCATGAAGGACCGAAACGAATATGACGTCGGCTGCCCCTTGTGTTGGGCTCCGGTGCCAACGATGGAAACCGCGACAGAGGAGAGCGGACAGCAGTGAGTCAGCCGGTGTTCCGGGGGACGCTCCTCTTGCTACTGCTCTCTCTCTTCGTCACGGCGCCGTACACGGCCCGTGGCGCAGATGCCCAGACGCGGTTCATGTTCCTGCGGGGACAGAGCATCCATCCCTCGTTCGAGGGCTGGTGGCCCAACAACGACGGGTCATTTACGCTGTGGTTCGGCTACATGAATTCAAACTGGGAGGAGGAGCTCGATTTCCCTATCGGGTCTGAGAACTACTTCTCGATTGCCGAACCGAATACGCTGGACGACCTCACGGTTGAGGCCTTTGACGCGGCGACGGCAGACCGCGGCCAGCCCACGCACTTTTATCCGCGACGCAACCCGTTTCTCTTCACCGTCCAGGTACCAGCGGACTTCGGAGCGCGGGAAGTGGTCTGGACCCTCACCAGCCATGGGCGGACAAACCGCGCGTTTGCCACACTCAGCGCCGACTACCGCATGGACCCTCAGGTACTGTCCACGGAGGTGGGCGGCGCCTTCGGCAGCCTTGATGACCGCCTCCGTACGAACCTGCCGCCAGACCTGGCGGTGGAGGGCGAAATGCAGCGTAGCGCCAAGGTCGGCGAGCCGCTGACGCTGATCGCATCGGCCAACGATCCGGACAACTTCCCCGAGCGCTCAGACCGCGGCCAGCTACCGAAGAACCTGGATGAGTTCTACACCACGGCCGGTGTCGGATCATCTGTCGTCAGCAGCGCTCCCGGTGTGCGTCTGTCCTGGATCGTCTTTCGCGGACCGGCCGACCACGCGATGTTTGAACCTATTCAGATGAAGGCCTGGATGGATACGCGCGTGTGGGGCAACTCCCCGTGGTCACCGCCGTACATCCTCCCGGAGCCTCCCGCCGGCAACCGCTGGGAGAACACGGTGACATTCCACCAACCCGGGGAATACACGCTCCGGGCCGTCGCGAGCGACGGCGCCCATTTCAGCTACGAAAACGTGACCGTCCAGGTTACCCGCTGAGCTAGACAGACCTTTCCCCGGCACGCCTTTGTGGTGCCGCGTGGTCGCCGTCTCCGGCACACTGTCCGGTGGCCCACTCGGGCGCCGTGGGCACACAGGCGACGACTGGTAGCGATGCGCCGCGGACCGTTCGTCTGCATCGGCAACCCCACAGGGCGTCGCAAGGTGCCCCCCTTACGATTCCCGCATGGTCGGCCGAACGCGGCGCCGTGATCGGCCGTGAAGGAGACGAGACCGCATGCCCCCGTTCGTCATCAGACCCGCGACCTCCACGGACACAGCGACCGTCGCCGACTTCAATCTGCGGATCGCGGCTGAGACCGAGGATACGTCACTCGACCGCGACCTAGTAACCCGCGGGGTCGAGGCCCTCCTCACCAACGCCTCCCGCGGCCGGTATTACGTGGCATGCGCTGGGCAGGAGATTGTCGGCCAGATCATGCATACGCGTGAGTGGAGCGACTGGCGAAACGGTGACGTCTGGTGGATCCAGAGCGTCTATGTCAGACGAGACCATCGTCGCCGGGGCGTCTTCAGGATGCTCCACGACCACCTGAAGACGCTCGCGCGAGCCGACCCGGGTGTGGTCGGTCTGCGTCTCTACGTGGATGCTGACAACCGTGTGGCGCAGACCACCTACGAGCGGTTGGGGATGACCGCGGCGAGGTATCGCATCATGGAGGATCTGTTCGCGCCGGACGCGGGGCCGGCCGAGTGACGCCATCGCCCCGGCGCATTGCGGAGGTGGCCCGGCGGGGATAGGATGGCTCCATGACAAGGGTCACGACCATGCAGCCAGCACACCGCATCGCGCTCATCGCGCTCGTCGGCATCTTCACCGCCGCGACCGCCGCCGTACCCACGCTGTCCGCCAAGGACTGGCCTCAATGGCGCGGCGCTGAGCGCCTGGGACTGTGGACCGAGACCGGGATCCTCGAGGAGTTTCCAGACGAGGGCTTGACCGTGAAGTGGCGCGTCCCGGTGAACGGCGGCTATTCAGGACCCTCCGTCGCCGATGGTCGCGTGTTCGTGCTCGACTATGTGGAGACCGAACCGCGAACGATGGACGGGACCGAACGTGTCCTTGCGCTCGACGAAGAGACGGGAGAGGTGCTGTGGAGCCACGAGTGGCCCACCACCTACCGGATGCTGATGTTCACCTACGCGACCGGCCCCCGCGCCAGTCCCACGGTGGACGGAGACCGCGTGTATATCGTGGGGTCGACTGGGCTCGTGCTGTGCCTGAATGTCGAAACCGGTGCGGTGATCTGGGAGAAAGATACGGTCGCCGAGTACGACACCAACATTCCGGTCTGGGGTACGTCGAGCGCCCCGTTAATCGATGGCGACCGCGTCATCCTGCTGGTGGGCGGCGAACCGGACGCGCTGGTGATGGCCTTCGACAAGCACACCGGTGACGAGGTGTGGCGGGCTATCGAGAGCCGCACCGAGATGGGGTACCACCAGCCGAGCATCATTGAGGCTGGCGGAGCCAGGCAGCTCATCGTCTGGCACCCGCGAGGACTCTCCTCGCTCGACCCCGAAACCGGTGAGTTGTACTGGGAAGAAGAGTTCCGGGGCCGAGCCAACATGACCGTGGCCGACGCGGTCCACAGCGGACCCTATCTATTTGTATCCGGGTTCTACAGCGGGTCGCTGATGATGCGGCTCGACCAGGACCGGCCGGACGCTACCGCCATCTGGCACGGCGAGAACAACCGGGTCTCGCTGGGTGACGTCGAGGTGGCCGAAAGCACGGGGCTTCACTCGGTGATGACGACGCCGCTCATCGTCGGCGACTACATCTATGGCATCGGCAGCCATGGACAGGTGCGCGGCCTGCTGGCCGAGACCGGCGAACGGCTGTGGGAGGCGGAAGGACTGACCACGAGAAATCGGTGGGGATCAGCGTATTTCATCCAGCACGAAGACCGCTATTTCGTCTACAACGAGAACGGCGATCTGATCATCGCGCAGTTCAACCCGGAGGGGTATGTCGAGCTGGGCCGAACGCACCTGATGAATCCCACCTCGCGGTCCGGGTACGGCGGGGCCAGGGCCGGCTCGCGCGGTCGCGCCACCCATGGCCAGAGCGACCGCCTCGTGGTCTGGTCGCACCCGGCGTTCGCCAACCGCCACCTGGTATTGCGGAACGACGAGGAAATCATCCGGGTGTCGATGGACCAGAACGACTACTAACGCTGGCTCTCAGGCGCACCGACGGCGGATCGCCCGTATAATGCCGGCGTCCGTACTTGCCCAACGATCATCCTTGGAGGTCTCTATATGAAAGCTCGATACGCGTCCGTCTCGGCGGCGCTCTTACTCGCCCTGTCCCTGGTCACGCCGGCGACCGCGCAGACCACAGCGGCCAATCCGGATCGATGGGAAGAGGCCATGCAGGCGTTCGACGCCGACGCGCCCACTCGGCCGGCAGGGGCCATCGTGCTCACGGGGAGTTCCAGCTTCGCCCGGTGGCGCACTATGGAGGCGGACCTGGCGCCGCTCACAGTGGTGCCGCGGGGATTCGGCGGCAGCAAGATGTCCGACGTGCTCCAGCACATTGACCGACTCGTCCTACCCTACAAGCCGCGTGCGGTCGCCATCTACGAGGGAGACAACGACTCGTTCGGCGGGATGGAGCCTGAAACGGTCGCGGGCGAATTGAAACAGATCATCACGAAGATTCACGCGGCACTACCCGACACGCGCATCTATGTCCTGTCGGTGAAGCCAAGTCTGGCTCGCGTCTCGGTGTGGGACAGAGCGCAGGCGACCAGCGCGCTCTACCAGGACATCGTCGACAGCGACAGCCGGCTCCACTACATCGATGTGGCGGCTCCGTTCCTGAAGTCTGACGGCACAGTGATGGACGACGTCTTCGTGGACGACGGCCTGCACCTGAACGACAAGGGGAACGCCATCTGGGCGGCCGCCATCAAGGCGGTGCTCATGCCGATCGAAGCGCAGTACGAATCAACCAACGACGAGTAGTCCATCTCGATCCGGCAACCGCAGACAGAGAAAAAGGGCGGCACGTCACACGTGCCGCCCTTCGCTCGTACGGACCCGGAACGGGCATTGTGCGTGAAACGGTGCCGGTGCTAGGGCTGTGTTCCGCCGATGAGTTCGGCGACGAATCCTGCGGGAATTCCGACCACGAGCAGGGCCATGCTGATCAGCAGGAATCGCGGGTAAATCGGCACCTTGACGGCCCGGTGTGACAGTTGGACCTGCACCGTTTCCGCCTCATCGATCGCCTCGTAGGCACGTTGCAACCCGTCTGAATCGGTTACGTCAAAGTAGTCGCCGCCAAACTCGCGGATCGTGTCGATTAACCCCTGGGTATTCCCCACGGGCGGGCTGGCCTGCCGCTGGATGCCCGGCCTCGGCTCGTCGGCGTTGATGAAAATCATGTACGGCACAATGTTCCGACGGCTGAGTTCGGCGAACTCCTGTTCCGGAATCTCGTCGACATCCGCGTCGGTCACGATGAGCACAGCGCGATGCGGCGTGCTGCCACTGCCCAGGGTGGCGACATCGCGGTCAAAGTGCCGCAACACCGATTGCAACGCCCGGATGATGTTGGTGTTGCCTTCGCTGTCAATGATGCGCACCTTGTCTCGCGGCACGAACATCTGGTCGATTGGGGTCCCTGACTGCGCGGCCAGGATACGGACGATGGCGTAGGGGGCGTCCAGAACCTGAAAGAAATACAGCTCGTCGTCGATGACAAAGTCATCGACCATGTACGGGAACGACGAGAACAGCCACAGGGCCACCCGATCGTTCTTGTCGCGCCGCATCTCCAGAAATTCGAGGTGCGCCTCGCGAGCCACCTGGGCGCGCGATTTCCCGCTTCCGGGGAACTCCCACGCCATGGACAGCGACGTATCGACCAAGTCGATACGGATGCGCGAATCCATGTCGCCAGCGACCTCTTCGGTCGCCGTCAGGTAGGGATCGGACATGGCCACCAGCATCGCGGCAAGGGCGAGCCCGAGGAGCAGCTTCGGCACGTTGTAGAGCGCCCGGCTCCACACGCCCCGCCGAAACCGAGGCTCGATCTCGTAGCCCGAGTGCTGCCGGTGGTGCCGTCGCGATGTAAGCCACAGGCGTAGCACGGACAGCAGCACGACGAGCGCCACCGCCATCGACAGCAGATACGTCATGCCGATGTCGGTGAACCGGACCTGGGCGAGATCCGTTCCCAACAATTCTTGCGAACGCGTGCCAAGAAAATCGGTGAACGCCGACATGGGAAGTGGCTAGCGGACCGCTTGCGTATCGAGTTTCCGGGCCCCGGCCATGATGCCGTGCATGCCGATGTTGCCCTCGTGGCAAGCATACTCAAAGAGTGGCCCGTCCGTCCGCCGCAGCGGCATGGCTGCTGTCCAGGGCTCGGTGAAGGAATTCGGATCTTCAAACGTGAACTCATACAGGACGGTGTCGTCGTCGACCCGGCGAAAACGCTCGACGAGATGCGAGTCCCGCGACGACCCGCGCGCCGCCGTGTCCCGAAGAAAATTCGTCGTCTCTACGACGAGCGTCTCCCCTTCCCAGCGTCCACGGGAGTCACCGGCCCAGCGACGCACCGTGCCGTGATCGCTGCCATCAAGCGGGATGATGCGGGTGTTGTGCACCATCTCGTTGACCAGGACGACCTGGGTCGGGGTCTGCAGAATCAGCACGTTGTTGTTGTAGGCGCCGGCACTCATCGGGGGGCCCGAATTGAATCCCATGAGGCACCGATCCGACAGACTTCGGTCCGTGTAGGTATCAGCGAAGCCGTTTCTCAGATTCAGCCGATTGACGCCGTTCGCGGCACGAACCTGTTCTCTCCAGGGCAGCCGACCATTCGGGGGATCGGTAATCAATGACGTCCGCTTGTCACTTGTCAGCTCGATCCCGCGCTCGTACCAGAACTCGTTGTACGACAACACCCCACCCTCTGCGCGGGATTGATACCCCGCGCTTGGGGCGCCGGACTCGGGGTCAAACAGGTCGCGATTCAACCGCGTCCGTTCCGCCGCCTCGAATGCGGCGGCCTCCTCAGCCGATAACGTTGCCTTGTCACCGAGGTTCTCCGGACGTTCGAGGGGGGTAATGGTCCGAAACGTAAAGATCCCCTGAATGTCGGGGTCGCCGTGCGGCGTCCGTCGGGCGGCCGACCCCGACTGCGCGGCGCTTGGGCCAACGGCCAGCATGACACCCAGCCCGACGAGACCAACCGTTCTACACACTTGACGACGCATCGCTATCTCCCTGATTACGGCCTGATTGCGCGATCATCACGCCTTGCTGCCGCTCGGTGCCTGCATTGATCAGCTGATCCTACAACCCTGACGAGGTCGGTTCAATCTCGCCGCCGCTACTTTTTGCAGGATGCGGTGTCCAACTGAAGACAGGCACCTGGGACATTTCGAGGGATACTCGACGTGACGGCCGACAGGAGGCAGGTGTGAAACCAGCTCGCGCGATCGATTGGTCTGAGACCGCGGACTCCGAAAGCGACATCGCGGAACGGTGCGCGTCTGGCGACGCGCAAGCGTGTCAAGACGTGGTCGACACCCACCAGCGGATGGTCTATCACCTGGCGCTCCAGCTCTTGAGCAACCACGACGACGCCCTGGACCTGTCGCAAGACGTCTTCCTGACCGTGTTTCGATCCATCCACCGGTTCCGGGGCGACTCGGCGCTACAAACCTGGATTTATCGGATCGTCATCAACCACGCGCGGAACCGACAGCGCTGGTGGAGACGACGGCGTCGAGCCGACCAGGTGTCGCTCGATGCCCTCATCGAAGAGCGGGGAGAGTTGCCGGCGCCACTGGGCCCAACCTCGCCGGACCGTGCACTCGACCAGAAACAGTTGGGAGAGCGCGTGTGGCGGGCACTCAACCGGCTGCCATTCGACCAGCGCTCAGCCGTCGTGCTGCGTGAACTGCATGGTATGCGCTACGCGGAGATTGCGTTTTCCCTCGGCGTCTCCAACGCCGCGGTCAAATCACGTCTGGCGCGCGCGCGCCACACGTTGCGAACGGAGTTGCAACCGCAATGACGCCTCTGACCTCACCGGGATGCCGCACCGTTCGCACCTGGCTGACGGCGGCTCATGACGACGAGCTGTCGGTCAGGCGTCACGTGCTGCTGGACGTCCATCTTGCGAGCTGCGCCAGCTGCCGCGGGGTGCGCGACGACCTCACGTCGCTGGGCACCGCACTCCGCCAGGGCGCCGCACAGCACCGACCTGACGACGTCGCCTTCGCGCGGCTGGCGCCAGAGGTCATGGCCCGCAAGGCGATGGAACCCGACACCCGCTGGCGCCACCGGGTTCAAGATGTGATCGACGATCGGCAGCGCCTCTGGATGATCGGGGGCACGCTGGCAGCGACCCTCGCCGGCGCCCTGGTATGGGCAGCCTTCGTGGGTCTGGCCGCGCCGACACACCCCGGTTCGCTGGCTGGGCTGCTGCGCACCTCCACGGCCCTCGGATCGAATGCCAATCCACTCTGGCTGGTGGCCGGAGTCACGCTGCCGCGGGTAGCAGCGGACACCCGAGCCAAGGCGATGCTCATTCAGCCGCTACGCCCACTGGGAATCCCCAACCTGGCGTTGACGGCCGTGGTGACCCGCGAGGGCCAGCTGGCCTCGGTCCACGTGATACACGACGGCGTGCCAGATGCCGCGCTGACCCGGGCGGTATCACGGCTGGCCTCCGACGTCCGCTTCGAACCGGCCAGAGCCCGTGGCGCCCCGGTCGCGGTCAACGTGGTCTGGCTCCTCGAGCGCACCACGGTCGCGGCGACGCCGATACCAGATCTCGCCCACCCGGTCGGCGGAGACTGATCGCTGCCCGGTGTCCCCGTACCGGCACGTTTGTCCCCTCGTGCTGGACGTCCCGATCCGGGTGTCAACACCAGCGCCGTCCCGGTCGCCTTGACGGCCCCGACCGGCTCTTAGAGAGCGACCGCGGCGCTCCGCCTGTGGGGCACCGGCGTCTCTCCTGAGGGCAAAAAAAAGCGCCCGGGGACAGCACGTCCCCAGGCGCCTTATCGACTTGCGCACCCGCCGCTCCCCGCGGGAGTGGACGGCCGCGTCTACTCGGGCTCGGTCGCGTCGCGGCCGTCAAGCGGCGCGCCGGTCCCAGACGACCCCATGAAGAACTTCGAACCGTCCTCAAATGTCACGTCGCGCCCATTGGCTCGAGCGCTCCGGTCCTTACTCTGGTAGCCATCGACGACGAGCATCGCGCCAATCGGAATCGAGTCGCGAGACAGGCCTCGGCGCAGCAGCGTGTTCGGCGTGCCGCCCTCGACCATCCACACCTGCTTGGTCCCGTCATCGCCCGTCACTTCCACGTGAATCCAGGTATGCGGATTCACCCATTCGACCTTGATCACCGGCCCGCGGAGCACGACCGGACGATTCGGATCGAACTCGGCGCCGAACGCGTGGTGCGCCGCGGTCGGCACACCAGCCACCACTACGAGACCCGCAAGGGCGAGTGCCGCCACACCGGTCCTGAGCATCATCGAGGTCTGCTGTCGCATCGTGACTTCTCCCAAAAAAGTTAACAAACGGAACCCTGCTCAGCGTCTCACGCTATCGAGTGGGGTTGGCCACCCCTTCCGGGCTTTCTCCCCGAAAGTCGGCCTCAAGCAACCGCGCGCCTTTCATGATGCCCTCCAGCGCGTAGTTCGCTTCGTGACAGGCGTACTCGAACACCTTGTTCTCGCTGCGAGGCCAGGCATACTCGCCGGTGAAGGGCGCGCTCCAGACCGACGGGTCCTCGACAGTGAACGTATACACCAGTTGGTCCGCGCCCTCCATCCGAAAGCGCTCGGTGACCTTCATGTCCTTCGACCCCTGCGAAAACGCCGGGGTATCACGGAAGTTCGTGGTCTCAACCACCAGCGTGTCGTCCTCCCACCACCCGATCGAATCACCAAGCCATTTCTGGATTTCGGGCGGATCGTGCTCGGCATTCATCCTGACCACACGCGCGTCATGCACCATTTCGACGAGAATCACCACGGTGTCCTCGGTCTGCACGATTCGCTTGTGGTTGTTGTAGAGCGCCGGCATCATCGGCGGCCCGGCGGTTGAGCTGAACGACAAGATGCACCGCTCGGCGAAGGGCCGCTGCTCCATGTTGTCGTATGGCCCACGTCCGTCCAGACCCGCCTCGAGCCAATAGGCGGTGCCGTCGTTCTGGAACCGCCGAGACACCGGGGCCTCGCCCCCTCCGACGGCGGCGCGACGGGCCGCGCGTGCGGCGGCTTGGGCGGCGCTCCGCTCTGCGCTCGGTTCCGGCATTCGGCCGTTCGGGGGGTCGATCAAGATTGAGGTCCGCCACTGACCATCGATCTGAAACGCCTCGGTTCCCCGATCGATCCAGAAGCTGTTGTACCCGCCAACATTGCCGGCGGCACCGGTCGACCCGTCCCCGCCCTGCGGCGGTGCACCACGATCGGGGGCGCTGTCACGCTGGCGGTCGATGTTCCGCTGCAGCTCCTGTGCGGCGATTTCGGCCGCTTCTTCGTTTGTCAGGAATTGCTTGTCGGCCAGATCGGTCGGGCGTTGCAGCGGCGTCAACGTCGACACGTCATAGGTGCCAGACAAGTCAGGACGCCCGCTAGCTGTCCGCGGGATGTCACCGCTTTGCCCGGCGGCCATCGGTGCCAGTGCCAGGCAGATCGCGGTGAGTCCGCCGCCACACAACGCGAGTCGATTGCGCATCTCAATCTCCTTCGGATCCCGTCCTCAGATGTCCCCGCACCGAACCTACGTCGTCGCACATCCGTCCGCGCACTACCGAGGCAGCGGCGTGCGGCGCCACTCGCCAAACAGCAGCTCTTCGACAAACTCCACGCAGCGGAAGTCCATGATTCGGGCGTTCTCTTCCATCCGGCGATACAGGGGCATCTTGATCGTGAACGGTTCCGTCAGCACCTGCGGGTCTTCGATGGTCGCTTCGTAGTCGATGTGATTCGGTCCCATCATCGTGTAGCGCTCCACCACGTGCATCTGGTAGCTATGATGGCTGCCAGCCCGATCAAGCCACGTCCCGTCAGCCAGACCGGTGACATCCACGACCAGCGTGTCCCCTTCCCAGGTTCCCACCGACCACCCCATCCACGAGTCGACCTGGGACGGGCCGGGGTTGTCCATGTAGATGTCCCGCACGGCGCCCGCAAACTGGTACGCGATGAACACGTCCTTCTCGCTCTGGATGACCTGGAACGGCATCGGAATGTAGGTCGCCCGCGGCACGCCGGGCATATAGCACTTGACCTCCGGGTCCCTGTCAATCCAGTTCGCGGCGTTCTCCTCTTTCAGCGTGCGGGCGTCCGTCGTGTAGGGGATCTTCCCGCCACCAACAATGACCCCCAGGCTCCCGGGCACCGCGCCCACGGCACCGAGCCGCAAGGTCGGCACGGCGGGCACAGGGTTCACCGGGCCCTCACGCATCTGCATTGAGTGGCGGGCAACGTGCGGTTCGAGGTCGTAGTTCGCCTCGTTCAACACCTGCCAGATGCCATTCATGTCTGGATGGCCATCAGAAAGCCTCGGGATCTCTTGGGCCGACGCCGATTGGGCGGCCAACATGAGACTCAGGGCAAGAACACCGACCGATGCCTTCATTGCAGACTCCATAGACGCGTAGTGACGCTCAACCACTGCGTGTGGTGGCCGGTCTTCAGGGAGGACGCGCATCCCCGTCGTTAGTGGCCCCATTGTAGAACGGTCCTCCGGGCAGGGCCAGCAGATCCTTGCCCCGGCCGGCGGCCGCCGCGACGCGGGTCCCGCGACGTCCGGGAAGTCTTAGCGCCGCGCCCTGGGCACGGTCAACGTCTGCCCGGGATGAATCCGCGACGACCGCAACCCGTTCATCCGGCGCAGGGTGCCGGATGAGACGCCATGGCTCCGCGCAATATCCCAGAGCGTATCGCCACGACGAACGGTGTACGCACTGGGCGCGAGCGACGGGCCGGAGGCCACGCGTTCGCGCCGCTGCTTGACGTAGGCCTCGTACTGCTCGGGGAAGACCGCAACGTGATAATGCGGTGGACGCCGTTCCGACGTCGCTTCGAGGACCGCCTCGGACTCCAGCGACAGCAGCGTCGCTTCGAGCCAGCTTCGACACCGACCAGATGGGCGGCGAAGGTCAAGCGCCATCCCGGTTGGATGCACCGACCGTTCGGACGCATTGCGAGGTTGGGCTGAATGAGGGCGGGTCAGGCTGGTCACCACCAATTGCTGACCGCACGCCCGCCGATACTGGCTTGCGAGCCGCTCGATGAACAACTTCACGGCCGGGCGCGCAAAGGGAAACGAGACATCCTTCAGTCGATAGTTTTGGTTGCCCTCGACCCGAACGAGGGCCCCCGCCGCGGCCAACTGATGCACGTCGTCGGGCTCGAACGCGTAGCTAAAGGCATGATCCGCGGCCTCAGCCGTCTGCACGTCCAGTGACGAGGGGCTACCACGCAGGCTCTGCGCGGACATATGCCCCACAAGTGACGCCGCCACCACGACGAGCGACGCACAGAGGCTCGCGCGGCTCCGCCCTGAGGCCCGATTCCGTCGTGTCCTTCGCATGCGCTCCGGTGTCTACTTTCGGAGACCGAGTCGCACCGGCGACCGGCCATACCTATGTCGTTTCGGTCGGGACGAGGCCCACCGATACCCCGCAACCGCAATTCGAGACAGCCCGGCATCCGACCGGCGTGAGCCGGTGCTCTGCTCAGTCCACGAAATAGCGCGCAACGACGATCAGACCCGCCACGGAGGCCACGGCCAGGACCGCACGGCGTGTATACCCCTGGTCGAGCCGCGAGGCTATTCGCCGCGAGAGCAGAAAACCGATCACGACGCCGGGCGCGAGCACGAGGCTGAGTTCCAGTTCCTTTCGGCCGAATCGTCCCACGAAGACGAGTGCGGTCAGGGACATGACCGTCCCGACCAGGAACACGCTAGACAGCGTCCCGCGCACCTGCGCACCGGGCGCCCGCTGATACAACAAGGCGAGCGGCGGTCCCCCGATCGCTGCGATCGTCCCCATCAGGCCAGACAGCACCCCGCCGGCCAGTAGGGCCGCCGGCCGCGGCTCGACGCGCAGCCCCGACACACTGATGCCGACGGCCAGCAGGACGATCGCCCCAAGGACGAGACTCAGCTGCTCGGCGGGCAGCACAGCAAGCACCGCGGCCGCCGGCAACGTGCCGATAAACCGACCCGCCATGGCCCACCGCACACCGCTGAGGTCGATGGCCCGACGTTCTCTCAGCGTCATCAGGCACGTAAATACCATCGTCGAGACCAAGATGGGCCCCGGCACGAAACGGCTGTCGATCAAAAGCAGCAGGGGCGAACCCAGGATTCCTATCCCGAACCCTACGGCGCCCTGCAGAGTAAACCCCGCCACGCTGCAGAGGACGACGAGCACAGTGTCGAGCGGAGACATCGCTGGGGGGTGTTCGCTGGTGAAGCGCCGGGGCGGGCGTTGGTCGGGTGACGCACCACGCTGCGGTGTGCCCCTCCGAGACAGTCGCTAGCGTACCATGGGGCATGGCACCGATGGCGAATCCGCCGGGAGAAATCGTCGCACCACAGCCTGCTGCGTCCGTAGTGCTGCTGCGCGACGTCGAGGATGGTCTGGAGATCCTCTATCTGCGTCGCAGTCCGCATCTGCGATTCATGGGTGGCTATTGGGTCTTTCCGGGCGGGCGGATCGACCCGGGGGACCACCAGGCCGGCAACCGAGACGCGTCAGGCACGGCCCGACGCGCCGCGGTGCGAGAGGCGCAGGAAGAGGCGGGTGTGACCCTTGATCCTGCCTCGCTACACCCGATCAGCCAGTGGACCACCCCAACCGCCAGTCCGATCCGATTCGCCACCTCGTTCTTCGTCGCCGAGGCCGACGACAGCCCAATCCAGGTCGATGGGGTCGAGATTCACGCTCACCAGTGGCACCGTCCGGAGGAAGCACTCCGGGCCCACCGCGCGGGCACTGTCCAGTTCGCCAACCCGACCTTCGTATTCACGACACGCCTCGCCGAACATACGACCGTCCGTGACGCGTTGGCTGCGGTAGATACCTGGCCGATGGAACAGATGCTCGGCCGAATTGTTCCAGTCGAGGGCGGCCGTGTAGCGCTGTACACGGAAGACTGCGGGTATGCATCGCGCACGGTGGATTGTCCCGGCCCCCGCCACCGCGTGTGGATGCTCGACGCGGGATGGCGCTACGAGCGCAGATTCTAGGCGCAGGGCTCACCCATCGTCACGCGTCCGGCTCAGCCCCCGTCGGACGCCGGCGGCAGTCTGGCGTGCAGCCTGCGCATCCCGGTGAGCCAGCGGTCGTAGTCCGCGGTCTTGCGGCGCATGTAGTCCAGCACCTCAGGATGGGGCAGGATCAGAAATCGCTCACATGCAAGACCCGCGACAACCGCGTCAGCCACCTCGCCCGGCTCCAAAATCCCGTCGACGGCAGCGGATGCGCCATCCGCCAGCCCATCGGTCATGCGGGTGCGGACCGCTTGCGGACACAGCACGGAGACGGTGATCCCCCGGTCGCCGTACGTGATCGAGAGCCACTCGGCGAAGCCCACCGCCGCATGCTTGGTCACCGAATACGGCGCCGAACCAATCTGACTGAGCAGCCCAGCCGCCGACGCGGTCTGCAGCAGATATCCACGTCCGCGCGCAAGCATGGACGGGAGGACGGCCCGCGCGGCGTAGACGTGGGCCAGCACGTTGACCCCCCAAATTTCTTCCCACTGATCGTCGCTGAGACCGACCCCACCGGGTCGGAACAAACCGGCGTTGGAGCAAAACAGATCGATCGGGCCCACCTGCGATTCCGTCTCGTCAACGACCCGTGCGACCTCGGCGCTGTCCGACACATCCGCTACGATCGCGACGCCACCCACTTCGGCCGCGACGGCCCTGGCGCCATCGGCATCGATGTCCACCACGACGACACCCCTGGCGCCCTCGGTCGTGAATCGCCAGGCGAGCGCCCGCCCGATCCCGCTGGCTCCGCCGGTTACCACGGCGATCGAATCCTTGAGACGCATGCCCTGGTCTATGAAATGTCGTACCCTGCGCTACGAGGGGCGTGTCACGCGACGGGTGCGATCAGCGCCGACGCGCGGATCGGCCCCATCACCCATCTCGGAGAGAATATGTCGCCTGCCATCCCCCCGCAAATCCGGTGCGAGCTTGAAGAGCTCCCCTCTGGCGGTCAACTTGCCCGAGTCACGGTCGACCATCAGGCGCGGGTCAACACCCTCAACTCGGCGCTGATCCTGCAGCTCGTGGCGGTGTGCGAGCGCCTGCAGGCGAACGATACGCTGCGCTGCGTCGTGTTGACCGGGGCGGGTGACCGAGCATTCATCGGCGGCGCCGACATCCGAGAGATGGCCGATCTGGACCCCGCGAGTGCTCGAGCTTTCATCTCGCGGCTGCATCAGGCGTGTGCCTCGATACGCGCGCTTCCGGTACCGGTGATTGCACGTATTCAAGGGTTCTGTCTGGGCGCGGGTCTTGAGATCGCCGCCTCGTGCGACCTCCGGGTGGCGGCCGACGGCGCCACCTTCGGCATGCCCGAGGTCAACGTGGGAATCCCGTCTGTGATCGAAGCCGCGCTCCTGCCACGCCTGGTCGGCGCGGGTATGGCGCGGGAACTGGTGTATACGGGCCGCTCACTGACGGCGACGGATGCCGCGCGCAGCGGCCTCGTCGACCGGGTCGTTGCCAGCTCGGACCTCGACGTGGCCACCCTGGACTGGATCCGCGCCATCGACAGAGCTGGGCCTCACGCGATCCGTCTCCAGAAACAGTTAGTACGACTGTGGGACAGCGTGCCCCTCGACGAGGCGATCGAGCGCAGTGTCCAGATGTTCGCCGACGCCTACCAGACCGACGAACCCCGTCGACTTATGCGGGCGTTTCTGGAACGCAAGTAACGAGACGCGTCAACTCGCGTCCAACGGCTCGATGGCCCCGTACATCAGGCCGCCATACTGGCCATGTTGCCACGATCCGGCATACCGGTCTTCGTAGAAAAAGACCCGTGCCGTGAACGTTCCCAGGGTGGGAATAGAAAAATCGGTAATGGTCACCATGGGCGTATCGCCCGCCCAGACGATAGGCACGACCACGGGCAGCGTCGCGTCGACGTTGCCGTACACCATGTGCACGTCGAACCGCCACTGGTCGTCAGCAACCTTGGTGACACCGCTCAGTTCGTAGCGCTCCGGGCTGCCCCCGCGCGTCTCGCGACCGTCAACGGTAAAGTTGCCGACCAAGACCACGTTCTGCATCCGATCTGTGAACTGCCGCTCAAGCTCTGTCAGCGACTCGGTCGGCATCGCTTGACCGGCTCCGGTCTTGGCGATCATCCAACCCAGACCGAACATGATGGCCAGTGCGACCACACTGACGACGACCCGCACTCCGCGTCCTCGAGCCATCCGTATACCTCTCGATATCAGTCACCGGGAGCGACCCCGGCGGGACGCCGCCGGCCTTCCGCGCTGAACGACCGGCGCCCTCTCGCGCGAACTCCCATTCCCGGTGCAGGCAGTGGCGGGGCCGGACGGAAACAACGGCGAGCCGGCTGCGCCGGCTCGCCGTCTTGAAGTGACTGCGCTACGGCATCGCGTCAGTTTCGACGAACGGCACCTCCACGAGCAGTGCCTGATCGGCGTCGGCCCTT
Organism: Vicinamibacterales bacterium; assembly: GCA_937766455.1. Classification (GTDB taxonomy): domain Bacteria; phylum Acidobacteriota; class Vicinamibacteria; order Vicinamibacterales; family UBA8438; genus UBA8438. Next base: position 7,344 of record CALLXD010000053.1, on the reverse strand, counting down.
GGCACGAGCTTCTGGACCCGACCGTGCTGATTGTCGGCTCCGTAGACATTGCCGTCGCTATCGACCGAGAACGAGTGCACCTCGCGGAACATGCCAGGGCCCTCTGTCGGCATTCTGGCGGTGTACTGCCGGTTACCGTTCAGGTCGAGCTGGACAATACTGGCCCCACTGGAGGAGACGTCGGTGATGAACACGTCATATTGGTTGACGATGACATCGAGCGGCAGATCGAACCCGGGCCATGTCGCAATCGGCGAGATGTTGGGGTGATACCACGCTGAGCGTGTGGTCTCATTGAACACTTGGACCCGTCTGTTGTCCCGGTCCGTGACGAAAATACGGCCATTCGGTCCCAGCGCGAGGCCGTGCGGGCGGTTGAAACGTCCGCGCCCGTCGCCGGGCTCACCACCGAACTCTGTGATGTAGTTCAAGTCCGCGTCGAGAATCATCACCCGCCCGTTGATGATCCCGTCGGCCACCATCACGCGACCGTCTGGGAAGAACGCGACATCCTGTGGACCACCGAGGTGGGTCTCATCGTTCCCGGGCACGTTCTTCTCGCCCAGCGTCGCCAGCAGCTCGCTCCCGTCGTTGGAGAAGACGAAGATCTGATGCCCCGACTCGTGAACCACCCACACCCGCTTTTCCGGGTCATAGGGACTGATCCGAATGCGGTGAGGACCGGGACCCTCAGATCCTTGGAACAGGTGGTCCCACTGGTCCCACACCTCGATCAGGTTCCCATCTCCATCGACGATGTAGATGCAGTTCTGCCAAGTACGGCCATCCGTATCGGTGAGCGCATTGATCCCGATAGAGCCCACAAAACCGGCGAACCCAGGCGGCACGGTATCGGGCAACCGGGTCTCGCCACGCTGCACGACGAAAATGCGGTCGGGCGACTCGGCGTGAACGCCTGAATTCCCGCCGAACGCGAATCCGGCACCAGCGAACGGCTTCAACCAGCCTTCCACCGCTTCGTAGGGGCTCGGACCTTCGGGGCCGAGGTCTTGAAGCAAGGCGGGGCCGGCCAGTAGGCCTCCCGCAACGACGGCCACGAGAACGAGAACAAACTTACGCATGATTCAATTGCCTCCTGTACATGCCCCCGATGCATCGCGACACACGCACGCAGTCATCGGGCAAAGGGCATTTCAGCACCTCGCCGAGGTTCCCCGCACATCATACGGGAGACCGACGGTCCCATCAGAGTGTCTAGTAATACCACGCCGCCATCGCGAGCTCACGATCATTCGCCTGAGATACCGGGCCCTGCGTGTAGCGCCTCAGGCCCCTGAAAGCCGCCCGCGACGAGGCTGACGCTAGTCCCGTGTGGGGTTCGCTCGGCCCGACGCTTGCCACCGAAGCCAGTGGTCGGCCAGCACAATGGCGACCATCGCCTCGGCCATCGGGACGAAACGCGGCAGCAGGCAAGGATCGTGACGGCCCTTGGTGCTGATGGTGGTCGGTTCGCCACTTCGGGTGACCGTGGGCTGCTCCTGCGGCAGACTGCTGGTCGGTTTCACCGCGGCACGCAGGACGATCGGCATGCCGCTCGAAATGCCCCCGAGCATGCCGCCGTGACGATTGGATCGGGTCGCGATGCTGGAGCGCGCCGCCGCCGTATCCGCGGCGTAAAAGAGATCGTTGTTCTCGCTCCCTCGCAGCGTCGCCGCTCCGAACCCAATGCCGTACTCCACGCCCAGCACCGCCGGCAGACTGAAGAGTGCCTTGGCCAGGTCAGCCTTGAGCTTGTCGAACACCGGCTCGCCGAGTCCGGCCGGTACCCCGGTCGCGACAATTTCGGCCACCCCGCCGATGGAGTCGCGCTGTTCGCGGACCTGCTCGATCAGGGCCACCATCTCCGCCGCGCGGTCCGGGTCCGGGCAACGAACGATGTTCGGCGCCCCGGTAGGCAAGGTCTCGACCTGGTCCAGTGTCACGGCCGCCGGGTCGGGCACTTCCGCCACAATGTCCCCGACCTGACGGACGTAGCCGACGACGGAACCACCAAATGCTGACGCGATGATCTTCTTGGCCACGACCCCGGCCGCAACACGCACGCTGGTTTCACGAGCACTCGACCGGCCACCACCGCGATAGTCGCGCGCACCGTACTTCGCGTCGTAGGTGTAGTCCGCGTGCCCGGGCCGATATTTGTCCTTGATATCCGCGTAGTCGCGACCGCGCTGATCCGTATTCCGAATCAGAATGGCGATCGCGGTGCCCGTTGTCTCTCCCTCGAAGACGCCGGAGAGGATCTCCGGTGTGTCCGGCTCATCGCGAGGGGTCACGATGCGGCTTTGCCCAGGACGCCGACGGGCCAGGTCCTCGGCCAGATCGGCCGCCGTGAGCCCCACACCGGGCGGACAGCCCTCGATGATCACGACATACCCCGGCCCGTGCGACTCGCCAGCGGTACTGATACGAAAGGTATGTCCGAAAGAGTCGCCAGGCATGCTGAGATCTTACACGCGCCCGGTCGGCCGACGTCGGCGTCCGCCTGTTAGAATGACGACCCCACGACGGACGCCCGTCAGATCCTGGTCTTCGAAGCGCGAGGAAACAGACATGAAAGCGATGCTGTGCACGGCGTACGGCCCCCCAGACAGCCTGGTGCTGCAAGAGGTGCCGCGGGCGCCGCTGGGCGAGCACGATGTGCGGATCGGCGTGCACGCCGCCGGAGTGAATTTCCCCGATCTACTCATCATCCAGGGACTGTATCAATTCAAACCAGAGCTCCCGTTCGCACCCGGCGGCGAAGTGGCTGGTGAGGTACTGGAGACAGGCTCGGCGGTCACGGACTTTGCCGTTGGCGACCGTGTCATCGGGATGACGCGCTGGAACGGGTACGCCGAAGAGGCGGTCGTACCCGGGCACCGGTGCGTGGCGATACCGCCATCCACCGATCTGGCCGTGGCCGCCGGCCTAGCCCTCACCTATGGGACGAGCTACCACGCATTGGTGCAGCGGGCCGCGCTGCAACCGAACGAGACACTGCTTGTGCACGGCGCCGCCGGCGGTATCGGAACCGCCGCGATTGACATCGGCCAGTGCCTGGGTGCTCGCATCGTGGCCACTGGAGGCAACGACCAGAAGCTGCAGGCTGTCGCGGGGCACTACGGCGTCGAACACCTCATCAACTACGACACGGATCCAGACTGGAAGGATCAAGTAAAGGCGGCGACCGACGGGCGCGGCGCCGACGTCATCTGCGACCCGGTGGGTGGGGAGATCTTCGAGAAGTCGCTACGGTGCATCAATTGGGAGGGCCGCCTGCTCGTGGTCGGCTTCACCAGCGGAACCATCCCACACGCCCGGGCCAACCTCATCTTACTGAAAGGATGCTCGGTCATCGGCGTGTTCTGGGGCGCCTACGCGGATCGCGATCCGGCCGGCAATGGCCGCAACTTCCAGCAACTCTTCACCTGGCTCAATGAGGGTCGGCTCCGGCCGCTCATCGCGCGCCGGCTACCGCTCGCCGATGCCGCCGTGGCGCTGACCATGCTGGAGCGCCGCGAGGTCGTCGGCAAGGTCATCCTGACCACCGACCGCTACGAGGGCGGCAATGGTTAACGGGACCATCGAAGGCGTCATCTTTGATCTGGGCGGTGTGGTACTGGAGTCTCCCCTACCGGCCATCGCGGCATTCGAGGCGGACGCCGGGCTCCCACCGCGATTCATCGCCCGGCTCGTGCTCGAAGGTGGAGACAATGGCCCCTGGGCGCAGCTCGAGCGAGGCGAACTTAGCCCTGCCCTGTTTGCGCCGGTCTTCTCGGCCCAGGGGGCCGCGGCGGGCCATCGGGTCGACGCGGTCGCGCTGCTGCGTGTCATCGCGTCGACGGCCGTACCACGCCAGACGATGGTCACCGCCATCGTCCGGCTCCGTGCCGCCGGCCTGCGGGTGGGCGCGCTGACCAACATCTGGCCGATGCCCGACCGGGCTGCGGACCTTGACGCCGTCAAACGCGGCTTTGACGCCGTGGTGGAATCGTGCCTGGTGCGCATGCGCAAACCGGAACCGCGCATCTACGACCTCGCCTGCCGCACCTTGAACGTCGTGCCGGCCCGGACCATTTTCCTCGACGACCTGGGCGGCAACCTCAAACCCGCCCGGGCACTGGGCATGACCACCATCAAGGTCAGCGAACCCACGGCGGCCCTGGCCGAACTCGGGCGCCTGACGGGTGTCACGCTGCAGCCCACCCAGGGCGCGTAGCGAAACACCACACGTCACCGCGCCGGGGTCGGCCACGTGAATCCGGCCTCGGGCCCAGTGACGTCACGCCCACCGCCGCCCACCAACCCGCTGCGCGAGCCCACGCTTTCGAGCGCTCATGGCCGCCGTCCATCCGATCCACACAAATCGAATTGACCATATACGCATATATTGTCAATATGTCCTACATGAACCGCGTCGAAGATCCGAAACGCAACGCGATTCTCGTTTCCGCGTTCACTCAGTTCAGCGGCTACGGATTCCGCAGGACCTCGATGGAGGACATCGCGACCGCGGCAGGCGTTTCTCGAGCCTCTCTGTATTCCTATTTCGGAAACAAAGAAGAGATTTTCCGTTGCCTGTCAGCGTCAATTCACGAGCAGGCGCTGGCGGACGCGGAAGCGGCATTGAGGGCGACCTCGGGGAAGCCTGACATCGCGCGACGGGTTGAGGGCGCGTTGGTCGCTCGATTCGCCAGACTCCAGGAAGTCGTGACGCAATCCCCTCATGGGCGCGAAATCTATGACGAGGACAACAGGCTCTGCGGAGACCTGGTGCTCGAGTCGTCCGCACGCTTTCGCGCGCTGCTCGCGTCGGCAATGCGAGCAGCGGATCGGGCGAGGGAGATCAACCTCAAGGGCGCCGGACTGTCCGCCCCGGCTGCGGCGGAGGTGATCCAACTGGGCGCCTCCGGCTTGAAACAGGGGGCGCCCGACGTGGCGACCTTGAAGACACGGCTGCGGCGCTTCGTACGAGTCTTCTTCGCGGGGTTGCGCTAGCAGGTCCGCGGCGGGCGGATCCGGGCCCTCGCGTCAATCACGGTTGGTACCCATGAAATCATACACAGATAAGACAGTTCTCGTCACCGGTGCCTCTTCTGGTATTGGATTGGCCATCGCCGCCTCCCTCGCGCGCAGAGGCGCAGACGTGATCCTCACCGCCCGGTCCACGGAGACGCTCAACGACGTCGCCGCCGGCATCAAGGAGACCGGCGTCAACGCCCACGTGTTTCCAGAGGACCTGAGTCAACCCGGTGCCGCCGAACGTCTGCACGCGGCCGTCACGCTGGCCGGGCTCGAGGTGGATCTGCTCGTCAACAATGCTGGCTACGGGCGATGGGGAGATTTCGGAGAATTCGATCGCGCCGACTACGGCCAGATGATTCGTTTGAATATCACGGCCCTGACGGAGCTCTGTCATCTCTTCATTCCGGACATGATTGCTCGGGGCGGCGGTGGCGTGATCAATGTCGGTTCGACCGCGTCCTTTCTGCCCGTGCCCTACGCCGCTGTGTATTCGGCGTCGAAGGCCTACGTCTTGCTCCTGTCCGACGCCTTACGATTCGAATACGCGCAGCGGGGCGTGAGCATCATGACGCTCTGTCCGGGGGCCACGGATTCCAATTTTCGGGCGGTCGCGGCAACCAAGCTCAGCGCCAATCTGGGCCACGGCGGAGATGCTCCGACAGCGGTGGCAGACGAAGGTCTCGACGCGTTCTTGCGGGACAAGTCCTACGTCGTCACGGGCAAGGGCAACAAGAAGTTCGCATGGCTGCCACGCTTGTTGTCCCGCGACCGGGTCTTGAACATGGTCGGGCACAATTTTCGGAAGCGACTCGGAAGGTAGTCCTGAGATGAAGCGATTCGTGAAAATCACAGCGGTGGTGGTGGCACTGCTCGTGGCGGCGGTGACGGGCCTCTGGATGACGGTCCCCCTCAACGTTCCGTGGCGCAGCATGCTGCAGCAAATGCGGGCGCTGCCGTCCTGGCTTGACCCACCGACGATGTCGCCGGAGGATGCTGGTCAGCTGGTCGTTCCCACGGGGTACGCGGTCTCGTTGTTCGCGACCGGCGTGGCCGAGGCGCGTGGGCTACGAGTGACCGCGCGGGGGGACGTCCTGGTCTCCTCGCCACGCGACGGACAGGTGGTTCTGCTTGAGGCGGATCGCGACGACGACGGCCTGACCGACGGCCGTCGGGTCCTGGTCGATGGCCTGAACGGCCCCACTGGGCTCGACCTGGCCGGTGTATTTCTCTACGTGGGCGAAGAAGACGCCGTCGGGCGCATCGGTTTCGACAGCGCCACAGGCACGGTCACCGGAAGCTACCAGCGGATCATCGAGGGGTTGCCGCCCGGGGGCAATCATTGGAAGAAGACGGTGCGCGTCGGGCCCGATGGGCTGCTGTATGTCGCCGTGGGGTCGAGCTGCAACGTCTGCGTCGAAGAGGACGAACGGAGAGCCGCGCTGCTCCGGTATACCACCACCGGTGCGTTCGTGGACGTCTACGCCACGGGTCTACGCAACAGCGGCGGGTTTGACTGGTCACCGGTGTCCGGGGCGTTGTTCGCGACGGACAACGGACGCGACATGCTGGGCGACGACTTTCCGCCGTGTGAGCTCAACGAGATAGTCGAAGGCGGGTTCTACGGCTGGCCGTTCCTTAACGGCTCCAATGTGCCGGACCCGGACCTGGGCACCGATCGCCCGGCGGCGCTACCCGCGGCAGTCGCTCCGGCACACGCGTTCCAGCCACACAACGCGCCGCTCGGCTTCCAGTTTCTTCGCCATGTCGACCATCCGGCCGAGTATCGTCACGCCGCAGTCGCAGCGCTGCACGGCTCCTGGAACCGGTCGAGCAAAGATGGCTACAAGGTCGTGTCATTGCACTTCGCGACGGATGGGACCGTCGAGGAGCGTGATTTCCTGACCGGATTCCTGCGCGACGAGACGGCGGTCGGCCGACCGGCCGATGTCGCCGAGGGCCCGGACGGCAGCATCTACGTCTCGGACGATTTCGGCGGCGCCGTCTACAGGGTCGCCCCCGGCGGTTCGAGTCGCGCGGTGATCGCGGCGCCTCCTGGCAGCGACGGCGGTGGATACGACCCGGGCGAGGTTGGGACACAGGAGCGGCAAGGTGCCATCGCGGCGGGACGCGCCACGATGGACGCCGAGGGGTGCGTCGCCTGTCACGCGCCCACCGAAACCGGTGGCCGCGCCCAGGTCGTCCTCACTGATCTCGCCTCGCGCTACACACTCGATGCACTGGTCGACTATCTGGCGCGACCCAATCCGCCCATGCCCCCGTACGAGGAAGATGCCGCGGCACGACGTCGACTAGCCATCT
>CALLXD010000052.1 GCA_937766455.1 Vicinamibacterales bacterium | reverse complement strand
CCTGACGAGCCGTCTGGGAAGCGGCCTACTGGCGGGTGAGCGTATGCGATACTGACGGGTTCAGAGACCGGCCAGGACCAGCCAGAACCGGCACGTCGCACCGAACAGCAGCACACCACACGGAATGGGACAGCGAGGACAGACGCGTCAGGCGGGGATGATCTTCATCTTCGTGACGATGTTTATCGACATCCTCGGACTCGCCATCGTCATTCCGATCTTGCCGGAGCTGATTGGCGAGCTCTTGGGCCGTGACGCGTCGACGACGGGACGATACCTTGGGGTCATCGTCGCGGTGTACGCCCTGATGCAGTTCCTGTTCGCACCGGTGCTGGGAGCCCTCTCCGACCGGTTCGGCCGGCGTCCGATCATTCTGATCTCGCTGTTCGGGTTTGGTATCGACTATCTGATTCAGGGCTGGGCGCCGTCCATCGGCTGGCTGTTCCTGGGGCGCTTCGTCGCGGGCATCATGGGTGCCAGCATCACGACCGCCAACGCGTACATCGCGGACGTCTCGACCCCGGAGACCCGCGCCCGCAACTACGGCTTCGTGGGGGTCGCGTTCGGCCTCGGCTTCACACTGGGACCCGCACTGGGCGGCGTACTGGGCGGCGTGCACCTCCGCCTGCCCTTTTTTGCCGCCGCCGCCCTGGCGCTCATCAACTGGCTCTATGGCTTCTTCGTGTTGCCGGAGTCGCTGGCGCCGGAACACCGCCGGGCGGTCTCCTGGCGCGCCATGAATCCGCTCGCGAGTCTTCGGCGGCTGCAGGTCTATCCGCTGGTGGCCGGACTGGCCGTGGCCGTGGCATTCAGTTCGCTGGCTCAGCGCGGCATGGAGAACGTCTGGGTGCTCCACGCGGGGTATCGGTATGGATGGGACACACAGGCCAATGGACTGACCCTGGCCCTCGTCGGAGTCATGGCCATCCTTGTACAGGGGCTGCTGGTCCGACCGACCGTCAAGCGCCTCGGCGAACGACGGACGGTGGTGCTGGGGTTGACCGTGTCGATGCTGTCCTTCCTGGGCTACGGGTTCGCGTCCGAAGGGTGGATGGTGCTGGTCGTCATCGTCTTCGGTTCGCTGGCCGGCTTGGCCATGCCGGCCATGCAGGGCCTGGTGGCGGGCACGGTGAGCTCGACAGCACAGGGCGCGACCCAGGGGGCCCTGACCTCGCTGACCAGCCTCACCAGTATCTTCGCGCCCCTCATCTTCACTGCGGGCCTCTTCAGCTTCTTCACCTCAGAGGCGGCGCCGATTACGCTTCCGGGTGCGCCCTTCTTGCTGGGCGCGGTGCTGTTCGGGGTTTCGCTGGTTGTCCTCCTGCGGCTGTTCCGACGGATACCGCCTCCCTCGCCTCAGACGGCATCTGACACATAAGGTCCCTGCTGGTCAAGCTGGATTGTCCGACATTGGCAGAAACATGCGCGGACTGTGACATTTATTCTTAATACGTGAGAATTAATAGACATTTAGTTGATTAATTTTGACTGCGTGGACATGCGAGATATTTTCCACACGTCTTTAATTTATGTAAATTCATGCAAACACATGACTTACTAATATATTTAACAGTTGGCATCGCACTTGCTTTATGTGATGGCGTGAACACGAGACGCCGCCACGAAGATTACGACTTTCGCCGAACTCATTCGGCCACAAGGAGCAAGACCATGCGAACGAACACCAACAAGGGTTTCACCCTCATCGAGCTGTTGATTGTGGTTGCCATCATCGGCATCATCGCGGCCATCGCCGTGCCGGGACTGCTCCGGGCCCGGATGTCCGGGAATGAAGCATCGGCCATCGGGTCCATGCGCGCCATCAACTCGTCGCAGTCGACCTACGCGGCCAGCTGCGGCAGCGGCTTCTACGCCCCCACACTGGTCTCGCTGGGCACCGCCCCGACCGTCGGTGGCGGAGACGGCTTCGTCGGCACGGACCTGAACACCGACCCCTCGGTGAAGAGCAGCTACACCATCGCGATGACGGCGGGTGCGGCCGGAGCCGGTGCGCCGGCCTCCTGCAACGGCGTGGCCGCGGGCGCGACCGTGTCCACCTACTTCGTCGGCGCGGCCCCCACATCGGGTGGCGGCGTGCGATTCTTCGGCACCAACCAGGGCGGCACCATTTACCACAACACGGCGGCCGTCGCCGTGACGCAGAACGGTGCGCCAGCCGGGTCCAACCCGCTCCAGTAACGCAACGTAACCACCGCGCGTGACTCGGCCCCTCCCCGGCCCGAGTCGCTTCGAACCACGGGATACCCGCCAACGCGGGTATCCCGTTTTTTCATGTACGGGCCGCACTGGGCGCGCGACATGATGCCCTCGTCACCGTGCGGCAACCAACCCGGCAAGCCGACACCTGATACGGCGCGATTGGCTTTCGGTGAGCTACCTCACGTCAAGCCTCGCGGCGCATTCTGATACGATCGCATGTTTATATTGCGGTCGCGGAGTGGGAGTGCGGAGTGGGAGTACGGACCGGGAGCCAGGGGAGTGTTGATGCGCGAAGACAGAACAGCACGAGTCGTCGGCGGTGCACCCCCGGGACCGGCCCTCAACGACACCGACCTCGACCCTGACACTCGTGTCGTCGGTGACCGAGCCGGCGTGGGGCTGGTCATGCGTGTCGTCGTGGCTGTGCTCGTCTCGGCCGGAATCGGCCACGCCCAGACCCAGCCGGCGGGCGAGTTGCAACTCGTCCCGCAAGCGCCCAGCCGGACCGGGCGAGCGGTCGCAGTGGCACAGCCGCCCACCTTGGACGGCGATGTGCTTGGGGACGCCGTGTGGGCGTCCGTGGAACCGCTCAGCGAGTTCATCCAGAGCGCACCGGACGAGGGGCAGCCGGCCACCGAACGCACCGAGGTCCGGGTCGTCTTCACGGACGACGCGATCTACTTCGGGGTCGTCCTGTACGACGACGATCCGTCGCTGATCATCATGACCGACAGCCGTCGTGACTCGTCCATGAACGACGCGGACAGCTTTCAGATCGTGCTGGACACCTTCAGCGACAGACAGAACGGCTTCGTCTTCGGGACCACACCCGCCGGACAGGAATACGACGGTCAGGTGACCGACGAAGGCGGCAGCCGCAGTGCGTTTCGTGGTGGCGGCGGCGGCGGATTCTCACGAGGCAGCGCCAGCGGATTCAACCTCAACTGGGATGGCGCCTGGCAGGTCCAGACGAGCATTTCTGATGTGGGGTGGAGTGCCGAGTTCATCATTCCATTCCGCACCATCCGGTATCCAGCCCGCGATGCGCAGTCATGGGGTGTGAACTTCCAGCGCAACATCAGGCGCCACAACGAGACGTCGTACTGGGCCGCACTCCCCAGGCAATACAACCTGTATCGGGTATCGATGGCGGGGCAGCTGGAAGGTGTCACCGCACCGGTTGAGAACACCCGCAACCTGCAGGTCACGCCGTATGTGATCGGTGAGGCCGTCACCCGCGACATCACCCCAGATCGTTCCGCGGTGATCCTGGGCGACACCGGCGCTGACCTCAAGTACAGCGTCACCTCGGGACTCACGCTGGACGCCACCTACAACACCGACTTCGCGCAGGTCGAGGTGGACGACCAGCAGATCAATCTAGACCGATTCAATCTGTTTTTCCCTGAAAAGCGGCCCTTCTTCCTGGAAAATGCGGGCGCCTTCGCCGTCGGCAACCGGGGACCGGCCAGCGGCCGGAACCTCGGGCAGACCGAGCTCTTTTTCAGTCGTCGCATCGGCATCAGCGACACCGGCACACCGGTGCCGATTCTCGGGGGCGCGCGGCTCTCCGGCAAAGTCACCGACTCGACGACGATCGGGTTTCTGAACATGCAGACCGAGGCAGTCCCTGGTGTCGCCCGGGCCAACAACTTTACGGTCGCGCGGGTGCGTCGCGACCTGCCGAACCGCTCGAGCATCGGGGGCCTTTTTGTGAATCGCGCTGGCACCGGGAACGCGGCCACGGACAGCCTCTCGCGAGACAATGACTACAACCGCACCTACGCCGTAGACGGTCGGCTGGGCCTCGGAGAGGACGGCCTGATCCAGGGGTTTTTGGGTCGCACCGACTCTCCTGATGCCGTGGAAGGCGAGTACGCCGGGAGCTTGTCGAGCAGCTACAACTCCGAGCGATGGCGGTTGATTGCCAGCTATCAGGAAAACGACGAGGACTTCAATCCCGAGGTCGGCTTCCTGCGGCGCACGGGCGGCTTCCGCAAATTCGACTTCGCGATCAACAACACGACACGGCCGAACGGCTTCCTCAAGTATCAGGAACTGACGCCGCACATGAGCTTCACGCGCTTCTGGAATCTGAACGGTGATATGGAGACCAGTGTGCTCCACCTGCACTACGACGGCATGTTCGAGGACAGCTCGTCGGGGGGCGTCTCCTATGACATTCGAAGCGAGCGCGTGTTCGACGCGTTCACGGTGTCCGGGTTGAGCGTGCCGCCAGGCAGCTACGACTTCAACGAGCTGACCTATTCGTACAATTCCGATCGCTCGGCGCCCTTCAGTGCCGGCGTACGGGCCACCACCGCCGGCTTCTTCGGCGGCAACATCGTCACCATCCGGCCGTCAGTCAACGCCCGATACGGCGAAACGCTCAATCTGTCGCTGAGTTACAGCCGCAACGACATCGACCTCCCGAGCGGCAGCACCATCACCAATCTGACCAGTCTCAGCGCCGCCTACAATTTCACGCCGCGGCTCTACGCGCAGACCCTGCTGCAGCACAACAGCAGCGCCGATTTGTATGCGGTCAATTTCCGCGTCGGCTGGCTGCAGGACGCCAACACGGGGCTCTTTTTCGTCTACAACGAGACCGAAGGCATCGGTAATTTCATCCCCACTGGAGCCGGCCGCAGCGTCATCGTGAAATACAGCCACCTGTTCAACATCCTCGACTAGGGTCGGCTGGCTCACCAGCCAGTAGACGATCGATCCCACCATGCCCTCGGTCTACAGCATCCTGCGTCGGCGGTCGGCCGCCGCCAAGCTCGCGCGGGTCTTCGAGCGGTCGGAGGCGTCGACCGGTCGCGCACTGCCCATTCGGAAGACCGGGCGCGGCATCTGGGCCGCCACGCCGGTGCGCGTCATCGAGGCCACGGTCAAGACGTTGCACGGCATCGGCCTGCTCGGCGACGGGGGACCACCTGGCCACGTCATCGATGCTGGGACCGGCGACGGCCGGGTTTCAGCCGTGCTGGCCGCGTGGGATCCGTCACGCGTGGTGTACGGCTTCGAGACAGACACCGCGCTGTACGCCCAGGCGGTGGCGAACCTGCACGCGCTCGAAGCGGATGGATGCATCGACGCGGCGCAGGTGCACCTGCTCGAGGCAGACTATTGTGACGTGCGGAGTTACGAGCGGGGTGGCATCGTGCTCAGCCAGACCGCCGTGGTCTTCAACTACCCTGATGGGAACGAGCGGCAGCTGGCTCGATTCGTGGCGCAGCACTGCGGGCCCCAGACCACGCTGTGCCTCCTGACCCACAACCGAACGCTGGAACTCGACGAACTGCCGCGGCGCGCGTGCCACGACGTGAGCGATGGGACCGGCCCCCGCTGGCGGCTCTCGCTCTACCGCCGGTCGACCGGCGGTATCAATACGACTTCTTCAAGTGCACCGGCGTCCGGTGGCGCACCTTCTGGCGCACCTTCTGATTGACGAGTTCGACGAACACCGAGAACGCCATCGCGAAGTACAGATAGCCCTTTGCGATCTCCTGATGGAACCCCTCGGCCACGAGCGAGAACCCCACCAGCAGCAGGAAGCTCAGGGCGAGAATCTTGACCGTCGGCCGCTCGTTGACGAATGTACTGATCGCCTCGGCCGAGAGCACCATCACCGCGACCGCGATGATGATGGCGGCAATCATGACGCCGATCTCGTCAACCATCCCGACCGCGGTAATGACCGAATCCAACGAGAACACGAGGTCGAGAACCAGAATCTGCAACAGCACGCTTGCGAACGAGGCGGTCACACTGGCCGACTTGTGCCCCTCCTCGCCTTCGAGACTCTCGTGAATCTCGAAGGTGGATTTCGCCAGCAGAAACAGCCCACCCACCAGCAGGGTCAGATCGCGGCCCGAAAAATCATGCTGGAGCACCGTGAACAACGGCTCGGTCAATCGTACGATCCAACTGATGGAGAGTAGGAGCCCGACGCGCGCGACCATCGCCAGCAGCAACCCCAGGCGACGCGCGGGGCGCTGCTGCGGCTCCGGCAATTTGGCGGACAGGATAGAGATGAAGATCACGTTGTCCACCCCGAGCACAATCTCGAGGATGGTCAGCGTGACCAGGGCAATCCATATTTCCGGGTTGGACAACCATTCCATGATGGGCCTCTGACGATGACGCTACTCTGACGCCACCACTCGGTGACGCGGGGTGATGGTGGCTAGCAGTCCGTGGTGAAAGTCCCGCTGCATTCGACCGACGCTGAATCCGGCCGATCTGCGTTGTTCATCGGTCAAATACTGCCGGTATTTTCCCTCTTCTCGCCTTGGTCGGCCGGTCCAGCGCCGGTCTCTGTGCGACGCGGGACTTTCACCACGGACTGCTAAGGTCGGGCGCTCGACACCGCCAGATCAGGCCAGCAGGATTCGGCGGCGTGATTGGCGCCCTCCGCCCAGGGGTTCGGCAGCACGCCCGCGAGCCCCCACACAAGCGCGCGATCGGCGTCGTCGCCCTGAGCGAGCGCCGTGCCGTCGGTCGCTGGGCTGGAGGTCGCCGGCGGGGTCAGCGTCCGGGCGATCTGGTCGCGGGCGTCTTCCAGATGTAGCCGGGTCGCACGGTCGGAGACGCGCACCAACGCGCCCGCGATGGTGCGGTCCAACGTCCGCAACTCGCCCCGTAGAAACGGTCTGGCGTCGCCGTCTGCCGGGGTACGGCCATTGAGCTGGCCATCCACCAACTCGAGGTAGGCCCGCTGCACCCCTCGGCGGTACGCGTCAGTCCGGACCTGCGCCGCGTCGAGTTCGCGCCAGAGTCCGTTGCGCAGATCGGCCAGGAAATCGGTCGGCGCATAGGCCGCCGGGCCGTCGATCGCCTCTTGTTCGACCAGCCGCTCGATCCGGTCCGCGTTCAACAATGCGCGAAGCACACGCGTCTGGCCCCGTTTGATCCGATCCAACACGCCCACCGGTTCGATACGACGGAGCACCTCTGGATCGACCAGAAACATCGGGGTCAGAAACGCGTGGTCATTCAGGAACGCCATCGCGTCCGCCTGCGTCTGGCGAGGAATCGCGGTGAAGCGCACGCCGTTCTGACCGAAGTGCTTCTGCTGGGAACGAAACCCACCGACGACGGCGGCCACGTGATTCATTTCGGTCGCCCACTGCCCGACGAGACGGCCATACACGGCCTCCAAGTCGTCGTACGGGTCGCCGGGCGCGCTGGTTGCGTCCAGCAGCATCGCCGCCACCCGTTCAAGGTTCTTCAACCCCAACCTGGTGGCCTCGACGGCATCGGCATCCCCCACGGCCTCGGTCAGTTGCCCCGGGTCGGCCGCGCCGGCCCCGGCCGTCGTGAACCTGAGCCAGGGCGTGTCGTCCTGCTCGCGAGCCCACTCGTCCAAGGTCGCCGCCTCGTCGTCTGGGCTGGTCGTATCCGGAATCGGTTTGTAGCCCCACATCGTCGCCCAGGTGTCGTAGGGACCAATCTTCGGGATCAGATCCGCCACCGGAATGTCATCCTCAGGCTGCGCCACGTAGTTGAACCGGGCATAGTCCATCAACGTGGGGGTGTGGCTCATGGTGGCGAGCCACTCCGGATCCCGCAGGTTCTCGACGGGATACAGCGAGCTGGCTTTCATGTTGTGCTGGAAGCCCAGGGTATGGCCCACCTCGTGTGTCACGACATAGGCCAGCAACTCACCCATCAGATCGTCGGGCAGCGGCAGCGTCTGGGCCCGCGGGTCGAGCGGGGCCACTTGCACGAAATACCAATCACGCACGAGGTTCATCACGTTGTGATGGAACTGGATGTCCGTTTCGAGTATTTCGCCAGTCCGTGGGTCGTGGACATGGGGTCCGTAGGCGTTCTCCGTCGTGGACGCCAACCAGCGAATCACCGAATAGCGCGCATCTTCCGCGTTCCACTCCGGATCGTCCTCGACCGACGGCGCCTCTCTGGCAATCACGGCGTTGGAGAATCCGGCGGCGGCGAACGCCGGCTGCCAGGCCTCGACCCCCTGCTTCATGTACTCAACCCATTTCGCCGGAGTCGCCGGGGTCAATCCAGTAGGTGATGGGCGTGACCGGGTCCGAGACCGCAGCCTCGGGGTCCTGTTTCTCGAGCCGCCAACGGGTGATGTAGCGACGGTTCGGCGACCGATGCTCGTCCTGGCTGTAGTCGACCTGGCGGACCGAGAAATAGCCGACGCGTTCATCGAACAACCTCGGCTGCATCGGTCGCTCAGGCAGCTTGACCATGCTGTAGTGCAGCAGTACGGTGGCGCTGCCTGGGCGCATGCCACCTCGTCGCGCCTGACGCCCCGTCGGCGGAGTCGTGGGCACTGGGCGCGTGTAGGTATGCGTCGTTCGGACCTCGATGTTCCGCGGAAAGGCGAGCACCTCCTCGACGAATGA
This sequence comes from Vicinamibacterales bacterium, assembly GCA_937766455.1. Classification (GTDB taxonomy): domain Bacteria; phylum Acidobacteriota; class Vicinamibacteria; order Vicinamibacterales; family UBA8438; genus UBA8438. The sequence continues at coordinate 38,647 of CALLXD010000052.1, read as the reverse complement.
CCGGTCTGCGGCGAACCCCCGCGCCTGCAACTGCGTCCGTGCGCTGAACTCCGGCACTTCGGACTCGAACAACGACGTCACGTCGATCACCGGGGCGTCCTGGTCGGACAGCGCCTCGATGTCGAACGCTTTGACGATCGTGTCGTTGTTCGCAGAGGCGACGGCCGCGGCGATCGGGTCCGCCTCGTCCGCGACGATGGCATACGACACGCTCTTCAGCAGCACCCGGTCGCCCCGACGCTCCCACCGCACGACCCGATTGCCGAGCGACTGTCCGCCGTAGCCCACGCCCTCGGTGGTCCGCGCAATCTGGCTCACCCACAGAAACTCCCGCCCCAACTCGGCCGGAGGAATCTCGTAGAACACCTTGTCGTTCAGCCGATGCACGATGAAGACGCCCTCGTCGGACTCGGCCTCGTCGGTGATCACGTCCTCGTACGGTTGGATGTCGTCCTCGTCGTCGTCGTCGTCGGGCGGGTCCGACGCGTCGTCGTCTGCGAGGTCACCCTCGGCAGAGGCGGTCGGGGTCTCCGGCTCGTCGGGCGGCTGCGGCTGTGCGGTCGCGATTCCAGCCACGCACATCGCGAGCGCAACGAGCAGAACGCAGGCATACGGCAACACGGGTCGGGTAGACGACATCATGCGACGACCTCCACGCTTGAAGTACGGAACCGAACGCCACGAAGGACCAGCACATGGACCCGCCGCCGATCGACAGCACGGCCTCGGGGTCTGGGTGGGCGAACCGCGCCCTGGACGGGCACGCGAGCAGAGCCAGACGGCGACCTCGCCGGCCGGGGCTAGGCCGCCGGTTTCTGCGCCGCCTGCGGCTCTGGGCTCACAGGCACCAACAGGTCAGGCATCGGCGTTGCCGCGAACATCTTCTGGAGCAACGAGAACCCGATGCCGCCGAGCTTGGTCGCGCGAGACGCACGGTTGCTGTCGGTCGACAGACCGGTGTTGCCGAACGCGTTGAGCATCACCTTCGAGGCCACCACGAACGCGACACGATTCTTGAACGATTTCAGAATGTTGGACCGTTTCCAACTCGCCTGAAGACTGTAGAAGTTGTTCCACACATTCTGGGTGCCTTGACGGATCTGTTCGCCCGACATCACCGGGTGTGGCGTCAGCAGCTTGGGTCGTTTCGTTTGCGGGATCAGCCAGTGGCGCGAGACCGGAATGCCGTCGACCTTCGCCATGTTGTCACCCTCCTCCCGCTCCCACTTCTCGAAGTCCAAAGTCCCCGGGAACGGGGTCAGGGTCACGAACTGCGCAAAGGTGATGTCACCCCGCTTAGCCAGCTCGGCCGTGGCATTGAAGGTGTCAGGGCGGTCACTCGGCAGGCCAAAGATAAAGGAGCCGAGGATATAGACCCCATGCTTGCGGAACATCTGCAACCGTTCCACAAGATCCTCACCCGCAAGGTTGAAGTCCTTGTAGACATCCTTCAGGCCTTCCGGCGTGACGGCTTCGATGCCGACCAACGCTCCTCTGATGTGCGCCCGACGCATCGCATCGAGAAACTCTGGGTCCTCGGCCGACTCCATCGTGATCTGTGTAAAGAAGTTCAGATCGTCGGGAAGCTGGGACATCAGCTCCATCAACTCGAACCGCTCGTCGCGTAGCGCCTTGAGCTCGTTATACCGGGTCTTGTCCTCACGACGCCCGGCCATCCGGAGATCTTCGAGCGTGACCGGGTAGAAGTTGTCGTCGGCCAGGGCAATGAACTTGAAGCCCATTCGGCGCAGCTCGACAATCTCTTCGATCACCGGATTGACGTCGCGTTGCCGAGGCTCCTGACCATCCGTGCGCCACACCGAGCAGAAAGAACAATGCTTGGGACAACCGCGCACCGTCTGGACCGACGCCCAGACATAGCTCTCGCGCTTCATCAGGTCCCAGCGAGCCTTGCGGAATTTGCCCGCATCTATCTGCCCACCGTCGTATATCTCTTCCGGCGTCCCGTTGACGCAGTCCTCGATGGCCCGGCCCCAGGCGACGTCCCCGTCGCCCTTGACCACGGTATGGGCCCCGCCTCGCTCAAGGGCCTCCTCGGGAAACAGCGTCGGGTGGCTGCCGCCATAAATCACCCAGGCCCCACGCGCCCGAGCACGTGCGCCCAGCGCATAGCCGACGAGCGCGTTGCCGGTGTGCAGCCCGATCCCGACCACGTCCCCCTGCTCAAGTCGGTCGGTGTCGAACGGTTCGAGCGATTCATCGCTCAGGATGGGATCGCCCCACTTGGCCGGCGTCGCGGCCGCGAGTACAAACATCCAGCGCGGGGTAATGAAACCCGTACCGAAGGAAAAGTGACTCGGATTAACGATATGTACGCGCACGAAATCTCCCCCTGGGCGGTGCCGGATGCTTCGGTGTTCACGGAATCTGAGTCATCCGCGCCCAATCCGAGCGCAACGCGCTGGAAACCACGTTGCAGTTGTCCTGTACGACCCGTGGGTCGGACACTGCCGAAGCCCACAATTTTAGTCGGTCTGACGGTGTTATCACAACCACCGTCGGGTTCCTCGCCACAATTGCGATACGCTGCGCGGGCCGCGGGGCGGTCGTCGCGATGGCGGCGGTGCCTATCGGAATCCAGATAGCGGAGGCCGCCGAGCCGCGTCCACCGCGTCGATCGCTGCGCAACACACGATGAGGACGCCCTATGGCGCCGAAGTCCCTGCATAAGAACGGACGCACCGTCGCCGAGGCGTCAGCCCAGTACCGGCAGCGTCACGCCGAGCCTGAAGCGAATCTGGCGGCACGCTGCCGTGACACGTTCGACTTCGTGCTTGTGGTGCCAGCCTACGGGGAATCGCCCGACTTCATGGACGGCTACCGCGCGGCCGCATCAGCGGCGGGGAGCCTGCTCGTCGTGGTTGTGGTCAACGGCCGGGTCGGGGCCCCGGCGGCGGTGGATACGGCGAACGCGACCTGCATGCGAGCGCTCACCACCCGGTTCTCGCTGGTCGCGCTGGGACCAGGCGGATGGATCGGCCGCGATACCGAGCACCCCAATCTGAGCCTGCTCGTCGTCGACCGCTTCACCGACGGCCATCGATTACCGGCACGTCAGGGTGTGGGCCTGGCGCGCAAAATTGGGGCAGATCTGGCGCTGTCGCTCATCGTGGCACAGCGCGTGCGCCACCCACTGATTGCGATGACCGACGCCGACGCGCACCTGCCTGCGGACTACTTCGCGCGGCTCACCCGGCTGGAACCGGGTTACTCCGCAGCACTGTTCCCGTTCTGGCACGAACCGGGCGGCGATCGCCGCATGGATCGCGCCACGGCCCTCTACGAACTGCGACTCCGGTACTTCGAGCGCGGGCTCCGGTGGGCACGATCGCCCTACGCGTTTCATACCGTGGGGAGCACGATGGTCGTGGATGCGCGCTCGTACGCCCTGGTGCGGGGTGTGCCGAGGCGTCGCGCGGGGGAAGACTTCTATCTCCTGGGCAAGCTGAGCAAACTCGGCCCGGTCACCGCGCTGGCAGGAGATCCCATTCGGCTGCGCAGCCGACTCTCCGAACGCGTGCCATTCGGAACCGGTTCCGAGAGTGCCAAACTGGCTCGCGGAGCCGAGCTGCAGCTCTACCACCCCGACTGTTTCGCCGCCGTGAGGCAGCTCGTCTCGGATCTGCGACATCTCGCCGACGCGGCGGGACCCGACGGTGCCCCAACGGTGACCGCCGACGTCGTGGCTCGCATGCCGCCGCTCGTGCGGCACTTCCTGGTTGCACAGGGCGCGCCCCAGGCCTGGCAGGGCATCACCGCACAGGCACCCGACCCTGTGACCAGGCTTCGCCGCCTTCACGACTGGTTCGATGGATTCCGTACGCTGAAACTGATCCACTACGTTCGGGATCAGGCGTCCCCATCCCTGCCCTGGTCGGAGGCGATGCAGCGCGCCCCGTTCATGACCGACGTCCACATCGACGATGATGGCGAGAATTTGCGCAGCGCGCGATTGACGTTGCTGCGCCTCGAACCGGGCGGCCCCGCTGCATTCAGGGCGCGGGGCTGACGGTCACGGCCACCTGGTTGCGGCCTTCCCGCTCACCGTCGCTCGCCCACAGCTCCAGCTCATAGACACCGGGTTCGTCGAACGAGGCCAGCGTGCGCGGCTCGTCCGGAGCACTGAAGGTCACCGTTCCCGGGCCGGTCAACATGCGCCACTCGGTGACCAAGGTGGCTGCGCGCGGCAACCCTTCGTCGCTGACGCTGCCAAAGAGCTTCAGCTCGACGCCGAGGGGCGCCGCCACCTCCGCCGGGGCACCGTCGGGCCCGTTCCGCAACCCGAGAAACCTGACGGTTGGCGACCGGTTCAGACACACGCCCCGGGGCGCCTCGGCGGGCTCGACGTCGCGGAGCACATTGCGCACCGAACGCTCTTCGAACTCCCAGTTGTACTGCAACATGTCAGCGCTGGTCGTCGTGGAGACCCCGGCGTGGTCCACGGTCCAGCGCAGACCGCCATCAAAGTCCGGACCCATCACCATGACGCACTGGAAACGGTGGTGACCGGGTAAGAAATGGGTCGGCTGCATGCGGTCGACAGGGTCCGTGTCGAACACGTTGCCCGGGCCGACCGGTATGGTGATCGGCTCGAAGTTATGGCTGAAATAGGCAAAGGCCAGCACATGCAGCCCCTCTTCGGTCACGAGGAACCCGTCGTAGACGGCGTAGATCGGCTCCTGCTGGGCCACGGCAGGGATACTGGTGGAGCCGGCCAGCACGACCACGGCGGCAAGGGTCCACAGGACGCGACAACGGCAGACGTTCATAGTGCTCTCCAGGTTCTCGTCAACAGCCAACCACTCTCACCCACCCGTCGCGGGGCGGCCAGTGCGGTATACGCCGTAGCCCGTTGCGACACGATCTATCACGACGCAGGGCGTCGCGACAACCGTGCGCGCCGCGTGGACCATCCAGGGAATCATCTTGCGCTGCCCTGAAGCGGAACACTACACTGCCCTCCTATCGATCTATCTGTATCTCCCTGGAGGACTGCCATGCGCGCTGTCTCGACAGCCGTCGCCCTTGTCGTCGTTGTCACCGCGCTCGGCGCTGTCTCACCGTCTCCAGCCAGGGCCGGACAGAACGCACCAGCGGCCGAGGGCGCCACCTTCACACGCGACGTGCTACCAGTGCTGCAACGGTCATGTCAGCAGTGCCACCGTCCCGGCACAGGCGCGCCGATGTCGCTGCTGACATACGAAGACACGCGTCCCTGGGCCCGCGCCATCCGCGACCGTGTCGTCGCCCGGCAGATGCCGCCGTGGCATCTCGACCGCAGCATTGGCGAGTATGTCGCCGACCCCTCTCTCACCGACAGCGAGATCGCCACCATCGTCAACTGGGTCTCGGCCGGCGCCCCACGCGGAAACCCGGAGGACGCGCCACCGCCACTGGAGCTCGCCACGCTGAACGAATGGACCTACGGCGAGCCTGACCTGATCGTGCAAATGGAAGAGGGCTTTCAGATTCCGGCCGAGGGTGCGGACTTCTATCCATCGGAAACCGTCGATCCCGGGTTGACCGAAGATAGATACGTCAAGTGGGTCCAGATCATCCCCGAGGCGTACTGCTGCGTCCATCATTCGCACGTGTACGTGAGCGTGCCAGACGATGTGGAGAACCGCGACGAATTCCGGCTTGGCATGGGGTCCAACACGCGCGAGATCGACCTGATCGAGTACGCGATGGGCAGCACCGGCCAGTTCTATCCGGACGGCACGGGACGGAAGCTTCCAGCGGGCGGGCAGTTCCGTTTCGCCCCGCACTACCACCCCTGGGGCGAGGAAACCATCGACCGGCAGAAGGTCGGCATCAAGTTCTACCCCAAGGGTGAAGTGCCCGAACTGATCGTTACCGCCCACCGTATCCGCACCGGGATCGGCCATGACTGGAAACTCAACCGCGAGGCGGTCGAAGACCGCTTGCTGAGAGCCGGATACGACCTCGACCTGCACGCGGATCGCATGCCGACCGGTGCCATCATCGATGACAACACACTGAATGGCGTGGCGCTGATGAGCATTCCGCCGGAATCAGTCGTGCGACACGAACGGTTCTGGCCGCTTCCCCAGGCGGCGATGGTGCTCAGTTTTCAACCGCACATGCACTTCCGCGGGAGCCGGATGCTGCTCGAGGCGATTCACATCGACGGCCGCCGCGAGGTCCTGACCGACGTCACGGACTACGAGCAGGCCTGGCAGCTCGTCTACGCCTTCAAGGAACCCCACCTGTTCCCGAAAGGCACCATCTTGCACACGGTCTCCTGGCACGACAACACCGCCAACAACCGTCACAACCCGGACCCCACGGCCTGGGTTGGTTGGGGCTCGCGCACGATGGACGAGATGGGGCACGGGTGGACGGATATCGCGTTCATGTCCGATGAGCAGTACGAGTCCTACCTGGCCGGCAAACCGCTTCGGGGCGTCTCGACCGAAAACAACGACTAGTCGGCCGCACCACGCTGATTCCGAAACCGAGATCGCGCCAACACTTTTGCGCGTCCGCTCCCCCCACGTGGGGGCCACACGACCGCTGCCCGGTCACCCCGGCTGCCCCTCGACGTCTGCTAAGTCCTGTCAATTCGCGGTTTATCGCGATCCGGTGACAGCTGGGCGCAAAACTTGCTCTACACCCGTGTGGCGGGGACGACATGTCTGCCGTCGGCTACCCCTGCGCGCAACCAGAGTCAGCTCCGGCGCCAGGGCAACACGGGAGACGCCTGTGCACAGATCCGCCACCGTTGCCGCACGCCATCCTCAGGACCGATTCGACGCGTCGCCAGGCTCGCCGGCGACCGACCCTGGTACGTTTCGAGAGCTGGCCGAACAGACTCGCGATGTCGTCTGGGTTCGGAATGCGCTGGACGCCGCGTTGACCTACGTCAACGCGGCCTACGAGCGGATCTGGGGACCAACAGGGCGGGCCGGCGAAGCCACCAACGCCGAATGGCTTCAGGCCATTCATGCCGACGATAGAGCCCCCGTGCTCAACGCGTTGCGCCCTCCGGCACTGCGCCAAGGCTTCAGGGCGGAATACCGCGTGGTGCATGGTGGTGAGACACGATGGCTCCACGACCGCGGCGTGCCGGTACCGGACCCCGACGGCATCGTGCGCCGGATCATCGGCATCGCAGAAGACATCACCGAACGACGCGCCCTTGAACAGCAGCTCGTCGGCTCTCAAAAATTGGAGGGAATGGGACGCCTGGCGGGGGGCATCGCGCACGACTTCAACAACATCTTGACCGCGATTCTCGGCTACAGCGAGTCCATCGTCAGTCAGTCGGATCCGCGCGCTCCACTACGGGCGGAGGCGCTGGAAATACAGCGAGCCGGCGAGAAGGCGGCCGCGCTGACCCGCCAGTTACTGGCCTTCGGCAAGCGGCAGGCCTTGAAGATGACGGTCGTCGACCTGAACGTGATTGTGCGCGATGTGCACCAACTCATGGAGCGCTTGATCGGCGAGGACATCACCATCGAGCCCCGACTGGCGACGGACCTTGCTGCCGTCACCGCCGACATCACGCAGCTCGAACAGATCCTGGTCAACCTCGTGGTCAACGCACGCGATGCCATGCCTGAGGGCGGCCGACTGACCATCACCACCGAGACCATTGACCGCGCCGCGTCGAACGGCGGAGCATTCGTCATGCCGGCGGGACGGTTCACCATACTCTCCGTCGCCGACACCGGCACCGGGATGGACGCCCACACACGTGCGCAGATTTTCGACCCCTTCTTCACGACCAAGGACACCGGCAAGGGGTCTGGACTGGGGCTCGCCACGGTCTACGGCACCGTGAAACAGCTGGGGGGCTACATCGAAGTCGAGAGCGTGGTTGGAGACGGCACCTGTTTTACGATTTCGCTCCCGTGCACCGATCAACCCGCTGAGCCGGTGGCTCGTCGCCCGGATCCTGTCGCTGCGACGCCGGGACAAGGCGAGACGGTCCTGCTGGTTGAAGACGATGACGCCGTGCGGGCGTTCACCGGACACGCCTTACGGTGCGCTGGGTATCGCGTGCTGGACGCCGCGTCACCCGAATCAGCCCTCGGACTTGTCAATAAGTTCGCGGACCCGATCGATCTCGTCCTGACCGACGTCATCATGCCCGGCATGAATGGCAAGCAGATGGTGACCCGCCTGGAACGCACGTGTCCGGACGCGAAGGTGCTGTACATGTCCGGCTACAGCGGCACGACATACTTCGATCCCAGCATCGTGGACCCCGCACGGGAACGGCTCCTTGAGAAACCGTTCACGCGGGACGCGCTGCTACATGCGATGCGGGATGTGCTCAACGGGGCTGCTATCATCACCCCTGGTGACCGCCTCGCCTGAGCCCTCGACCAGTCGCGTGCTCGACGCGCACGCCCGCCTGAGTCTCGGCGCCAGCCATCACGCGATCTATCGCCTCGTGGCCTCAGCATTGGCGGCGCGCGATATTGCCGGCCGCCGCTTCATCGACATTGGGTGAGGTCGTGGTGCGCTCCGGCCGTTCGTGCAGAATCGGTTCGAGGAGTATGTCGGGGTGGACGGCGTGCGCTACGACGACTTCCCGGATGCGGTCGAATTTCACGAGCTGGACCTCGATGGCGAGGCACGGCTCCCCGCCAGCGCGACCGGTGCCGACGTGGTGGCCGCGGTGGAAACCATCGAGCATCTGGAGAACCCGCGCGCACTTGTCAGACAGCTCATTCGATTGGCCAGGCCTGGCGGATGGATCATTCTCACGACCCCGAACCAGCGTAGCGCGCTGAGCCTCCTCACGTTGTGCGTGAAGGGGCAGTTCTCGGCCTTCCAGGACGCGGAGTATCCGGCCCACATCACGGCGCTGCTTGACAGCGACCTCCGGCGTATCGGCGCCGAGCTCGGCCTCACGGACGCTGCGATCGAGTACACCGAGCGCGGTCGTATCCCCGGCACGGCGTGGCACTATCCGCGCGTGCTGACCTCGCTTCTGCCTCGAGCGATGTCCGACAATCTGCTCTACATCGCGCGCACACCCAGGGACGTGACGGGGCCAGCACACCGCTAACAGCCCGTGGCGAAAGTTCCGCTGCATTCGACCGACGCGGGACTTTCACCACGGACCGCTAGCCACGCGGCGCAGCGCCACCAGCAAGTTCCAGCAGCGTCAGGGCGAGCACTTGCGTGGCCTGCACGATGTCGTCGACACCACACCACTCGTCGGGCTGATGCGCCAGCTCGAGCGTGCCGGGACCATAGGCCACGCACTGCTCGATCCCCGCAATGCGGGCCACATGCTTGTGGTCATAGGTGCCCGGGCTGGCCACCAGGGTCGCGGACCCGGTCACCGTTTCGGCCGCCGTGGACAACGCCCTCACGAGCGGCGAGTCCTCGGGGGTACGCAGAGGCTGTACGACCATCCGGTCACGCAGCTCGCAGCGCAACCCCGGATGCTCATCGGCGAGCTCCGTCAACAGGCGCTCGACCTCGGCCTTGACAGCCTCAAGACTCTCCTCCGGCAGGAAACGTCGGTCGAACGTCGCCACGCACCGATCCGGCACGCAGGGCGTCTGCGCCGCTGGCCCGATTTGTCCGCCGATGATGCTGTTCAGGTTGAGCGTGGCCTGCCGCGCCTCGCTGGGCACCACCGGCAGCGCGGTCGTTCGTGACGCCAGACGAGGCGCGAGACGCGTCTTGATCGCCTCCAGCACCGTGGTCATCTGGTCGATCGCATTCACACCGAGGAACGGCATGCTCCCATGGGCGGTGTGTCCCGTCGTCACCAGATCGAACCAATACACGCCGCGGTGCCCGACACAGATTCGACCCGGCCCGAATGGCTCCGGGATGATCACGTAGTCCGTCCGGTCGGCGGACAGGTGCCCCTGCTCGGCCAACCACGCCACCCCGGCCAGGCCCCCACTTTCCTCGTCGACCGTACCGCTGATCTCGATACCCCCCACCAACGGAATGTCAGCCCGACGGAGGGCCTCGGCGGCGTAGACGGCCGCCGCAATCCCCGCCTTCATGTCGCTGCTGCCGCGACCATAGAGGCGACCGTCGCGGACGACGCCGCCGAAGGGGTCGCAGGTCCACCCCTCACCGGCAGGCACGACGTCGAGATGGCCGTTCAGATGCACGACCGAACCGCCCGGGGCTGATCCAGTCCGTCGGCCAAGCACATTGACGCGTGGGTAGCGGGAGGAATGCTCGGGCCGGTCCTCTGGCACCAGATGCTCGACCTCAAAGCCACAGTCCCGGAGCCGTCCACCGAGCAGCTGCGCACAGGCCTCATACGCTTCACCGGGGGGATTGACGGTCGGGACCCTCACGAGCGCCGCGGCAAAATCGATGATTTCGTCGGTCGCCCGCTCGACCTCGGTCAAAACCCGTGCGATTGGCGTTGGCTGCATTATCCTTAGAGTCAATCGTTCACAGGAATCGATGCCGACTTACGCCAGCCGCAGCACGACACCACGACCGGGCGCCCAGCGGTGGCGGCCACGCCTGGTCGCGGGCGTGGCTTGCATCGCCGGGGGCATGATGGTCCAGCCGAGCACCTTCTCACAGACGGACCGCGGTCTGACGGCGGTCCCGGGCATCAAGGTCGGCCATCATACCCTTACGGGACGGCCCACCGGCTGCACGGTCGTGATGACTGAGGACGGCGCGGTCGCGGGCGTCGATGTGCGAGGTGGCGCACCGGGGACACGCGAAACCGACCTGTTGAACCCGACCAAGGCGGTGCAGGAGGTGCATGCCATCGTCCTGGCCGGCGGCAGCGCGTTCGGGCTCGACGCGGCCAGCGGCGTCATGCGCTACCTGGAGGAGCGGGACATCGGATTCGACACGCGTGTGGCGAAGGTGCCCATCGTGCCGGCCGCCATCCTTTTTGATCTGGGGGTCGGCGACGACCCGACCATCAGACCCACCGCGGACTGCGGCTACCGTGCGGCCGAGGCGGCTACGTCAGGACCGGTGGCCGAGGGCAATGTCGGGGCCGGCGCCGGGGCCACGATCGGCAAGACGGGCGGCGCGGGCCGAGCCATGAAAGGCGGCGTCGGATCGGCCTCCATCTCGCTGCCCAGCGGGTTGGTCGTGTCCGCACTGGTGGCGGTGAATGCGGTGGGCGACATCATCGACCCAGACACGGGCCAGGTCGTGGCGGGGGTGCGCAGCGAGGACGGCCGCACGCTCGCGGATGCCCGGGTCCTGCTACGGGCAGGACGACCCGGTCAGAGTCGACGCGGAGAGAACACCACGATCGGGGTCGTGGCCACCAATGCCACGCTCACGCAGGCGCAGGCGACCGTGATGGCACAGATGGCCCACGACGGGTTCGCGCGGGCCATCGCGCCCGCGCACACGCCGAACGACGGCGACGCCATCTTTGCGCTGGCCACTGGCGTCTACGATCAACCGATCAACCTCGGCACCGTCGGCGCCTTGGCGGCCGAGGCGATGGCCGACGCGATCGTCCGAGCCGCACGGGCAGCCACCGGCATTCCCGGATACCCCGCCGCGCGAGACCTCCAGGCCGGCCGGTGAATCTCCCTCTCGTCATCCTGCTGATCTACGCCGGCCTGCTCATGGGGGTCGGGCTGTGGGCAGGCCGACAGGTGCACAACGCCAGCGACTTTTTCGTGGCCGGCCGACGACTGGGCCCCGGACTCATCTTCACCACCCTACTGGCCGCCAATATCGGGGCGGGCTCAACCATGGGCGCCGCCCAGATGGGCTATAGCGATGGGCTGAGCGGCTGGTGGTGGGTCGGGTCGGCCGGACTCGGCTCCCTGGTCCTTGCGTTCTGGATCGGCCCGAAGTTGCGCCGCATCGCAGCCCGTCACGATCTGCGCACCGTCGGAGACTATCTCGAGCACCGCTACGGCCCATCCGTGCGAGCCACGGTGGCGGTCCTTCTCTGGGCCGGCGGCCTGTCCCTCCTCGCGGGGCAGCTGGTGGCGATGGGCATCGTGCTCAGTGCCGTCACCGGGATCGATCCGCGTCTCGGTTCGGTCATCGGCGGGGTGGTCGTCACGGTGTACTTCACGGCCGGCGGGCTACTCGCCTCGGTGTGGGTCAACGCGGTGCAGCTTGCGGTGCTGGTGGTGGGTTTCCTGGTGGTCTTTCCGGTCATCCTGAGTTCGGTCGGCGGGTTGTCGTCGGTGCTGGGGGCCACCCGGCACATCGAGGACTTCTGGAATTTCTGGCAGGGCGGCGACTCAGGCTGGTTCTACCTGGCCAGCGTTGGTCCAGCGTTCATCGTCTCACCAGGCATCGTGCAACGGGTCTACGCCGCGCGCGACGACCGGGCGGTCCGCATCGGCGTCGGACTGAACGCCGTGGCGCTGCTGGTCTTCGCCGCCGCCCCGACGCTGCTCGGGATGACGGCGCGCATGGTCGCACCCGAGCTCGATGACCCGGACCTGGCACTGCCGACCCTGCTGCTGGAGACGCTGCCCGCGTTGCTGGGCGGCGTCGCCCTGGCGGCCATCTTCTCGGCCGAGGTCAGCTCGGCCGACGCCATGTTGTTCTGGCTGGCGACCTCACTGTCCAAGGACCTCTACGCCCGATTCGTCCGACCGGAGGCCACCGACGCTGAGGTGCTTACCGTCGCCCGCCGCGCCGCGGTGGCAGGAGGGGTGGCGGGCATCGCCATCGCGACACTGTCCACGTCGATCGTCACCGCGCTGCTCATCTTTTATGATCTGCTCGCGGTCAGCCTGTTCGTCCCGCTGATCGTCGGGCTCTACACCGGACGGGTCCGCACGCGGGAGGCGATGACATCGATCGTGGCCGGGGTGTCGGTGCTGTTGTTGGTGCGGGTCACCGCCGGTGCGGGAGGAATCGCTGGACTGACCCCGGCGATGCTAGGACTCGGCGCGGCCGGAGTGGCGGCAGCACTGGTGGCGGCCAGACGGTCACAGACTGGTCGGGACAATGAGCCGCCAGTAGGGGAGGCATGATGCCAGAGAATCAACTATTCGGGCTCGGGGGCAAGGTGGCGGCCGTGATCGGCGCCGGGTCCGGCATTGGCGAAGCCGTGGCGCTCGGATGTGCCAGACAGGGCGCGACCGTCCGGTGTCTCGATATCGATCTGGAGGCGGGCACGCGGACGGCGGAGACGATTGCGGCTGAGGGCGGCACGGCGGACGCGGCTCGACTCGACGTCACCGACGGGAGCGGCGTCAGTCAGGCGTTCGGTGACATCGTCGAGCAACACGGGTCGCTGGATGTCGTGGTCTGCACGCCCGGCGTCAACGTCCGCAAGCGACTGGTCGATTACACCGACGACGAGTTCGACCGGGTGGTTGGACTGAACCTCAAGGGCAGTTTTCGCGTCCTCCGTGCCGCCGGCCGGCTCATGACGGCCCAAGGCAGCGGCAGCATCATTTTGTTCTCGTCCATTCGGGCCACAGTCGTCGAACCGGGCCAGTCGGTCTACGCAGCAACCAAGGCGGGCATCGTCCAGCTCGTCCGGACCGCCGCCGCCGAATTCGGTCCGTCAGGCGTGCGGGTCAACGCGGTCGGACCTGGTGTGGTGACCACGCCACTCACCGTGCAGATTCAGGACGATCCAGACTGGCACGGTGCCTACGCGGCCAAGAGTGTGTTCAACCGGTGGGCGACAGCCGACGAAATGGTGGGCCCCACGGTCTTTCTTGCATCTGATGCCGCGAGCTTCGTGACCGGCAGTCTGCTGATGGCCGACGGCGGCTGGACCGCAACCGATGGGCGATTCACCCCACCCGGCATGTAGCCCACCGCGTACGCGTAAGCTGGCCCGGGCAACCTGAGCCGCCCGCGTACGCAGTCCCCTGGCCCGGGCGCGCGGTCGCCTGGCGCGGGCCGGCGAAGTATGGAAAAGTTGCGGCGCATGCAGAAAGTCCAAGCCACCTCGTGACCGAACCGGCCCCCCGAGACCGCGGGCTGTACTTCTTCGCCGCCGCCGCGGCGCTGATGGCGGTCGTGCATCTGCTGCCGACGCCAGCCCCGTTGGAGCGAGGCGGCGAGCTGATTGCCCTGACCGTCGAGGGCAAGACGTGCCTGGCGATTCTGCTCTTTGCCGTCACGCTGTGGGTCACCGAGGCGATGCCGTTCCCGGCCACATCGCTACTCGTCCTGATTCTCATTCCAGCGTTCGGGATCACGGACTTCGCGTCTGCCGTGCAGGCCGGGTTCGGCAATCCGTTGGTGGTGTTCTTCATCGGTGTGCTCTTCTTGTCGACCGGCTTCACCATCTCGGGGTTGGGCACCCGGATGGTGCTGCACGTGCTGCGACTTGCCGGCACCCGAACGGACCGCGTCCTGCTTGGATTCATCACGGCGGGTGCGTTGCTCTCGATGTGGATCACCGATATGGCCGTGGCCGCTGTCATGTTGCCGCTCGGCGTCGGCGTGCTCGCAGACGCCGGGCTCAAGCCGCTCAAGAGCAACTTCGGCCGGGCGCTGATGATCTCGTGCGCGTACGGTCCGCTGATCGGCGGCATCGCCACCCCGGCCGGCACCGCCGCGAATCTGATCGCGCTGAGCTATCTGGAGGAACTGGCGGGTCTGTCCATTTCATTCGGACAGTGGATGTTGCTCGGCGTGCCGGCGGCGTTGCTGATGATTCCGCTCGGATGGTGGCTTCTCCTGCGCATGTTTCCTCCAGAACTCGAGCGGCTGCCGTTCGAGGAAGCGGACATCGACGCCAAGCTTGCCGCGCTCGGGCCGCTCCGGCCGGTGGAGCGCAAGACGCTGGTGATCTTCGCGTTGACCATCACCGCCTGGCTGGTCACCCCGTGGATGGCGGGCCTGACCGGTGGACGGGTCGACCCGCCGGTTCAAGCGGTCGCACTCCTGGGCGGACTGATACTGTTTCTCCCGACCATTCGCGTCATGACCTGGAAGGAGGCCCAGCAGAACATGGATTGGGGCGGGGTCATGTTGATCGTCGCCGGGCTCTCGCTAGGACTCGCGGTGTTCGAGACCGGTGCGGCGCGATGGCTGGCCCAACTATTGTTGGGCAACCTGATCCTGGTCCCCGCCCTGGCCAGACCCTTCGTCATCGTGATCGCGGTCGCGATGCTGCATCTGCTGTTTTCCAGCAACACGGTGACCGGCTCGCTCATCATGCCAATTCTGCT
This sequence comes from Vicinamibacterales bacterium, assembly GCA_937766455.1. Taxonomy (GTDB): domain Bacteria; phylum Acidobacteriota; class Vicinamibacteria; order Vicinamibacterales; family UBA8438; genus UBA8438. The sequence goes on along the minus strand of CALLXD010000052.1, from coordinate 23,522 downwards.
GGCACTCGCGATCGACCTGGGGCTCGACCCTTGGGCGATCGCCGCCCCGGCCGCGTTTACGTCGACCCTCGCCTTCATCCTCGTCACCGAAAGTCCGACCAACGTCCTCCCCTACTCGGCCGGATATTTCTCAATTCGCGACATGGCCAAGGTGGGCATCTGGATGACGCTCGGTGCCGCCGTGTGCGTCACGGCGTCAATCACGGTGGTGGGATTGTTCACCGGCTAGATGGGGCCGGCGCGCTACCGCCCCGCGGCGCTCGGCCCACGCTTGGGGTCGTAGAACGGGCGATCGCCTTGGATCGTGACCCGATACCCATGCCGGGTCTGGGGGTAGTAGTCCCAAATGGCGTGATGCTGCGTGCATCGGTTGTCCCAAAACGCCACGGAGTTCCGATGCCAGCGGAAACGGCACTGGTACTCCGGCTGCGCACAATGGCGCACCAGGAAACCGAGCAGGGCCTGGCTTTCGGACGGCTTGAGCTCCTTGAATCCGACCGTGAATCCTTCGTTCACGTAGAGGGCCGATCGGCCGGTCACCGGATGCGTCCGTACGGCGGGGTGCTCGGCCGCGGGATACTCCCCGTCTCGCAGGTTACCCCCCCCGTAGCGGCCCACGTAGTATTGCCGGCCGTCATGGACGGCGATGAGGCCGCTCACGAACCGCTGCATGCGGTCCGACAGACCCTCGTAGGCGGCGTACATACTGGCGAACAGGGTGTCGCCGCCTGACGTCGGCACCTGCTCCACGCGGAGGATGCTCCCCAGGGGCGGCGTGGCGTCGCACGACACGTCAGAGTGCCACGTCTCACCCGCCACGAACTTCACGCTCGCGTCCCCGTGCACGACCAGAATCTCGGGGTGGGCGCCGTCTTTGGGCGCCGCGGGATGAATGTGAAGGTCCCCAAACTGTCGGCCCAGCGCTTTGTGTTGCTCGAACGACAGCTCCTGGTCGCGAAAGAACAGCACGAGGTGATTCATCAGGCCATCGTGGATCGCCTGGAACGCCTCGGGAGACAGTGGTGCGGCCAGGTCGACACCGGAGACCTCGGCGCCAATCACGGGAGAAACAGGGTCAATATGCATGATGGGTCGTCGTCACTTGTTGCCCCCATTGTCGGCCGCGCTCGCCCCCAGAGGCAAGTAGGCTGTCGATGTCTCGTTCGTGCACAGTGCGACGGAATCGTCGTTCTGGCAACGAACAGCCGATCGCCAGCGCCACCAGGGTTCGCGCTGCAAAGCACTGACAATACAGGCCTTACTGGCGTGGAACTCAGAGACGCGAAGCTGGCGAACTTCTTGCTATCAAGAGGGCATGGACCTCCGAACGCGAGCTATCGCCGTGTGCGCCGCCCTGTGGTGTGTCCAGGCGGTCCCGCATGCCCAGCCAGCGTGGGAGGAGCCGCGCGAAGCGGTGCTCACAGGGGTCGAACCTCGATGCCGTCATCGAGGCCGTGTGCGCCGCTGGCGGCGAGATTACCCACCAGCGCGGCATCATCAACGCCGTTGGTGCTCGAATGACCCGAATCCAGCTGCGCGAACTCAAGGCGAGCGACGACACGTTGCGGATAGGCGTTGACCGAACGGCCACGGTCGACAGTCGACCCCCGGTGGCAGTCAACGGGCACACTCCGAACGAACCGGCGACAGAGGGGCCGTGTCCGCCGACAGACGCCGACACCGCGAACGACCTGACGCCAGCACCCAGCCCCTAACCGACTCCTGATGACTTCCCTGGCCCCCCAGCCACGCGCACCGTTGACCGGCTTGTCCGGAGTCACGGGGCTCATCGCCCTGACGCTGCTCCTGGGGACCGGCCCTCCCGTGCAGGCGCAGCCGGTACCTAACGTCCTGTTCCGACACCTGTCGGTGGAAGACGGCCTGTCCCATGAGGGGGTCCACGCCGTGCTCCAAGACCGTCAGGGCCTGATGTGGTTCGGCACACAGGATGGGCTGAACCGGTATGACGGCTACGACTTCACCGTCTTCGATCACGATCCCCAGGACCCGACGTCGCTGGCGGTCGGTTGGGTCTGGTCGTTGGTCGAGGACACCCGGGGGGACCTCTGGGTCGGCACGCATGGAGGCGGACTGCATCGATTCCTGCCCGAGCGCAATGCCTTCGAGCGATTCGTGACCGACCCGTCAGACCCCTCAAGCCTGAGCCACGACATCGTTCGCGTCATCTTCGAGGACAGCCGGGGTCAGTTGTGGGTGGGCACGGACGGCGGCCTGAACGCCCTGGATGCCGCCACCGGCACCTTCGGCACGATCCCGATGACCCAGAGGGCTTGAGCGATGACCGCGTGCGTGTGATTCGCGAAACGCGTGACGGCTTCATTTGGGTGGGCACCTACGAGAACGGACTCGACCGGTTCGATCGAGCCACGCAGCGATTTACGCACTTTTCACAGGACACACCTGGGCCGGGTCCACTCGTGGGTGGAAATGTGCGGGACGTGTACGAAGACTCCTCCGGCGCGCTCTGGGTGGCGACCGACGACGGCCTCAGCCGCTGGATCTCCGACGCGCGCGGGTTCGCCAACTTTGCCAACGACCCAGCGGAGCCAGCGAGCCTGAGCGACGACCGAGTCAACACGGTCGTCGAGGATGCGGGAGGCCTGCTGTGGGTCGCCACCCACAACGGCCTCAACAAGTGGAACCTCGCGACCGGCGCATTCGAACTCTACCGGCGGAACCCCGACGCGGCAGACGGACTGGGGAGTGATGTCGTCAACGCGTTCACGGAAGACGCGCGCGGTAACATCTGGATCGGCACCTACGGCGGCGGTTTGACCAGAATGGATGCCGAGACGGGGAACATGACCCGGTTTGGCCACGACCCCGACGACCCGTCGAGCCTCAGCGACGACAAGGTCATGGCGCTCTACGCGGACGCTGCCGATCACATTTGGATCGGCACGTTTGAAATGGGTCTCGACCGGTTCGACCCACACACAGGCCGGTTCCACCACTACCGCCACGACCCAGACGACCCAACCAGTCTGAGCGCAAACGGAGTCACGGCCATCGCGGCCGACGAGTTCGGAGCGCTGTGGATCGGCACCTACCGAGGCGGGCTCAACCAACTCGACCCGGACGCCCAGACGTTCGCGCGCTATCAGCACGACCCGGACAACCCAAACAGCCTCGGTAGTGACAGTGTCCTGGCCCTGCACCACGACGACACCGGCGCCGTCTGGATCGGCACCGATGGCGCTGGTCTCAGCCGGTTCGATCGCCAGAGCGGCACATTTTCGCACTTCGGTCACGACCCCAATGACCCGACGAGTCTGAGCAGCGATCTGGCCTGGACCATCCACGAGGACCGCGATGGCGGTTTGTGGATCGGGACCCAGTTCGCCAGCCTGAACTACTGGGAACCGACCAACCGACGCGAGCTCAACCCTGTCTTTCGGCGATATGGGCGCAGTGACGGACTACGAAGCCCCGCCGTCTACGGGGTCCTGGAAGACGACACGCAAGATCTCTGGCTGAGCACAAGTCGTGGGATCACGCGCCTGACGCCCTCCACTGGTCGGACGAAAACCTACGACGTCACCCACGGGTTGCAAGGCAACAACTTCATGTTCGCCGCGTATTTTCGAAGCCGTGACGGCCGGATGTTCTTCGGCGGGGCCAACGGATTTAACATCTTTCGGCCTGACCTCGTGGAGGACAACGAACATGTGCCGCCGGTTGTCTTGACCAAGTTTCTGAAATTCAACCGGGCGTTCGCATGGGAGGGTGCAGGGAACGGTGACCCGATGACGCTCAGCTACCAAGACTCGGTCATCGGTTTCGAATTCGCGGCGCTGGATTTCACCGCACCCGATCAGAACCAGTATCGCTATCGCCTCGAGGGCTTCGAGAGCGAGTGGAACGACGTCGGCGACGTGCGGCGAGCGACCTACACGAACCTGGAGGCCGGCGAGTACACGCTGCGCGTGCAGGGCTCAAACAACGACGGCGTGTGGAACGAAGAGGGATTGTCGCTGGCGCTGGTGGTAGGGCCACCGCCGTGGCTGTCCGGGTGGGCCATTCTGGTGTACACCGTGCTTGGCATCGGCACCGTCGCGAAACTTGTGCGTCCGCAGAGGCGCAAGCGCGAACACCAAGCCGACTACCGCCATCGCCTCGAACGCGAAGTCCGCGCACGAACCGACGAACTCGCGTCGCAAAATCGGGAACTGGCGGGGCTCAACACCAGACTTCAGGAGGTCAGCGTCACTGATTCGTTGACGGGGCTGTGGAACCGGCGCTATCTGGCGAACGAGATTCCGAAGGACCTGGCGAGGATTCGCCGCGCTCGCATCAATCACCGCGATGCCGCGCCGGACGATCCGCGCCAGATGGACACCACGCTGCTCTTTGTCATGTTGGACCTGGACGGGCTCAAAGGGGTCAACGATACGTACGGCCATCAGGCCGGGGACCGGGTCATCGTCGAGACCAAGGAGCTGCTGACGCAGGTGTGCCGCGAAACGGACACGCTCATTCGCTGGGGCGGAGACGAATTTCTCCTGGTGGGACGACAGGCGGATACGCACATCGCCGCCGGCCTGGCTGATCGCCTGCGCCGTGCCGTGGAAAGCCATCGATTCGAGCTTGGCAATGGGGACACGGTTGGGCTGAGCTGTTCGGTCGGATTCAGCTTTTATCCCTTCATTCAGCGTGCCCCGACGCTGTTCACCTGGGAACAGGTTCTCGACCTGGCCGATCGGGCGCTCTACCGCGCCAAGTCGAGTGGTCGGAACCAATGGGTCGGGGTGGTGGGCGCACACGACGCCGACCCGGTCGTCGCGCGGCGACGCAAGGATGAGGACCTCGATACACTCGCCCAGCACGGTATTCTCGAGATCCACGCCGGGAGCACGGACTCCACCGCACCGGATCACACCGACCGCTCGAGCCACACATCACCCGCGCCACGGCCGCTCGAGCGCGCGAGCTGATCCCACGCCAACGCACCTGCCCACCGGGGGCCATGCGCCGGGAACGGGCAAGGGCGGCCCTGACGTACGGGTGTTCCCGCAACGACACAGCAGCTATACTGCGGCGAGCCGGCAACCGGCGTAGGACACCCAGGACCAATGATTCACACTCGCTTCACGAATACCTTTGGTATCGAACATCCGATCGTGCAGGGCGGCATGCAGCACGTCGGCATCGCGGAACTCGTGTCGGCCGTGGCCAACGCGGGAGCCCTCGGCTTCCTCACCGCCTTGACCCAGCCGACCCCAGAGGCGTTGACGGCCGAAATCGCTCGTACGCGGGAGATGACCGACAAGCCGTTCGGCGTGAACTTGACGATTTTGCCGACCTTGAAGCCGGTCCCGTATCAGGACTACGCGCAGGCCATCGTCGAGTCCGGCATCAAGATTGTCGAAACCGCCGGCAACAACCCGCAGCCTTTTCTCCCCGGCTTCCAGGCGGCCGGCATCAAAGTCATCCACAAGTGCACGTCGGTGCGCCACGCCGTAAAGGCGGAGGCGATCGGGTGCGACGCCATCAGCATCGACGGATTCGAGTGCGCCGGACACCCCGGTGAGGACGACATCCCAGGGCTGGTGCTGATTCCCTGCGCCGCTGACAAAATCAGCATTCCGATGATTGCCTCGGGCGGGTTCGGCGACGCGCGTGGACTGGTGGCCGCGCTCGCGCTCGGCGCCGACGGGATGAATATGGGCACGCGGTTCATGGCGACGCGCGAAGCGCCGATTCACGACAACATCAAGCAACAACTGGTCGACGCCACCGAACGGGACACTGCCCTGATCTTCCGCACCCTGAAGAACACCGCGCGGGTGTTCAGGAATCAGGTCGCCGACGAGGTGCGCTCGATCGAGGCCGGAGGCGACGCGACGATCGACGACATCAAGCACCTGGTGGCCGGAGAACGCGGCCGCGCCGCCCTCCACGCGGGAGAGACCAACGGCGGGATCTGGTCGGCGGGGATGGTGGCGGGACTCATTCAGGACATCCCGACCTGTCAGGAACTGGTCACGCGGATCATGACCGAGGCGGAGACCCTGATCGACCGGCGGCTGAGCGGGATGCGGCTGGAGCTGGCCAACGCGTCGTAGCACCCGAGACCGCCGGGCCCTACCGCTACGCGCCCGATGGGGCTACAATGTTGGGCTATATCGACTGTCCGTAAGCAGGGAGTTCTGACAGATGAACCCAATCGTGTTGTTCCTGATCACCGCCGTCGCCGCGTTTGCTTTGCACCTGCTGATGATTTTCGTCGTTGTGCCGAAGAAGAAGTAGCCCCCCACAGCATTCCGCCCGACGCGTATAATCGGTGTGTCTTTCCTTGAGGAGAACACTGATGATGCGCTCCCGTCTATCCGCTACCCGGCCAGCACTACTCGCCGCCGCCAGCCTTTTCGTGCTCACGGCTGGGCTCGCCCATGCCCAGGATGTCAAGGCGACCGTCCAGATCGAGGCCGGTGGCCAGGCCCCGATCACGATGGACTTCTGGGCCGCCACTGACGGCATCCGCCTCGACATGTCCGCGCCACAGCAGATGTCCATCGTCTTCACGTCGGGCGCGTCGCCGACCATGCGGATGATCCAGCATGCCAACAAGAGCTACATGGAAATGGGCGACCAACAGCTCCAGATGATGCGCCAAATGATGGACCGCATGCCCGCGGCAGCGGGCGGGGCCGACGAGCCGAAGATCGACGTCGCGAACCTGCGCTTCGAACCGACCGGCCAGACGGAGACGATCGGTCCCTGGACGGCGGAGGGGGTACGGGTCACCGGCCTCGAAGGCGGTGAGAGCACCGTCTGGATCTCCTCGGAGCTCGATACGGGTTTGTTTGAATTGTTCGGCCGGATGGGCGACGCACTCGAGGCGATGCAGATGCCGATGATGGGCGGCGCGGGTCCCCAGGATCAGCTCAAGCGATATCGCGAGATACAGAACGCCGCCGGCGTACCAGACGGGGGGGTCGTGCGGATGAACATGAACGACCAGAACGGCGCGACCAACATCACACTGCAAGCGCTTGAGCAGGGCGCATTCAGCAACGCGCTCGCACCGCCAGCTGGATACGAGAAAATGCAGATGCCAGGCCTCCCGGAGTAACGCGGTACGCCTTCGCACGCCCCTTCGCACGCCCGTTTGCACGAGCACTTAGAGGATCGAAATATGAAGTCGATATTGGTAAGACTGGCACACGTGGCACAGACGGCCGCCGTCGCCGCGGCCTTCGTCGGGCTCCCTGGCGTGGCTGCCGCCGCCGACTATCACCACATGCATATGACCGCCCCCGATGCCAAGGAAGCGGTCGCCTGGTACGGGGAACACATGGGCTGCGAGGGCTTCGGCCGCGAGAACGCCTGCCAAATTGGCGACGTGCAGCTCATCTGGTTCGAGCGCCCCCCGACCGACGTCAGTGTTGGCTCTGGCGTCAACCACATCGGGTTCTCTTTTCCTGACCTCGAAGCGAAGATGGCCGGCTGGCAGGCGGCCGGTCTGAACATCGAGAACCCGGATGCGCCCATTCGCGATGTGCCCGGCCTGTTCAAGCTGGCGTTCCTGACTGATCCGTGGGGGGCCCGGCTCGAGGTCGTCGAGGATGCCGAGTGGCCCGGCTTCCACCACATCCACCTCAGCTCGGCCGATCCGGCCGCCGCGCTGACCTGGTACCAGAACATCTTTGGTGGCGAGCGGGACAAGCTGAAGGGACGTATCGACGGTATCCGCTACGGGGGCGTTTGGCTTGTGGCGGCAGAACACCCGGACGGCGCGCCGGCGCCCAGTAAGGGGCGCGCCATCGACCACTTGAGCTGGGGGTTCGCGGACCTTGACGCCGCGGCGGTGGAGATCAAGGCGAAGGGTGTCCCGTTCGACATGGAGCCACGCCCCTACACGAACCCGCTCGGGCAAGAGATGAAGATCTCGTTTGTCTATGGCCCGGACGACGTCTGGATCGAGGTTGTCCAGCCCGGCTAAAGCAGCGTTGTTCGCTAGAGCCCGAGCAGCCGGTCACCGCCCGCGTCCCTGAACGCCGTGGCGGCGCGGAGGCTTCCGGCCTCGGCCTGTGCGACGAGGGCGGCGAAGCGGGGCGCGTCTCGCACGCCCGCCAGCCACGCCTCGCCCGCAATGGTCTGGGCGCAGAACCATCCACCCCGCACCGCCCGCTCCAGCGCCGACAGACAGCGGTCACGGTCGCCCACACGGGCCGCCATCAGCGCCATGTAGTACAGATTCTCCGGGTCGCGCGTGCTGGCCAGGAGCGAGTCAAATGGGCCGGCGAATGCCTGGGCGTCCTGCTCGAGCACGGCAAGGAAGGCGCGATTGGTCACCTCCACCGCCCCGCTCACCTTCGCGGCCCGACGTTTCAATTGGGCGATCACCGGCGCCGGTTGATCATTCCGCAGGGCCGCCAACATCCCCATCATGCGGTCGCCCTCCCGCTCGGTTTCGACCGCCCGATGAGTATCTCCTAGCATCCAGAAGGTCTGGCACACACTGGTCGTTACGTTCGGGTCGAGACGCTCCGCCTTCTCGAACGCCGCGACCGACGCGTCAAGCAGCCCGCAATACCGAAGGGCATGCACCAGGCCAGCCAGCAGTTCCGGATCAGACCGGTGCCGCTTGGCGCCGGCCAGCAGTCTGAGCATCGCTTCTTGCGCGCGACCCAGATCGATCTCGAGGTACGCATAGTAGTGGTGGGCCAACGACAGATCGGGGCTCAACTCCAGGGCCCGCCCGAGCGCATGCTCCGCCTTCGAGAAATTGTCCGCGGCCTGCGCGCGGTCACCCCAATTCCCAATGCGGCGATAGACCCGACCCAGACGCGCCCAGGCGAGCGCGTAGCCCGGATCCTGCTCCAGACACTGCAGATACAGGTCGCGAGCCTGATGCATGGTCTCGTGGTTGTTTGCAAACCGCGTCGCACGTAGGTAGCACTCGTAGGCGGCCGGACTCGCCGGAACATCCTGCCGCAGCGCCCGCTCTTCGTCACCAGACAGGGGGACCGCCAGTGACGCCACAATCTGCCGCGTCAACTCGTCTTGCAACGCGAACAGATCGCCGAGTGCGGTCTGCGACCGGTGTGACCATTGCACCGTGCCCGCCGGCGCATCCACGAGCTGGGCACTGACCCGCAGCTGGTCGCCCGCGCGCATCAACGTCGCGGTCAGCACGGCGTCGACCTCCAGCGTGGTAGCGAGCGCCTTCAGGTCCGGCGTCGGGCCGCCGAACCCAGCCGCAGCCAACGGGGAACGCACCACCATCGAATCCAGTCCCGACAGCGAGGCCGTGAGCGCATCGGCCAAGCCGATGGCCAGCATCTCGGTATCGGGGTCCGCCGGCAACACACGGAACGGCAGCACCACCAGGCGTGTCACGGCGACAGCGCGCGCCATCTCACCCGAGTGCGGCGTCAAGGAGGCCGCGCGGACCGCCGCCGCCATGTCAGCCGCCGTCTGGTAACGGTCGGCCGGCTTCTTCTCGAGCGTCCGGCGGACAATCCGGTCCACCGCGTCAACGGAGCTCGCCCCGGTCAGCGCCGGTGGCCGCTCGTACAGCACGGCGTGCATCGACGCCAGATTGGAGGCCGCGGCAAAGGGCGAACGTCCGGTCACCATCTCAAACAGCAAGGCGCCGGCCGCAAACAGGTCGGCGCGTCGGTCGACCACTGATCCATCCAGCTGCTCCGGAGCCATGTAGGCCGGAGTCCCCACGACCTGACCGTGCATGGTCAGGTCGGCGACCGTGGCCGTGGCGTCGTCCACCACCGACCGGGCCAGACCAAAATCGAGCAGTCTGACCCCGTGCGGCGTGACGAAGACGTCCGAGGGCTTGAGATCCCGGTGCACGATGCCGGTCGCATGCAGCGCCTGGAGCGCCTCAAGCGCTGGGAGCAGCAGCGCGAGCGCGTCGATAGGAGACTGGGGGCACCGTCCTGCTGGAGCACCTCGGACAGCGGCTGCCCCTCGAGCAACTCCATGACGAGAAACACCTGATCGGCGTCTTCCGCGATCTCGTAGATCTGGCAGACGCCCGGGTGGTTGACGGCGGCCGCGGCCCGGGCCTCCCGCCAGACCCGCTCCTGGGAGAGCCGCACCGACATCGCGGATGGTCTTGACCGCCACTTCGCGGTTCAGCTTCTCGTCGAGGGCGGCGTAGACGATGCCCATCCCGCCCTCACCCAGCTTGCGGATGACCTCGTACGCGCCGATCCGCTCGGGGAGTTCAGACCTGTGTCGCTCGTTGGCCGCCGCAATGTGGCGTGGTCATCATGCTGAGTCCGTCGCAGGCACCCGCACCATGGCACGCACGACACGCTCGATGGTCAAGCCCTGGACGACGATGGAGAAGACGACCACACCGTAGGTCGCAGCCAGGATCTGGTCGCGAATCGGAGAAGGCGGGAGCGACAACGCCAAGGCGACGGAAATGCCGCCGCGCAGACCACCCCACGTCAGCACCGGAATCGCCCCCGGCGTGAACTCGTGCCATCGTCCCAACGCCCGGATCGGCAGACTGACACTGACGAACCGCGCGACCAGCACGAGCGGGATGGCGACCAGCGCCATCGACACGATGGCCGGGGTGAACGTCAGGGTAAACACTTCAAAACCGATGGCCAGAAACAGCAAGGAGTTCAAGATTTCGTCGAGCAAGGACCAGAACTTCTCGACATGATCACGGGTCGTGTCACTCATGCCGAACCGCGTGCCATGGTTGCCGATGAACAACCCCGCGACCACCATCGCGATGGGTCCGGACACGTGCACCTGCAGGGCCAGCGCATAGGTGCTCATGACCAGCGCCAGCGTGATCAGCACCTCGAGATTGTGTTCGTTGATTGCCCGCATGGCGCGGTAGGCCAGGTAGCCGCCCGCCAGCCCCAGCCCCACACCGCCGACCGCCTCGGTGACGAATAACTGTGCGACACCGCCGGGTGTCAGGGCGGCACCGTGCCCGTCGCTGCCGGCCGCGATGGCGGCCAGAATGGTGAACAGGACGACACCCACGCCGTCGTTGAACAAGCTCTCACCCGCGATTTTTGCCTTCAAGCTGCTTGGCACGTCTGTCTGCTTCAGAATCGCCAGCACCGCAATCGGGTCGGTCGGGGAGATCAAGGCGCCGAAGACGAGGCAGTACGCGAACGGGATCTCAAGACCGGCCAGGCCGGTGAGCAGGTAGGTCGCCACCGCCACCAGCCCGGTCGACAGAAGAATGCCGACGGTTGCCAGGGTCGCGATGGCGGACCAACGACTGACCAGTGCATCGAGGTCGACATGCAGCGCTCCGGCAAACAGCAGAAAGCCGAGCATCCCCGTCATCAAGGTGTCGTGAAAATCGATGTCCGTGAGGGTGGCCCGTACCGCCTCGTCGAACCCCAGGCTCGGGACGAGCGCGTCCAGCAGCAGCGCCGCGAACGACACGCCGAGGGCAATCACCACGAGGCCGATGGTGTGCGGCAGGCGGAACCACTTGTGGTTCACCCAGCCGAACACCGCCGCCAGCGTGACGACGAGCGCGATGAGATTGAACAGGGCGTTGAGGGACACAGCCGGAACCTACCGACGTTTTCGGGCGGTCTTCTTTGTTGTGCGCTTCGGACGCGGCGCCGGTCTCGCGTTGGCCTTGGCGTCGTCCAGCTCACCCAGCGCGACGCTGCGTTGGTGGGCGGCCATCACCGCTTTGGACAAGACGGTACGGAACCCGCCCTTGTCGAGTTGGTAGATCGCATCAGCCGTCGTCCCGCCCGGCGAGGTCACCATGTTGCGCATTTCGGCCGGGTGCACCGGCGACCGTTCCGCGAACATCGCGGCGCCGCGAACCGTCTGGACGACCATATCTTTCGCGTCGTTACGCGACCACCCCAGATGCACCGCCGCGTCGATCAACGCCTCCATCAGCATGAAGACATACGCGGGTCCGCTGCCGCTGACCGCGGTCGCCTTGTCGAGAAAACTCTCGTCGCGCACATACAGCTGCTTCCCGAGCGCGCCCAGGACCACGCGGGCCTGCTCGCGCTGCGTCTCTGACACCGTGTCGGTGGCGGTCCACACCGTCATCCCTTCTCCGATCTGCGCGGGCGTATTGGGCATGGTCCGGACGATCGCTTTGTGGCCCAGACTTTTCGCCATCGACGCAATCCGGGCACCTGCGACAATCGACATCACCAGCGTGGAGGGTCGCAGCACACCGCTGAGGTCCGCGCACACGGCAGACAACACCTGCGGCTTGACCGACAGGACGACGATGCGAGCCCGTCGCGCCGCGGCCCGGTTGTCCTGGGTCGTGTGCACGCCGAACGAGGTCGCGAAATGGTTCAGACGCCCCTCATGGAGATCTGAGGCCGTAATGGCACCGGGCTCCACCAGTTCGTGCCGCAGCAGACCGCCGACCATCGCCTCACCCATCGCCCCCGCGCCAATGAATGCGATCGGCACGTCACGCAGAATCGTGGACCGTATCAAGAACCGCTCCTTTCGACCATCTCAATGGTCTATGTTACCTGCCGAGCCTATCCGGTATCCTTCGCCCATCGGTCGTCTGGCGTTCTTCGTGCCACTATCGTGGTCGACACGGCGCCGGAACGACGGCACCCAGAGCCGGTGCACCCTGCATGGATCCACTCACCCACACCTTCGTCGGGGCCAGCCTGGCCCAGACCCGTTTCGGGCGCGTCCGGCTCGGCACGGCCACGCTGGTCATTGGTGCCAATCTACCGGACATCGACGCCGCCACCTACTTCCTGGACAGCCAATTGTCATTGGGATTCAGGCGCGGATGGACCCACGGGATCCTGGCGCTGGCGCTGATGCCGGCGCTGCTCGGCTGGGTCATGCACCAGGTCGATCTGTTTCGTTGCCGACGCGATCCGGCCGCCACGCCGGTGTCTCAGGGACGACTGATGGCCCTCGCGTATGTGTCGGTCCTGACGCATCCTGCACTGGACTGGCTGAATACCTACGGGGTGCGGCTGTTGATGCCGTTCGACGGCCGGTGGTTCTACGGCGATAGTCTGTTCATCATCGATCCCTGGGTCTGGCTGCTACTTGGCACCGTGACGGTGCTCGCGCACAGCGGGTCACCGGCACGCATCGCTGGCTGGATCGCACTGGGCGCCCTGGCCACCGTCCTCGTCACTGGATTCCCCGGCATACCGCTGGCGATGCGGGTACTTTGGTGTCTGGCGCTGGCGGGCATCGCGGGGGTTCGCACCTGGGGCGGCGTGCAACAGACGTTGCCCCACGTCGCCACCGTCTGCCTGCTGCTAGGCGGACTGTATGTGGCCGGCATGATTGGCGGGTCGCGGGTCGCGCATTCCCAGGTCGCAGCGTGGGCCCACGCGCGCGGACTAGAGCCCCGCCGGATCATGGTGGGCCCCGTACCGGCAGACCCGTGGCGCCGCGACGTGCTTGTTGTTGATGACCTCCACTATCATCGTGTCCGCTTGGACTGGCTGGCGCCGGACCCGATTACGCCCGTGGGCCTGCAGGCCCCGATCGGTGACGGCCATCCGGCCGCGGCGGCGGCATTGGCCGCGCCCGAACTGTCGGGCTTCGCAATCTGGACGCGGTTCCCACGTTTCCAGGTGGACTCGAACGCCGACGGGTACCGTGTGTCGGTCTCCGACATGCGCGGACTCGGCGGCGGCGTGATCGCACTGGATCGGGAGTTGCGGCCGATTGCACCTTGACCTCTGACAAATGACCCAATGCACGGCGGCCCTGAGGGCCTGCGACAATAACCGGCTCGGCCGTCACAGGGGTCGGGCTACGGACACCCGGCCACCGCTCCCTGCCAGGAGAGGCACCTCGCTATGACACGACTTCTTTTCGCCGCAACACTCGGGGCGGTGCTCAGCGTCGCCCCGGCCTCGGCCCAGGTCACGGCCGACACCATCTACGACGCCGTGGAGCACCACTACGTCGACAACGAGGGCGTGAGCATCCACTACGTGACGCATGGCGAAGGTCCCGTGCTGCTGTTCATCCACGGATTTCCAAACCAGTGGTACGACTGGCGCCACCAGATGGCGGCCCTATCGGACGAATACCAGGTGGTGGCGATCTCGCTCCGCGGATACAACCGGAGCGACCGTCCGGCTGGCGTGGAGCAGTACGCGGTCGAGCATCTGACCGCCGACGTCGCCGCCGTGATCCGTGACCTCGGGCAGGACCGCGCGACCATCGTCGGTCACGACTGGGGCGGCATTGTCGGGTGGTCGTTCGCCGAGCGCTATCCGCAGATGACCGAACGACTCGTCATTTTCAACCGGCCCCATCCGCGATCGCGGAAACGTGAAATGGCCCTCAACAACGAGCAGAAGCGACGCAGTGCCTACATCGCCCGCTTCACCACGAACCCGGGGGATCTCGGCGGCATGGACCCGGAACGACGGGCTCAGCGGTGGGAAGGCACCGTCTGGTATGAGCGCTATCTGGAGGCCTACCGTCGGTCAGACTACGAAGCGATGCTGAACTACTACCGCTCGTATTACCCCGCCCCACCCTGGATGGTCGACGACTCTGCCATCGTCCCGCTCGACGTCGCGGTGCTGGAGTTCCACGGGCTCGAGGACGGTGCCTACGTCAACGAATCACTCAACGACACCTGGGAGTCGATGGGCCGAGACTTCACCCTGATGACCCTCCCCGGTATCGGCCACAATTCGCAGAACACCGGCGACGTGCCGTTCGTGACCAACATGCTTCGGTCCTGGCTGGCGCTGCAGCAGGCGCGGCCGTAGCGACTGACGACGCCTGGAGCGCGCGGCCACGGTGGGGCGTGGGACAGGTTCAGCCAGTGGCGTCGGTGCTGCTGCCTGGAATCTCCGGGGCGTAGGAACCGAAGCTCCACAGGTGTCCCTCCAGGTCACGCGCCACGTACTCTTTCGACCCGTAGGGCGTTTCTTCCATCGGGGTGACGATCTCGGCCCCACCGGCCACGGCGTGCTCGTGATGCGCCACCACGTCATCGACGTGCACGTAGATGCCCTGTGTCGAACCACCGGCCTCGGCAGGTGTCTTCATTTGCATCTCGTCCGGCTCCGCCGTACCGATCATCACCACGCCACCTCCGTAACTGAGCTGGGCGTGCGCGATGCTGCCTTTCGGTCCCGGCACGATCATCTGTTTCTTGAAGCCGAACACGGTGGCGAGCCACTCGAACGCGGCGGGCGCGTCCTCGTATCGCAGGAAGGGAAAAAATCGCGTCGCAGTGTTGCTCATGTCTCCTGATACTGTCCGTATCTCACAAAAAAGTCACGCACCCAACGCATGTCTCGACATCCATATCTCCACCTCGACGTTTTCACCCGACGCCCGCTAGCCGGCAACCAGCTGGCGGTCTTTCTCCACGCGGACGACCTGAGGCCCGAGGTGATGCAACGGATTGCCCTGGAGATGGCCTTTCCGGAGACCACCTTCCTTCTTGCCCCGGAACGCGCAGACACGGATGTAAAGATGCGTATCTTCACCCCACGCCGCGAACTGCCGCTGGCCGGACACCCGACGATTGGCAGTACGTTCGCACTGGCCAGTGAGGGCTCCATCGGACCAGACCGCGATGAAGTCGTGTTCGAGCTCGAGGTCGGTCCCACGCCGGTCTCGCTCGAGTGGGCGGGCGACGAGCTGTCGTTCGCGTGGATGCGCCAGCCGCGGCCGGAATTTGGTCCGACCGTCGAGGCCCCGGTCGAGATCGCCGCCACGCTGGGACTGGACCCGACGATGCTGCACGGCAGACTCCCGGTGCAGGTGGTGTCCTGCGGGCTTCCGGTGCTGCTCGTGCCGCTCGTAACCCGAGCGGCGGTGGACGCCATCCAGTTTGAGCTAGGCCCCATTCGTGGCGTCTTCACCCAGTACGGCCTCGACCTGCTCCCCGTCTTCGCGTTCTCGCTCGAGCGTGGACATGACGACGCCACCGCCTACAGCCGGATGTTCGCACCGGCGTTCGGTATACCGGAAGACCCCGCGACCGGTGGCGCCTCTGGACCGTTGGGGTCGGCGAATTCAGAAACTAAGTGCAACACGCCGGCTTCCCATCAAGGAGGCGACCTGGGATACTCGACGATTCCTCCCACCACCAAGCAAGGGGAATCGCTGATGAGCTATCACCAGGTCACCTCAGACGAACGATACATGATCTCGAAGCTGAGGCAGCAGGACTTCAATCAAGCCGAGATCGCCCACATGTTGGGCCGCCACCGCAGCACGGTGTCGCGCGAGCTGCGCCGCAACTCGTCCCGGGGGGACGGGCACTATCGACCGTCCAAAGCCGTGGAGCGAACGCGGGGGCGACAGTCCCGATCGCGTCGCAACAGCCGGTTCACAGGCGACGACTGGTGCCAAGTGTACGGGCTCCTGGAGGAGCGGTGGAGTCCCGACCAGATTGCCGGGCGGCTGCGGCGGGCCGGCACCCTCTCGATCAGCCACGAGACCATCTACGTCCACATCTGGCGCGACAAGGCGGCCGGCGGGCCTCTGCACCGCTATCTCCGCGGCGCCGCCAAGAACTGTCGCAAGCGCCGCAACCGTTACGACAGTCGCGGCCGTCTGGCCGGCAAACGCCACATCTCTGAGCGGCCGCACGCCGTCAACACGCGTGCCACCCTCGGTCACTGGGAGATCGACACCGTGATCGGGGCGCACACCAAAGACTGCGTTGCGACACTCGTCGAACGTAAATCCGGCGTCACGATGATCGGCAAGCTGACCGACCGCGGCAAACGTGGCCTGACCCGGCGCGTGCGGATGCTGGCGCGCCGCGTGCCCGACTATTTCGACACAGTCACCGCGGACAATGGGACGGAGTTCCACGACTACAAGGTCATCGAAGCCGCGACGGGCGTCCGCTTCTATTTCGCAACGCCGTATCATTCCTGGGAACGTGGCACCAACGAGAACCTCAACGGCCTCTTGCGCCAATACCTACCCAAGGGCTCGAGCTTCGCCGGTCTCACGCAACGTGACTGCGATGCCATCGCCCACCACCTGAACACTCGCCCGAGGAAGCGCCTCGGTTATCGGACACCGGAGGAATGCTTTCATGGCCGGTAGCAGATGTTGCAGTTCAAACTTGACTCTAAGCTCTACTGAGGCGGAGCGAACGCCACGAGTTCCTGATTGTTGCCCGAGCCGGTCGCAATGAGCACGAACTGTCGACCCGTGCTGGTCTGGTAGGTCATCGGGGTCGCGGTGGAGCGCTCGGTCAACGCGCCGGACCAGACCTCGCGTCCGGTCCGCTTGTCAAAGGCATACAGGGCGTCTTCGCCACCCCCGGCGAACACCAGCCCGCCTTTCGTCACAATCGCGCCGGGCGCCCCTGGTGTCCCGAGCCGCTCCGGCAGGTCGACCCCCTCAAGGCCCGCGTGCGTCCGGAGCCGCTCGCTCCCGCGCCCGAAGGGCACGCGCCAGGCGATGGTCCCGGCGTTGAGGTCGATGGCGACGAGAAACGCGTAGGGCGGTTTGTTCAACGGCAGACTGCCCTCGAATGTCGGTCGGCCGCCCCGCGCCGTGTCGTAGCCCACATAGCCGGGGTCGGTGGTGTCGGCAAATGGATTCGTGGTCGTCGACGGGTCGAACTTCGCAAGGGTCATGACGGCCGCCACGTTCGAGGTCTTCACGTAGAGGAACCCGGTGTCGGCGTCGTAGGCGCCGCCGCCCCAATTGACCGCGCCACCGCCGCCGGGGCGCACCAGCGACCCTTCCAGACTGGGAGGTGTGTAGAGCGGACCGATGCGAAATTGCCCCATCGCGTCGCGCGCCGCGGCCTGAAGCTCGGGGGTCAAGTCGAACGCGTCGTCGAGCGCCATGCCGGTGGTCGGCAACACCGCCGGTGGGCGGGTCGGAAACGGCTGGGTTAGTGACGCGATCTCGCCAGGCACGTCACTTGGCGGCACCGCTCGTTCCTCGATGGGCCAGACCGGTTCACCCGTCACCCGATCGAAGACGAAGGTCAGGCCCTGCTTGGTGAGCTGCGCCACCGCGTCGATCGATCGCCCATCGACGGTAATCGGCATCAGCATCGGCTGGGTCGGCAGGTCGTAGTCCCACAGCCCGTGGTGCACGACCTGAAAGTGCCAGGCCCGTTCCCCGGTATTGGCGTCGAGGGCCACCAGACTTTCAGCGAAGAGGTTGTCGCCCAGGCGCTGCCCACCATAGTAGCTGTTGGTCGGATTGCCCACCGGCAGGAAGACCAGCTCATTGGCTTCGTCGACCGTCATGCCGGCCCAGACGTTCGTGGCGCCGGTGTATCGCCAGGCCTCGTTCTCCCAGGTCTGGCTCCCGAACTCGCCTTCCTGGGGAACGGTGTGGAAGCTCCAGACCAGCGCGCCGGTCCGCGCGTCGTAGGCGCGGACATCGCCGGGCGGGGTCCGCCGGTAGATCACGCGGTCACCGACGGCGCTGCCGACGATGACCAGATCCTTGTAGACCACCGGTGCCGCATTGAACTCGAAGTGGCTGCGGTCGATGGGCCAAATCAAATCCTGGCTCAGGTCGACGACCCCCTCGTCGCCAAACGAATCCACCACCGCCCCGGTGGTAGCGTCGAGCGAGAACAACCGGAAGCGGCTGGCCAAGAAAATTCGCAGGTCGTCACCGTCGCGCCAGGTGGTGACCCCGCGGTGTCGAAATCCGCCGCCCAGCGTCGGCATGCCATCTTCGTAGGCGCGTGGGTCGAAGACCCACCGGACGTCGCCGGTGCGGGGGTCCAGCGCCGCCACGCGGTTGTAGTTGGTGCTGACGAACACGGTGTCGTCGATCATGATCGGCGTACTGGCGAAGCTACCGGGTACCGTCCCGAATTCCTCTCTGGCTCGCTCCTCGGGGCGCCAGGTCCAGGCCACCTGCAGCTGGCCGACGTTGGCGGGCGTCACCGCGTCGGACGCCGACGACCGGGTGTTGGCCTGGTCTGCACCAACATAGGGCCACTCGACCAGGCCGGCGCGCGGCTGCGCCATCACGCCGGAGGCGGTGGCGCCGGTGACCAGCATCACCCCCACGACAGTGATCGCGCGTGGAGCAAGGAGCCGACGGTGGGTCGAGCGCGTCGCAATAGTCATGGGCTGAGTAAGGGTCTAGGCCTGCGTCTGTTCAGAGTATTGGGCGCACCGCACAACACCAGCGAAGGCGCCGGGTGCGATCATCACTGCGACAAGAAGGAATGGACAGAGTATAGCGAGAAGCAGCGGCCAGAAGGACATCAAGGTCGTGCATGCGCGGCGTCGGGAACGCCGCGGGCGGCTAGGTCTTGGGTGACTTGCGGGCGACAAACATGACGGCGCCACAGGCCACCGCCACGAGTCCACCCACGAAACTGGCGTAGGCGATCACGGCTCCTGGCCTGAATCCGGTCCAGCGTAGTACCTGGGACACCACGATGGACGCGGTGATGGCCACGTTCAGCGCGCCCAGGATGTCAGTCGTGCGCATGGTGTCGCTACGGTCGTATCGGGAAGCCCCATCCTAAACGGACACCACGGTTGCAATGCCCAGCACGTGGGCTAGACTGCGCCCTTCGACCGGAGAAAGTCAACGACCTCGTCGGACTCTCCCGCCACGGCGTGCCGCAATAACGGAATACCGTGCGGACCCAACCAGTCGATGGCTCCCGGGTAGGCATCGACGACCGGTCGCACGACGTCGAGCATCCCCATCATCGCGGCGCAGAAGAGGTCGAGCCGAGCGCCGCGGGCCAGGAGCACTCCGGCAATCTCTCGATGTCCCATGTGGGATGCCGCGCCCAGCGCCGTCTCGAAGTCACCCGCACCCCAATCCCACGTCGCGTTGAGCAGCGCCGGTTCCTCGTCGAGCATCCGTGCCGTCAGGTCGAGATCGGCATGTGCCACCCGCACGAACTCTGACACCTGCTCGGCCGGCAACGCCGGCGGCCCCTCTTGCGCCGTCGCCACCGCGCGGCCAGGGCCCACGGTCATGGACACCAGTGAACCCACGCCGACCGTCACGAAGTCCCTACGCCCAGGTGCCCGCATGTCATCCTCCATTGAACTTCTCAGCCCCGTCTCAGGACCGCCACAGGGTCAACTTTCGTGGCCCGCCACGACGGGAGACACATGGCGATGCTTCCCACCAGAAAAAGCACGACGACCACGGAGACCACCGTGGTCGGGTCGGTCGGCTGCACGCCGTAGAGCAGGCTGGCGACGAGGCCGGTCAACGGCCAGGCGGCGAGGAGTCCAAGCAGTGCCCCCCCGCCCAAGAGCCGCAGGCCGCCCGCCGCGACCCACCCGACGAGTTGCGACCGATCGGCCCCCAGCGCGATGCGCACGCCGATCTCCTGGTGGCGCTCACGCACCCGGGCGGAGAGCACGCCGTACACGCCGAGCATGGCCAGAAAGACCGCGGCGGCCGCGAACGCCAGCAGCGCGACCATCGCTTGCTGGTCCCGCACCATCGTCGCGCTGACCAGGTCCTCGAGCGGGGTCAGGCCGTACGCCGGCTTCTGCGGATCGATGTCTCGCAGCGCGGCGCGGACGGCGGGAATCAACGCGCGCGGGTCCCCGTCCGTGCGGATAGCGACGTGCATGATGAGATACGAGCGCTGGGCGTGCGGCAGGTAGATCTCGGGCCGCGGCTCGCTCCGCGGGCCACGGAACCGGACATCCCCCACGACCCCCACCACCTCGTAGGGATACGTACCAACCGTGCTGTAGTCGACCACGAGCTGCTGACCGACGGCCGACTGCCCCGGCCAGAGACGATTGGCGAGCGTCTCGCTGACCATCACCACGCGGGGGGGCATCGGGATGGTCACGGGCATCGAACGGACGCCCGGCCGCGATCCGCAGGTTGAGCGCCGGAAAGTAACCGGGCGTCACCATCCGCACCGCGGCTGGCACACGGTCGCGCTCGTCAGGGGTCCCCTCGGGCCACACCGGTCGGTCGAAATCAGGTCCCAGCGGGCTCGTAGGGCAGCGTCGCGGCGGCGCCGACCGCCTGCACGCCAGGGAGGGATCGCGAGCCGCGTCAAGCACGGTGTCGTAGTAGGCGCGGGACTGCGCCCCGGTGGCGTATGCCTGCGAGTCCAGAAAAATGGGCGCCACGAGCACGCCGGCCGGCGTGAAGCCGGGGTCAGCGGCGCGCAGCGCCAAGAAGCTGCGGACCAAGCAGCCCGGAGCCGCACAACAGCACCAGGGCCAACGCCACCTGCGCCACCACCAGGCCGTCGCGCACGCGGTGCTGACGCGATCCCCCAGTCAGTGGTCCTGACCGACGCCCCACGCAAACCACGCGCTGGTTCGGCTCGCGAGCCGCGCCAGGCCGGCAGCAGCCCCGACAACACCGCCGTCACCGCGGTCACGGCAAAGGCAAACGACACGACCCGTGGGCTGAGGGCCACCTCGTGCAGGCGGGGGAAGTCCGGTACCAGGAGAGGAATCAGCCGCAGCCCGCTCGCCGCCAGGGCGACACCGACGAGGCCGCCGACGAGCGCGAGGACGAGCGACTCGAGCCACGACTGGCGCAGCAGCCGACCAGGGAGTCGAGCCCAGCGCCAGGCGCACGGCGGTCTCCACCGAGCGGTCAAGCCCACGCATGACCGACAGCAACGCCACGTTCGCGCACGCGACCAACAACACCAGGCCGACAGCGCCAAACAGGAACCACAGCACCTGCGCCGAATCGCCCACCACTTCCGCCGCCAGCGGGGTGACCCGCACGCCCCACCCCTCATTCGTCTCCGGGTACCGACGTCCGAGGGTGGCGGCCACCTGGTTCAGTTCCTGCCCGGCCTGGCCCACGGAGACCTCTGGTCGCAGGCACGACCGATCGCGCCGAGATAGTGCTGGTCACGCGGTCGCTCGCCGGAGAGGTCCCAGGGCATCCACGCGTGCACGCTCCGCCTCTGGCAACGCGAAGCCGGGCGGCATGACCCCCACCACCCGGAAGGATCGGCGCTCGAAGTCGATCGCGCGGCCGACGACGCCGGGGTCACCGCCGAACCGCTGCTGCCAGAGGTCGTGCCCGATGATCACGACCGGATCGGCGCCGATGGGCGCGTTGGCCGTATTGAACTGCGAGGCCCGGGTGTCGGCCTCGGTAAACGTCCGGCCGACAAGCGCTGGCACCCGGATCAGAGGGGAAGAAGTCAGCGCTCACCTGCGCCGTCAGCACCACATCGGCGTCGGTGTCCGCGCTCACCGTGCGGCCCATCGCGTAGTAGCCGGCGATGCCGTCGAACCCGGGCGCGCCGCGGCGCCAGTCGTCGATGTTGCCGCCGGCCACACCCGTCCGATCCAGTCCGAGGGACGGGTTCGTGTCGGAGATCGCCACCAGCGTCTCGGCGTCTGGATACGGCAGCGGGCGGAGAACCACGCCGTCGATCAGCGCGAACAGCACGGTACTGGCCGCGATGCCGACCCCGATGGTGGCCACCGAGAGGACGGTCTGGCCCGGGGCTCGGCGGAGCACCCGCCCCGCGTAGGCGATTTCCTTCAGCAACTGCTCCATCATGAATCCTGACCGCCCCTCCGCGAGCTGCTCCCGGACCACCGCAACACTGCCGAGTTCGGGACGGGCCTGACGGCCTGCCTCCCGCTCGTCGACCCCGGCCCGCGTCTTCTCGGCGGCCGCCATCGCGACATGCTGTTCAAGCTCGGCCACCGACTCGCGGTCGACCCGCTGGCGCTGAAACAGCTCGCGCCACCGACGCCACAGCCCGCTCACGCCCGGGCGCTCATTTCGCGTCCGCCTGCAAGACCCGAGTCATCGCCTCGGCCGACCGCTCCCAGGCCTGGCGCTCGGTGGTCAGCCGGCGGCGTCCCGCGGCCGTCACGGTGTAGTACCGCGCGCGTCGGTTGTTCTCCGACAGCGCCCACTTCGACCTGATCGCGCCCGCGCGTTCCAGCCGTTCCAGCGCGGGGTACAGCGCCCCCAAGGTGACGCGAAACACGCCGAGCGACACCTGCTCAATCCGCTGACCGATGCCATACCCGTGACGCGGCTCCAGGTCGAGTGTCTTGAGGATCAGCAGGTCGAGCTTTTCGGTGGCCATGTCTCTCCTATCTAATTCGATAGGAAGATAGCGCACTCCGGCGCGGCTGTCCAGTGCCAACCCGGTCCTCCGCGCCTCCGAGGGTTGGAGTGTGACCTGTCACAATGATGCGCACCATGGTTCCCGAGCACTGCAGCCGACGCCCCACGATCAGCGTCGTGATGCCGGTCCACAACGCGGCGCGATACCTGCGACACAGTCTGCCACCGCTCCTGCACAGTAGCGGGCCACAGCTGCTTGAGGTGATCGTCGTCGACGACGGGTCCACCGATCGGTCCGACGAGTTGGCGCGAGACTGCGGCGCCCGCGTCGTGAGCGGCGGCGAACGGCTCGGCCCCGCCGGGGCGCGCAACCGCGCCACGCGCGAAGCCCGCGGCGACATCGTGGTGTTCGTTGATGCGGATGTCGTGGTGCACAGCGACGCGGTCGACCGACTCGCTGAAGCGTTCGCCCGGCCAGAGACGGTGGCCGTCTTCGGCTCGTATGACGACCGGCCAGCGGACACCGGGTTCGGCAGCCGATACAT
>CALLXD010000051.1 GCA_937766455.1 Vicinamibacterales bacterium | reverse complement strand
GCAGCGCGCCTATGCCGCGCTCGTGGATCGATATCAGCGCCCGGTCTATCGCCTGATTGCGCGTCTGGTTGGTGACCCCTCCGTGGCGGCGGAACTCGCCCAGGACACGTTTCTCAAGGCGTTTCGTCGGCTCGAGTCGTTCGACCGAAGCCGCGACTTCTCGCCCTGGATCCTTCGCATTGCGCACAACACCGCCGTGGACGCCCTGCGGCGAGGCCGTCTGGAGGAGGTTGAGGTTGCACACGAACACGCTCGACCCGGGGTGACCCTCGCCTCGAGCTCGCCCGGCCCCCACCGGCAAACGGAGAACCGGCTGATGCTGCCTGACCTGCAGGCGGGGCTGAGGCGTCTGCGACCCGACCATCGCCCGGCGTTGCTGTTGCGTGTGGAGGGCGAGCGGTCGTATACCGACATCGCGTATGTGATGGGCGTGGCCGCGGGGGACAGCCAAGAGCTATGTGCATCGCGCGCGGCGCCAGTTGGCCGACGATCTACGGGGTGCCGGGTGGGGCGGTGCAACCGACGCACCCGGACCCCGTAGTACATAGGGAACCGCGGAACTGTTCGCGATCGACTGATGGACACCGACTCACTCGCCGCTTCGACTGTCGTCGCCTGGCTTATCGCCGAGGAGGGGGCAGACGACGCTCGTTCCGAGGCCGCGCTGCGCGCAGTCCTCGGCGGACAGCCAGGGCCGGTCCCACCTTCGAACTTTTGTTCGCAGGTATTGTCGGCGGGGGTGCGCGATGGTGTTGTCCCGGCGTCCACCCGAGGCTGGGTCCAGCGCCCGGCTCGAGTTCTAGCCTGGTCTCTGGCCGCCCTTGCTGGTGCGGTGGGAGTGGCGGTGTGGTTGGGCCCCGTGATCCTGCGTCAAATGGTGCGGTTGTTGAACTTCTCAGTGCAGGGGTTCGTCTGGATCGTTGGGGGCCTTGAAGGAGGCCTCGATGTATGGAGCTTGTTGGTCGAGATTGGCCGGGCGGTCGGCGGAACACTGGCGACGCCCCAAGTCAGCGGCGGCGTGGTGATGATCGAACTTGTGGGCATCGTCGCGTTGTACGCATTGCTCCGGATGCTCGCGCTCGACAGGGAGTCGACGCGATGACGCCGATGGTGGACATATGGTGGCACCCCACAGCGGGCCGATGAGTATGCCAGCCAGGACGGAGACGACGCGGTGAGGAGCCGGATCTGGCACCCGCAGACCGGGGCTCTAGCCGTGGCGTGTGTCACGCTCACGCTGGTGTCGCTGTCCGGCCTCGAGGCGGTTCACGCTCAGGCAGATGAGCCCCGATTGCGCCAGGATATTGAGGCCCAGTATGAGGTCACCCCGATTCGAGGTGGTATCGCTTTGCTCCCACGGGTCGGCGATCAGGGGGTCACGCTCATCGAGCTTCGTGACGGCGCGATCTTCGTGGACGGTGGCACCGAGCCTCGTTCGACGCAGGAACTGGCCTCGACGTTGGGCGCAGACGCCGCGCTCTTGCTCCGACTGACGTATCTGGACCCCGCCGCCCAGCGCGCGGTGCTGGGGCTCCCGGTGCTGACCGATGCGGAGTCTGCCGCGCTCGGCCTGTCCGTTGCCGAGGACGATGAGGCGGTCGAGGCCGCGGAAGTCGTCGACCTGGCGCCGACGCCCGAACCGACGCCCGAACGCCAGCGTCGAGTCGTGCGACGCGACATCGTCCGTTTCGGCGGGTCCGCGCGGGTGGATGCCGACGAGCGCGTGCGTGGTGATGTGGTGGTGATCGGTGGGAGCCTCGATGTCGAGGGAGAGGTACATGGAGACATCACCGTCATCGGCGGTTCAGCCCGATTCGGTCCCGAAGCGATCGCGCATCGGGAAGTGACCGTCGTGGGCGGTCGGGTCACGCGGGCTCCCGGCGCACGGTTCTCTCGTGGGGTCAACGAAGTCAGCTTCGACATGTTTGACCTCGAACTCCCGACGCTCGGAGCGCTCCCTCGGTTCCGTCTCCCGCGTCCATCCGAGCCAATCGTTAAGTCGCTTGACCTGGTAGGCACGATCATCCGCCTGGCCTTCGTCGGATTGCTGGGGTCTCTGCTGCTCCTGGTCGCTGGCGGCAGCGCACAACGGGTGGCGAGCCGCGTCACCCGTGAGCCGGTCAAGGCCGGAATCGTCGGGTTCCTCGCGCAGCTGTTGTTCGTGCCCTTACTCGTCGTCGGGAGTGTGTTGCTGGCGGTCACCATCATCGGCATCCCACTGCTGGTTCTGGTGCCGGTCGTGGTGGTGGCGGCACTGGCGGTCATGCTGCTCGGCTTTACCGGCGTTGCGCAGGGGGTGGGGCAGCTCGTGACTCGCGGCGACGGCAGCGGCCGCTGGACCGCGGTCGCCGTATTCTGGCTGGGCCTCGTGTTGTTGATGATTCCCACCCTGTCGGGGGAGGCGCTCAGCCTCGCTGGCGGTTCGTTTCGCGTGATTGCCATCACGCTCGGGCTCGTCGGATTCGTGGTGGAGTACGCGGCGTGGACGACCGGGGTCGGTGCCGTGATTCTCAACCGATTCGGTGCCAGCGCTGGGCCTCAGGCCGGCCCACCGCCGGTGCCGGTCCCTCCACCGGTGGAGCCCGGGCTCATCGCGTCACCATTGGCGTCCACGGACGCCACACCGTCTGGCCCGCCATCAGCGCCGCCGTCGACGCCTGCATCGGACGACCAGGGCGACTGACAGGGGTGCGTGCGGAGGCGTTGTTCTCCACAGCGGAGGGCGTACTAGTCGACCGACACTGTACGCAGGAACGCTGCGAATGGTCGGTCCCAACGCGCCACGCTCCGCGCCGGCCCGGTCAACTTGAAGAAGTAAGGGCCCACCGGGGTCTCCACGACCGCCGCGAGCAGGCGAAAGGCGGGCTTATTGAGCTGGGCGGATGAGCCAGGTCTGACCGCGGCCACGTAGGTGCCGGCCACATCCAGCACCGTGACGGCAAGGCCGTTGGCATCGAATCCAGTGGTGGCGGCGACCTCGAATGATGAGCGGCCATCCGGCTGCTCCATCTGGCTGACCCAGCGCTGTAGGTTCGCCTCGACACTGCCGCCGCTACCACCGAAGTAGAACACCACCAACTCGACATCCTCGGCATCGCCCGCGACGCGTGGGAGCTGGAACTCGGTGACCCGCATCGAGGACGCGGGTGCCTGCTCGTGCCATTCCTCCGGTGCGTCGTAACGTAACGTCTGCGCGTTGATCGCAATGGTGGCGGGTAGCAGAAGTGCGGCGAGCGCAAGAGCCATTCGTATCATGC
The DNA here is from genome assembly GCA_937766455.1 of Vicinamibacterales bacterium. Lineage (GTDB taxonomy): Bacteria > Acidobacteriota > Vicinamibacteria > Vicinamibacterales > UBA8438 > UBA8438. The sequence continues at coordinate 20,861 of CALLXD010000051.1, read as the reverse complement.
CGCGCCCATCGTACCACGCGGTCGTTGGCCCTTCGGCGCCCCCCGCCGCCCCTGGATGGCGCGTCGGAAGGGGGTGCGACCGGCTGATGGCAGTATGATGGCGCGGCGGGGCCGTGGGTGTTCCGGTCGCCGACTAGTGGGTAGGGAACGCATGTTGGATTTCACGAAATATACGCTGGACAACGGGCTCGATGTGATCGTGCATGAAGATCATCGGTGTCCGATTGCTGCGGTCAATTTGTGGTACCACGTCGGATCGAAGAACGAGCGACCTGGACGCACCGGTTTGGCGCATCTGTTCGAGCACCTGATGTTCGAGGGGTCAGCCCACCATGACAGCGGCTACTTCGCGCCATTGCAACAGGCGGGGGCTTCACTCAATGGGTCCACGAACTGCGACCGCACGAACTACTGGGAAGTGGTGCCGACCAATGCGTTGGAGCTGGCGTTGTGGCTGGAGTCGGACCGACTTGGATATCTGCTGCCAGCTCTCACCTCGGCCAAATTCGAGAATCAACGCGAGGTCGTGCTCAACGAGCGACGCCAGACGTATGAGAACCGTCCCTACGGGTTGGCGCTGATGGCGCTGATGTCCGCGCTGTTTCCGCCGGAGCACCCCTATTCGTGGACCACCATAGGACACGCGGACGATATCCGGGCCGCGACTCTCGACGACGCCCACGCGTTCTTTCAGACCTACTACCACCCCGGCAATGCCTCGCTGACTGTGGCCGGCGACGTGGAGACCGAGCCGGTGCTCGAACTGGTGCGGCGCCACTTCGAGGAGATTCCGGCCGGCTCGCCCATTCCCGCGGTGGTGACCGGTACTGATCTGCCGCCGGGGGGCCTGCCCGCGGCGGAAGAGATCCGTCTCTCGCTTGAGGACCGCGTGGAGTTACCCCGTTTGTATCTCGCCTGGCGCTCCCCCCGCCTGTTCTCCGAGGGCGATGCGGGCATGGATCTGGTGGCCGAGCTGCTGGCCGGAGGGAAGACCTCGCGTCTCTATCGAAGCCTGGTGTACGAGCGGCGTCTCGCGACGGACGTCAGCGCGTCGCAGGGCTCGCGCGAGCTCGAGAGCTGGTTCTGCCTTATCGCAACGGCCGCTCCGGGCCATGAGCTCGCGGAGCTCGAGCACGTGATCAACGAAGAGTTGGCCGCGTTGGCGGATGCCGGCCCGGACGATGCGGAGATGGCACGAGGCCTGACCCAGGTCGAGGTGCAGTTTGTCTATCGCCTGCAGACCGTCGGTGGATTCAACGGCCGGTCGGACCAGTTGAACGCGTACAACACGTATACCGGCGATCCTGGTTTCATGGCGACGGACCGAGCGCGGTACCGCGAGACCACGGCCGAGCAGGTGCGTGGCCTGGCTCGACGGTTGCGTGAGCCCGGCCGCATCGCGCTGAGTGTGGTGCCGACCGGCGCGGCCGAACGAGCGCTTCCCGGTTCACGTCCGGCGGTCGCATCATGACCACCATGACCGGCCCCGTGGATCGCTCCCGCATGCCCGCGCCCGGCCCCGTGCCTCCGACGCGGTTCCCGGTCGTGCAGGCCGGTCGGCTGTCCAACGGTCTGGCGTTGCGGACCGCCGAGCATCCGGGGCCCCCGGTGGCTGTTGTCCGGCTGACGATGCCGGTCGGGAGCGCCTCCGATCCCGCCCACGGGTATGGGCTGGCTGCCCTGACCGCCGACATGCTGGACGAAGGCACTGTCGAGCGGAGTGGGCGTGAGTTGCATGAGGCGCTGGACGGTATCGGCGCTCGTCTTGGGATCGAGGTGGGGGCGGACTCTACGACCGTTACGCTGTCCACCGTTGCCCAGCACCTGGTGGAGGGACTGGGATTGGTCGCGGAACTCGTGTCCCGGCCACGGTTTGATCCAGCGGACCTCGGCCGTGTCAGAGACCTGCGACGGAGTCGGGTCCAGCAGTTGCGCGCCGTGTCGAGCGCCGTAGCGGATCGGGTGTTCCTGGAGACGCTGTTTCCGAACCATCCGTATGGACATCTTGGGATCGGGACTGACGCCTCCCTCGCGAGCCTGACCGCCGCCCAGGTGACCGCGTTTCACCACGACGCGTATCAGCTGGGGTCGGCGACGCTGATTGCGGTCGGGGCGTTGACGCACGAGGAACTTGGCGACGCCGCGGAGCGCACGTTTGGCGCCCTGACGGTGCGTCCCCAGGCGGCTGAGGCTGTCGTCCTCCCGGGAGACCTGGGGGGCGTCGGACCACCGGCCTCGCGCCTGGTGTTGGTCGACCGTCCTGGTGCGGTGCAATCGGAGCTACGCATCGGCCATGTGGCCGTGGCCAGAGACACGCCGGACTATCACGCGCTCCAGGTGCTGAATGTGGTCTTGGGCGGGCAGTTCGTCAGTCGTCTCAACCAGCGCCTGCGTGAGGAGAAGGGCTACACCTATGGCGTTCGGACGGGGTTCGATTGCCGGCGGGCGCCGGGTCCGTTCGCCCTACACGGGAGTGTGCAGGCAGACGCGACGGCCGAGTGCGTCCAGGAAGTCATCTCCCAAATGGCGGCGATCGGCGGTGACCGACCCGTGACGGCACCGGAACTCGAGATGGCGTGTGCCGCGCTGACACGCGGGTTTGCCCGCGGGTTCGAGACGGCCGGCCAAGTGGCCCGCGGCGTCGCGTCACTCGTGCTTCACGGTTTGCCGGCGAATTACTACGAACGATTTGTGCCGGCCGTCGCGGCGGTCGATGCCGCGGCGGTCACGGCCGCCGCGGTGGCACATCTGCGCGCGGAAGAGGCGGTGGCGGTGGTCGTGGGACCGGCTGAGGCTCTCGCGACCGAACTCACCGCGCTGGGTCTTGGGGAGCCGGTGCTGGTTGATGCGTGACACGAGGAGTTGAGACATGAAAGCCGTGCGGTTCCACGAACACGGTGGACTCGACGTCTTACGGCAGGAAGAGGTGCCGGAGCCCGAGCCCGGTCCGGGTGAAGTCCTGATACGCGTGCGGGCTTGCGCGCTGAATCACCTGGACCTCTGGCAACGCCGGGGGATTCCTGGCGTACGACTGCCTCACTGCGTCGGTAGTGACATCGCCGGCGAAGTCGTGCGCGCGTCCGGGGGCGGCGTCGGCGAGGGCCAGCGCGTACTCGTGCAGCCGGGCATCAGTTGCGGACGATGCGCGGCCTGTCTGGGTGGCGAGGATAACCTCTGTCGGAGCTACGGCCTGGTCGGCTACCAGTCTGAGGGCGGATACGCCGAGTTCGTGACCGTGCCGGTCCAAAACATTGTGCCGATTCCTGACCACATCGGCTTTCGCGAGGCAGCGGCATTTCCGATGACGTTCCTCAGTGCCTGGCATATGTTGGTGACCAAGGCCGCCCTGCGGCCGGGCGAGACGGTCCTGATCTTGGCGGCGGGAAGTGGTCTCGGCCAGGCGGCGGTCCAGGTGGCCCTCGCCCAGGGGGCGCGCGTCATCGTCACCGCTGGGTCCGCGGAGAAGCTGGCTCGCGCACGTGAGCTTGGTGCCCACGAGGGCATCGACCACTACAAGCAGGACATCGCGAAAGAGGTTCGGCGATTCACCGACCGGCGCGGGGTCGACGTCGTGTTCGAGCACGTCGGACAGGCCACCTGGGAGCCGTCGATGAAAAGCCTGAAGCGGGGCGGGCGCCTCGTGACGTGCGGAGCGACCACGGGACCGAGCGTGTCGATGGACATCCGGCACCTGTTTTCGCGGCAGATTGCACTGATCGGGTCCTACATGGGGTCGAAAGGCGAGCTGCTCCGTGCTGCGGAACTATTCTTCGACGGTCGGTTTACACCGGTGATCGACGGAACCTTCCCGCTCGAGGCTGCCGCGGATGCGCAGCGTAGGCTCGAAGACAAGTCGCAGTTCGGGAAGGTCGTCCTCGAGACGTAAGAATCGCCCATCGGGAAAACTTGTGGGACGTCGCATCCGTCTTAGATAGCGACAACCAATGCAGCACCACCACCCGGGCCGGTCCCGACACTCGCCTTTGTCGCTCCACGAGCCTGGTCAGTCGGAGCGGTAGAGGGCACATCGGTCAATGAGCCTCGTACGGATCAGCATGGGCATCGTCGGCGTGGTCGGCCTGGTGGCGGGGACGCTGGCCGGCGCCACGATCTGGCTCTTGCTCACCGATCCCGTGACGGTCGCCGACGCGGTGAGTGAGCAGGATGTGACGCCGTTCGTCCGTCAGCTCGCCGACGTGCTCTTTCAGGCGATACGCCAGCTCGCGCGATATCTTTAATTAGACGGGGCTTTGCCCCGAACCCCACGCGACGGCTACGCGGGGGCCCCTACGCCCCACTCCGCCGCCGCGGGCGCGCATTGTCGCGCGCCTGCTTTGCTCGCCTATGGCTCGCGCCTGGCCCCACGCGATGCTTCTGGAGCGCCGTACGCCCCGCTCCGGCGTCGCGGAGCCTGCGTTGTGGCGCGCTTGCTTTGCTCGCCTGTGGCTTTGCTCGCCTGACCCCACGCGACGGCTGAGCGCGGGGGGGCGAGGCGCTATTGTTCCGGTTTTCGCTCGTATCGTTTGAGATCGCGGGGACCCACTTCGGCACCGTAGATGTTGCCCGCGGCGTCGACCGCCACGCCCTCCGAGAAGCTCGTGCCGCGTAGCGGTCCTTCGTTCGCGTCGGCGGGGTCGGGGATGAAATACATCACTTCGCCGGTCTGAGCGCTTCCGATCCGAATCCCCCGCTTCCACTCGCCGTGGTCCCGGAACTCGGCGGACTCCGAGTCGGTGGCGTAGAGCATGTCGTCGGAATCGATGAAGATGCCGCTGTTTCGGCTGAACTGATACCAGGTGTCGAGCAGGGTGCCTTCCTGGTCGTAGATCAGAATGCGATTGTTCGAGCGGTCGGCGACAAACAGCCGGCCTTGCGAGTCGAACGCCAAGGCGTGAGGGACGCCCATCTGGTTGGGGCCGGTGCCCGTCTCGCCCCACTCCTTGATGAAGTTCCCGTCGGCGTCGTACTTCACGACCCGCTGACGTGACCGGGTACCGCCGTGACCATCTCCGACATAGATCGATCCGTCGGGTCCAACGACGACATCGGATGGCTGGTTGAAGTGGGTCGCGTCGTTACCGGCTTCGCCGGCGGTGCCCAGGCTCAGCAGGACGTCACCGTCTGGGCTGAATTTATGTACCTGGTGGCCCTTGCCGTTGCCCCCCCGCGCGTCGGTCACCCACACGTTGCCCTCGGTGTCGACGTGGATGCCATGTGGCCAGTTCATCTTGCCGGCGCCAAAGCTCTTGACGAGTTGGCCTGAGCTGTCGAATTTCAAGACGGTGTCGAGGGTCGAGCCCTCACAGGCGTTTTGGCCACAACGCTCGGCCACCCAGATGTGGACCCCGTCGGGGTCAATGTCGACCGCACTGGTCGCACCCCAATGACGAGCCCCGGGCATCTTGGCCCACCCGCTGACCGCCTGATAGGGATTCGGTAGGTCGTTGCCGGTGTCTTGCGCGACGACCAGCGAGGGGACGCCGGTCAGTGAGACCAGGGCAACCGCAACGATAAATGTTTGTCGAATGGGAGAGAACACGGATGGCCTCCTGGTCCAAGAAACAGGACCGCACAACTCTAGAGATGACGACGGAGAAACTGGACCAGTTTATAGCCGTCGAGCCACTTGAATGGGGTTTTTCCGATGGTGTAGTGCCCGCACGGCATGACCGCGACCTCGTGTGGAATCTCGCGCGCCGTGAAGTCGGCCACGAGTTGGCGGGAGAGCCTGACCGGAAAGGAGAGGTCGTAGCGGGCATAGATGAGGAGACTCGGCGTGCCCCGCATGCGGTCGATGTAGGGCTGCGGACTGATGGGCATCCAGCATCGCCGCAGCAGGTCGAGTTCGATCGAGCCCTCGAGTCCGGCCCGAACATGGTTGGTCGAGATGCCTTCCCAGACCACGTCGGCGAAATAGGGCGAAATGTGATTGAGCGCGGCGGCGTTGACGAGTGGCTCGTGCGCCGCGGTGAGCATGGCCAGACACGAACCCAGGCTTGTCCCCAAAATCCCGATGCGTTCGTAGCCCTGTGCGGCCAACCAGGCGATGGCTCGGCGCGCATCGAGCACCGCTTGTCGGTTGGCGTGTAGGGTTCGGCCGATGTTTGGACTCACGATGTAGTCCGCCCGCTCCAGCTCGGGCGGCATCCGTTCGTCGTGGTACGGGAGACTCAGGCGCAGCGCGCTGATGCCGACCCGCGCGAGCAACTGGCACAGGCCCACGTGTGCGCCAGGGTCCGAGTTCCACTGTGGCAGCACCAAGGTGGCTCGGCGTTCGCCGGCTCCCTGGTCGGCCGGGAAGTAGCGTAGTCGAACCGTATTGTTCTCGTGATGCGGTGTCTCGATGGCGCTCGGGAATCGTACCGTGTCGCCCTCGACGGTGTAGTCCTGGCAAGGGGCTGCTGTGAACCACTCAGAGTCCGACACCGCCCGGTCGGCAAACTGTGCCACGCGCCTCCCGGCGGTCTCGTCGTCTTCAGGGTCGGGGTCAGGACCAGGTTGGGCGTCGATCCAGTCCAGTCCCCACTCGAAGGGTCGCACAATCCGATTGGTATCCACCGCCACCAGGCGGCGTTCCCACGCGTAGAAGAGGTTGCTGATCATGAAAGAACGAGAGAGGTGGGCCGAGCTGATGACGTGGTGCGGTCGTTGGCCAGCGTTCGATGGGAGATCGGGGCCCCACAGCAGGCTCCGGTCGCGAGTCACCAGTGTAGTATGACGAAGAAGGAGGTCTCATGAGCGTCACACATATTGGGGTCCGGGAAGCGCGTCGGCTTCAGACGGACGACGATCACACCTACGTCGACGTGCGATCAGTGCCGGAGTATGAGCGGGGACATCCCGAGGGTGCCCATAACGTACCGTTGCTTCATTTCGACCCGCAGACGGGGCAGATGCGGCCCAATCCGGACTTTTTGGCGGTCATGCAGGCCAATTTTCCCAGTGACGCCAAGCTATTGATCGGGTGCCAGGTCGGCGGCCGTTCGGGCAAAGCGGCGCTGATGCTCGCGGACGCGGGGTACGCGCCGGTGAACGTCAAGGGAGGGTTCGGCGGCCGTACGGATCCCGCCACAGGCCAGGTCATCGACGAAGGCTGGTCCGAGGCGGGGTTGCCGGTGGCGGTCGGTGCTTCGGAGGATGGGAGCTACGAGGGGTTGCAGCAGAAGGCGGCAGGCGCCTGACGCCGCGGAGGTGCTAGTCGCCAGTCAGCGCGGTTTCGCACGCTGCCGCGACGGCGAGGAGCTGGTCCGTGTGGCCGCGGCGGCCAACCAGCTGGAGCCCAACGGGTAGGCCGGTGGCGGTGTGGCCGCAGGGGATGGACACGGCCGGGTGACCGGTCGCGTTGAACAGTTGGGTCAATCGCAGCATCACATTCCGGAGCGAGACGGGCCGGCCATCGATGTCGACCGTGTCGGCCCCGAGTGGTGACGCGGGAATCGCGAGAGAGGGCAACACCAAGGCGTCCTGGTCTGCCAGCGCGTCGTCAACGGCGGCCGTGAGGACCGTTCGGCCCCGTTGAGCCCGTACGTAGTCCTCGGCCAAGACGTACCGACCGAGTTCCAGCCGCAACCGCACGCCCGCGCTGTAGGAGTCGCCCTGCCGGTCAAGCGACGACGCGTGCACGGCCGCCGCTTCCGACAGCACGAGGTGCAGGCAGACGGTCGCCGCGTCACGCGCGTGACGTATGGGTGAGGCGCCCACGGTCCAGGCCGCGGCGCGCAGCCGCTCCAGTGCCTGTTCGAACACAACCCGGACCTCGGTGTCGAGGGTGTCCAGAAAGTACGGACGCGGGCAGCCGAGTCGCCGCGTTATCCCCTTCGCTTTGGGGACGGACGTCCTGCCACGCATGGCCGCGAACATCAGTTGCGCATCGGCCACACAGCGTGTCAATGGACCGACGTGGTCGAGACTGGGTGCGAGTGGCACGATACCGTCGCATGGCAGCTCGCCAAACGTCGGTTTCAGACCGACCAGTCCGCACGCGGCGGCCGGAATGCGAATGGAGCCGCCCGTGTCTGTCCCGACACTTGCGGACACCATCCCGTCTGCCACCGATACGGTTGAGCCGCTGCTCGAGCCACCTGGCGACCGCGTGACGTCCAGCGGGTGCCGGGTCGGGCCGAACGCGGAGTCCTCGCCGGTGGTGCCGAACGCGAACTCGTGGAGGTTGCACTTCCCGATCAGGATGGCGCCGGCATCCCGCAAACGAGACACCACCGGCGCGTCGGCATGGGCCGGCGAGCGGCCGGTGGCATGCGACGCGGCCGTCGTCGGTACCCCGGCCACATCAATGAGGTCCTTGATTGAAATTGGGATGCCGTGCAGGGGGCCGCGGTATCGCCCCGCTTTGATGTCGTCATCGGCGCTGTCCGCCGCCTGGCGGGCGCTCTCGTGCAGTACGAGTGTGAACGCATTCAAGGTGGCGTCCCGGCCCGCGATGCGTTCAAGTGCGGTCTCGACAAGCTCGCGAACCGAGAGCTCAGTGGCCTCGATCGCGGCGGCAAGGCGATGCACCGGGGTATCAGGCGTCAGGGACGTCATGAGTCTGGTTTGGCTCCTGTGGTCGGCTCGCGGCGTGTTGATTCCACTCAGCCGCACGGAGCGCGCGCGTGGCGGCGGCCAGCGCCTTCAGGAGTGGTGCAAGGCCGTGGAGCTGTCGCCGTGCCGCGTCCGCCTTGGCCGCGGCGAGCCACGCGTCACCGGTCATGAGGTCCCCCGCCGTACCGACACGGCCAGGCCGTCGCGCAGCGGTAGGAAGCTCGTCGCGAGCCGGTGATCGGCCGCCAGGCGACGATTATAGGCGGCGATCGCGGCCGTGTCGGCTGGCTCCCGTCGCGGCGGCGTCACCAGGCCAGGCACCACCTCGCCGTCCCACAGGACGTTGTCGGTGACCAGGACGCCGCCCGGACGAAGCAGGGACACCAACCGGTCGAGGAGCGGTTCATATTGCAGTTTGTCGCCGTCGTTGAAGATCAAATCGAAGGGGCCCGCCACCTTGTGCGCCATCCGCGCAGCGTCGCCCACGATCACGCTGACGCGCTCGGCAAGCCCGGCCTCCTGGAAATGACCCCGTGCGAGTCCCGCCCGTTCCGGGTCGATCTCCATCGTGAAGATCTCGCCGTCCGGCGGCAGGGACCGAGCAAGCCAGAGTGCCGAGTATCCATTGGCGGTGCCGATTTCTAGCACGCGGTGAGTCCCGGTCGCGATCACGAGCATCTCAAGGAACCGACCGACCGCGGGATTGACGATGGGGAGCCGTAGCGCCTCCCCCTCGGCGGCCACCCGCGCAAAGGGTGGGTCGCCCGGATCGAGTGCCGCGAGGTAACCCTCGATGTCTGGGTCTACGATCTGCATCACCGGATTATACGAGGGTGTCGTGGACGGGCACCCAGGCTCCAAATCACCCGGGCGGCGAGCCTGTGGGGAGGGCGCCGGGGCCACGATGCTCGAGATGGTGTTTCAGGGCGTCGAGCGACGATTCCCATCCGGCGGCGATGAGCGCGTAGTAGCGCTGGCAGCGAACGCCCTCCTCCGACCCACTTTGTCGCACACGCACCCGGGTCGCCGGGCCCTCACTCCGACAGCTCACTTCGAGCGCCATTGGACCGAACGGACCAGACTCCGGCGGCAGCCAGTACGCATCCGCGAGGAAGAACTCGCGCCGGGGTCGGTATTCCATGACCGTGCCATAGAACACGCCACCCAGCGTGCCAAGCATCTCGTCGCTGAACGGCGTGTTCTGCCACTCGACGGCATAGATGCCAAGCGGGCGCGGGACCGTGACCGAGCGAACGGCATCCCACCAGACGGCTAGCGACGCCGGGTCGAAGAAGGCCGACAGCACGGCGTCCGGCGCGGCTGTGATCAGGACAGAATGCTCGAATGTCAGCGGCTGAACGGCCATGATTGATGGTCTTAATATAGGAGAAATTCTTGCCGCCGGGAACGAAACGCGTCAATCGCTGATGCCCACGACTCCGCGATCACCGTGAACGGGATGTCGTCGTCCAGTTGTCGCCGCAGCCGATCAGAACCGGACAGGATGTCGATCGGCGGCTTGACCTTCTCGTACTCATAGGGCGGTTCGCGCCAACGAAACTGGTCCGGGCCTAGCCGTCGACACGTCTGGAGCAGTGCCACCGTCGTGAGCACTGGTTGAAACAGGTTTCGGTCCGTGACATGCAGCTGGCACCCACCGCAGGGTGTGCCGGCGTGTTTCTGGAACGTCGGTTGAAATTCCGCCGGTCGGGCGTGGACGCCAGGGAGCCGGTGGTCGTTCATGGCGGCCGCCACCGCGTGCGCATCGAGCCACGGGGCGCCAGTCAGCTCGAACGGGCGGGTGGTGCCGCGACCTTCAGACAGGTTTGTGCCCTCGAGGAGCACCTGTCCGGGGTACACGATGGCGCTGTCCAATGTCGGCAGGTTGGGCGACGGCATCACCCACGGCAATCCGGTGTCATCGTGGTACATCCCGCGGTGCCACCCCGTGACCGGGAGCACGTCGAGTGACGCACCGAGGTCGAAGCTCTCGTTGCAGAACCGCGCCATCTCGCCGATCGTCAGGCCGTGACGGAGTGGGATGGGGAAGAGACCGACGAACGACTCGAATCCCGGCTCCAACATGCCGCCCTCAACCGCGTGCCCGCCGACCGGATTCGGTCGATCACACACGAGCACCGGTACCCCGTGGCGTGCACAGGCGCGCAAGCAGTTGGTCATCGTGTGGATGTAGGTGTACACCCGAGTGCCGACATCTGGCAGGTCGATCACGAGGAGGTCAAGCCCCGCCAACATGGCTGCGTCCGGTTCCCGCGAATCTCCATACAGGGAGTAGATTGGCACCCCGAGTGTCGGGTGGCTGGCATGGTCCGTCTCAACCATGTTGTCCTGCACGTCAGACCGGAACCCGTGCTGCGGTCCGAACAGCGCGGCGAGGGTGACCCCTGGCAGCGAGGCGATCAGGTCGCCGACATGGACAAATCTGGCATCGATGGAGGCCGGGTTGGCGACGAGTCCCACGCGTCGACCGGTGAGGCGCGGCGCGAGACCTGCTGATCCAGAGGTGACAGGCACGGCCGCATTATAAAGACCCAGCGACACAGACGTCGCCTTGGACCGGCGCCGACGCCCTGTCTATCAGGTTTCAGCGTTGAGCCCGGTAGCGCTATCCCTTGCTCGTGCTATCATTTGCAGGAGATCCGCCCAAATTATGGGGCGTCCTGATCTATGCCCACTCTGGCTGCCAATCGCCGTGCCGCGTCCAATCTGACGGACCATTCCCGACCGGCGCCGGTTCGCCCGTTCTTGAAGTGGGCGGGTGGGAAGCGCCAGTTGTTGTCGCAACTCGCGCGATTCCAGCCGGCGCATTTCGGCGCCTACTGCGAGCCGTTTCTCGGTAGTGGTGCGCTGTTCTTCGATTTGCACAGCCGTGGTGTCCTCGAGGACCGCCGCGTCGTGCTGATGGACAACAATGCCGATTTGATCGGCAGTTTTCTGTCCGTGCGTAACGAGTTGCCTCGGGTCATCCGAAGCCTTCGGCGTTTGGCCGAGGCGCATCAACTCGATCCCAGCGGGTGTTACTACCGCGTGCGCGATCAACGATTCAATCCCGCGCGGCGCTACCTGTCTGAGCACGACGGGCCCGCTGGGCCCGGCGCACGAAAAAGCGAGCGGTACACACCCGCCCTCGCTGCGATGTTGATCTATCTGAATCACACGGGATTCAACGGATTGTTCCGGCTGAATGCATCGGGTGGGTTCAACGTACCAGCGGGACGGTATGTCAATCCTCGGATCTGCGACGCCAACAACCTCCGTGCCGTATCCACCGCGCTGTCGAGACCTGGCGTCGAAGTGCGGGAGAACCGATTTGAGTCGGTCTGTGAGTGGGCGATGCCTGGCGATTTTCTGTATTTCGACCCGCCCTACGCCCCGACGAGCGCGACGTCATCCTTTACCGCGTACACGCCTGGCGGATTCTCGTCTGACGACCAGCGGCGTCTTCAGCAAATCGTGGTCGAGCTGGCGCGTCGTGGGTGTCATGTGCTGCTCAGCAATTCGACCGCACCAGAGGTCACGGCGCTGTACGCGGACAATGTGGTCGCCCGAGCCGCTGGTCTCCGGGCTCACCGGGTCACCGCTCGCCGTGCCATCAACTCGCGAGGCGCCGCTCGAGGATTGGTGGACGAATATCTGATCTCCAATATTTCACCTGCTACAGATTGACCGGGGCGTGGCCCCGGACGAAGGCAACCGTGTCGAACAACGAACTACATACTGACCTGCGAACCGCTGTGCGTGAGCTGTGCTCCCGCTTTCCCGATAGCTATTGGCGAGAACTCGACGCCCAGGAGGCCTACCCGGAAGAGTTCGTCAAGACCTTGACCGAGGCCGGCTATTTGGCCGCGCTCATCCCGGAGGAGTTTGGTGGCTCCGGACTCGGTATCGCCGAGGCGTCCATCATCCTCGAAGAGGTGAACCGGTCCGGCGGGAACTCGGCCGCGTGCCACGCCCAGATGTACATCATGGGTACGCTGCTCCGACACGGGTCTGAGGCGCAACGGTCGCACTACCTACCCAAGATCGCGACGGGAGAGCTCCGACTGCAGGCCTTTGGCGTGACCGAGCCGACCACGGGTACCGACACCACCCAGATGAAAACGATGGCGGTGCGGAAGGGGGACCGCTACGTGGTCAACGGCCAGAAGGTCTGGATCTCACGCGTCGAATACTCCGACCTGATGTTGTTGGTGGCTCGCACGACCCCGATCGAGGAGGTCAAGAAAAAGACCGAGGGGCTCACCACGATGCTGGTGGACCTCAAACATGCCGTCGGCAACGGTATGACCGTCCGCCCCATCCGGGCGATGATCAACCATGCCTCTACGGAGGTCTTCTTTGACAATCTCGAGGTGCCAGTCGAAAACCGGATCGGCGAGGAAGGTATGGGCTTTCGCTACCTGCTGGATGGCCTGAACGCCGAGCGGATCCTGATCGCGGCGGAATGTGTCGGCGACGGGCGGTGGTTCGTTGACCGGGCGGCCAAATACGCGAATGACCGGGTGGTATTCGGGCGTCCCATTGGTCAGAACCAAGGGATTCAGTTTCCGATTGCGCGGGCCCACGTCAACGTCGAGGCCGCCGATCTGATGCGCATCCACGCCGCGGAGCTCTTCGACGCCGGACAACCCTGCGGGGCAGAGGCGAATATGTCCAAGCTCTTGGCCGCCGATGCGTCGTGGGAGGCCGCAAACGTGACGATGCAGACCTACGGCGGTTTCGGGTTCGCCGAGGAGTACGACATCGAGCGTAAATTTCGCGAGACCAGGCTCTATCAGACGGCGCCTATTTCGACCAATCTGATTCTCTCGTTCATCGGCCAGCACGTGCTGGGCATGCCCCGGTCGTTCTGATGCGACCACTCGACGGGCTCACCGTCCTCTCTCTCGAGCAGGCGGTGGCGGCCCCCTTTGCCACCAGGCAGCTTGCCGACCTGGGGGCCCGCGTCATCAAGATCGAACGGCCCGGTGTCGGCGACTTCGCTCGCGGCTACGATGCGACCGTGAAGGGAGAGTCGTCCCACTTCGTCTGGTTGAACCGCTCCAAGGAGTCCTTGACCCTCGACGTCAAGCGTCCCGGCGCGGCCGAGGTGCTCCGACGGCTACTTGACCGGGCCGACATCTTTGTCCAGAATCTGGCGCCCGGCGCCACCGCGCGGCTTGGTCTCGGCGCTGCGAGCCTGCGCGAGGTGCACCCGCGTCTGGTCGTGTGTGAAATATCTGGGTATGGCTCGACCGGTCCCTATCGGGACCGCAAGGCCTACGATTTGCTGGTGCAGGCCGAGGCCGGGCTCCTGTCTATTACAGGGACACCGGATGAACAGGTCAAAGTGGGGATATCGGTCGCGGATATCGCGGCCGGCATGTATGCCTACTCTGGCATCCTGACCGCCCTGCTGCTGCGCCATCGCACCGGAACGGGGACGCTGGTGGAGATCTCCATGCTCGAGGCCCTGAGCGAGTGGATGGGGTATCCGCTCTACTACGGTGTGTACGGGGGCACCCCGCCGCAGCGTTCGGGAGCGCGCCATGCCGTGATCGCACCCTATGGCCCGTTCGCCGGTGGTGATGGCGAGGTGGTGTACCTGGGTATCCAAAACGAACGCGAATGGCAGGCGTTCTGCACCGGCGTGCTCGCGCAGCCAGGATTGGCCACCGACCCACGATTCGTCTCGAACGCCGATCGGCTCGCGCACCGTGACGCCCTCGACGTAGAGATCGAGGCGGTGTTCAGCCGGATGACGACCACGGAGATCCTTGAGCGTCTGGAGTCGGCACGCATTGCGAACGCCCGCCTGCGGACTGTGCAGCAGCTCGCTGACCATCCGCAGTTGGCCGCCCGGGAGCGGTGGCGGGATATCGAGACCCCGGCTGGCGTGATCCGCGCGACGCTGCCGCCGGCCTCGATCGACGGCGTGGTGCCGGCGATGGACCCCGTGCCGGCACTCGGGGACCACACGGACGCCATATTGGATGAATTGGGCTTCGACGCCGCGACCGTCGCGGCATGGCACGACGACGGGACGGTGTGACCGATCGGACGTCTACGACGCCGAGCCTGCGAGAGAAAACCTACGAGTTGTGAGGAGTGAGTGATGGCAGTCAAAGAAGGGTGGACCGGGCGGGTCTATGAGGACTTCGAGGTCGGCGACATCTATGAGCACCCGCTGGGCCGGACAATACTGGCGGCGGACAATACCTGGGCGACCTTGCTCTCGATGAACACGAACCCGATTCATTTTGACCACGCGTACGCGGCCAAAACGCCTTTCGGGAGACCCTTGGTCGATTCCACGTTCACGCTGGCCGTCGTCACCGGACAGTCGGTGACCGACTTGTCGCAGAACGTCATGGCCAACCTGGGGTGGGATGAGGTGCGGCTGCCGAATCCGGTGTTCGACGGCGACACGATCTACTCGCGGAGTGAGGTGCTGGAGAAACGCGAGTCGAAGTCGCGGCCCACCGTAGGAATCGTGAGCGTGAAGTCGACCGGGTTCAACCAGGACGGTAAGATCGTGATCACGTTCAAGCGCACCTTCATGGTGTACAAGCGGGGTCAGGTCCCACCGAGGTATCGGCCGCCGTTGCCGGAGGGTGTCTGAGGTCGCGCGCGTGGTGACTCCTCGAGCAGCATGGTTGATACGGACACGGTGGCGCGGGTGACACAGATCCGACGGTTGCGCGGTGGCCTGAGCGATGGTGGTGGGCGTGTGCCTGGCGCCGCCGCGTGCGGCGACCCGCTGCCGGAGGTCGACGGCGACTTCGCATTCGTCGGGGTCAACGTGTTGCCAATGCGCGGGCCGAATGGCGCGGTGGCGCTCGAAAACCAGACGGTCGTCGTGGCGAACCGACGTATCGCCTCCATCAGTCCGAGCGACACGGTCGAGGTGGCTGACGGTGTGGAGGTGGTGGAGGCGGAGGGGCAGTTCCTCATGCCCGGGCTGGCCGAGATGCACGGCCATCTGCCGGGCCGACCGCTCCTCCCGCTTGATGTCAAGAACCTCCTGTTCCTCTATGTGGCGAACGGCGTGACGACCGTGCGTGGGATGCAGGGGAACCGGTCGCAGTTCACCATGCGCGACCAGATTGCCCGGGGCGAGACGATTGGCCCGCGACTGTTTGTCGGGAGCACGGCCATGAGTGGGACGCGTGTCACCACGCCGCAGCAGGGGGCGCAGCTGGTACGGGAGTATCAGCAAAACGGGTATGACCTGGTCAAGATTCACGAGGGCCTGACCGCGGAGGTGTTCGACGCGGTGGCCGTGTCAGCCAACGAGCTGGGTATGCCGTTCGGTGGACATGTGCCGGACGAGGTCGGGCTGTGGCGCGCGCTCGATGCCGGCCAGACGTCCATCGATCACCTGGACAACTACGTCGAGGCGCTGGTGCCGGACGAGGCACTCCCCGCTGGACGCCCGGGGTCGACGGCCTTGCCGGGCTCCTGGATGTCGTCGACGAGACCCAGATCCCCGAGTTGGTCCGAGCCACGCGTGCGGCCGGCGCGTGGCTCGTGCCCACGATGGTGCTGTGGGAGACAGCCTTCTACGGCCAGCAGTCGGCCGCCGCGCTCCGCGAAGAGCGGCCCGAGGTCAAATACATGCCGCCAGAAGTGGTGGCGGAGTGGGACCGTGCGGTGGAGGACCGGCTCGCCACGAGTGACTTGGCGGCGAATCGGCGGATCAGCGACCTGCGGCGGTTGATCTTTACCGCGTTGCACGAGGGTGGTGCGCCGTTGTTGCTGGGGACCGATTCACCCCAAGTATTTAGTGTGCCCGGATTCTCGATGCACCATGAGATGGCGCTGTGGGTGGCGCTTGGATGACGCCCTACGAGGTCCTTGAGGCGGGCACGCGTCGGGTGGCCGAGTACTTCGATGCGACCGACGACTTCGGATCCGTCGCCGTGGGGCATCGCGCCGACCTGCTTCTGCTGACGGCAAACCCGATCGACGACATCGCGAATGTCGCTAGCCGAGCCGGAGTCATGGCCAACGGGCGGTGGATGGCAGAGGGCGAGATTCAGGAGCGCCTCGCGGCAGTCGCCACGACGTACGGACACTGAGCGGTTCAGGGGGACCCTGGTCTGCGGATCCATGCCTCGCATGGCACTGGTCGGCCCTCGAGACAGAGACCAATAGGAGCAATGATGTGACGGAACCGACCCCCGCCCTGACACGCTTTGGCGATTTTGTGGCAACCGCCGTGGTCCCGGCCGCGGCCCGGGCGGCGGCGGCGGCCAGGCCGTGCTCGACACCGTCGGGGTCACGCTGGCTGGATCGATTGAACCGGCCGCGGCGGTGGTGCGCGATGTGGCGCGAGCGGAGGGGGGTGCCGCCCGTTGCACCGTGCTGGGGACTGGCGATCGGACCAGCGCCGGTTGGGCCGCCCTCGCGAATGGTACGGCCGCGCACGCGTTGGACTTCGACGACATGTGCTTCGTGTCGATGGCGCATCCGAGCGCGCCGCTCGTTGCCGCCGGCTTGGCGGTTGCCGAACTCGCGGATGCCAGCGGCGCCGCGCTGCTCGACGCCTACTGCGTCGGATTCGAGATCGAGGCGGTCCTGGGACGGGCGATGAACCCGACCCACTACGAGCAGGGGTGGCACGCGACAAGTACGCTCGGCAGTATCGGCGCCGCCGCGACGGCGGCCCGCCTCCTTGGCCAGGACGCGCAGACCGCGGCCCGGAGCATGGCTATCGCGGCATCGGAGGCGTCAGGCCTGAAGGAGAGCTTCGGGACGATGGTGAAGCCGCTTCACGCCGGGCTGGCTGGCCGCAATGGCGTGCTGGCGGCACAATTGGCTGAAGCTGGGTTCACCGCGTCTGCGCACGCGCTCGAGGGCGCCCAGGGACTGTTGTTGGCGATGCAGTCAAGGGAGCGGACGCTTGGCGATGGCGCCGCCGTGTTAGGCCGTGCCTGGGAAATTGTCGACGGCGGGATTACCGTCAAGCTGTATCCATCATGCGCCGCGACCCACCCGACCATCGACACGCTGATCGATCTCCGCGAGTACTCTGCGTTGATACCACTGCTTAAGCAGTGGTATCAACGCAGAGTACTATACAAATGAGGAAATTACAAATTTTGTTCTTAAGGAATTTGAAAAAAAATATCCAAACATAGATATTAATAAAATTTCAGAAAATGATTTATGGAATTATTTACTGAAATAATTGAAGAGTTACAAGATGATAAAGATTATAAAAAAATTAATCAGAAAATATATGAATTAGTTAAGCCACTTCGATTTGATTTTCTTTTAGAGTATCCTTTAGATGAGCCCTTAATGATATTAATTGTAGGTGATAAAAAAATTAAAGATAAATACCTAGATGAGATAAATAATTTACCTACTAATGTAGCCTATCAAAAAATTCTTAAAGAATTTAATAAAAATTTTTACTTAAAGCAATGAAGCTAGAAGAAACACCATTTCAATACAAAAAAATCAATTTGGAAATATGTATATGATTAATAATATAAAAAATATAAATGTATCTCAATTTTTTACTGAACCGCAATATTCAGAGTATGTTTTGACAACGCATAAGAATAAAATTTTCCTAGCTATCTCTGGCTGTTCAAGCAAGTGTAACAATTCCTCAACTGGGACTGCCTTAGGCTTAGTAGATATTTTGGGACATACAAATTATTTAAAAGTATCAAACGTGGTGTTGTTGATATAAGATATTAAAAATATATAATCTATCTTCTTTTTTTTATCTCATCTATTTCTAGTTTCATTTCTAGTTTCTTGCTTAAATTGATGATTCTTTATGTGATTTATTTTTCATGAAAGTTAAATGGTCCGCATAACTATTGTAAGCTAGTGTGTACCTCTAACACCTAAAGTAAAATCTGTCTTAACTTCATCTACTTTTTTTGATAAAAAAAGGGACAGTAAAAACTATCCCTTTTAAATTTTAATTTGATAAAATGTGACCTAACTAAAAGCTTCTGTCCAAGTTCCTTGAGTTGATGCTTTAGAATATTCAGTAGAACGACCTTCAAAGAAGTTCATGTGTTCAACTGCATTCAACATAGAATCTAACCAAGTAAGTGGATTTTTTTCCACATCATAAATTGGCTCTAATCCAAGTTGAGATAATCTTCTATTAGCAATAAATCTTATATAAAGTTTTACATCTTGTGCTGTAAGACCTTCCATAGGACCCATTTCAAAAGCTAAATCAATAAAAGCATCTTCATGCTCTATGATTGTTCTACATGCTTTATAAAGTTCTTTTTTTAATTCAGGATTCCAGATTTCTGGGTTCTCATGAATGAACTCTTTAAACAATCTAATCATAGAATTACAGTGCAACGTTTCATCTCTTACTGACCAAGTAACAATTTGGCCCATCCCTTTCATTTTATTGTGTCTTGGAAAGTTAAGTAAGATTGCAAAACTTGCAAACAATTGTAAGCCTTCAGTGAATGCACTAAATACAGCTACTGTTAATGCAATATCTTTTTTTGAACTCATGTCAAAATTTTGCATGTAGTCGTATTTATCTTTCATCTCTTTATATTTCATGAATGCAGAATATTCTGACTCAGGCATTCCAATAGTATCAAGTAAATGAGAGTAAGCAGCTATGTGAACTGTTTCCATTGAAGCAAAAGCAGTCATCATCATTAAAACTTCTGTAGGTTTGAATACAGTTGTATAATGTCTTAAATAACAATTTTGTACTTCAACATCAGCTTGAGTAAAAAATCTAAAAATTTGTGTTAATAAATTTTTTTCAGACTGAGTTAAATTTTTCTGCCAATCTCTAACATCATCACCAAGTGGCACTTCTTCTGGTAACCAGTGAATTCTTTGTTGAGTTAACCAAGCATCATAACACCATGGATATCTAAATGGTTTGTAAACTGGGTTTTCAACTAGTAATCCCATTTTTTGTGGTTGAACTATTTCTTTTTTTTCTGGTTGAATAATTTTAGTATCCATTTTTTCTACTGACATGATAGGCACTCCTCGTATTCTGGTTGTTCAGTTGTTTGTGGTTTTGACTTATAAACATTTGCGGTAACATCTGTTGCTTTAGTATCGTTAACATTTTCCGCACGTTGAATTGATTTTGATCTACAGTAATAAAGGCTCTTTAAACCTTTTTTCCAAGCATCAAAATGAATTTTATGTAGTTCTCTTTTGTGAATATCTGCTGGTACAAATAAGTTAATTGATTGAGCTTGAGATATAAAAGGTGTTCTATCTCCACTTAATTCAATAATCCATTTTTGATCTAACTCAAAAGCAGTTTTAAAAACATCTTTTTCTAAATCAGTTAAAAAATCTAAATGAGAAACAGAACCTTGGTTTGTTGTAATACCAGACCAAACATCATCTGTATTTTTTCCATGTTTTTCTAATAACTCTACTAAATATCTATTTCTAACATTAAAAGATCCTGAAAGAGTTTTGTGCGTATAGCTATTAGCTGCAACTGGCTCTACTCCAGGTGAAGCTCCACCACAGATAATAGAAATAGAAGCTGTTGGTGCAATAGCTGTTTTGTTTGAAAATCTTTCATTAAAACCATAATCAGCAGCATCTGGACAAGCTCCTCTTTCATCTGCTAAATCTTTTGAGGCTTGATCTACATGTTCTTGAATATGTTTAAATATTTTTTTATTCCAAACTTTACTCATAACTGATTCAAGTGGAATACTGTGTTTCTGTAAATAAGAATGGAAACCCATAACACCTAAGCCAACACTTCTTTCTTTTTCAGCAGAATATTTTGCATCATCAAATTGTTCAGGAGCTCTTTCAATAAAATCAGTTAATACATTATCTAAAAATCTCATAACATCATTAATCATAACGTTATCATCTTTCCACTCATCATACTTTTCTAAGTTTAAAGATGATAAACAACAAACAGCAGTTCTATCTCTTCCATTTTTATCTATTCCAGTAGGTAAAGTTATTTCACTACAAAGATTAGAAGTTTTAACAGTTAAGCCAGCTAACTTATGGTGTTGTGGAATTTGTCTATTAACTGTATCGATATAGATAATATAAGGTTCACCTGTTTCAATTCTTGCAGTTAATAATCTAATCCATAAATTTCTTGCAGAGATAGTTTGTTGTACAGTTCCATCAGCAGGACTTTTTAATGCCCACTGCTCATCTGTTTCAACAGCTCTCATAAATGCATCTGATACTAAAACACCATGATGAAGGTTTAAAGCTTTTCTATTTGGATCTCCACCTGTGGGTCTTCTCATTTCAATAAATTCTTCAATTTCAGGATGATCAATTGGAAGATAACAAGCAGCCGATCCTCTTCT
>CALLXD010000050.1 GCA_937766455.1 Vicinamibacterales bacterium | reverse complement strand
GCCCAGGCCCTGGCCGACCGCATCGTCGCCAGCGGATCACGCGTCGTCTTCACCGCCGATATCACCTACCGGAAGGGGAAAGACCTTCCGCTGAAGCCGATTGTCGACGAGGCTCTGCGCGCACCTGGCCACGCCGTCGACACCGTGGTCGTGCTCCAGCGCGGCGACCCGACCCCGGCTCTGAATGCCGACCGAGACATGTCGTGGTCCAGTTTCCTGGCCGGCGCCGCCGGACAGTCGAGCGACCACGAATCGATGGAAGCCAACGAACCGGCCTTCATCCTGGCCACCTCCGGAACGACGGCGAAGCCAAAACTGGCGGTACACACCCACGGTGGCTACCAGGTCCACATTGTCAGCATGGCGCGCTGGTGCTTCGGGTTGAAGCCGAGCGACGTGTGGTGGACCACCTCCGACATCGGCTGGATTGTCGGACACAGCTACCAGGTCTACGCGCCGCTGGTCATCGGCTGCACGTCGGTCATCTTTGAAGGCGCGCTGGACTACCCCGAGCCTGAGTCCACCTGGCGCGCCGCGGTGGAGGAAATCGGCGCCACGGGAATCTTCACATCGCCCACCGCCATCCGCGCCTTGATGCGCTACGGAGACGGCCCGCTTGCCAGTGTGGACCATAGCGGGGTCCAGCGGATTTTCTCCGCCGGGGAGGTGCTGAATCCACCCGCCTGGGAATGGCTGCAGCACACGATCCTGAAGAACCGGATCCCGGTCATCGATCACATGTGGCAAACCGAAACCAGTGGCCCGGTGTTCGGCAACCCGTACGGGCTCGGCATACTCCCGATCAAGCCGGGGGCCGCGACGCTCCCGCTACCCGGCATCGATGCCGCCGTCGTACGCAATGACGGCACGCCGTGCGACGCCAACGAGAAGGGCATCATGGTGATCAAACGACCGTTTCCCGGACTGGTGGCCTCGCTCTGGGGGGAACCGGAACGCTACGGCCGCGACTACTGGGAAAAGATCCCGGGACTCTATTTCAGCGGCGACTCAGCCCATGTCGACGACGATGGCTATGTCTGGTTTGGGGGGCGCGCCGACGAGATCATCAAGATTGCCGCGCACCGGATCGGCACCATCGAGGTGGAGAGCGCCTGCTTGAAACACCCCGCGGTGGCCGAGTGCGGGGTCATCGGCCGCCCGGACGAGGCGCGCGGCGAGGTCATTTCCGCGTTCGTACTACTCAAGCAGCAGCAGACCCCGTCCGACGAACTGCGCGCCGAGTTGATCGCGACCATCAGACGCGAATTGGGCCCCATCGCCGTGGTGGGCGAACTCAACTTCGTCTCGATGCTTCCCAAGACTCGCAGCGGCAAGATCATGCGACGCGTGCTGCGGGCGGTCACGCAGGACCGCGACCCGGGTGACATTACGACCATCGAAGACGAGGGCTCCGTGGAGGAGGCCCGTCAGGCCTGGGAACAGATGAAGGCCGACCTCGGCGGAGGAGCGGATTCCTAACCTTCCGCCGTGACGGGATCGATCATCTTGCGGACTTCCGTGACCAGGGTGGCCGGGAACCCGCTGCGATCCGCGTGCTCGTGAATCAACGCCTCCTCATCGGCGATGTAGATACAGAACGTCTTGTCGCCGGCCACGTAGGAGTGCTCCCACTGAATGTTCTTCTGCTCCGCCTTCATCGCGGCAAGCACGCTATTGGATTTGTGTGCCGCGCCACGCAGGGTGTCGCGGTCGGCCGACCCAATGGCCGGAATATCTCGTTCGATAACGTATCTGGGCATGTGATGTCCTCCTCGTACGGGGTCTGACGGGGCGTTCAGGCGGAAACCGGCCGGTGTGCCCGAAGAAAGGACCGGATCTGTCGGACCGCCAAGGGGATCCGTTCCTTCGGCTCCTTCCACGGAAACATACTCACTTCTGACCGTGGCGCAAGCATAGCGGTCTCCATCGCGACCGCGTACGGATGCGCCGGGATATCGTCCGGCAAAATCAAGACCGGCGTCTCGCACTCGCGGACAAAGTCGCGGGTCACGGTGAAGACGAAGTCAGGGTTCGCACGGTACATGGTCGTGAGAAACCTGTCGACCATATCCATCGAGATATCGGGTCGTCGTGCAGCCAGGTCTGGCCCCCATCCCCTCATATTGCTGTCGTAGAAGAGCGTGGGTGTCTCGGGACTCCATCCGCTGGGCTGCGCCAGCACGGCCGCGACCACGCGGTTGGGCGCCCGACGCAGGAGGTTCCAGATAAACGGACCGGCGATACAAAACCCCAGCACCATGAATT
Organism: Vicinamibacterales bacterium; assembly: GCA_937766455.1. GTDB lineage: Bacteria > Acidobacteriota > Vicinamibacteria > Vicinamibacterales > UBA8438 > UBA8438. The sequence goes on along the minus strand of CALLXD010000050.1, from coordinate 40,605 downwards.
TGTCGATTCCCAAATGGTCCATCACACCGAGATGGTCGTCCGTATGAGAATCCCATGGTCGGTCGATCTCGAGCGGCCCGGACGACTGACCACGATTGCTGTTTCGCAGATCCGAGGCGATACACCGGTACTCGTCCTTGAACTCCTCAATCGGGTTGAAGGGATGCGTGGCCAGGCCGGCGACGGTCGAATTCAGGCCCCCGCCAGGGATGACCAACAACGGGACGCCAGTGCCGGTTTCCTCATAGTGAATGCGAACGTCGCCGCGTTGGTACGAGGACGCAGGCCCTGCGCTTTGGCCAATCTGCTGCGCGAACACCCGCGGCGCGGCGGCCATCACCGTCGCGGCGGCGCCTGTCTTGAGCAGCTGGCGTCTTATCCGGTCCATCATCAACATCCCCCCTGGCAGCCACCATCAAAGCTGACGTTCGGTCAGACTCTCGACTGAGCGTTCAGCGCCGTTCCGCGACCGCATAGCGTTCGACGCCGTGCGTTGAATCGGTGTCGACGTCTGAGGTCACCGTCCAACCGGTCCCTTCGACATACTCGTGCAGGTCCTCGCTTCGAACGGCGGACTTCCACGGCTCTGCGATAAGGCGCGTCAAGAACGAGAGCACCGGGCGTTCACCGGGAATCGCGTGAGAGCACGCGAAACGGCTTCCAGGTGGCACACACGTGGCCGCGTCCGCCAGCAGTCCTCGCACCGCATCGTCCGTCAGGTACTGGAAGAGGCCCTCTGCCAAGATGATCGAGGGCAGTGAGGATTGCCAGCGACTATCCTCCGACAGGACCTTGGACAGGGCCCGCTCGCCGAGATCGACGGCGATCTGTTTCATGTTCGCCGGTTGCCCCTCGGCGGCGATTCCTCTGGCTTTCGCCACAGAGGTCGCGGGATGGTCGATCTCGAAGAACTGCACCTGGTTGTGCTGCGGCGCGAGTCTCAGGCACAGGGTGTCGAAGCCAGCAGCCACGACCAGCACCTGGCGCGCTCCCTGCTCGATCGCGGCCTCCACCTGTTGCTGCATGAAAATCTTGCGGTGGCCGAAGGCCTCGAACTGCCCCGGAATCATCATGCGGTCCTGGCATTGGTAGACGCGGATCATCCACGGCTGCTTGGACAGACGCATCAGGCGTGGGCCGTAGCCGGGTGACCCCGAAGCCAGGAGAAGTCGCTCGCTGACGTCCACCAGGCCGGGAGGAAGCCGTTGCGCCCAGTCGTCCTTCACGCTCAGGGTGACCAAGCCAAGGGCCACCTTGAGGGCGGTCTGGCTCATGCGTCCCTGCTTCATGATTGACAGCCTCGAATAGTCGAATGAGGAGCGACCGGCGCAATCGATCAAATGCAACGGCGGGTGCGGCAAACAGTCTGGCTGCGCGATCGGCCGCCAGTCAAGCAACTGGCCGGAACGTTGGGAGACGACGCGACGCTGGCGATAGCGCAGCGGGCGCTCGGGTCGCATCTCGAGACCCGCGCGGTGAGGATCCCACTGGACAAAAAAACGGCGCGGTCCCGAGAGACCGCGCCGATGCTGCACCCGCGTCGATTGGCGACGACACGGGGTGTCAGTCGAGGTTGATACCGACTATCCCTGCGGCCGTCTCCGCGCGCCGCGTTCGCCCCGCTCGCCCCGGCGGGTCCGGCGTTGCTCCATGCGCTCTTTCATCTCGATTTCGAGTTCGAGCGCGGTCACCTGCTGGTCGGGGGTCAGGAGTTGCCAGACCTGCGATCGGACAAATGCGCGCTGAACGGCGACGTCACCCTCTGCATTGGCAAGCTCGGCGGCCACAGCCCGGATCGCACCGTCGTTCACGACTTCCGCTGTGACGGCATCCTGAAGCGCAGCCCGCACTTCACGCAACCGCGCACCGGCTGCTCTCGACGCCTCGCGGTTCTGCTCCATCACATGTCTGACCTGCTCGCGCTGCGGGTCGGTCAGGTCGAGACGTCCCAGTGGCAACATCAGGCCGCCGGGCCCGCCCGGACCACCGCGGCGCCCCATCCGACCCCGTCGATCGCCGGGTCCGTCGGGAGGTTGGCTCCAGGCCACATCGGCGACAGCGAAGAGACCGAGCGTGAGCAACACGCCGGTCGGCACCATCCACCGCAACGTTGTTCGTTTCATATGTCCCTTGGTCGTCATCTCGGCTCCTTGCTCATCGCGTGTATCCGCACGCACCGAACGAGTGGTCATCTGTCACTGCGTCAACCATCGAGGCGGCATGCCATCCCCCGGGCCCCGGCGGTCAGCAACGTCGGCGTATCGCCTCGTCCGACGCTGTTGTTGTAGACCGAGGGGGTGTCCCATTTATTCCTCGCTGCGTTGGACTGGGATATGGCCGAGAAAGAAAAGGGCCACGCTGGAGGCGCCAGCGTGGCCCACGAATACCGACAGGAACATCCCGTGTGCGCGCTAGCGCTCCGGGTCGTTCATCTCCAGGTAGTCGTCGCAGAAGAGTTCGACGAGCTGGACAATCACCTGCTCCACCTGGGCCAAGTTGCCCTCGCCGACCGCGCCGAGACTGGCCATGTCCCAGGTATCGACCCGAGCGCGGAGCTGGTTCCCTTCGATGGTCGCCATCTGCTGCAACGACACTCTCGCGTAGTACGCGTAGAGCCCGGTGGAACCCCTGTGCGTCGCGACGTTGATATAGAGGTCCGCGCCCTGGCTCGAGCCGCCCAGCGGGACTCGTCGCTCTTCCAACGTGCGCTCGGCAGCGTCGAGCAGCGCGCGGCGGGTCAACCCGGCCGACTCGACGTCGTCAGACAGGTCCTCCACCACCACGTTGATCTCACGGAGATCAGACAGGTTCTCGCGCTCGAGGTCCTGTTGCCACGCGCTCAGGTTGGCAACCAGCGCCAGCGCCAGTCCGAGTCCAACCGCAGCGCTCGTCTTCGTCTTCGTCCAGGACCGCGCGCTCATTGCCCCTGGGTCGCCGTGGACGCGGCTGCGCGCTCATCGGCCCGATGACCGGACAGGATGCCGTCCATGCCGTAGTTCCCCTCATGGCACGCATACTCAAAGACCGCATCGTCGCTGCGCTTCAACGGAATCAAGACGGTCCAGGGTGTGGCCCAAGTCGCCGGGTCACTGATGGTCACCTCGTAGTTGAGGGTGTCGGGACCCACTCGGGTATACCGTTCGACGAGGTGCAACCCGTCGGACGAGCCGCGAAAATTGCTCTTGGCCGAGAAGTTCGCCGACTCGACAACGAGCGTGTCACCCTCCCAGCGTCCCCGCGAGTCCCCATTCCAGAGACGGACGGCGTCGGGCGCGTGGACGCCCCCGTCGAGCGGCACCAGGCTCACGTCGTGCGCCATCTCTTTGAGAATGGCGGCATGGCTCGGTGTCTGGAAGATCTGAAAATAGCTGTTGTAGCCGGCGCTCAAGCGCGGCACGCCGAAATTCGCGCAACGCTCGCCCAACGGGCGGTCCTCGGGACCATCAGCCGGATGCGCGCGCAGGTAGGCTCGACGCTCTTCCATCTGTCGCGTCGCCGCCGCGGTGACCGCCGGTATCTGGCCGTCGGAGGGGGCAACGACCAATGAGGTCTGGTGCGTAAAGTCGCGGTCGGCCATCCAGAACTGGTTGTAGTTGCCGGTGGGGTCATACGAATCGGCGTCGGTGAGCCCCTCCAGCGCTTTGAGCACCAACTGATCGCCGAACTGCGCGTCGAGACCACTCGCCACAACCGCAGCGGCAGATACTTTCAACTCGGCCAGTTCCTCGTCGGTCAGCCGGGCCTTGCCGGCCCACTGCGGGGGCCGCTCGAGCGGGGTCACGCTGTTGTTGGCCCAGACCCCTTGCAGGTCAGCCGTCCCATCGACGGTGCGCGGCACGGTCCACCCGGCCGGCGCGTCCTGTGCGACCGCCGTGCCCGCCAGCCCGACCACCCCAACCACTGCCGCCACCATGCCTCGATACATCATGTTTTGATCCTCATGCTGACACCCTCATCGAGGGCGCCGTCTATTGCTCGATTGACCGTAAACCGTCCGCTCAGGTCCTGTCCAGTGCTCCTCGGGCGACCGTCAATCCAGGTGCCCGCGCTCCGCGTCGCCCATCTCCACGCCGCCGTCGGGGAAATACTCGGTCCACCGATCGGACACCGTGGCCGCCACACCCGGATCGCACGACAGTTCCGCCGGAAACGAGGGCGCCACCCGGGCATCGATGACAACGGGAGGCGTGCGCACCAGATGGTTCCGGACGATCCGAGTGGATGCAGCATAGATATCGGCACCCGGCTCGAATCGCGTGAACGTCGTCCACAGAAAGTTCATCGCGCTGCGAGCGGCTCGTGCCGGCTCGTCGGTCAGGACCACGAGCGGCCAGTCAGCGAACGCCGCGTGCGAGGCGACCCGAGCGGCCAGATCTGGCTCGCTGCTCGATGAGGGCCCACCGACCACGAGACACCCCCGACAGAACACGTACACGTCGCGAATTCCCTGCGGCAATTCTGAGGCCGAGAACTCGCCGGGAAGGTCCCGGACCGGGTCGCCCACACCGAGCCAAACCCCCTTGGAGCCCTGGTTCACCGCGGGGCCCGTATAGTCCAGCGTATCCATCGAGACATTCGAAAACACATACAGGTCGGTCTCGGGATTCGTTCTGGCCAGCACGTGCTCGAGGGTCGCCCGGAAGTCCTTCAGGTCGACGGCTTGATCGGTCACCAGGAGAAACTTCGTCAACGACAGTTGCCCTTCGCCGAGGATCCGGAAGGCGCTGGCCATCGCTTCGCGCGGGTAGCGCTGCTTCACGACCGCGGCCGACAGCGAGTGATACCCCGTTTCGCCGTAGGACCAGAGCTGCTCGACGGCCGGCATGACCACGGGGAACAGTGGTGACAGCAGCTCCTGCAGCAGATCGCCGATAAAGAAGTCCTCCTGTCGCGGCTTCCCAACCACGGTGGCCGGAAAGATGGCGTCGTGGCGCCTGGCGATGCGTTGCACCTCGAACACCGGATAGTCGTGCTCCAGCGAGTAGTAGCCGTAGTGGTCGCCGAACGGCCCTTCCGGACGACGGGCGCGGGGCGCGACGGTACCCATCAAGGCGAACTCGGCGCCAGCCACCAGGGGATGCGGCCCCGTACCCTCGACCAGCCGCAGCCGCTCGCCTGCGATGAGCGACGCGAGCATCAACTCAGGCACGTTCTCAGGCAACGGGGCAATGGCCGACAGAATCAGCGCCGGCGGGCCGCCCAGAAAAACCGTGACGGGCAGGGCCTCGTCGCGCGCTTCCGCGACGGCGTAGTGAAATCCGCCGCCTTTCCCAATCTGCCAGTGCATACCGGTCGACGTGGCGTCGTGTACATGCAGGCGATACATACCGAGGTTGTGCCCCCGGCCATCAGGATGTTCAGTGAACACGAGCGGCAGGGTGATGAACGGGCCCCCGTCCTCCGGCCACGTGGTCAGCGCCGGCAGTCGGTCCAGCCGGACATCGTCGGTGACCACATCGGTCACCGGTCCCCGGCCGCCGCGGCGCAGACCAATACGGGGCAACTCGCCAATCACGTCCCGGGCGCCCCACAGCTTGGCAGGGGTCGGCGGCAGCGCCGTCTCCAGCAATTCGACGAGTCTCCGAATCAACCGCTGCGGGCGCTCGCCGAAGGCCAGTTCGGCGCGTCTCGCGGTGCCGAACAGATTTGTGACCAGCGGAAAGTCCGCATTCGTCACGTTCCTGAACAGGAGGGCCGGACCACCGGCGGCTACCACCCGGCGATGGATCTCCGCGGCCTCTTGTGCCCGGTCCACGGGCACGGTGATCTCGACGAGATCACGGTCGTGGCGGAGGCGGTCGAGAAAGACGCGCAGATCAGGAAAGGACATCAGTTGGGAAGAAGGCGTCGGGTCGGCTATCCGAAGCTCTGCAGCGCTTCCTGCTCGGAGTCGAACATATCGAACAGGTCGTCGACGTTCATGATGCTGAGCGGCTCAGCGACATAGGCATGCACGTGGCAGAGCGCGACCCGCGCGCCGCCTCGTACCGCGGCTTGCTGGCTCGCGACCAGATCGCCAAGACCGTGGCTGTCCAGCGACTTGATTGCGGCAAAGTTCAACACGATACGTGTGCACCCTTGCGCGAGCAATGCCCGGACGTGATTCGTCACGCCAGTGCCGATCTCCCCCAAACCCTGCAGGCCGACCTCCAGCACCGTCACCTCGCCGACTTCGCGCTCTGCTGTGCAATGCATGCGATTCCGCTAGGAACTGGCCACCGCGAGCCGTTCCAGAAAGACCCGAATGCGCCGTGCGTTGGCACCCAGGTCGCCCACCCCCACGCGAGAAACAGATCGAACATCCACCTCGGTCCCACCAGCGGTCTGGCGCGCCCGCACCACGATGTCATCCGTGAACCCGAACCAGAACGTGGTGTCGGAGGCTTCGAGCCGGCCGGCTGACGCATCGGCAGCCACGACCTGCCAACCCATGTCTGCGGCAACATCGCGCGCGTGGTCGACGAGCTGCGCGGGGGCGATCCCCACGACGAGCGTGTCGAGGTCGGGGTAGCCCTCCTGTTGCATGGCTGCCACCTCAGCGCCCCCGTACTCGAGTGAGTTTGGCGCGTTGGCGCGCAACGCGACCACCGCCTCGAACTGAGGCGGAGAGTCGGTGTCCGTGGTGATGTCGTGAATGGCCGGCGCCCGCAGGCCGGGCAGCGCCAGGATGACGGGCAGCAGTCCGGTCACAGCGGAGGCCAGGGCCGCGCCACGCACGACGTTGCGACCAGCCGGCATGGGACGACCGCCGATCAGCACCATCGCCGCCAGCAGCAGCGCGATCAGGGAGACCAGAATTCCGACGGGCACCGCGAGCAACGCTGGGCCCAACGGCAACACCCCGACCCTGTGCAACACCGGCGCCACCACCACCAGCGCCGCGCCGATAGCGGACATCCAACATGCCCAACTCGCCATACGGCCAGATGATCCAGCCATCAGCTCCAGCGCCCCACGGCCCACACGACGACCGCCGCCGACGCCACGTGCATCAGCATCAATGTGCCGACGCCGGCGGGCGTTGCGCCCGGAAAATTCGCGCCACCCGACGCCGTCAGCAACCACAAGTCAGGGATGAACGAGAGGACAAGCACGACGCCCGCCACGATCCGGAACACCGAAATGGGACGGGCTGACACACCCGCAATACCCGCGAAGACCCCAACGCCCGTCACCGCACCGACCACCGAAAAGAAGATCACTGGCCCCGGTCCGTGCAAGGGCGGGAACTCATGGGGAATCTCAAAGAGTGCCAAGGCGCCGGCTTGGAGAAAGTGGTTGAGGACGACCGACACCACCACCGCTACCGCGCCGGCCTTCAACAGCGACCCCGTTCGCCTTGTCGTGGTCTCTACCATGCCCCTGTCCCCGCTACACTCGGCCGGTCGGAGTCTCCGTGGTGCCGCACTCCTCTCCGAGATACCCGTTGCCTCCGCAATACCGCGCGTCCTGCAGCTGAATCAAGATGCCGTCGGGGTCCGTGAAATACAGTTCCGGCGTGCCGCCGGGCGCCCCGCCACGGTTGGGCATCCGCATCGTCACGTAGGACTCTAGCGGTCCGGCGGGGCCTTGCGCATCGCCACGAGGCGTCACGCCGTAGCTCTCCAGCACACCCTGGATACGATCGGGGTCAAAATCGTCCACCATCATCGACGCATGATGGATGATCGGCCCGGCTGGTCCACGGCCGGCTTCCGCCAGCGCCAGGAACTGTTTGCCGGCGCCGATGCGCAACACCGGCATCGCGCCCTGATACGTGTCGACCGGCATACCGAACAGTTGCTGATACAGAGCGATGGACCGCGCCTGGTCGGTCACAAACAGGGTGAAATGGTTGTACTCGCGGATCCGCAACAAACCAGATGTCGGCGCCGGCTCGGGCCGAGCCAGGCACGTTTCACCCAGCACTCCCTCTCCACCGCAATAGGTGTCGTCCTGCAACTGAATGACGATGCCGTCGGGATCGCCGAAGTAGAGCTCCGGGGTACCCTCGGGTGCCCCGCCAAAGTCCGCCCCCCGCTGGCGGACACGCACCTCCATCGGACCCGACGTCTGGGCGGAGGTCACACCGTGTTCACCCAAAATTCGCACGATGCGCGCGTCGTCGAAGTTGGGGGTAGTGAGACACAGATGATTGATGCCGGGATTGTCGCTGGCCCCGCCGCCAATCGCCATGAACTGCGGGCCGTCGCCAACGCGCAAGATCACGGTGTTTGCCTGCCGAGCCGCGATCGGCATGCCGAACAGACCCTGATACCACTCGAGCGACCGAGCGGGGTCAGACACACTGATCGTCATGTGGTTGATCGCGGTCACCGGAATCGGGGGACCGGCCTGCGCGAACGAGCGTGGCGCGACGGCCATGGCGCCCATCGCACCAAGAAACACGCGGCGGGAAACGTTGGTGTCTGGTTGCATGATGTGTGCTCCGGTCGGCCGCCCGGCTTGCTCAGTCTTCTATCCGGCTTCGATCAACTCCAGCGCCAGACCATCCACGTCTTCGATCAGAATGGCGCGCGCATCCCCGAACGGGTACGGCCCGTCGAGAATCGGGATACCGGCCCTCTCCAGATGGGCGATCACCGGGTCCAGGTCAGGGTAGCTCAACCCCACGTGATCCACCACCTGACCCCGCGATGGCACCAACGGGCCATCCGCCCCGTCACCGCACCGTCCGTCGCGGCACTGGCGGGTGTACCACATCAACCCCGTGTTGGCGACGCGGACGGTCCCGATCGGTTGTCGTAACTGACCCGACGGCAAGAACGAGGGATAACTCACCGGCCCGCGCTCGACATCGCACGGGTCGCGCACGGTGCCACGCGCGCCGAGGTGCTCAACGTACCAGTTCACCGCGCACAGCGGCGCCTCGTGCCAGAAGTGCAGGTGGCCGTAGAACAGATCGTCGGTCTCCGCGTTGCCGTTGAATTCCAGAAGGACGCCGTCGGGGTCTACCAGGTAGCCGAAGTCCTGACTGTTCGGACCACGCTCGGGCGGCGTGCCAGCCAGCGCCTCGAGCTCGGCCACGGTCAGCAACCGGTCCCCGTAGGGGGCCAGCCCGGAATGCAGGACGCCCTCGTCGTCGTCCGGACCGGTGTAGACCGGCAGGAACCGGAAGCGCTCGCCGGTCGGGTCAAGACCAGTCAGTCGTTCGAAGAAGGCCAACCCGTCGGTGCTGGGACCGGTGGTCCAGAACGCGCTCTGCGGTACGGCGTGATGGCGGTCCACGTCGAACCCGCCCGGGGCCGGCGCCGCGACCTCAGTATAGAGATGATAGACGCCGTCCGCCGCGAACGCGGGGAACCCTGCCACGTCCGTCACCTCGCCCTCAGGCCAGACCGTCTTCCACCAGGCGAGCGACGCCACCGGGTCGACGGCGTTGATGTGCAGATGGTGGAATGTCGGCTCCGGCAGCTCGGCGGCCGCGACCGACGCCGGATCAGTGAGGGCCCCACCGGCGCCGTCGTCCGACGGCATGGCCGGCTCAACATTTCCCTCCGACGCGCAGCCTCCCAATCCCGTCGCCGCCGTCAACATCGCCGCACACACCAGCGCCCGAAGCCCACGGCGGCGCCAATCAGCACGGGTCGCCAACGCGCGGCTCATGGTCAGTTACCCGCCCGCAACGGGCGGAAGAAGGTGCGGAGATCCTCGACCAGCAGGTCGGGCTGCTCCATGGCCGCGAAATGTCCACCGCGTGGCATCTCGGTCCAGTGGGTGAGGTTGTACGACGCCTCGGCCCACTTCCGGGGCGCAATGAACAACTCGTAGGGGAACACGGCGACGCCGGTTGGCACCTCGACCCGCCCCATGGGTCGCGACGTCGGCGCATTGCGGCTCTCGTAGTAGAGACGCGCCGACGAGGTCGCCGTCTCGGTGACCCAGTAGAGCATGATGTTGGTGAGCAGCTCGTCGCGCGTGAACACCGACTCCGGGTCGCCGTTACAGTCGCACCACGCCCGGAATTTCTCGACGATCCAGGCCGCCTGGCCAGCCGGCGAATCGTTGAGGGCATAGCCGACAGTCTGCGGCTTTGTCCCTTGAATGGCCGAGTACCCGGCCTCTGCGGTGTTGTAGAAGGACGACCGGGCCTGCGACCGCTCGAGCTCCTCCGGCGGGACGCCCTCCGTGGGATCGTCAACCCCGCGCGGGGGGCCTGCGATCAACATATTGATATGCAGACCAATCGCCTGCTCAGGATGGTTGAACGCGTGCCAACGGCTGATGATCGCCCCCCAGTCGCCGCCCTGGATGCCGTACCGGTCATACCCCAGGCGTGCCATGAGTTGGGCCCCGACGTCGGCAATCTGCTCCGGCCCGAACCCACGCTCGGTCGGCTTGTCGGAGAATCCATAGCCTGGCATCGACGGCGCCACGACGTGGAACGCATCGTCGGCCGAGCCGCCATGCGCAACCGGGTCAGTGAGCGGCCCGATGATCTTCGTGAACTCGGCGATGGACCCCGGCCAACCGTGCGTGATGATCAGCGGGGTGGCATTCGGCTCCGGGGAGCGCTGGTGAATAAAATGCGTATCGAGGCCGTCGAGCACGGTCTTGAACTGGTCGAACTCATTCAACCGGCGTTCCTGCTCGCGCCAGTCAAAACCGTCCCGCCAGTAACCGATCAAATCCGTGAAATAGCCCAACTCGGTGCCATAGTCCCAGTCGGCACCATCGAGTTGATCGGGCAATCTGGTGTTGGCCAGCCGCGCCTGGAGATCCTCGAGCACGGCGTCTGACACCGCGATCTCGAACGGACGGATCGCCATCGGATCCACTGGTGCCGTCTGCGTGACCTGGTCAGCCACCGGCTCACCGCCCGGCGCGCCGGTCTCGTCGGGCGCTGCACACCCGACCAATGCCACCAGCAGGGCGAATCCGACCGCTCGGTGTCCGATCTCGTTCATTGCACGCATGCTTCATCTCAAATAGGGGTCGACGCCAGCGCCCGGTGCCCACCTTCTGCGACGCGCCGCTGGTTCAGAAGGCGTCCGCGGCGGCTCTGCCTGCTACCGCAGCTCGCTTCGCTTCAACCGGTAGTCGGTCGTGCCCGGGCCCTGCTCACGGTAGACAGCGTGGCAAGCCTGACACCCGCCCTGGATTTCGGTCAAGACACGCTCGACCGTCGACGCGTCGACCGCAGACGTCGATAGCGCTCCGTCGAGCGCATCCAGCCGGTCGGTCACGGCGCGAAGCATCGCCACCGCGTCATCCCGCTCCTGGTCGCGCCAAAACGTGACGGTGGTCGCCAATTGCTCGCGGGACCGGATCCCCCGCTCCTTTGCTGTCGCATAGTCCGCTTCGCGTACCGCCGCGCGCACCCCGGCCAAATTCGGTCCAAGAGTCTTCATGGTGGCGTCCAGTTGGTCCGCCGTAAAGATGGGATACGCCTGGTCCTGTCCCAACGCGGGCGACCCTCCGGTCAGACCCCAGATCAGCGCGACCAGCAGGGCGGTTTTCCGAGAACGCATCTGCGTGGCCAGATGCAGGCGCGCGACAATGCGCGCCCCGCGGGCCCGGAGTGGGGCGTTGGGGCCCCGCGAGGGCCCGCGTGGGGCTCGGGGCTCAGCCCCGTGTGAAAAAGACTCAGCCAGGCGGGCTGTGACCGAGGAAGCAACAATGTCCACGCGGGCGTCTCGTCAGAAAACCTACACTCCGGTGAGGCGATCGAGTCGCCCGCTACTGTCACCGAACGCCTCCACGGGCACCCCCAGCTTCTCGAGAATCGTGACGTGGAGATTGGCCAGCGGCGTGTCCTCTGCGTACCGGATGTAGCGTCCACCCTTCACGCCAGCGTTCTTCCCGCCAACGAGTGCTATCGGCAAATCGTCATGGAAATGGGTGTTGCTATCGCTGATTCCCGTGCCGTACAGGAACAGCGTGGAATCGAGCATCGTCCCATCTCCGTCGGGCAGCGCGTCGAGCTTGGCGACGAGGTAGGCAAACTGCTGGAGGTGATACTCGTTGATCTGGTGCAGCCGTTCGAGCTTGGCCGACTCGTCCTGGTGATGCGACAGCGGGTGGTGTGAGTCCGACACGCCAATCTCCGGATAGGCGCGTCCGCTCACCTCGCGCGCCAGCATGAAGGTGCTGATGCGAGTGAGATCGGTCTGATACGCCAGGGCCAGTAGATCCATCATCAGCTTGGCGTGCTCGGCGTAGTCGTTCGGCACGCCGACCGGCTGGTCGACGACCGGCAGCTCGCGCGTGTTCTGCTCTTCGGCCATCGTAATGCGCCGCTCGATGTCGCGCACCGCGTCGAGATATTCCTCAAGCTTGACCTGGTCGCCAGGGCCGACGACACGCTCCAACCCACTGAGCTCGGCGCCGACCAGATCGAGAATGCTGCGATCGCGTCGCATACGTTCCAGCCGCGCCGCCGGATCGGTGCTGCCGGTCGTGCCGAACATGCGCTCGAACACGGCTCTCGGATCGTTCTCGATCGGAAGCGGCGTGGTCGGCGTGCGCCAGGCGATGGTGTTGGTGTAGGCGCAGCTCGCGCCACCATCGCAATTGCCGAGCATGGCGTTGGACTCGATGCCCAACTCGAGCGAGGCGAGCTGCGTCTCCTTGGACAGCTCACGCGCGGCGATCTGATCCATGGACACGGCATTGGAGACGTCGGCCCCGCTGGTGATCTTGTAGGGCACGCAGGTCAAGAACGTGCCGGCCGATCGGGCGTGGTCACCGCCCCCTTTGACCAGATTCGCCGACTCGTCGTCGAGTCCGCCGCATATAAGGACACGGTCTTTGAACGCGTCGAGTGACCGCAACGTCGGGGGCAACGCGTCGAGCGGGCCCTCCGTCTTCGGATACCAGTACGGCATCGACATGCCGTTCGGCACGTAGAAGACACCAAAGCGGGTGACGGGGGCCGCCGCCGTCCGACTCTGCGCGGTCAGCGCTGGCACCATGCTGTCGAGCAGCGGCAGAGCCAGTGTGGCGCCGAGGCCGCGTAGCACCTTGCGCCGGGAAAGATGCATCTTGGTGATGAACATCGTGTGTGCCTCTAGCAGTCCGTGGTGACAGTCCCGCGTCTCTATTGTTGTGCCGCCGCCGCCACCGCGTCGTCGGCCGCACGGCGCATCTGGAACGGGTCGCTCGTGACGATACCCAGAATCAGCGACGACCAGCGGTGGTCGTTGCGCTCCAGCTCGCGCACGATGCGACGTATGACCGGTGCGTCGTAGTAGTCGACTCCGCGTCCGAGGGCGTACGTCATCAACTTTTCGGTCACCGTGCGCGTAAATTCGTCGCCCGAAGCCAGCAACCCTTCGCGGAAGGCACGGGGACTATCGACCGTGTCCCCCTTCCAGGTAATCGTGGCGTTGATCGGGGCCCCCCCGTCGCGCTCGCGCCATCTCCCGATGGCGTCGAAGTGTTCCATGGCGAAGCCAAGCGGATCCATCCGGGCGTGGCAGCTCGCACAGACCGGGCTTGCCCGGTGCTGCTCCATCCGCTCGCGGAGCGACGTCGGTTGGCTGCGGTCATTCTCGGCGAGCGGCGGCACATTGGGTGGAGGCGGGGGCGGGGGTGCGCCCAGCAGGGTTTCTAGCACCCACTTGCCGCGCAGCACCACCGACGTCCGATTTGCGTAAGAGGTCACCGTGAGCAGGCTGGCGTGCCCCAACAGCCCGTGCCGGCGGTCATCGTCCCAGTCGTAGCGACGGAAATGGCTGCCATACAGGTCTTGGACTCCGTAGTGGCGCGCGAGCTGTTCGTTCAGAAAGGTGTAGTCGGCCCGGAGCAGATCCTGAATCGGCCGGTCCTCACTGACCTGGCTCCGGAAGAACAGCTCCGTCTCGCGCACCATCGCCTGCCGCAACGAATCGTTGAACCCGGCGAACAGCGCGCCGTCGGGGTCCTGCGAGAAGATGTTTCGGATCTGCAGCCACTGTCCGACGAAGTCGTCCATGAACCGAGCGGCACGCCGGTCGGCGAGCATGCGTCGCACCTGTCGACCCAGCGTCGTCGGGTCGCTCAACGCGTCTCGCGCCGCCAGGTCGAGCAGTTCGTCGTCCGGAATGCTCTTCCAGAGAAAGAACGACAGCCGCGAGGCCAACTCGAGATCGCTCAGCCGATAGACGACGCCTGGCCCGCCATCGACCGGCTCCCGCTCGACTCGCATCAAGAACTGGGGCATCGAGAGTAGCGCTTCGAGCGCCCGTTCGATGCCGGCCTCGAAATCGCGACCCTCGCGGCCCTCGCGGTAGATCCCAAGCAACGGCTCGACATCGTCGGTGGTGATCGGCCGACGGTAGGCCCGCCGGGCCAACGCCCCGATGATCTCCCTAGCGCAGGATTCTTCGTCTTCCACCCGAGGGCCACTCGGCCGGCAGGTCAAGATGCGTTCGCGACTCGCGGTGGCGCCGGGCACGCGACCATCGAAGGGGCCGGAAATGAAGAACTTGTCGACACCGGGCAACTGCCCCCCCGCGAGCGGAGACGGGGCCGAATCGGTGAACGCCACCGACACCAGCCGGGTGCCCGCCTCGACCGGCACGCGGATGTCCAGCTCGCGGTCGGCCGTCATCCGATACTCGTGGAGCCGCTGACCCTCGATATCGTCCTCAGGGGCCGCGATGAGCTGTCCCGGGTCTGGGCCGGGATACCGTCCGCCGATGCTGAACTGCTCGACCAGGGTATGGTCGATGCGCACCTCGATCTGGTGTTCGTTCTCCGCAATGCCGTCGATCGTCTCGGTGGTGTCGTTCCGCTTGAGCCGGACGGCAAACAGATACTCGCCGTCGAGCGGGAAGTGATGACGGACAGCCAGGCCACCGTGGGTGCCAAACGGCAGCTCCTCGCCAGCTCGCACGTCGCGGCGCTCGAAGCCCACTTCGTAGAGCTGCATGACCGGCCGCGTGTCCGGACTGCCAATCGCCGCCCGACTGATCTTCGTGGCGGCTGCGATGTACCGCGACATCAGACCCGGCGTGATCGACAGCACATCGGCGTTGTTGTCGAACCCGAAGCCGGCCATGTCCGACGGCAACAGCTCATCGCCGTCGATCTCCAGCGCCAGCAGATCCTGAATGACGTGCACGTACTCGACACGGTTCAGTCGTCGCGAGGCGACGCGGCCCGGATTCGGTGTGGCCGCTGCCACACGATCGAGCGCCGTCTCGAGCGAGGTCGTGAACGCGTCAACTGCCGCGTCATCCGGACGCGGCCGTCCCTCGGGCGGCATCTGACCGCTGCGCAGCTTGTGGACCACCTTCTCGAGCACGGACGCGTGCTCGGCGATACGGGTCAGATCGACCTCGTCGAGCCGCAGCTCGGCGGTCTGGAGTCGTTCGTTGTGGCAGGTGACGCAGTAGCGGTCGAGCAGTTCCCGAGACGGGGCTTCCGCGGCAGGCTGCCCCGCCGCCGAGGCGAGCCGGACCGGCGGCGAGACCGCGGCCGCGGTCGCCATCACTCCAACCAAGACTGCCAGACGCATCGACATGGCCGTCACTCTCTTCTGTCCCTTCCGAGAAGCCACAGTATACCGACTATCTGGGTCCTTCAGCCCGCGCCTCCCGCCGGTCGAGGACGGTGTAGACGGGAAACAACACGCACAGAAACCAGCCCGCGGTGAGCACGGCGGCCAGTACGTCGAACACTCGGAAGTCGGTGAGTTTCCAGAAGACGGCGTCATGGAATCTCAGGAACGGGTACCGGCCCGGTCCGCTGATCGGCCGTAGCACGATGTCGAAGAAGTAGAACATCTGCCAGGAATGAGAACGGACGAATCGCCCAACCCGCACCAGCAACCGCAGCGTGCCGACCACGCCGTAGTCCTCTCGCAACATCAGCGTGATCTCTCGAAAGAACGGGGTCAGCAAGAGCTTGCCCACCTCTTGCTGCTGTCGGTAGATGCCGGGCGCCCGGTCGAAAAATTCCCTCGCCCCGACCCAGTACATCGCCTGAATAATGGACATGAGGATGTAGAGACGATGGAACCCGGCCGCCTCGAAGCGTCGGGCCGAGGTCTGCATCTTCCCCGGCAACAACGCCCAGCGCCCCTGACGCCGAATATCGGCCGCGATTTTCTGGTCTTCCAGGAGACCCATCGACTCGTCGAAGCCGCCGAGCGCGGCGAAGAAGTCGGGTGTGAGCAGGAGGCCCTGGTCTCCATTGACGACGTGAGGCCGGTCGAACGACATCTTCTCTTCCGCGTAGCGAAACGCCACGGCGTGCTTGCGCGGATCGGCACGGATGAACTCGAGTTGAAAATGTCCCGCCAGGCGGTCGTGGCCCGTGGCGCGCTGTTCGGCCGTCATCGTGTCGCACGCTGCCGACAAAAGACCGTCCGAAGGGACTCGGGTGTCCGCGTGCAGGAAGCAGAGATAGGTTCCGAGCGCCTCACGAGCGGCGCGGTTCATCTGTCGACCGCGTCCGCGATCGCACGCGACCACGCGCGCGAAATCGAACGACTCGACGACGGCGGCGGTGGCGTCGTCAGACCCGCCGTCGGCGACCAGCACCTCGAGCCGCACACCTGTCTGTCGTTGCAGGTCCCGGAGCAGGTCTGGGAGCGCCCGCTCCTCGTTGAGCGTGGGCACGATCACCGAGACATCGCACGACGCCACCTCGCGAATGTACCACGCGGGTCCGGGCGTCTTGTTCGGGGTGCTGGCTGAGAGTGTTGTTACACTGATTGCATGCGCTCCGTGGCCGATGACCTGCGAGAGGAGACCAGGCGCCGGATGGCGGCTCTGTCACCGACAGCCCGTATCCGACTGGCGCTCGAGCTTGGCGACGCCGACGTGATGACGATCAGCAACGCGCGGCGTCTCAGCCTCTCCGAGGCGCGTGCGGCCATCGCCCGGAGCCGCCGCCTCGGTCGCCGACCCTCGGTGGCGCACGACGGCTGAGGACCACATGCTGCTCGATGTCGTCGTCGACGAACTCGACCGCCGTTGCGTCCCGTTTGCGCTGATCGGCGCCGCCGCACTGGCGGTGCACGGCATCAGTCGTTCAACCCTCGACATTGACCTCCTGGTCACGGACCGGCGGGTGCTCGACGCAACCTTCTGGGCCGGGCTTGCGGCAGACATCGAGCGCGATAGCCGACCGGGAGATGCCGCGGATCCGCTGGCCGGGGTGATCCGCTTTCGCGCGCTCGAGGAGCGCGACGTCGATATCGTGGTCGGGCGCGGCGAGTGGAATGTGGACGTGGTGACCCGCGCTGAAAACGCTCGGCATCATGGGCGGGATCTCCCCACCGCGCGCATGGAAGACCTCATCCTGCTGAAACTCTACGCGGGTGGAAGCCAGGACCGTTGGGACATAGAGCAGTTGCTTGCCACATCGGACAAGGCGGCGGTGGTAGGAGCGGTCGAGCGGTCCGTCGACCGGCTGCCGCCGGACGCCCAGCGACTATGGCGGGTGCTGCGGTCGGAGTGAGTTCGAGGGAGACCAGGCATTCAGCGGACGATCGTCGTCAGTCCTCCTGACCGTTCAAGCTATTGGGGTGATTCCGGCGTTCTGGGGCCTCGAGGCGCCTGGTGGACGCTCGTCATACAGCTGGCGGGGCGTATAATTCTGCAGACTGACCCTACGGGTCACCAGGACGCGACACGGGAGCAATGAGATGATGCAGCCATATTTTCGGACGCTGGTTGGCGCCGTGGCACTCACGATACTGGTTCCGCTTGGGGCGGACGGTCAGACGACGCCGTGGGGTGACCCGGACCTGCAGGGCACCTACACCAACAAGACCATCACGCCACTCGAGCGTCCGGACACGCTGGGCGACAAGGAGTTCCTGACCGCCGAGGAGGTGGCCTCAGAGGAACAGTCAAGGCTGGACAGAAATCTGGAACTGCTGCTGGCACCGCCGCAGCGGACGCAGGCCGGTGGCAACGTTGGCGGATACAACAACTTCTGGCTGGATGGCGGCACCCGTCCGACCGGACGCACGTCACTCATCTCCGACCCGCCGAACGGCCGCATGCCGGCGCGGACGGGCTCGGCGGCCAGTCGCAAGACAGCCCACGACGCCTCGTTCCCCGTCGACGGCCCGTTCGATTCCTGGGAGGATTTGGAGTTGAACGATCGGTGTTTGGTGTGGTCCGCCGGACCGCCGATGCTACCGAGCGCCTACAACAACAACTTCATCATCATGCAGACCCCGGGTCAGGTCGTCATCTACATCGAGATGATTCACGACTTCCGGGTGATTCCGCTCGATGGTGGCGACCATATCTCGACCGGCATTCGTCAGTGGCACGGGGACCCCCGCGGCCATTGGGACGGCGACACGCTGGTCGTCGAAACGAAGAACGTGCGCAAGACCGAAGCCAGTGCGGCGGCCGTCGGCGGCGACCCAGTACTCCTACGGGTGGCCAACGGCTCCGACGGGGACACGATCACCGTCACAGAGCGGTTCACGCGCATGGACGAGAACACGGTGCACTACGAGTTCACGATCGACGACCCGACCCACTGGACCAGCGCCTGGACCGGCGAGTTCCCATTCGTCGCGCTGCCTTCCGATGAGATGCTGTACGAGTACGCGTGCCACGAAGGGAACTACAGCATGACCAACATCCTGAAGGGCGAGCGGGAGCGCGAGTTGGCCAAGGCGAGCACGAGCCAGCCCTAGCACGATAGACGACTCAGAGGCCCAGCTTCTCCCGGGTGTGCGGACCGGTCAGCTGCTTGACCACGTCAAAGGGGTCGCACCGGCCGTCGGGGTCAAAGTCGATAGGGCCGATCGCTTTCGCGACCCTGAGCGCGGCTTCATTGAGCGTCTTGGTACGCTTCCCGATACCCATCAACGCCCCGGCCATCGACATGAGGGTAGAGGTCGACTGCTTCGCGTGATGTGTGTCAATACGGTCGACGTGGGCAAGAAAATAGCTCTCGTCCGGGGCAGTTTTCTTCTTGTCCTTGGAAATCTCGTAGAGCAAGCCGTACCCACAGCTTTTTCGAACGACGTCCCTGCTCTTCACCCACCTGTCAGCCAGCTCGACCACGAACGGGGTCTTGGCCAACGTCGCATCGCAGGATGAGAACACGTGGGCGAGGTAGCCGCCGGCCAGGTCGTCGACCTGGGCCTCGGCCTGCGCCATCGTCAGGGTCTTGGGATCGTCGATGAGCAGCGAGAGAATTCGCATCTCGTAGATCTTGGCCTTCCAAAGCTGCCGGGCCAGCTTTGCGTCGCGCCCGATCTGCTTGGCGAGCCTCCGCAGCTTCGTCAGCCCGATGCCATAGCTCTTCAGACCGCTCCGCTGCTCTTCCCTCTTCGTCCAGTGCGCGATCCCGCGCGAGTCCTGATGCTCTTTCAGGTACACGAGGATGTCGGCTTTGGTCATGTCGCTATGGTAGACGGTCGAGGTGCGTCTGCCTTGACGGGTGTGATCCGCATCCTCGCGCAAGAGCGGTCGTGCAGCGCTGTCGCTACGGCGCAGCGCACGCGAAGTTGGTCGCGTCGTCGATGCTGCCAGAGCCGGTGTATCGGGCAACCTGGGGATAGGGGCAGAGCGGGCGAGTGCGGGTGACCTGACCGCTCTCGACTCGTGCGGCAGGAATCGTTTCCGGCGCCACGCCACCCTCCACCCAGTTCACCAGCGGAGTCATCACATCGAACCGATCGGTCCCGAGCCCACCGGCGCAGTGGAACATGCCGGGCACCGTGAAGAACCGGTAGAAGTCGAGCGTGTCGCCCTGGCCCATCGTTTCGAGGACATCCTCGTAGTAGTTCAGGCCCATCATCGGATTGAGGGCGGTGTCGGCCCACCCGAAATGGGTGATCATCTTGCCGCCCCGCGCGCGGAACGCCGACAGATCCGGGTCCATGGCATCGAGCATCGCCCGGCTCGTCGCTCTGGCCGGGTCCGTGGCGAAGTCGAACGTGCGCCAGTCGAAGTCCGGTTCATCCGGCGTAAACGCGAGGTACTTGAAGAAGGCGTCTGAGAATCGGGACCCAATCGTGGTCCCGCGGTCAGAGACAATCCAGTTGGTCCATCCGCCCGGTTCAGCCCCCAACGGTTGGCCAGGGAACAACTGCTGCCCCCCCGCGACCGGGCCGGCGTAGATCGCCTGCAAGGTCTCTATCTCACCGGGAGTGAAGCACTCGTCACTGGCCGAGCCGGAACAGACAGGTAAGTGACGAGACGGATCGAAGTCACATTGTCGTGGGTCACCGATCAGCCCGTCTTCAAGGCCGTCTACGCCATCGCACCGCTCGTAGACCGCTTCCCCCACCTGGGCCACCTTGGCCTCGCTGAGCGGCGTCTCGGCGAGGGCCTGGTTGTTCCAGATGTAGGCCATCTGCGTGTCGGTGAA
This sequence comes from Vicinamibacterales bacterium, assembly GCA_937766455.1. Classification (GTDB taxonomy): domain Bacteria; phylum Acidobacteriota; class Vicinamibacteria; order Vicinamibacterales; family UBA8438; genus UBA8438. Next base: position 20,328 of record CALLXD010000050.1, on the reverse strand, counting down.
GTTCTGCACCGGCGCGCCGGCGATGATGCCGTCGAAGTCTCCGGGAAACCGCTGCGCCGACATCAAGCCCTGTCGCCCGCCCGTGGAGCACCCATCCCAGTAGGAATACCGCTGGGGCGTCTCGTAGTAGGCCGCGATGACCGCTTTTGCCGTCACCGCCGTCAGGTGGACGGCCCGGAACGCATAGTCGATCTCTTTCGCCTGGTTGTTGTGGGCAAAGGTGCCGAGTGGTTCGACCCGGGCGTCGTGGCCCGTGTCCGTCGACGCAGCCGCGAATCCGTTCGCGACGGCACGCATCGCGGTGCGCAGCGTCCCCTCCGCGTCTGGCGCGTTGCCGGCATACCCGCCGTTGCCCTGCATGTAGAACCGCCCGTTCCATCGCGTGGGTAGATGGACCCCGAAGTTGATCTCAGGTCGGATGACGCCATACACCCGGCAGTGTTCCGGCACCTCGCTGGTAGCCGCGACCAGCGTGGCTGAAATGACCGAGTAGTCATGTCCGGTCAGCTGGAGTGTTGACCGGCACGATGCCGCCGGGCGTGTCATCGGGCCCTGGGTAACCCTGTAGTCGATGGCCGAGGTCGACGCCGCGAGGAAGCTCGATCCGTTCTGCGCCGCCGCCGGCGCAGCGAGCGTGATGCCGGCCAGGACGACCGCACGCACGAGTGCCAACCGCCAGGTGATTGCTGGGTGCATGCCTCCGATTGTATGAGACGGCAGGCCTGATTCCCGTCAGGTCTGTCTCTATTCGGCTCGACCTGAGGGCCGCTAGGGTTGGTCGGAGGTGTTGACTGGCACATCGCGCAGCCGCTCCTGCACGGTGCCCGGGACGCCTAGCGCGGTGTCGGCACCGAGCCGTATGAGCAACTCCGCCGTCTCGGGCCAGCTCTGGAATTGGAACGACTGCTTCGCACCTTCGGCCATCCGGTACGCCGTCCGGCCGCGGAAGTCCCGGGCGTCGATGTCGGCGCCCTGCGCGACCAGATACTCGACGACTTCATTCAGTCCCCGGAAGGTGGCTCCGTGCAGCGCCGTGAAATCCGCCTCGTTGACGGCGTTGACATCGGCGCCGGCTTCGACCAGAAATTGGACCGCCGCCTCGGCACTGGACGACCGCACGCCCCTCGGCTCGCGCGGCGTGTAGGTGGCCTTACCGAGCCCCGCTGCCATCATCAGCGGTGTGGTGCCGTCGTCGCTCGTCAGTGTCAGATCGGCGCCACCGTCAATCAGCGCGCGGAGCACATCGACACCGCTGCTCTGGAAGCTCGGCATCACGTTGTAGATCAGACTGGGCGCGCCATTCAATTCGAAGGCGGCGACCCAGAGCGGGCTCGCGCCCTTCAGATCGCCGGTGCCGGGAGCGAACGGCTCGAACGCGCCTTTCTTCGGATACCCGATGTAGTACATCAGCATCGCCGACGTGGTGATTCTGGCATTCGGGTCGGCGCCGTGCTCCAGCAACGCCTCGACCAGCGCGAGGCGATCCAGAGCGCTTAGGCGCCCCCCTCCGACCCGACCATGTTGGGCGGTCCAGGATGTCAACCAGGTGCCGACTCCGCCCGTCGCGGCGTGCAGCGCGCTCACCCCGCCCATCCAGCTATCGGGGTCGGCTCCCCGCTCAAGCAGGAACAACGCGAATGCCGGCCGACCCGCCGCGATGGAGAACGCGAGCACGTCCGTTCCATCCCCACTGGGGGTATTGATGTCGACCCCGGCCTCGATGAGCGCTTCGGCCATCTCGGTATCGCCGTTCCGGGCCGCGACCATCAGCGTCGTGAAACCGGGGGTCGTCTCGATGGTCGGGTCGGCGTCCCGCGAAAGCAACAAACGCACGACGTCATGGTGCGGCGCCGCCAGCGCCCACATCAACGCGGTGCTGTTGGTCTCGACGGTGGCGGCGTTCACCACGGCTCCCTCGTCCAGCAGCGCACGGACCAGCGCCGCGTTGCCGGTCCGGGACGCGGTCATCAACGGGGTCAATCCGCTGGTCTGCGCCACGGCCGCGTCTGCGCCCGCGGCCAGCAGCCGCTCCACCATCTCGAGGCTCGCGTTCTCGGCCGCCCGCTCGAGCGGGGTGACGCCGTGGTCGTCAGCCGCATCGGGGTCGGCACCGGCCGCGAGCAGCAGGTCGGCGGTGTGGAGATCGTTCCAATGGGCCGCCCAGAGCAGCGCGGTGGCACCATCGCCGCGGGCGGTGTTCGGATCGAGGTCGTCAGCCAACAGCGTCGCGACACGGCCGGCATCCTGGTCAGCGGCCGCGGTCACCAGACGCAGATCCTGCGCCACCGCGGGCGTCGGCACGGCTAGGCCACAAGCGGCGAGGACGATACAGATCAGACGCATCTACTGGTCCGCAGTTAGCTGATACAAGGGTCTTGGGGCACTATACGCAGCCGGTCGCTCGCCTGTCCAGCGGATCCTAGCCCTGGTATCCGTTCTCTCCGAGTTGCACCATGGTGCCGTCGGGATCCGAGAAGTAGAGCTGGTCGCCGCCGCTGGTCCGGTTCGCCGGATCCCGGCTCACGCTGGCCTCGTATCCGATCTCGTCGAAGCGACCCTTGATCCGGTCCGCATCGTAGTCGTCGACACCGATACAAAAGTGATGCACCCGGCCGGGCTCCGGAATCGGGTAGACCCCCAGGAACCCATCGGACAGCCCCATGTTGATCCCGCCGTTCGACGGCCGGCTGACCACGTCGAGTCCAAGCAACCGCTGATAGAACTCTGCCGATGCCTCAACGTCTGACACGGCCAGCGACACGTGATTGATCGTCCGGCCTTGCGCCACCTGTCCGCTCTGACGAGCGGCACCGACCGTCGTCGAACCGGCCCCAACCATGGCGGCCAGCATGGTCACCAGCTGACGTCGCGTCAAGCCGCGGGATTCGTATTGCGTCACCAGGTTCTCGATCTCACGCTCCATCGTCACCCTCCACTCATCAGTACTAATATCGTTCTTCGTCGCTCTTGGGTGTCATCGGCCACACCTCAGACGGCACACCATCAACCTGCGCACCAGCGTGCATGATCATCGGGGCGCCTTCGAGGAACGGCAGCGGAAAGCCGAAGGTTGGTGTAGACGCGGCGTCCAGGGCCGCGACCTGATCCGCGTCCAGAGTCACCGCCAATCCCGAGAGGTTGCTCTCGAGCTGCTCCATCGTCCGCGCGCCGATGATCGTCGAGTCCACACCAGGCCGCGCCTGCACCCAGGCCAGCGCCACCGCCGCGGGTGTGGTGTTCAGTTCGCCGGCGATGCGCACCAGTTCGTCGATGATCGCGAACGTGCGTTCGTTGAAGTACGACTTGACCCGAGCCCCGCGACCCGGCTCAACCGAAGCCGCATTCTCCCGCGTGTACTTCCCGGTCAGCACTCCACCGCGCAGTGGTGACCATGGCGTCACGCCAAGACCCAGCTCCTGCGCCATTGGGATCAGTTCTCCCTCGACGGTCCGCTCGAGCAACGAGTACTCGATCTGCAGCGCCACCAATGGCGCCCACCCCCGAAAATTGGCCGTGACCTGAGCCTGCGCCACTTTCCAGGCAGGCGTATCAGAAAAGCCGACGTAGCGAACCTTTCCGGCCGTCACCAGGTCGTCGAGGGCACGCATCGTTTCGTCGATCGGCGTGAACTGATCCCATAGGTGCATCCAATACAGATCGATGTAGTCGGTCTGCAACCGGCGAAGCGACTCGTCGCACGCCGCGGTCAGTGACTTTCGGCTGGCGCCCCCGGCATTCGGATCGCCTGGAAAGAGGTTCGCGAAGAACTTGGTCGCAATGACGAGCTGGTCGCGCCGCGCGCCCCCCGCCTGGACGAAGTCGCCGATGATCTTTTCCGAATGCCCCTTGGTATACGCGTTCGCGGTATCCACGAAATTGCCGCCCTGTTCGAGGTAGCGGGTCAGAATCGCTTCGGCGTCAGTCACGCTCGAGCCCCAGCCCCAGTCCTCGCCGAACGTCATGGCGCCCAGACAGAAGGGACTGACGCGTAATCCGGATCGTCCAAGGGTGACGTAGTGGTCCAACGACATATGTGCTCCTCGTGCTGAAAGCGTGCGCAGCACGCGACAGTGGAAAGTGAAGAAACGGCAGCGTAAAGCCCCGCCATTCTACTCGGCGGCCGGCGGGACGACGGCCACGGTCGCGGAACAACGATAGAATCTGGGCCTCGGACCAGGGACGAGTCAACAGCCGCTCACCCAAGCAGGAAGGCAACGTGGGTATTTTTGAAACAGCGATGGACCCGTGGGGGCGAACCGTGCTCACCCACGTGGCCTGGAACATCTTGTGGGTGTCGGTGTTCGTCTTCATCACCTTCCTGATCGCCCACGCGTCCTACATCATCTTGTCGGCGCACCGCGTCCGGGCGAAGGCGGAGACTGACGCGCTCGAAGCCAAACACGCCGAGCTCCCGAAGCGGATCAAGCGCCACACGTTCATGGCCCGCCTCTTCCACTGGGTCATGGCGGGCTCCATCTTCACGCTGCTCGGGACGGCGTTCTTCCCGATTATGGGGTGGCAATTCGACTGGGTCGTCATCCACTACACGGCGGGGCTCACGCTCACCGGAGCAATCATCTATCACATCCTCCACACGACCATCTTTCTCGATTTCTGGTCGATCTGGGTGGGACCGAGAGACATTCCGGAGTTCAAAGCGGAGATCATGCGCGAGGGCGGCCAGGACGTGCCCGGCCCGCATCCGGCCAAGTACCCCATCGGCAACCGGCTGTATCACCTGGTCCTGACCTTCGCGGGCTGCATCGTCAGCATGACCGGGTGCGTGATGCTGTGGCGCATGGGCACGTCGTTCATTACACCGAACCCCTACATCCTGGGAGAAGGCACCTGGGGGTGGGTCTACGTCTTCCACGGCATGACCGGGCTGTCGATTGCCGGGCTCAGCGTGGCGCACATCATTTTTGGCGCCAGGCGGAAGAACTGGTGGCTGACAAAGTCGATGCTCATCGGCTCAATCTCGAAGCGGGAATACCTCGAGCACCACGAGCCTTCGCGGTGGCGCATCAAGCCCAAGAAATCGAAAGCCTAGCCGGGGCGCACCCCATGGCTAGCGGCGGCCGGTGAGGAACCGAGCGGTGTTGACGAGCCGACGCCACATATAGACGAAACTGGTCGAGATCAAGATCAGGATCGACGTCGTAAGAGCGTCTACCGTCACGAGCCAGCGTCCGCCGCTCTGCCAGAGCGGCGAAATGGACAGCACGCCGAATCCCAGCATCGACCAGAACCATGGGGTCAGGGCGATGGGGACCGCGTCCGCGATGTCCACGGCATGTCCAAGCCCGCTCATGGCCACCAGCACGACAGACGCGCCGGGCAGGGACTCAGCCCGAAACACCACCCACAACAGCAGGACGACGAGCAGCAGGTAGGCATGTCGAAGCAGGGCAGGCAGGCGAGCCAGGCGCTTCCCGAGCCAGGCCTGCTCGGCGATGACGATGGCCCCGTGCAGCCCGCCCCACACCAGCACGGTCGACCCGGGGCCGTGCCACACGCCCACGCACAGCAAGAGCAGCCCCGCCTGACGGGCGCGGGCCCAGGCGCCCGCGTGTTTCGGCGTGAGTGCGAGATGCAGGTATCGGCGGCACCAGTCCAGCAGCGTGATGTTCCACCGCCGCCAGAATTCGGTGAGGGAGCCGGCCAGATACGGCGCGCGGAAATTCTCGACGAACCGGAATCCGAACATTCTCCCGAACCCGATTGCCATGTCGGCATAGCCGGAAAGATCAAAATAGATCTGCAGTGTGAAACAGACCGCCCCCAGCCAGGCCCGCGCCATACCGAGCTCGGCCGCCGGCGTGGCAAACACGATGTCGACCGGGCCGGCCACGGCGGCCGCCAGGAACACGACCTTGCAGTAGCCGACCAGCCACCGGCGCACACCGAAGGCGAACGCGGCGAGAGTGGCTCGGCGCTGGGCAAGTTGCGGACTCATGTCGCTGTATCGAGCGAGGGGCCCGCCGCACAGCAGCGGGAAACACAGCAGATAGAGCGAGGCGCGAATCGGACTGGCTTGGGCGGGGGCATCGCCGCGCGCAACATCGGCCAGATACGACAACGCATGACACACGAAGAAGGTCAGCCCCAGCGGCGCGAGCAATTGCGGCACGGCAAAGCCACGGTCGGCGAACAGCACCGGTAGGGGCAAGGCGAACTTGCTGACCCCGAGCAAGACGACATTGCCGGTGACGCCCAGCGTGAGCAGTGCCTCTGGCAGCGGACCTGGGCGCGAGGCCGACGCGGCGACCAGACGGGCGCGACCAATGGCGAGGGCCACCAGGTAGTTGAAGACCACCGCGCCGACGACCCATCGCATGAACGGACCGGTTCCCAAGGCCAGAAAGACAACGCTCCCGGCGAGGAGAACGGTATTGGGCAAGGTGAAGCGCCGACCATCGGTCTTCCAGCGCTTCGGGGTGACGGCCACCGCCAGGAAGAACAGCGCGAGGACCGTGGGCAGAAAGCGGAGCAGGAACGCGGTGTCTGTGAAGAGCACGGGCTGGAAGGGTTCGGCGGAAGAGCATGCTATCAGGTTCGGTCCGCCGCGCCGGGCCGACACGCCGCGTGCTACGCTCCGGCATTCGGAGTGAGCGCGCTAGGCTGACTACTCGCTGAGGACACCCATGGCACGGCACCTGGCATACAGTCGTCGTCGGTTTCTTCGGGAAACCGGCGGATTCGCCGCATTGGCGGCAACCGTCGGCGCTCCGCGGGCCCTCTCGGAGCGCAGGCGCAAGCCGTGCGGATTCGAGCGGTCGACGCCTACCCGATTTACATCAATCAGCGCTCCGACGGGTTGCTCGACGCCCCGACCTTTTCGGGAGACGACGATCCCCGCCGCTGGCGTTTCGGTGGACCATTCGAACAGCTGCCCTCGGCCATCATCGCCATCATCAAGACCGACCAGGGCATTACCGGGTTTGGCATGGGCGCTGGCGGCAGTGTGGCGGTCGAAATCATCGACGGGCACCTGAAGCATCTGCTGATGGGCGCCAACGCCCTCAACGTGGAGCAATTGTGGGATCAGATGTATACGTCCGCCGTGCTCTACGGGCGGCGTGGCGTCTTCGCGATGGCGTTGAGCGCGGTCGACAACGCGTTGTGGGACATTGTCGGTAAGCATGCCGGACAACCGGTGCATGAGCTGCTGGGGCAGGTGCCCCCCGGCTTCGGACGGCTTCCTGCAGCGAGCGCACGCACGTTCTCCCGGAGGAACCGGATTCCGATCTATCAAACGGGGGGCGACGTCGTCGAAGGCAAGGCCAAGGGCGTTCGGAATTTCAAGCGGTCGCTCCCAATCGGCCCCCACACCTCCGCGGAGGAGATGACACGGAGAATCGACTCCGTGCTGGCGGCGCGCGACGCGATGGGACCCGACGGCAATCTGATGACCGATTGTGTCTCGCGCAACGGGACGGTCGAGTGGGCGGTGGGACTGGCCGAACGCCTGCGTCCGGCCAACCTCTACTTCATGGAGGAGCTGCTATCGCCAGACAACGTGTTTGGGTATGCCGAGCTGGTCACGCGCATCGGCGGCGGAGGCCCCGGCTGGACCAAGATCGCGTGCGGTGAGCACGAGTACACCGAGCATGGCTTCAATGTGCTCATTCGGCTCAACTCGGCCGAAGTCCTGCAGCCGGACATCACCTGGTGCGGAGGCACGACCGCCGGTCGCCGTATTGCGGCGCTGGTGGAGGCGGCCGGACTCGAGATCATCCCCCACCGGGGCGGCAGCTCATGGGGATTCCCGATCGCGCTCACGTCGCCGAGTTGCACGATGGCGGAGAGCTTTCCGGCCGGGTCGACGATTCTCGACGCCATGTCTTGCACGGTCGAGAATGGGGAGGTCATCGCGCCAACCGGGGCCGGATTCGGCACCGCACTCACTGAAGCCTTGGTGCTGGAGCACCGGCTGACGGCTTGAGGCGCGGCTCAGCCGCCGGCCCACATTTCGACCGGACGAGTACACGAAACCACGGCGAGCGGCGTATCCAAGAAGTATGGCGATGTATCCGCCGCTCCTACATACAGAGAGAACTGTCATGAAACGACTCACGATTCTCGGCACCCTGGTCGCGCTCGGCCTCGTCGCCACCATCAGCCGTCCGATTGCGCAAGGCAACGTCGCAGAGATCGAACAGGTGAAGGACAACCTGTACGTCATCACCGGCGGGGGCGGTAACACCGGCGCCTTCGTGACCGATGGCGGCGTGGTGCTGGTCGACACCAAGAACCCCGAATGGGGCAGCGCTATTCTCGACAAGGTCAGCACCGTCACCGACAAGAAGGTGACGATGATTATCAACACCCATACGCATGGAGACCATGTCGGCAGCAACATCGACTTCGCACTGCCGATCGAGTTCGTGGCCCACGCCAACACGAAGACCAACATGGAACGGATGCCGGCATTCCAGTCGGCCAACGGGAAGCAGTTTCTGCCAAGCCGCACGTATACGGACCGGCTGTCGTTGCTGAACGGGGACGACCAGATCGACCTGTACTATTTCGGGCAGGCCCATACGAGCGGCGACACCATCGTGGTGTTCCCGGCTCTGGGCGTCGCACACACAGGGGATATGTTCGCCTGGAAGGGTGTCCCGTACATCGACGTGAACAACGGCGGTAGCGGCGTCAGTTACCCGAACACGTTGCTGACGGCCGCCGACACCATCCCAGGCGTCGACACCGTGATTCCCGGCCACAGTCCGGTCATGACGTGGGCCGACTTCCGCGAATTCGGCGAATTCAACCGCGATTTCCTGGCTGCGGTTCAACGCGGCAAGGCCGAAGGCAAGACGGCGGCCGAGGCGGCCGCATCCTTAAACTTGCCGGCCAAGTATGCCAACTACGCGATGAGCCGCGGCACGCTGACCAGCGCGGAAGACAACGCCACCAAGATTTATGCGGAACTTGACCAGTAGCCAGACCGGGAGGTTCGGCTCATCGGGTCAGGACGGATCGACGGCGTCGTCGTAGTGGTCGCTCGTCTCGGGTGGGGCGATGTGATCCGTGCTCTGGGACGATGACTCGTCGACCAGAGACCGCAGCAGCGGCGACTCTCCTGGTGGAAACTGGCCAAAGCTCACGCCCAACGTGCGCGCGGCCACCACGGCCGAGCTGTCGGGAGATACGCGTGAAATCTTATTGACGGCGTCGTGAATCGGGACGTTGTTGACGTCCGGCGGGTGGTAGGCGACCATCTGCCCGAACTGCCCCTGGAGCACCAGCCGCACCGCGTGCGCGCCGAACTGTGTGGCCAGCGCACGGTCAAAATTCGTCGGCGGCCCCCCACGCTGGAGATGTCCCAGAACGACCACCCGGGTCTCGCGTTTCAACCGTTCATGTAGCTGGCGAGCGACCACGTGCCCGATCCCACCCAGGCGTACCTGGCCGACCACGCTGCCGGCCGGCGTGGTGACAAGACCGCCACCCGGTAGTTCCGCGCCCTCGGCCACCACGATGAGCGAGAAACGCTTGCCCGCGTTATCCCGCTCCAAGATCTTCTGGCACACGTTCTCCCAGGTCCAGGGGATCTCTGGAATCAGAATGACGGAGGCGGCACCCGCAATGCCAGCCTGCAGCGCAATCCAACCGGTGTGGCGCCCCATGACCTCGAGCACCATGATGCGTTCATGGCTCTCGGCCGTGGTGTGCAACCGGTCCATGGCATCCGTCGCGCACGCCACCGCACTGTCGAACCCGAATGAGAACGCCGTCGCCGACAGGTCGTTGTCGATGGTCTTCGGCACGCCGACGACCGGAATCCCGCATTCGTGAAACTGCTGGGCGACGGACAGTGAACCGTCTCCACCGATGCAGATCAGCCCCATGATCCCAAGTTGGTCCATGGTGCGCTGGACGTCACGCAGCAGCTGGGGATCGAGCTCCAACCGCTCGTCGATCCCGGAGCGTGCCGCGAACCGTCCTTTATTGGTCGACCCGAGAATGGTGCCGCCACGACTGATGATGCCGGAGGTGTTCGTGGTGTCGAGCGCCACGTAGGTGACCGGGTCGACCAGCCCTTCGTAGCCTCGACGAAACCCGACGACATCAGCGTCAAGCCGCGCAGCCGACTTGACCGCGCCACGGATGACGGCGTTCAGCCCTGGGCAATCTCCGCCTGATGTCAGGATGCCGATTCGCGCCTTGCTCGTCCCCATCGCCGCTTCTCTCCTCTCCCCACGGTACACAGGTTTCCGAACCCGCGCCAGTCGTGCGAGGGGCGCGGACCGTGTTCGGTCGATCCGTCGCGCTCACAAGAATTTGGGCCGAAACGCTGTAAACTCAGCGATTCCCATGGGCATCAAGGTCGCTATCAATCACCGGACGAGCTACACCTACGACAGGCTCGTCACGCTGTCACCCCACATCATCCGCCTCAGGCCTGCGCCGCATTGCCGTACGCCGGTGGTCAGCTACGCGATACGCGCCCAGCCGTCGACGCATTTTCTGAACTGGCAACAGGATCCGCATGGCAATTATCTTGCCCGGGTGGTGTTTCCAGAACGCACGCGACACCTGAGCGTGGAGGTCGATCTGGTCGCCGAGATGACGGTGATCAATCCGTTCGACTTCTTCCTGGAGCCGTCGGCCGAAGAGTATCCATTCAGTTACGAGAAGTGGCTCGCGAAGGTGACCCTGCCTCGATTTGACGTATACCAGTTTATGCAGCCACAGAGATCGACTCGGCGGCGACGGGTGTCTTGTAGCCGACCGAGGAATGAAGGCGCCGGTGATTGTAGAAGCCTTCGATCCAAGCGACGATGTCGAGTCTGGCGAGCGAGCGGGTCGCATAGCGATGCCGGTAAATTCGCTCGACCTTGAGTGTCTTGAAAAAGCTCTCCATCGCCGAATTGTCCCAACAGTTGGCGCGCCGGCTCATCGAGGGCGTCATCTGATAGTCCTTGAGGAGCTGCCGGTGGCGATCGCTGGCGTATTGGCTCCCACGGTCCGAATGCATAATTAGTCCGGCGGGTGGCGTGCGGCGCCCGTACGCTGATTGCAAGGCCTGGCACACCACATCGGCCTTGATCCGGTCACTCATCGACCACCCGACGATCCGGCGGCTGGCGAGGTCCATGACGCAGGCGAGATAGAGCCAGCCCTCACCCGTCGCGATGAAGGTGATGTCGGCCACCCACGCCTGGTTGACGCCCCACCCATCGAAACGGCGATCCAGCACGTTGGGCGCGATCGGTTTCCGATGCGCCGAATCGGTCGTGACGCGATAGGGGCGCCTGTACACCGAACGCAAGCCTTGCCGCTGCAGGCTCCGGCGCACCCGTTCGTGGCCGACCGGCACGCCCTCCTCCCGGAGCTGGCGGACAATCCGTGGCCGACCATAGCTGCGTTGACTGCCGGCGTGAATCGCGGCCACCCGCGCATCAAGGGCGGCAGTCGCCGTCGCACGCCGACTGGGCGCTCGCCGGCGCCACTGGCAATACCCGGTCCGCGAGACCTCGAGCTGACGGCACAAGCGGCTCACACTGAACTGGTCGCGGTGGGCGTCGATCCAGGCGTACTTCACCGCGACTCCCTCGCGAAATACGCCGCCGCTTTTTTTACGATGTCGAGGTCCACCTTGGTACTCGCGAGCTCCCGGCGCAAGCGGGCGTTCTCCGCTTCGACCTCCATCACCGGCCGCTTCACCGGCACCCTGGTGCCGTCCGCCGCCTTCAGCGTGCCGGTGCGACTGAGCCTGATCCAATTCCACAGGCTGGAATCCGGAATGCTCAGTCGCTTCGCGGCCTGACCGCCCCCGATCGACTCACTGAGCCTGACCGCTTCTACTTTGAACTCATCGGTGTACTGCCGATTCGGAATCGACTCCTTCATGCCCATCTCGTCCTCCGTCCATCAAAAGTTATCAGCCATTTGATGTACGCGAAACCAGGGCAAGGTCAAGGACCTACGGCCGTACTTGAAGAAGGGTCGTAAAGGGCGCCGCCTGCGCAAGTTCGTCGACTCGGTCGATCTGACCCCACGCCGCACCGTCGACTTTCTCGTCGCACTCAACCAGCGGGTGGCGCAGCACATCGACTACGTCATCCGCATGGAGCCAGGGGTACAGACCAGCGAAGAGACGCTGAGGCTCCGGAGCGGATCGTGTCGCGACAGTGCCTGGCTGCTGGTCCAAAGCCTGCGGCGTTTGGGTCTGGCCGCCCGATTCGTATCGGGCTACCTGATCCAGTTGGTCCCGGACCAGAAGCCCCTCGAGGGTCCAGAGGGTCCGCAGACCGACTTCACCGACCTCCACGCCTGGACCGAGGTCTACCTGCCGGGCGCCGGATGGGTGGGGCTCGATCCCACCTCTGGCATGTTCGCCGCGGAGGGCCATCTGCCGGTTGCGGCCACCGCCGACCCCACCGGCGCCGCGCCGATCAGCGGGAACGTGACCAAGGCAGAGGTCGAATTCGAACACACCATGACGGTGACCCGGATCCGGGAATCACCACGGGTGACGAAGCCGTACTCGGAGGAGGCATGGTCCGCCATCGACGCGCTGGGCCACACCATTGATCGGGCGCTCGACGACGGTGACGTCCGCCTGACGATGGGTGGAGAGCCGACCTTCGTGTCGATCGACGACATGGACGGCGGCGAGTGGAACTACGATGCGCTCGGTCCCACGAAACGGCCACTCTCGGAGCAGCTGCTGCGACGGCTGCAACCCCACTTCGGGCCGAAAGGGTTGCTGCACTTCGGGCAGGGGAAGCAATATCCCGGCGAGCCGATTCCCCGCTGGGCGCTCGGGTGCTACTGGCGGCAGGACGGCCAGCCGCTGTGGCGCAATCCCGAGCTCCTGGCTGACACGTCACACGACTATGGCCACGACGCCCCTCGGGCTCGCCGATTAGTCGACACGCTGGCGACTCGTCTTGGCGTGAGCACCGACTACACGATCGAGGCGTTCGAGGATCCGTTGCACTATCTGCATCAGGAGGGCAAGCTTCCGGCCAACCTGACACCGGGAGACAACCGGTTGAAGCGACCGGAGGACCGTGAGCGCCTGAGGCAGGTCTTCGAGGCGGGACTCGACCAGCCGGTCGGCTTTGTGCTCCCGCTGTCGCGGACCACGGTCAGAGAGGAACGGATGTGGCAAAGTGGGCTCTGGATGCTGCGTGGCAAGCATCTTTTCCTGACGCCCGGCGATTCTCCGGTCGGTCTACGGTTGCCGATGGAGTCGCTTGCGTGGGTGGATCCCCGGCACGCGATCCAAGTGCACGAGCGCGACCCACTCGAAGACCGGTTGCCGTTGCCACCGATCGGCGGTCGCGGGCAACGTGTGGAGCGCCGCGATCCAGCCACGACCTCGCCAGCGGATCGTGTGCCCAAGACCGGCGAATCGGCCGACTGGGTGGTCCGCACCGCCCTCGTGGTGCAACCGCGCGAGGGGCGACTCCACGTGTTCCTTCCGCCGCTCGAGACCGCCGAGGATTTCGTCGACCTGCTCGAGCAGCTGGAAGACACCGCCGCGGAACTGGACACCCCGGTGGTCGTCGAGGGGTATCCACCGCCTCCGGATCCTCGCCTCTCGGTCTTGAAGGTCACACCGGACCCCGGAGTCATTGAGGTCAACACCCATCCCGCGCACAGCTGGCGGGAACTCGTGTCGACCACGACGACGCTCTACGACGCCGCCCGCGAGACACGCCTCGGGACCGACACATTCCTGAAGGATGGACGTCACAGCGGGACGGGCGGCGGCAACCATGTGGTGCTTGGAGGGGCCACGCCGGCTGATTCTCCGTTCCTCCGTCGGCCGGACTTGCTGCGCAGCCTACTGGCGTACTGGATCAATCATCCGTCGTTGTCCTATCTCTTCTCTGGCCTATTCATCGGGCCGACAAGCCAGGCACCTCGGGTCGACGAGACCCGGGCCGACAGCATGTCGGAGATGGAAATCGCGTTCGAGCAGATCGACGCGTTGGGCGAGAACAACGCGCCCTGGCTGGTCGACCGCATCTTCAGACACCTGCTCGTCGATGTCACCGGGAACACGCATCGCGCGGAGTTCTGCATCGATAAGCTCTACGCGCCAGAGACCGCATCCGGGCGCCAGGGACTTGTCGAGCTGCGGGCCTTCGAGATGCCGCCCCACGCGCGCATGAGTCTCACGCAACAGCTGCTGCTGCGAGGCCTGGTGGCGTGGTGTTGGACCCACCGGTACCGTCAGCCACCGGTGCACTGGGGCACGCGGCTGCACGACGAATTCATGTTGCCGCACTACGTCCGACGAGACTTCGAGTCCGTGATCGGCGATCTGCGTGGCGCGGGGTTCCCGTTCCGAGCAGACTGGTTTGAAGCCCACTTCGAATTCCGCTACCCGCGGATTGGCCGGATCGAGTGCGGTGATATCGAAATCGAGCTCCGCACCGCGGGGGAGCCCTGGTACGTGCTGGGCGAAGAGCCCGCGGGTGGGGCGACCGCCAGATACGTCGACTCCTCGGTCGAGCGGATGCAGGTCATGGTGCGCGGCGCGGTGGACCAGCGACACGTCGTGACCTGCAATGGACGGCGTGTTCCGCTGCACCCGACCGGCACACAGGGCGAATTCGCAGCCGGCGTGCGATACCGGGCGTGGCGACCGCCGTCCTGCCTGCACCCGACGATCGGAGTTCATACGCCGGTCGTGTTTGACCTGGTCGACACCTGGTCCGGTCATTCGATCGGGGGCTGTACCTACCACGTGGAGCATCCTGGCGGGCTCAATCCGGACGACTTCCCTGTCAACGCCGCGGAAGCGGAATCGCGACGGGTGAGCCGCTTCGTCGCCGGCAGCCACACACCCGGGCCGATGACCCCAGGTGCCCCAGAAATCAACCCCGACGCGCCACACACGCTCGACCTCAGGCGCGCGGCGCCCGCACCGGCGGCGGAGCGCGCACCGTGAAAGCGCCCCTGGCGTACACACCGCTCCCTGGCCACTACGACGAGATGATCGGGCCGGATGGCACGGTCCGACCCCACTGGCAGGCGCTGGCGTCGTCACTGGCGTCGTTCGGCCGTCACGAGCTCAATCGTCGGACGCAGGAAGCACGCCGTCTGATCCGTGACAACGGCATGACGTTCCACGTCCACAAGGGCAGTGGCACCCAGGAACGCCCGTGGCCGCTCGACCTCATCCCGTTCGTCATCGACGGCGAGGAGTGGAGTCGACTGGAGCGGGCGATTGCGCAGCGCGCGATGCTTCTCGACTCGGTCCTCGCGGACCTCTACGGTGATCAACACCTGATCCGCGAACGCACCCTCCCGGCCGAGTGGCTCCACGCCAACCCGGCATTCCTGCGTGAGTGTCACGGCTTGCCACCAAGCGGCGGGCGATGGCTCAATGTCTATGCCGCCGACCTCGTCCGGTCTCCGGACGGCCGGTGGTGGGTGCTGGGTGACCGCACCGAAGCGCCGGCCGGGCTCGGATTCGCGCTGGAGAATCGCGTCGTGGTGAACGCCGTGCTGCCCGACGTGCTGCTCGCGTCGAAGGTCAGGCGACTGGCCGACGCCTTGGAGAACCGGAAGCAGTCCCTCGAGTCGAGCGCACCGGGGCACCGCGAGAACCCGCGCATCGTGGTCATGACACCGGGTCCGACAGCCGACAACTATTTCGAACACGCATTTCTCGCGCGACACCTCGGCTATACGCTGGTCGAGGGCACCGACCTGACAGTCCGAAACGACCGGGTCTATATCAAGACCCTGGGCGGGTTGCAGCCCGTGGACCTGGTGTTGCGAAGCCACCAGTCAGACGCGTGCGACCCGCTAGAGTTCGCCAGCCACTCACGGACCGGTGTGCCGGGACTCGTGGCCGCCGTGCGACGCGGCTCGGTCGGCGTGGTCAATGCTCTCGGCAGCGGCCTGGTCGACTCCCCCGCGCTCATGGCGTTCCTGCCAGCGCTCTGCAAGCAACTGCTCGATGAAGAGCTGCAGTTGCCGTCCGTCGCCACGTGGTGGTGCGGGGCAGACGGGGCCCGCGAGCACGTGCTCGGGCATCTGGATGATCTGGTCATCAAACCGGCCTACCCGACTGGCCGTCGCGAGCGGACGTTCGGACGACGATTGCCGGAGAGCCAGCGGGACCGGCTCGCCGCTCGCATCGCACGACAGCCCCACCGCTACGTCGCCCAGGAGCAGGTGGCGTTGTCGACCACACCGGTGCGCACGGCCAGCGGCCTCGCGCCACGGTTCTTCGTGATGCGGGTGTTCGCGATCGCGCGCGGGGACGGCTACGAGGTATTGCCCGGGGGACTGGGTCGGGTGTCAGCGTCGACCGATTCCCTCGACGTGACGCTGCTGGCCGGCGGGAGCAGCAAGGACGTCTGGGTGAGCGGCCAGACGGAGGAACCTCACCGGTCGCTGCTCGCCCAGAACCTCGCGCCTATCGATGTCAGTCGCGCGACGTTCGACCTGCCAAGCCGCGTCGCCGACAACCTGTACTGGCTCGGCCGCTATGCCGAACGGGTTGAAGCGGCCGCCCGGGTCCTGCGCGCGGTGGTCCCGCTCTTCTCGGAAGAATCGGCGCGCCGTTCTACCGCGGCGCTTGCGGGCGCGCTCAGCTTCCTGGTGGACCTGGAATACGTACCGGACAAGACCGGCGCCGGCGCCCAACCGCCCGAACGGGCATTGGAGTCCGCCGTGGCGACCATGCTGGACGAGTCCAAGGAACGAGGCAGTATCGGGTGGCAACTCGACCACCTGCGAAGTACCGCCTGGCTCCTGCGCGACCGGCTGTCGGCCGACTCGTGGCGCATCATCAGTCGGCTGGAGTCTGACCTCAGAAGCACCGGCAAACGGCGGACCCGGAGTGGCGTCCGCCGAACCCTGGACCAGATGGTGATGATCCTGACGAGCTTCGCCGGCACCGTCAGCGAAGGGATGACCCGTGGCCACGGGTGGCGCTTGCTCGACGTCGGTCGTCGGATCGAGCGTGCGCTCCAGGTCTTGCAGCTCCTGCGCCACGGACTTACCGGCGTCCTGGACGACGAGCGTGCGCGTATCGAGCTCTTGCTCGACGCCACCGGCAGCGTCATGACTTATCGTTCGCGCTACCTCACATCGCTCAGGGTGAACCTGCTCGTCGATCTCTTGCTGCTCGACGACGCCAATCCGCGGAGCGTGGCGTTTCAACTCGACCATCTACAACGTCATGTGAAAGAACTACCCGAGACGCCGGCACCAGGCCGCCGCTCGCCTGAGTCACGGCTGCTGACAGACGCGATCGCGGCCATCCAACTGGTCGACCTCGATGCGTTGTGCGCAGTTGACGGCGACGGACGGCGCCCCCAGTTGGTGGCGCTCCTCGACCGACTCCAGAAGGACCTTGTCGGCCTCTCGGACGCGCTGACCCGCGACTACCTGACCCACGCGGCGCCCGTACGCCATTTGGCCAGCCAGTAAGGCCGGACACATGACGCAGACGCAGACGCAATCCCAGTCGTCCGAGACCGGCTCCGAGTATCGTGTGGCCCACACGACGCAATATGCCTATGCGGAGCCCGTCTCCCTGTCCATGCATCAGGTGCGGCTCAGTCCGCGAGCGAGCGCCTCGCAGCACGTCCGCAACACCAGACTCCAGATCGACCCGCCGGCCAGTGCGTCGAGTTCTCGGTCGGACTACTACGGCAATCTGGCCACGACATTCTCGGTGGCGGACGCCCACCGCCAGCTGCGGGTAACGGCGGAGAGCCTGGTCACCAAGGTGGATGAAAACGGCGGACGGCTGCTGTCTCCGCGGCTGTCAGACGCGCTGGATCAGCTACGTCGGCGCGAGACGCCGGAGGATCTGGCCGCGGTGGAATACCAGGTGGAGTCGCCGCTCGCGCCGCGCGGGGTCGCCTTTGCCCGCTTTGCCGATGTCGCCCTCGTCCCGGACCGGTCCGTCATGGAAGGTACCGAGGCGTTGATGACGTTGATTTACCGGGAGTTCGAGTACGACCCGGTCGCCACCACGGTCTCGACACCAGTCGCCACGGTGCTGGAGGGCCGGCGCGGCGTCTGTCAGGACTTTGCGCATCTCATGATCGCGTGTCTCCGGTCGCACGGGGTGCCGGCGCGGTATGTCAGCGGATACCTGGTGCCACGGCCTGGCATCGTCGGCGCGCAGGCGTCGCATGCCTGGGTCTCGGCCTACTGTCCCGGCGTCGGGTGGGTCGACTTCGATCCCACGAACAACGTGATGCCCTCCCATGGACACATCACCCTTGCCTGGGGTCGAGACTTCGAAGACGTCAGCCCCTTCAAGGGCGTGACGGTGGGCGGTGGCAATCACACGGTCAGCGTCAACGTGCACATCACCCCAACCGCCTAGGCTAGCAGCCCGTGGTAAAAGTCCCGCTGCATTCGACCGGCGCTGAATCCGGCCGACCTGCGTTGTTCATCGGTCAAATACTGCCCGTATTTTCCCTCTTCTCGCCTTGTTCGGCCGGTCCAGCGCCGGTCTCGGTGCGACGCGGGACTTTCACCACGGACTGCTAGTCTAGGGCCCCCATCATGTGGCTGCACACGTCCTGCTCGCTCGAATTCAACGCGCCCGTGGCGACGCCGTTTCTGCTCATGCTGCGGCCACGCAGCGGCGCGCAACAGTGGGTCGCCCGCGAGGAGTACGTGCTGTTGCCGAGCGTGCCGGTCGTGGAGTTCACCGATCCGTTCGGCAATTTGTGTCAACGACTGGTTGCTCCGCCCGGGACATTTACCATTCGCACGGCGTCCGACATCGAAGCGGCCGATGCCGCCGACGCCTGCCCAGGCGCACCGTTCGTTGATGTCCAGCGCCTGCCGGACGAGACGCTGCCCTTCCTGCTTCCGAGTCGGTACTGCGAGTCGGAACGTTTCGCGCAGATGGCGGCGTCACTCGTGGCCGGGTATGCACCCGGCTACGACCAGTGCACGGCGATCGTGAGCTATATCCGCGAGACGTTGCGGTTCGTACCCGGAGCTGGCCAGCAGCTGATCAGCGCGACCGAAGTGCACGAACGCTCGGAGGCCGTCTGCCGCGACATGGCCCATCTTGGCATCGCGCTCTGTCGCGCCCTGTCTATTCCCGCGCGAATGGTCGTGGGGTATCTGGAAGCGCTTCAGCCGATGGACCTGCACGCATGGTTCGAGGTCTACGTCGGCGGGCGGTGGTACACGTGCGACCCGACCCAGCAGGACTTGAACGGCGGGCGCGTGGCCGTCGCCTCTGGCCGGGATGCCGCCGATGTGGCCATCTATTCCCAGTTCGGTGACCCGGTCGAGCTGCTGCAGATGGTCGTCAACGTGGTGCGGCTTCCTGGACCGCCATGGTGACCTGACCAGCGCGCTCATCGGAACATTCCTCAGACGGCGCCCGTCGTCGCGAAACCCCCGGACCTCTGCCTCGGTATACCCGGCCTCAGCCAGCACCTCATCGGTGTGCTGACCGAGGAGCGGCGGCGCGCGCTCGATTCGTCCGGGCGTGTCGCTCAACTCGATCGGCATCCCGATCATCCGGACGGTCTCCGCGGTGGGGTGTGGGCGGTCTACCAACATGCCCCGTTCGACGAGCTGGGGGTTCGTGCACACCTCAGCCACATTGCGGATACGACCGCACGGCACGCCGGCAGCGCCGAGCAGGTCGAGCCACTCCTGGACGGTGCGGGCCGCGGTCAACTCGACGATGACGGGTATCAGGACCTCCCGATGCTTGACGCGATCAGGAGCGCGCGCGAAGCGGGGATCATCTCGAAGGTCTGGCCGCTCGATGGCGTCACAGTAGCGCCGCCAGAGGGAGTCGTTGGCGATGGCCAGATTCATCCACCCGTCCTTGGCGTGCAGCGTCTGATAGGGCGCGACCGAGGGATGGTCGTTGCCCCGCCGGGTCGGACTCTCGCCCGACGCAAAGTAGTTGCCGGCGTTGTAGGTCAACAGCGACGCCACGGCGTCGAGCATCGCGATCTTGACGTGCTGGCCCCGGCCGGTGGTCTGTCGAGCCAGTAATCCGAGGGTGATTCCCTGCGACGCCATCATCCCGGCGGTCAAATCGCCGATGGGGATACCGATACGGGTAGGCGGCCGGTCGGCCTCCCCCGTGAGATCCATCAATCCGGACTCTCCCTGCACGATCAGGTCGTAGCCGGGACGCACCGCATCGGGACCTGAATCGCCGAACCCGGAGATCGAGCAATAGATCATGCGAGGATGCCGAGCCGCGACAGTCTCATAATCGAATCCGAGTCGGGCCATCGCGCCTGGTCGAAAGTTCTCGATCAACACGTCGGCCCCTTCGAGCAGCCGCCACAGAATCGCTTTCCCGGCGTCGCTCTTGAGGTTGAGCGTGCAGCTCCGCTTGCT
>CALLXD010000049.1 GCA_937766455.1 Vicinamibacterales bacterium | reverse complement strand
GATGGCCTGCTCCGGGAACGGCCGGAGTACATTGACGTGAATCGACCCGACGCTGGCGCCTCTGGTCTGTCTGAGGTGGTCGACCGCCGCCTCGCAATTCTCGGCCGCCGAGCCCAGCGAAATGAAGACCGTCTCGGCGTCCTCGGTCTTGTATTCCGTCAACAGGCCGTAGTGACGCCCCGTGAGACGACCGAACTCTGCGTGTGACTCCACCAGATACTGGAGAATCGGCTCGATGAAGTTGTTCCGGCGGGCCGCCACGCCCTGCATGTAGTGCTCTTGGTTCTGGACTGGTCCCAGCAGCACGGGATTGGCCAGGTCGTACATCTTCGGTACACGCCGACGCGTCGGACCGAACAGCGCGCGCTGCGCCTCGGTCGGAGAGTCGATGATGTCTTCTGGCGCGCCCAGGAATTGTCTGATGAGTTCCGACTCGTGCTTGTAGAAGGTCCGCTCCAGGTGTGTGGTGAGGAACCCATCCTGCACGTTCATCCCCGGAGTCAGGCTCTTCTCGGTGACCCGGCGCAAGATGAGTGCTTGATCCGCGGCCTGCTGGGCGTCCTTGCCGAACACGATGATCCAGCCGGTGTCGAGCACCCCGTTGATGTCGTCATGGCCGCAGTGCACATTGAGTGCATGTTTGGTCAGCGCGCGCGCGCCGACCTGAACCACCATCGTCGAGGCCTTGCCAGGCGCGTGATAGTACTGCTCAGACGCGTAGGGCAGTCCCTGGCCTGAGGTGAAATTGGTGACCCGTCGGCCGCACACGGAGTAGGCGGTGGCTCCGCCCTGCGCCGCGTGTTCCCCCTCGGCTTCGATCGCCGTCGTGCTGCGACCAAAGACGTTGAGGTTCCCTTCCGCGAACGACTGCTGATAGAGTTCGCCGCCTTCGGTGGACGGGGTGATGGGGTAGTAGACGCCGGCGTCCGTCACTCGAGCTTCGGTGTGATAGGCCACGAGCTGGTTGCCGTTGGCCGTGACCCGAATTCCCGGATAGGCAGGCTTGTCCCCGACGGTGTTGCTGGTGTCGTTTGCCATGACACTCACACTCCAATACGTCTATTGCGGCTCCCGGTCTGCCCGGGGCGTTGCGGACTATTCCCCACATCAAGATG
Organism: Vicinamibacterales bacterium; assembly: GCA_937766455.1. Taxonomy (GTDB): domain Bacteria; phylum Acidobacteriota; class Vicinamibacteria; order Vicinamibacterales; family UBA8438; genus UBA8438. The sequence continues at coordinate 41,096 of CALLXD010000049.1, read as the reverse complement.
TAGTGGGGTATTTTATCCGCGGCCGGGCACGCGCGGCAAACGCCAGCGCCCGACCGGGGCGTCCAGGTGGCGTTCCAACCTGTTGATGAATAGACGGTTAGGTGTCGTGAAGAGGGCGCGCCGATTGCCGCCCTAGCGCAGCCTACCGTCGCGTTTCGCAAGGCCAGGAGTACGTGGGAGCAGGATGGGGGAGCGAACCAGTGGCCAGACCGCGGCCGAGGGCTAGACCAGCAGCGCTCACCAGCCAGAGCGCCAGCACGACCCAGAACACGGTGACGCCAATCGGAAGCCGGTACCGGTCTTCGTCGTAACCCGAGGCCGTCGCCTTCGATCCGGACGCCACGATCCACCGGCCTCCCGCGAGGGGATCACGGGCGAAGGCAGCGGCCAGCTTCGTCGCGGATCGGGCGGCGGCCTGCGCGGCCTCACCGGTCGCGGCTGCCATCGCGGCAGCCGAGTGCATGGCCCGTGGCACGCGTGTCCGATACAGCCAGTCGGTATCGATGCTTTCGGTCGCCTCGCCCTTGAGCTTGCCGAGCAGCCACCAGAACGCGAGTGCCGTGCCGCCGAGCAGTTGGAGCGACCCGGCGACATGGTCGAGCGTGTACGGGTGGTAGTCCACCGGGGTGGCGAGTCTCGCATAGAGCCAGCCCGGGGCCAGACCGAGTCCGACACAGCACGCCGCCGCCACGCCCATGGCCGCGACCATGTTCCGCGGCACCGCCTTGACGGCGAGCCCGCGCGAGGGGCCAAAGAACGTGAAATACGGCAACTTCAATCCCGTGTGCAGGAACGTGCCGATGCTGGCCAACGTCAGCAGCAGTTCGGCCAGTCCTCGGCCGTCGTCACCCGCGGCGGTGATGATCATGGACTTGCTGATGAAGCCGTTGAATAGCGGGACGCCCGAGATCGAAAACGCCCCGACCATATACAGCACGACCACCACCGGCATCTGCCTCGCGATGCCGCCCAGGTCCGTCAGTTTGCGGCGGCCGGTCGCCGTGATGACGGCGCCGGCGCCCATCAGCAGCAGCGCCTTGTACAAGATGTGGCAGAAGGCGTGCGCGGCGGCGCCTCCTAACGCCAACGGCGTCCCGATGCCAACCGCGGCCACCATGTACCCCACCTGGCTGATGATGTGATACCCAAGCAGTCGGCGAATGTTGTTCTCGAGCACGGCGTACACCACGCCGTAGAGCGCCATGACGATGCCGACCCAGACGAGTAGGTCGCTGCCAGGGAAGACCCGGATCAGCACGTAGACCGCGGTCTTGGTGGTGAATGCGCTGAGGAAGACGGTGCCGGTGATCGATGCTTCCGGGTAGGCGTCGACCAGCCAGGCGTGCAGGGGCGGGATGGCCGCATTGATGGCCACGGCGAGCAGAATCAGCCAATAGGCCCAGCCGCCCGGCTCGCCGAACGGGCCGAACGTCATCGCGCCCCCTCCGGTCAGGTGCGCGGCCAGCCCGAGGAGGAAGAGTCCGCCGCCCACCAGGTGCATGAACAGGTACCTGAACCCGGCTGCCTCGGAGCGCGGTGTCCCTCCGGCCCAGACCACGAACACCGAGGCCCACGCCATGACCTCCCACCAGACGAAGGCGCTCACCCAGTCGCCGGCATACACCACGCCCAACGCGCCTCCGGCGTAGATCAGGGTGGCGGCGTGTTCTCCGCCGCGCGCGACATGCCAGGCGTAGAGCGCGCCAATCGCCACGATCAGGGTGAAGATCAGGCCAAAGAGGTGGCTCAACGCGTCGACCCGCAAGAGCTCCAGCGGGAGGTCACCGATGGCGTAGCTCCAGTGCTCGCCCTGAGGCAGCGTGGCCGCGGCCAACAACGCGCCAGCCGCGCCCAGGATCAGCAGTGCCTGACGGAGTGTCCGCGGTCCCAGGGCCACGGCCGCGGCCGTGGCAAATAGGATCAGCGACGGGTGGACCGTCATGTCGTCAGGTCCTCGGGGTCTGCCGCACCGTTGGAGTCTGCCGCGGACCGCTCCGGCCGCTGTAACGCCGCCTTGCCCAATGCCTTGGACACGATGACGATGACCGCGCAGCCGACAAACCCGAAAATCAGATCGAATCCGGGCGTATGGTGCCACCAGGTGTCGCCATGTGGATGCGCCAACAGATCGAGCGCTACCGTGGTTGCGGCGAGCACCGTCGCCCCTGCCAGCGTGCCGCGCGCGCGACTCATGGCAGGCCTCCCGCGTCGGCGCCGCCGACCACACTCGTCGCGGCGCTCCAGGCCAGACGGTAGAACCCAACCCCGATATTTGGCGCGATGCCCAGCAGTAATGCCACGAGCGCCGTGGCTGCCAGCGGCACCGTGAGGGATGGCCGTTCCGGTGACACGGTGCCATGCGGCGCGCGGAAGAAGGCGTCGTAGACGATGGGGAACAAGTAGGACACGTTGAGCAAGCCGCTTCCGACGAGCACGACGACGAACACCCACGAACCGGTCGACATCGCGCCGAGCCCGATATTCCATTTACTGATGAATCCGGGCAGCAACGGCATGCCGGCCAATCCCGCCGAGGCCAGGGCGAAGGCTCCCATCGTGATCGGCATCTGGCGTCCAATGCCTGCGAGCTGCCTGATGTCGTCACGGTGCGATTCGGTGTAAATCGCACCCGCGCACATGAACAGGGTGATCTTTATGAACCCGTGCGCGGCAATGTGGAACATGGCGCCGGCGAGTGCTGCCACGGAGCCGACGGCTGCCCCAAGCACGATGTAGGACAGCTGCGCGATGGTGGAGTACGCCATCCGGCGTTTTAGATGTGTCTCCCTGAACGCCCGGAGCGACGCGAAGATGATGGTCGTCGTGGCCAGCCCCGCGAGCAGCGTGTCGGCACCGACGTCGCGCAACACGTCGACGCCAAACACATAGCCGACCACCCGCAGGATGCCGAACGCGCCGGCCTTGACCACGGCTACGGCGTGCAGCAGCGCGCTGACCGGGGTCGGCGCCACCATCGCCGCCGGCAGCCACCCGTGCAACGGCATGATGGCAGCCTTGACCCCCAGGCCGAGAACGAAGAGACCAAACAAGCCCCAGACCGTGCCGCTTGGCACGCCCGCCGGCAACATCCCGCCCGGACGAAATTCACCGCCCGGGACGAGCGAGTGCGCCCAGACAATCGCCAGCAACAACGCCTGGCCGGCGGTCAACGTGTAGACAAGATACTTGCGGCTACCGGCGCGGGCCTCGGGTGTGCGGTTGTGAGCCACAAGCGGATATGTGGCGAGCGTCAGCAGCTCATAGAAGAGGAAAAATGTCAGCAGATTCGCCGCGAACGCCAGGCCGATGGTGGCGGACACGCACAGGGCGAAACTTGCGAAGTAGCCGGTCTGGTTGGGGTAGCGGCCGGCCCGCATGTAGCCGACCGAGTAGACCGACGTCACCAACCAAAGCGTCGACGCCACCAACGCAAACAGCATCCCAAGCGGATCGGCCCGCAGGTGGAGCGTCACGCCAGGGATCAACGTGAGACGGGCCGACTCGACCACGCCGCCGTCGAGGACGGTCGGCAGCATCGACAGGACCAGGCCCAGCTTGACGATGCCCGCCCCGAACGTGCAGGCCTCGCGCACGGTCGGCCACCGGCCGACCAGCCGAATCAGGGCAGCGGCGGCCAGTGAGACGAGCACGGCGGCGAGCGGACGGTCGGCACCCAGTAACGCGAGCATGCCTCTACAACTCCGGAAGCGCGTGCTGGATCACCGAGCTCACCAGCACGCCGTTGAAGAGACCGATCAGCAGTACGGCCGCCCCCAGTGTGAGGACGGGCACCACCATCCGCCACGACGGCGGAGAGGCAGGGGACGGCACGTCTGTGTCCGGCGCCGAGGGGTCTGGGACGAAGTAGACCTGTTCCAGTACCCGAAAAAAGTAGACCGCGCCCAGCAGCGAGCTGACCAGCAGGACCACCGCAAACAGCCAGGCGTCCGCGTCCAGCGCGCCGCGCAGCAGATACCACTTGCTAAAGAAACCGGCGGTCGGCGGTAGTCCGACCAGAGACAGGGCGGCGATGGTGAACGCGGCCATGGCCAGTGGCGCGCGGCGCGCGGCGCCGGCGAGCCCGCCGATCTCGGCCTGGACGGTCTGACGAGGTAGGCTGCCGATGGCCCCGAACAGGCATCCCTTGGCGGCGGCATGCCCCACCACGTGCAGCAGCGCCCCGGTCAACGCGGCGGCGTTGCCAATCGAGAGGCCCAGGACGATATATCCCATCTGCCCGACGCTCGAGTACACCAACATCCGTCGGACGTCGGTCTGCGCCAGGGCCAGGATCGATCCGGCCAGCACACCCCCGACCGCGACCCAGCTCAGGACGGCGCGGGCCGTCTCTACCGCGTCGCCAGCGGGCAGGACAAAAAAGAGCACTCGGATCAAGGCGTAGGCGCTCACCTTTGACATGACGGCCGCGATAAACATCGTCACTGGCGGCGGCGCGTACGTGTACGCGTCCGGCATCCAGCCGTGCAGCGGAAAGACCGCCATCTTGATGGCCAGCCCCACGACCAGGAGGACGATGCCGACGGTCATCGCGCTGCCCGGCGGCACAGCCTCGAGCTGGATCGCGAGGTCGGCCATGTTGAGGGTGCCGGTCAGGGCGTAGAGATACCCGAGTCCCAGCAGATAGAAGCTTGCGGCGATGGTGCCGATGAGCGCGTAGCGGAACGTCGCCACGACCGCCCGCTCGCCGCCCGACGCGAGCAAGGCATACGCCGCTAGCGACGAGACCTCAAGAAAGACGTAGAGATTGAAGAGGTCGCCGGTCAGCGCGATGCCCAGCAGGCCTGTGGTCAGCAACAGGAAGAGGCTGTCGAACGCAGCGCCGCGCAGCGACGACAAGCCGCGGACGTGCGGACCCGCGTAGAGACTGACGAGGGTCGCGAGCAGGGCCACGATGACCGCCATGCCGCCACCGAGCGGGTCGACCACGTACTCGATGCCCCAGGGCGGCGCCCATCCACCGAGGTGGTAGTGCCAGTCGCCCTCGCGCAGGGCGACACGAAGGGCCGCGACGGCGCAGACCAGTGAGGACAACGTCGCCAGCATCGTGAGTGCGCGCGCTGCCCGGGCCGATACCCGGGCCACGAGCGGCACGACCAGCGCGGCCGCCAACGGGCAGAGCACGATGAGGATCGGGAGGTGTTGGGTCACTCGCGCAGCCGGTCCAGGAGTTCGGGCTCGTCGAGTGTGCGGAAGCGCCGGTGGATACGGATCAGGAGAGCCAGGGCGACACCGGTCGTGCTGACGCTCACCACGATGGCGGTCAGCATCAGGGCATGGGGCAGCGGGTTGGCGTAGGCGGCGTCCGCGGCGCCGTGCGCAATCTCGATGGGTGGTGTCCCACCGGAGCGGACCGCCAGCGAGATAAAGAACACGATGACGGCCACCTGCATCACATTCATCGCCATCAATTTGCGAGCGAGGTTCGTCTTCACCAGCATGCCATACAGGCCAATCAGCAGCAGAACGGCCGCCAGGGCGTATTGCAGCTGTCCCAGGCCCAATTGACTCATACGGTACCGTCGTCCCACGGCGCCAGCACATCGAAGATGAGGACCAGCACACCCGTCACGCCCACCATGACCCCGGCTTCGATGCCGAGGGTCCCGATGACGCGGACCTGCACCGGGTCCATGGGGAGCGGCAGCACCCCGTAGTCCAGAAAGTTCCCACCGGACAGCAAGCTCGCGACGCCGATGCCTCCGTAGAGCAGGGGCCCGGCGCAGGCGCAGGTCACGGCGTCCCGTGAGCTCAGGTTGGGCCGTGAGCCCTGGCCACGGACCAATCTCAGCAAGATCAGCGAGGCGGCGAGAATCACGCCCGCCTGAAACCCGCCCCCCGGGCTGTCATGGCCGTGGATCAGGACGTAGGCGGCAAAGAGCCACATGAACGGCACCAGCAATCTGGTGGCGGCGTCCAGGACGGGACTGCCGAAGGTCGACCTCACGAGCGGTCCCGGTTCTGCGGCGCTGGCGGATCGTCGCGTGTGCCGAGGATGAGCAGGCACGCCAGGCCGGCGGTCAGGATGACCGTGAGCTCACCGAAGGTGTCGTAGCCTCGATAGTCGGCAAGGACGGCGGTGACGAAATTTGGAGCGCCGGTTTCATCGTGCGCGCGCTCGAGGTAGTAGGGCGACACGTGCGTGAACGCGGGTGACGTACCGTCACCGACCGCCGGCAGGTCACCCGCGGCCTGCAGCAGGACGGCGAGGGCCGGGACGAACAACAACACTATCAATCGGTTGATCATTCAGGCCGTCCGACCGTCCGGTTGATCGCGCAGACGAAGAAGACGGTCGTGATGACCGCTCCGACGGCCGCCTCCGTAAAGGCGACGTCGAGCGCGTCCTGGACGACAAAGAACGCGGCTGAAAAGAAACTGAACGCCCCGAACACGGTCACCGCCGAGAGCAGATCCTTCACGCTGAGCGCGGCCACGGCGCACACGACCATGAGCAGGAGAAACAGCGGCGCCAGTGCGTCAATCACGACCCGGGCTCCGTGGTCGTCCAGGGGCGCAGGCCGGCACGGACCGCCGCGCGTCCCAGGGCGTGGGTCGCGGTCGGGTTCGCCAGCGAGATAAACACCACGACGAGAAGCAGTTTCACACTGGTCAGCGTGAAGCCTTCGAGGACGGCCAGCCCGCCCAGCATGAGGGCGACGCCGAGCGTATCGCACTTCCCCATGGCGTGGAGGCGGCAGTAGAAGTCAGGGAGTCGCAAGATGCCGATCACGCCGGCCAGAATGAACCCGAACCCCACCACGAGCATGACGGTCGCGAGCACGTTCATTCGGGGCTCCCGCCTGTAGAGAGCTCGAAGTACTTCGCCAGCACGACGCTGCCGACAAAGCTGATCAGCGCGTAGGACAGGGCAATGTCGACGTAGAGGTCCACCCGCTCGTCCAGCTCGCCCAACACCATGAGGAGCACGATGGTCTTGCTGCCGATCAAGCCAAGCCCGGTCAGCCGGTCGAAGACCGACGGGCCAGTGACCACCCGGTAGAGCGACAGCATCATCACGAGCGCGAGCGCAACGGCGACGGTGGCCAGGAACAGCGTCATCGTCCCCTCACGTCCCCGGCGAGTCGTCGCCCGCGGTGAACAGCGACGACACCCGATCGGACATCGCCCCTCCTTGCAGGTCCCGGCTCCCGTCCTCGGTCAACGCGTGCACGAGGAAGGTGTCTCCCTCCACATCCAAGGTCACGGTGCCTGGTGTCAACGTGATGGAGTTCGCGAGGGTGAGCTTGGCGAGCGTGTGCGGCAACGGCGCCGTGATCCGCACGATGCGTGGGCTGATCGGCAGTCGCGGATGGAGAACCGTGTAGGTCACCTCCAGACCGGCCACGACGACTTGCCACGCGAGCCACGGGAGGTAGCCCACGAACCGGAGCCAGGGCATCTGCCGCAGCGAGGTGTGGCCGGTATGTGGTGCGCTGAGCGAGGGCGGTTGCGCCACCAATCGCGCGGTCAGCAGCGCGACCGCGGCCGCGGTCGCGGCGCCGAGACCGAGGTGAAAGAGATCGCGCTTGGGAGACAACACGAGCCACGTGCCGAACAGCACGACACCGAACGGCACGGCGGCGAGCAGCCGACGACCGACGGAGTCGGTCGGGGGCGGCGGTGCATCCGCGATGGGGTCGGGGGCTGAGTTCGGCATGACCGGCACGCTAGACGCCCTGGGCGCATCGCGTGTAACTAACCCTCAAGCGTACATGAAAGGCCCGATCTAGGCTACAGCCATTTGATCGACTCTGTCAGGCGCTGCTCAGGGGGGACGCGCCGGGCGGAGGAGTCCCGGACTCCATCCACGCCCCAGCCACTGACAGGATGCTGGTTTCCATCCATAATCGGCCCGTGCGTTTTCGACCCTACGGGCGTTCGCTTCTACTCGGAATGATCGCGGCTGCGTTCCTGTGGCCGCTGGCGGCGCATAGCTACGTCGGTCTCTTCACCCAGTACATGGCGGACGACTATTGTCAGGCCGTCGGGGTCGGTCAGGGCGTTTGGGCGTCGCAGGTCTCGTTGTATCGGACGTGGCAGGGCACGGTCGCATCGAACCTGCTGGCGTCGCTTTCCGGCCTGTTGCCACCGGCGTCCGTGCGGTTCTGGCCGGCGGCGGCGCTGACCCTGTGGGTGGTGCTGCTGACGTGGACCGTTTGGCTGTGCCAGCCGACACTCAGGCGGCTGGAGCGGTGGCTGATCGCCGTGACCCTCGCCGCGGCGGCGGTGGCGCTCACGCTGGACGGCCGCCCGCAGATGACGCCGCAGGTGGTCTATTGGCTCAATGGGAGCCTTCGGTATCTCGGCGCCCAGCTGTTTCTGGCGGGCTACGTCGGCTATGTCGTCTTCGCCCAACGCCTGGGATCGGAGACGCCACGGTGGGGCGTCTCCCTCATGGCCGCCGGGCTGGCCGCGATCGCCGGGCTGTTCTCCGAGGCACACACGGCGGCGCAAATCACCGGTCTCGGTCTGGCGGTGGCGGCGTTCGCGGTTGTCGTGACGCCGGAGCGGCGCCGGAACACGCTTCCGCTCCTGGTCGCCGGTCTCTGCGGTTCGGTGGCCGCGCTTCTGGTGATTCTGTGGTCTCCCGGCATGCGGGTACGGCAAAGCCTATTCGCCGAGCCGCCCGGGCTAATGACAACCGGCGTCCGGGCGCTAGGCTACACGCTGGAATTCCTGGGCGATCTGGTCGCCCGCGCCCCGGAAACGATCGCGGTAGCCATTGTCGTGCCGGCGTTGCTGGCGCGGTGGGGCGGTGCCGAGTCGGCTGACCGTCATCCGCGGCCGCTCGGCCGGCGGGATCTCGCGCCCTGGTTGATCGGTCTCCCTGTCGGATGCGTGGTTGTGCTTACGGCCTGCTTCGCGACCGCGGCATGGGCGGTCTCTGCCTTTCCACCCACCCGCACGCTGCTGATCCCACGGTTCGCCCTGTTTGCCGGGTTGATGGCCTGGGGTTTCCTCGCGGGCCGGTGGTTACGGGCCGATGCTGATGGCGGCGGACGAGCGCGGCCGGTTGGGCTCCCGGGCCTGTTGAGCCTGGTGCTGGTCACGATGTGGCCGATCGGGGAAGGCCTGCGCGCCGTGGCGGTGCGCGCCGAGGCTGAGGCACACGCCCGCACCTGGTCCGCCTTCGATCGCCAACTACGCGACGCCGCGGCGACGGGGCTGGCGGCCGTGCATCTGCCGGCCCCGGGGAACGTCGCCGGCCTGGACGTCGTGGGCCCCGATCGCGCGTTCTGGGTCAACGGGTGTGTATCCGGATACTACGGTGTGTCCGTTACCGGATTTCCACCCCCGCCGATCCCGACCGAGGCTGAACGCGGCGAGTTGACGCCGGTAGATGTCGACATCGGTGGCGTCGCGAGCATCACCGGCTATGCCCTGCATCAGACATACGCGACCGGGGGAGAATCGCTCGACCTGACGGTGGAGTGGCGGCCCCAGGCTTCGACCGAGGTGCCGCACGCTGTCTATCTCGGGCTCCACGGTGCGAACGACGAGCCGTTCGTGCAGCGGCTCGTGACGCCGGACCTGTCGGGGTATATCAGCTCGACGTGGATACCAGGTCGTCCGTTTCTCGCTCGATATCGTTTCGACGTTCCGTCGGAGACCGATCCGCGATCCGACGCGCGGCTCGTTGTTGGTCTCTCCCCCGGGTCGCCGTCGGAGCGGTTGCCGTTCATTGGCACCGCCGGTGCGGATGGCAGCCTGGGCCCCATCCGAATGTCGCAATCCGGGTGCGGCCCCCGCGAGGAGGGTCGAGACGTCGTTCGCCGGCAGCGCGACGCGTCGCTCCAGGCCGAGCTCGCGGGTGGCTTCGCCCGCGACCCGCTCGTGGGTGGCCTACAAATCGAACTTGCCGTGTACGACGCGGTGGTGACCCTTTGCTCGGACGACACGAACGCGAGCGAGCGGGAGCGGGCGAGAGAACTGGCAACGCAGGGAGACGGCGTGGCGGACGTGGTCGATCTGATGCGCTGAGGTGTCCTGCGGCTCATTCGCTCTGCATCATTTTTGTATGCCGGCGTTGCATCTCCTCGGGCTCCACCTCCTCGATGCTGTGTCCGATGTTCCAGCGATGCCCGAAGGGGTCGCGGAAGCTGCCGGACCGCTCGCCGTAGAACTGGTCAGACGGCTCGATGTCCACCGTGCCACCGGCGTCCACGGCGCGGTGGATGACCGCATCGGCGTCGTCCACGTGGAGATGAAGCGTTACCGACCTGCCCCCGTGGGCTTTCGGTCCCTTGATGCCATACTCGGGAAACTCGTCCGCCAGCATCAACGTGGACCCACCAAAATCGAGCTCGGCGTGGCCGATCCGTCCGCCAGGCTCGGTCAGTCGGAACTTCTCCGTGGCGCCGAATACCGAGGTGTAGAAGTCGATCGCCTTCGCGGCGCCGTCGACGTGCAGATAGGCGAACAGGTCATGGATCTTCATGCGCGTGTCTCCGTGGCATGGTGCGTAACCACCGAAGGGCGGTCGTAAGCAAACTCTATCGCCCGAGCGCATTCGCCGTCTTGAACGAAATTATCAGGTTGTCGGGGGCGACTACTCGATGGGCAGGTGATTCGGTTGTTTCGGCGCCCTTCGCCGGTACTCACCTGGGGTGACCTCGGCAAACCGGTGGAACTCCCTGGTGAAATGAGGTTGGTCGCTGTATCCCGCGTCCAGAGCGGTCGCGGACAGCGCGCCCTGGGGCCGCGCCGCCAGTCGTTCCAACGCTCCTTGAAAGCGGCGCACCTGGCAGTACAACTTGGGAGACATGCCAACCGCTTCACGGAAGAGGGCAATGAAGCGGTGGTGACTGCAACCGGTCTCCCGCACGACCGATCGGACGTCGGTGGTCCGTGCGAAACGCTGGAGCGCGAGGGCCACGACCGGGTGCATGCCGCGCACCTGTGGGAGGCGCGCCTCGAGCGCGGCCTCGAACAACGTCAGTTGGCGGTCCAGCGAAACGGCTTCACACAATCGGTCGCGCAGACTGTCCGCCCCGGTGCGCCAGATGTCATCCACCGCCGTGTGGCTGTCGGCCAGTTCGCCGGCCGGGACGCCGAGTAGTAGCTCGCTGGCGCCGGGCCGAAGCTGGGCCCCGACCGACCGTGTTGGCTCGAATATGTCCCGGATGTAGGGCACGGTGCGAGCGCCGCCGACGACCGACGTACTCACAACGTTGCCGAGATAGTCGTCGAGATCGTCGAACATCCGCAGCGGATGATCCGACACGCGCACCACCAGATGCATCGTGCCGGTCGGCAACACCAACTCGCGCGTCGCGGTTCCCGACGCGTTCGGGCCATCGCTGGCCCAGACCATTGACAGGAATGGTCGCAACGATGGCCGTGCGGCTCAGGCTAGCTGCATCACTATCCGCAGCCTACCTCATCCGCCGACGGCAGACACCGCTGCCGAATCGTTCTATGAGCTACGGTGACACCCCATCCGACGAGGGAGCTTCGCTATCTCGGCGTTCAGGCCGGGGCACTGATGGTGGCCGACTTGGTAGGGCGGACGACCCTGTTCTGATGAGCTGGGGGGACACGGTGCGGGCTAAGCACTTGTACCGAGAGCCGGGTCAAGAACGTCCGTATCGATGGGCGAGAAATGGAGCCGGCGAGCAGACTCGAACTGCTGACCTGCTGATTACGAATCAGCTGCTCTACCAACTGAGCTACGCCGGCCTGGGAGGGATGCGCCCTGCGGAGAGGGCTCAACCGGGAGATCGTAGCACAGGACACCCCCCGCGGACCGGCCGCAGGGGCGCGCCTACGAGGACGGTGGAGACACTCGCAATGGATCTCCGGTGGCGGTCGGCTCGATGCCAAAGAGAGGGCCGGTCGCGCGTGACAACAGCACCCACAGTCCGTACACCCCGAGCACCGTGCCAAACGGGATGTTGACGAGGCCGAGGGCTGAGAGGATCACCGCCAGGATGCGGGCCCACGGGCGGTGACCGAGGAGGCCGAAGCCGGCCAGGATGCGCGGTACCGACATCAGCAGCATGAATCCGACGATCATGGTGCCAAGCGCGCCAATGACGGGGACGGCCAGGAGCGCCTCTGGCTCATTGACGGCGGCCAAGCCAACGAGACCGGTCACGCCACCGAATGCCAACAGCATCAGCACCGCCATGACCAACCCGAAGGCGCCGTAGACGATATAGAGCACAGCTAGCACCTTGACATGCAGTTCCATGGGGCTCCTTCTTGGCGTCGGTCGGTGGCGGCCAGTATACCGGTTGGACGGGTCTGGGCCGCCGCAGTACACTGGGAAGTTACCGTGGCGCTGATATTCGCCACACTCCTCGCGGCAGACCAGTTGTCATGGCAGATGTCCCCGCCGGCCGGAACGGCCACCTCGTTATCAAGGGTGCTCGCACGCACAACCTGAAGAACGTCGATCTGACGCTGCCCAAGGGCAAGTTGATCGTTGTGACCGGGGTGAGCGGGTCGGGTAAATCGTCCCTGGCGTTCGACACGATCTACGCCGAAGGCCAGCGCCGGTACGTGGAGTCGCTGTCAGCGTACGCGCGGCAGTTTCTCGAGCGGATGGAGAAACCGGACATCGATCAGATCGACGGCGTGTGTCCGGCCATCGCGATTCGCCAGAAGAACAGCGTGCGGAACCCGCGATCGACCGTGGGCACCACGACCGAGATTCACGACTATGTGCGGCTGCTGTTCGCCCGAGTGGGGCGGACGGTGTGTCGCGAGTGCGGCACGGAGGTGATTCGGGAGTCTGCCGAGGTCGCGGCGACACAGCTCCTGGCGCTGCCTGCGGGAACCCGGCTCGTGCTGGGGTTCGATTTCCCGCTGGTCGATGAGGGCGATGTGGCCGCGACGGCCGACAGCGCGACGGAGGAGGCAGCCGAGCCGCTGTCGCCGGTTGCGGCGGCGACGCGCTCCTTGCGGAAACGCGGCTTCGGTCGTCTCGTGGTCGACGGCCAGGCGGTGGGGTTCGACGACATTGAACCGAGCGCGTTGGCTGACGCGGCGACGCTGCAGGTGGTCGTCGACCGCTTAGTCGTCGGGCCCGACCTGCTGGGCCGCATGACTGACTCGGTGGAGACGGCGTATGTGGAGGGCGGCGGGACCGCATTCGCGGTTGAGGTCGGCAATGCGGGAGCGACCGAGGCGCCGGTGGTGCATCGGTTCAGCGAGCGATTCGAGTGCCGTGCCTGCGGCATCGTCTACGAGGTGCCGCAGCCCAGGCTGTTCTCGTTCAATAGCCCATTTGGGGCCTGTCCCACCTGCCACGGATTCGGCAACGTCATTGAGCTTGATTTGAACCTGGTCGTGCCGGACCAGAACAAGTCCATTCAACAGAACGCGATCGACCCCTGGACCAAGCCGCAGCACCGCTCACATTTGGTGGACCTGAAGCGGGCGGCGCGCGCGGCTGACGTACGGCTGACGACGCCGTGGTCCGAGCTGACGGAGGCCGAGCGCGCGTTCATTGTCGAAGGGAACGGCTCCGACTACAAAGGCATACAGGGCTTCTTCCGCGGGTTGGAGCGGAAGAAATACAAGGTCCACGTGCGGGTCTTTCTGAGCCGCTACCGCGGGTATATGAGCTGCCCGGAGTGCGAGGGCACGCGGCTCCGGCGCGAGGCACGAGACGTCTTCGTGGGAGGGCGCACGGTGGATGCCGTCTGTGCCCTGACGGTTGGCGAGGCGACGGAGTTCTTCGACAGCCTCGAGCTGACCGAGACGCAGCGGACCGTGGCGCACCGTGTCGTGTCGGAGATTACGCGGCGACTCTCGTTTCTGCAGAACGTGGGCCTCTATTACCTGACGCTGGATCGACTGTCGTCGACGCTGTCTGGTGGCGAGGCGCAGCGGATCAACTTGGCGACGGCGCTCGGTTCGGCGCTGGTCGGCACGCTCTACGTGCTGGACGAGCCGTCGATCGGGTTGCATTCACGCGACAACGAACGGTTGATTGCGATTCTTCGCCAACTGCGCGACCAGGGCAACACGGTGCTGGTGGTGGAACACGACGCCGAGACCATTCGCATGGCCGATGTCGTGGTGGACATGGGCCTGGGGGCTGGAGAACGCGGCGGCCGCGTCATTCATGTCGGTTCGTTCGAGAGCCTGATGCGGGAACCGCAATCGCTCACGGCCAAGTACATGCGCGGCGACCTGCAGATTCCGATTCCCGCGACCCGACGGAAGCATCCGCCGTTGAGCCTCAGCGTCACCGGGGCCAGCCAGCACAACTTGCAACAGATTGACGTGCAGATTCCGTTGAACACCCTGACCTGTGTCACCGGGGTCAGTGGGTCAGGCAAGTCCACGCTGGTGCACGATGTCATCTACGCGGCGGTGAAACGGGCCAAGGGGGCGTGGGACAAGCCGGTCGGCGCGCACGAACGATTCGAGGGCGCCGAACTGGTGTCCGACGTCACGCTGGTGGACCAGACCCCGATCGGGCGCACGCCACGGTCAAACCCGGTGACCTACCTGAAGGCGTTTGACCCCATTCGCGAGCTGTTCGCCAATACCAAGGACGCCAGAGCCAATGGGCTCACGGCCAGCCACTTCTCGTTCAACGTGCCCGGCGGGCGCTGCGACGGCTGCGACGGCGAAGGGGTCGTGAAGGTCGAGATGCAGTTCCTGGCCGACGTCTTTGTGCCGTGCGATGAGTGCGAGGGGCGGCGCTACAAGCCGCAGGTGCTCGACGTGGCGTATCGCGGCGCCAGCATCGATCGGGTGCTGCAGATGACGGTGCGGGAAGCACTCTCGTTCTTCAGCGCGTCGCCCAAGGTGGTGCGGCGGCTCCAGGTCTTGGACGAGATCGGATTGGGGTATCTGCGACTGGGGCAGCCGGCGACGACGCTGTCCGGCGGGGAAGCGCAACGCGTGAAGATTGCGTCGCATCTCTCGACCCGTAAGACCGACCGCACGCTGTACATCCTCGACGAGCCCACCACCGGCCTGCACTTCGATGACATCGCCAAGCTGCTGGCGGCCTTCCGGAAGCTCCTCCAGGCGGGCAACAGCCTGTTGGTCATCGAACACAATTTTGACGTCATCAAGACCGCCGATTGGATCATCGATCTGGGCCCCGAAGGTGGGGCGGACGGTGGGCGGATCGTGGCTGAGGGGACCCCCGAGCAGATTGCCCTGGCCGAGGGGTCACACACCGGTCGCTACCTGCGGCCGGTCCTCGAGCACGGTCGGTCCCGCGTCTACGCCGAAGAGCAGGTGTAACCCGCGGGGTCGGCGCGACCGACGGCTGACCTATGGTACGATCGCGCGGTTTCTCAGACATCCCCGTGGACGGGCACCGGTCACGACGCACTCGCTAAATTTTCATGGACACCATTCAAGCGACACGCCTGCGCAAGGGCAACCTGATCAAGATGAAGGGCGAGCTGTATCGCGTCCTTGAGATGATCCACGTCAGCCCCGGCAAGGGAAAGGCATTCGTCTCCGTCAAGCTCCGCAACGTACGGGCGGGCACACAGCTCGACCATAAATTTCGGTCGGCCGATGTCCTGGAGCGTGCGACGTTGGATGAGCGCGAAATGCAGTTCAGCTATCGCGACGGCGAGACCTTCCACTTCATGGACCTGGAAACCTACGACCAGATCGAGATGACCGTCGAGAGCCTGGGTGACTCGGTGAACTACCTGCTCCCGGACGCGACCATCAAGGTCTCCTTGTTCGAGGGGGCGCCGGTGGGGCTGGACCTGCCATTGACGGTCGATCTCAAAGTGCGGGAGACGGCGCCCGCGATCAAAGGGGCGACCGCGAACGCCCAGCTCAAGCCGGCCACCCTTGAGACCGGGCTGGTGGTGCAGGTGCCGCCGTTCATCAGCGACGGCGACACCGTGCGGGTCAATACCGAGACGGGCGACTATCAGTCGCGGGCCTAGCCGGGGGTATCGCGCGGAGCTGGTGCCCCGAGCCATGGCTGCCGACTTTCTCCCGAACGCGCTGCTCGTCCTGGGCGCCGGATTTTTCCTCGTTAATCTGCGTTTGCTGGCTCAGTTCATCCGCTTTCTACGCGTCCGTTCGAGCGCGCAGTTGACCTGGACGGGGCGACGACCCCGCTCGTACGGCATTTCGCTGGCGTTGGGTTTGGTCTTCGGCGCCCTGGTGTTCTTCAAACTGGCGATGCAGCAGCGTCCGCCTTTCGACGCGTTCGGCGAGGGGATGATGTTCATCTACTACGCCTACGCGTTCCCGCTCAGTCTGCGGATCGGGCACGGGTTCTACGAAGGCGGAATCTGGTCCCAACACGGCTTCGTGCCGTACGCACACATCGGCGGGCTCTCCTGGCGTGAGGACCAGGAGTTGACCCTGGTGCTCATCCATCGCACCAGAAAGCGCGTCCGGCATCTCGATGTGCCCCAGGAACGGTTCGGCGAGGTGCGCCGGCTGCTGCGCGACAAGATCGCGGCACACGACATCCATTTCACGGGCAAGGGATTCGACCTCGGCGGCGACGAGCGGGACGTGGTCTAAGGTCCAGACCGCGCCGCCGGATCGTCAGTGCGTTGTCTGAAGGAGGAACAGAGCCATGAACGCCACGTGTCTGATCGCGGTCGGGCGGGCCTTCGGTATGGGTGCCCTGGTGTTGCTGCTCGCCACGGGCGCGGCGTCGGCCCAGCCGCCGCCACCGACGCCGGTGCGACAGAACCCGAACGTCGACCGTCCCATCACCAACGAAGCCTTCGACAGCACGGTCATCATGCTGCTCCAGCGGCTGGTGGCGGCCTACGGTCCCATCGCCGATAGCAACGATCGACCCAATCCCTACACCCGTATCGAGCCGTTTGGTGAGCCACCGGTTGGCAATGACGGCGAGTGGGCGGCGGTCATCGGGGCTGAGGGCGGACCCGACGGTAACCTGTATGTGCTGCACCGATGCCGCTCCAACTCCTGTGTCGGTCGCTCGGAACCGCCCATCGTGAAGCTCGATCCTGAGACCGGTCGGCGCCTCGCCGCCTGGGGCGAAGGACTGACCGCGTTTCCGCATGGACTCCATGTCGACCACGCGGGGTTCGTGTGGACTGCCGATGTCGGTCGCGGCGCGGCGCCCGGCGGGCATGTCGTCCGGAAGTTCAGTCCGACCGGAGAGTTGGTGATGACAATCGGAGAGTCTGGCGTGGCGGGTGATGGCCCGACACACCTCCGCGAGCCGACGGATGTCGCGGTGGCAAAGGACGGGACCATCTTTATTACGGAGGGACACATCAAGAACGGACCGGACGCTCGGCTGTCGAAGTTCTCCAGCGACGGGACGCTCGTGGCCCGTTACGGGATGACCGGCCAAGGGCACCTGCAGCTCAGCGCGCCCCATGCCATTGCGATCGACACGGAGGGGCGACTGTTTATCGCCGATCGCGACAACAACCGTCTGATGATTTGGGACGAGGACGGCGGATATATCGACCAGTGGCAGCAGTTCGGACGTCCCAGTGGCGTCTATATCGACCACACCGACACCATCTACGTGGCGGACTCAGAGTCATGGGGACCGGACAATCCGGGCTGGAAGAAGGGCATTCGCATTGGGAGTGCCCGGACCGGTCAGGTGCACTACTTCTTGGAAGACATCGAGTCCCAGGACATGGCCCATAGCGGGGCTGAGGGCATTGGTGTCGACACCTTTGGCAACGTGTACGGCGGTGTGGTGCGGCGTCAGATGCTCGAGCGCCACGAGCCGCCTGCGGTGCAACCTACCCGCGGCGCGACCTGGGCACCCTAGCAGTCCGTGGTGAAAGTCCCGCGTCGCACCGAGACCGGCGCTGGCCCGGCCGACCAAGGCGAGAAGAGGGAAAATACCGGCAGTATTTGACCGATGAACAACGCAGATCGGCCGGATTCAGCGTCGGTCGAATGCAGCGGGACTTTTACCACGGGCTGCTAGGCGCCTGAGGGACGGCCGTGGGCCAGGCAGGTCGGTCCTAGGGCAACCAGCCCATGACGATGCCGATGAACCCCGGACCACTCGCGGTGGGGTCGCCGATCCATCCGGGTGGGACGAGCCAGACGAACGCCAGGATGGCAATGACCATGAGGTCGTATTGCCAGGTGGCGCGGTCGAAGGTCCAGTACAGGGCATGCCAGACGGCGCGGAGCGGGAGGGTCACGATCGAGGTGCCCAACCAGGCCGGGCTGGCCTCCTGCTGCTTGAGCGCGCGCCAGGTGAAATAGATGCGGTCGACCACGGTCACCACCGATAGCACGAGGATGACCCAGAGGATGCCGCTCATCCGGTTGGTGAAGGCGCCGATCATCACCAGCACGATCCGTTCAGGCCGCTCCATGAACCCGACCTTGCACTTCTCGATAATCGACTCGGCGCGCGCCCGGGTGTAGCTGGTCATCACCGAGAAAATCATCGCGAGCGCGGCGACCATGACGTAGTCTGTGCGGCCCAGCTCCGCGTACAGGTAGATGACACCCACGAACAGCGACAGGTCAGAGAATCGGTCCATGACCGAGTCCCAGAAACCGCCGAAATCCGACTTCGTGTCGGTCGCGTCGGCCACCTTGCCGTCGATGAAATCGAAGATATTGCCGCCGAGCATGATGAACCCGGCCACGACGAATTCGCCCATGGCGAATTGCCAGGCGGCCCAGAAATTGATGATCACGCCAGTCAGCGTGAGCATATTGGGGTGGATTCTGAGCGCCACGCACACGCCAATGATGGCGCGGAGCGGGAACATGCAGACGGCGCCGATCGCGCCAGTAAACGTCATAGATGGGAAAACCAGGCCGGCTGCCGGCCGGTATAATGTCGTTGGGGGTGCACGAGCCGGCTGGGTCCCTGCCTGGACTCGCCCCACTGCCGGTACGATCCACGCAGTGTAGCCCATGCCCATTCGCGATCTCAAGGCTCAGATCAGTCGTTTGCCGGAGCAGCCAGGAGTCTACCTCTACTCCAACGCGGCCGGCGAGACGATCTACATCGGCCGGGCGAGGGCCCTGCGGGACCGGGTTCGCAGCTACCTCAGTGCGTATGGGTCCAGCCCGAAGACCAACGCCTTGCTCGACGAGGTGACCCGCCTGGAGGTCATTGTCACGGATTCGCTGGTGGAGGCCCTGGCCCTCGAAAGCCACCTGATCAAGCAGCGGATGCCACGATTCAACATCCTGCTGCGCGACGACAAGAACTACCCCTACCTGCAGCTGACCACGGCCGAAGCCTTCCCGCGGGTGATGGTGGCGCGTCGGGTTGCCCGCGATGGGAACTACTATGCGGGGCCGTTCCTGCCGGCGACACTGGCCCGGAAGACGATGTCGCTGACGCACAAGCTGTTTGGCGTCCGGTCCTGCAACGAGGTCATCACGGGGCGTCGTGATCGCGCCTGTCTGGAATACGACATTAAGCGCTGTGTGGCCCCGTGTGTCGAAGCACTCTGCACCCAGGAACAGTATGCCGAGGCGGTAGAGCACGCGCGGATGTTTCTGGATGGGCGGAACGACGAGCTCGTGCGGAAGCTGAAGGCCCAGATGGCGGCCGCGTCGGAGGCGCTGCGATACGAAGAGGCGGCCCAGACCCGCGATGCCATCAAGACCGTCGAGACCCTGCGCGACCGGCAGCAAAAGATGTCCAGCGTCCGCCTGGGCGACCGCGACGCGTTCGGCATTAAGACCGGGCCCGCTGGAGCGGTCGTGCAGGTGTTCCAGATGCGGGGTGGTCGGGTGATTGAGCGCGTCGAACTGGTGACGGATGCGGTGGCGGGTGAATTGGGGGGCGAGGCGCCCAGCACCGAGGACACCGTGCAGGCTGCCGTCCAGCAGTTCTACGCGGTGCGCGTGGCGCCTCCCGAGGTACACCTGCCGGTCGAGATCGACGACCGCCAGGAGGTCGAGGATTGGCTGGCGCAGGCGGCCGATCGCAAGGTGCGGATATCGGTTCCGAAGCGAGGCGACAAGCGCGGCCTGCTCGACTTGGCGACACGCAACGCGGTGCTGGGATACCGCACGCGGTACAGCGACGAAGCGATGGCCCGCGGGGCCGCGCTGGACGAACTGCGGGCCGCGCTCGGGTTACCTGGGTTGCCGCGGCGGATCGAGTGCTTCGACATCTCGACCATCCAGGGCAGCGAGACGGTGGGCTCGATGGTCGTCTGCGAAGACGGGCGGATGACGAGGAAGGCCTACCGCAAATTTCGGGTGCGGGGCGGAGACTGGGGCGCGAAGCGCACACCGCCGGAGGAGCCCCTCAGCCCGCGCGGGTCGCGTCGACGCCGTCGGACCGCTGGCGGCACAACCGGGGGGGGCGGTGATGCAGCGGTGGAGCCGCGGTTGCTCGACGATTTCGCGTCGATGCGCGAGGTGGTCGCACGGCGTTACCGTCGACTGTTGGACGAGGGCGGACCGCCGCCGGACCTGGTCGTGATCGACGGGGGGAAGGGGCAACTGTCAGCCGCCTACGAGGCGTTTGCCACGCTCGGGCAGTCAAACATCGTCGCCGTCGGCCTGGCGAAGAAGGAAGAACTGGTGTTTACCCGGGATGCGGCTGAGCCGATCATTTTCGAGACCAACAGTCCCGCACTCCTGCTGCTGCAGCAAATACGGGACGAGGCCCACCGGTTTGCCGTGACGTACCATCGGGCGGCCCGCACCAAGCGGGATTTTCGGTCGGAATTGGACGACATTCCAGGGGTCGGCGCGCGGCGCCGTCGTGCCCTGTTGACGCATTTCGGCAGCGTCGCCAGTATTCGTCGCGCGACCCGCGAGGAACTGGTCCCGGTGCTCGGCGCGAAAGTGGCGGATGCCGTCCTCAGCCACTTCGCCGAACGTCAGGCGAGCCGCGTCGACTTGCCCGTCGACTTGCCCGTCGACTTGCCCTGATCCACCAGCACGCCATATCCTGATGCGCTTTGCCTGATATCGGTCAGTCGCTCATCATCTTCGCCGTACTGCTGTTCTCGCTGACGGTCCACGAGATGGCGCACGCCGTCACCGCGGACTGGCTCGGAGACCCGACGGCGCGTCGACTCGGCCGGATCTCGCTGAATCCGGCCGTGCACATCGATCCGGTGGGCACCATCATGCTGCCCTTGCTTGGGCTCGTGGCTGGTGGGTTCGTGTTCGGGTGGGCGAAACCGGTGCCGGTCAACCCGGCCAACTTGAAGAACCACCGTCAGGACTTTCTCGTGATCGCGGCCGCAGGTCCGGCCAGCAACATTCTTATGGCGGTCGCGGCGTCGATGCTGCTCGGTCTGGTGCCCGGTGGGCTGGGAGCGTCGGAGGGCATGGCTGGCGTCATGGCGACGTTCGGATTCGCCATGGTGCAGCTGAATCTTCTGCTGGCCGTGTTCAACATGCTGCCGATCCCACCGCTCGACGGCGGGAACGTTCTGGCCGGGATTCTCCCCGAGGCGCTCGCGGCGAGCTATGATCGGTTGGTCAGGCCCTACGGGTTTGTCATTCTCATCGTACTGATGGCCACCGGTTGGCTCTACCGGCTCATCGGCCCGCCGCTGTCTTTCCTCATGGGGTGGTTGTTATCGTGAAGTCACGTGTTGTGTCCGGTATGCGTCCGACCGGGAAGCTGCACCTGGGTCATCTGGTGGGTGCCCTCAGCAACTGGGTGGCACTCCAGTCGACCTACGACTGCCTGTATTTCGTAGCCGACTGGCACGCGTTGACCAGTGACTACGCCGACACGGCCCCGCTGACGTCCTACGCGTACGACAACGCGGCCGATTGGATTGCGGCCGGTGTCGACCCGGAGCAGAGCACGCTCTTCGTGCAGTCTCTGGTGCCCGAGCACGCGGAACTCTATCTGCTGCTGTCGATGGTGGTCCCGATTCCCTGGCTCGAGCGGGTCCCGACCTACAAGGAACAGATCGAACAGCTGAAGGAGAAGGATCTCTCGGCGTTGGGCTTTCTCGGCTATCCGCTGCTGCAAGGGGCCGACGTCCTGATCTACAAGGCGAACTTCGTGCCGGTCGGTGAGGACCAGGTGGCGCATCTCGAATTGAACCGAGAGGTCGCGCGCCGGTTTCATAAGTTCTACGGCGAGATTTTTCCGGAGCCGCAGCCGCTCCTGACCCACTTTCCGCGGTTGCCGGGGCTCGACAATCGGAAGATGAGCAAGAGCTACGGCAATACGATCGACTTGTCGGACGATGCCGCGGCGGTCACGAAAAAGGTGATGCGGATGTATACGGACCCGAAGCGGGTCCGGGCCGATATTCCCGGCACCGTCGAGGGGAACCCGGTGTTCACGTATCACGACGCCTTCAATCCGGATATCGCGCAGGTCGACGACCTCAAGGCTCGGTATCGGGCCGGCACGGTGGGTGATGTCGAGGTCAAGCGGACGCTGGCCGATGCGATCAACGCCACGCTCGATCCGATGCGAGCACGCCGGGCGGACATCTTGGCAAAGCCGGAGCGGATCAAAGAGATTCTGATTGAGGGGTCGAGCCGCGCGCGTGTGATTGCGCAGGAGACCATGCGGGAGGTCCGCGACGCCGTGAAGCTCAACTACACGTAGCGTCCGCGATGACGTAGTCTCCATGTCAGAACCCCAGCATCACGGCAGCGATTTCGAGTCGGTGCTCGAAGAATACCCGGTCAAACTCGAGAATTTCGAGGGTCCGCTCGATCTCCTGTTGCACCTGATTCGGAAGCACGAGGTCGATATTTACGACATCCCGATCGCGCTCATCACGCATCAATATCTCGATTACCTCGACGTGATGAAGGAGCTCGACCTGGACCTCGCGGGCGATTTCCTGGTGATGGCCGCCACCTTGATCCACATCAAGGCGCGGATGCTGGTGCCGCGTCTTGAGGAGGAGGCCGAGGAGTCCCACGACCCGGAAGACCCGCGCGAGGCGCTGGTCCGACGACTGATCGAGCACCAGCGGTACAAGGCGGCGGCCGAACTCCTGCACGAGCGCGAGACGGTTCGCAGCGCCCAGTGGGGGCTGCCGGAAGAACGGCTCGGTGACCTGGCCGGAGAGCCGTTCGAGCGTGAGCTTGAGGTTGATCTGTTCGGCTTGCTGCAGGCCTTTCAGTCGGTGCTCAAGCGGGCTCGCGAGCGCCCGACGTTTCGGCTGCCCAGCGCAGAGGTGTCCATCGAGACCCGCACGCGAGAGCTGCTGCAGCGCCTGGAGAATATCGATGCTTGCGGGTTCGAAGATCTCTTCGACAAGGACCGCGGTCGGGGCGAATTGGTCACGACCTTTCTTGCGGTGCTGGAGATGATCCGGTTGAACTTGATCCGCGTGTTCCAGTCGGCCTCGTTTGGTCCGATTCGGGTGTACCGGTGCGATCGTCCCGACGACGCGCCGCCGCCTTTTGGTGACCCCGCGCACGAGGCACCAGATGACATGGTCGGCGCCGCCGGCGCCGAGACCGACGACTGAGTGGGAGTGCCCAGGTGTCCGACGAGCTGAAACCGATAATTGAGGCGCTGATCTTCGCGTCGCCCGACCCGCTCGCGCCGAAGACGCTGTTTCGCCTGCTCGACAGCGAGCCGCAAGAAGATGTGGCACAGGCGGTGGCCGCCCTGCGCGCCGACTACGAGGCGCATGGCGGATTGCAGATGGTGGAGGTCGCCGGGGGCTACCAGATTTGCACCCGACCCGAGCTGCACGAGTGGGTCCGGAAGCTGTTCCACGAACATTCCAAGCAGCGGCTGTCGGTGCAGGCGCTCGAGACACTCGCCGTCGTAGCCTACAAACAGCCGATCACGGGGGCGGAGATCTCCGAGATTCGCGGCGTGAACACGTCGGGTGTGATCGGCACCCTGCTTGAACGACAGCTGGTGAAGGTGGTGGGCCGTAAGCAGGTCGTGGGACGGCCGTTCTTGTATGCGACAACCCGGGAGTTTCTCAACCGCTTCGGGCTGAGCGATCTGGAAGACCTGCCCAAGGTCGAGGAAATGGCGGAAGCACTGGGCATGGAAGTGCCGTCGTCGCTGGCCGCCGGGCCTTCGACGGAGCCGCTGCCGTTCGACGACGACGTCCTGGATGACGGGGCAGGCGACGCAGGAGCGGTCGTGGACGACGACGACGCACGCCGTCGGCGATAACGAAGACGAGACGGCCATCGAGGGCGTCGCGGCGTCGAATGCGACAGATGGGCCCGTCATCCGCGACGAGCCAGACGAGTCGTCCGACCGCGACCCGGACTGATGGCACAAGACGGCCGAGGAACCTCTGCACATGACATCTGAGCCAACCGGTATTCGGTTGCAGAAAGTGATCGCGACTGCCGGGTTGGCGTCGCGGCGTGCGGCTGAGACGCTGATCAAAGATGGTCGCGTCACGGTCAATGGCACGGTGGTGTCCGAGCTGGGCTCGCGTGCCGACCCTGAGCTCGACGACATTCGCCTGGACGGTCGGCGTGTGCCGCAGGTGGGTCGCCGACGGTATCTATTGTTGAACAAGCCCCGTGCCGTGATGACCACGCGTCACGACCCGGAGCGTCGGCGGACGGTGATGGACCTGCTGACCGACGTGCGCGAGTCGGTGTATCCGGTCGGTCGTCTCGACTACGACAGTGAGGGCTTGTTGCTGTTGACCAATGATGGGGACCTGGCCGCGAAGCTGACCCATCCGCGGCATGGGCTGGAACGGGTGTATGAGGTGCGCGTGCGAGGCGTCCCAGACGGTGGCGCCTTGAAGCGGCTTGCGCGCGGGGTCATGGTGGAAGGCCGGCGGACATCCCCGGCAACCGCCAGCTTACTGACCGCGGGCCGCGGACGGAACGGCGACCAGGGGGTGGTGCGCCTGACGATCACCGAGGGCCGAAAACGACAGGTCCGGCACATGTGTGATGCGGTCGGGCATCCGGTCGTGAGGCTGCGCCGTGTTCGGATCGGTCCGATCCAGGATGCCGCGCTGCGACCAGGCCGGTATCGCGATCTGACAGCCGGCGAAGTCGCGGCGTTGCGCCGCGCGGTGGCGCGGGCGGAGCAGGAGACCGAACCAACCCCGACCGCACCGACGCCTAGAGCGCGGGGACGAGCGAGGAGCAGGAAGCCGTGATGGAGACGACGACGCGACGGGCCCCGGTGATTGCGATTGACGGGCCTTCTGGCGCCGGCAAGGGCAGTGTGTCTCGGGCGATTGCCCAGGCGCTGAAGTGTCGGTACGTAGACACGGGGGCGATGTACCGCGCGGTGGCCTGGATGGCCCTGCATGACGGACTGGCCCTCGATGACGAGGCGGCATTGGGCCGGTTGGCGACCGAGGCGGAACTGGTCCTGGACCAGCAGACGGTGAGTGTGGAGGGGCACGATGTGACCCGCCTGATCAGAACGGCCGACATCGATGCGGCGGCGGCTCGGGTGGCTCGCATCCCGGCCGTGCGGGACGCGTTGGTGGCACGTCAACGCGCGTATACGGACGCCGGCGGCGTGGTCATGGAGGGGCGAGACATCGGTACGGCCGTGTTTCCGGGCGCCGACGTGAAAATTTTCCTCGACGCGTCGCCGGATGAGCGCGCGTCCCGTCGAGCGTCCGACGCTGCCCACGGCATGGGCGGAGAGGCCGCGAACCTGTCCGACGTGGCAAGTGCCTTGGCGGCGCGCGATCAGTCGGACCGTACCCGCCAGAGTTCACCGCTCGTCATGGCGGACGACGCGGTGCTGGTCGATACCACCGGGGTCGGGCTCGATGGGGTGGTGGCGCGGGTGCTCGACATCGTGCGGAAGCGTCTGGGGACGGCTCCGTGAGCACCCAGGAAATCAGTCCGTCGGTTCGCTCCTCCTATTTGACGAGATGCTCATAACCAGCGTATAGTCTGAGGCTTATCGCCAATCGACGATAGCTGCCATTGTGATCTACGGTCATGACCGGCGCGCGTTGACGCGGACCAGATTTCGAACTAGCTGACTGGGCTCGTGGCGAGGGTGTTAGAGGAGAATCGCAGTTCCATGATGAACGTACAAGACATTGACGACACTCCGGATAGGGTCGTCCGACCGGCCCCCATGACCGTCCTGGTGCGTCAGGACGACGACGACGACGATCAGGCCAGCCGTGACGAGTATGAACAGCTGCTCAAGGCCTACGAGGGTAGCTTCCGCAACATCGCTGAGGGCGAGGTCATCAAGGGGACCGTCCTGAAGGTGTCGTCATCGGATGTCGTCGTGGATGTGGGTTACAAGTCCGAAGGGATGATCTCGGTCCAGGAATTCCTCGACGAAAACGGGGAGTGTCTCGTCCACGCAGGCGACACCGTCGACGTGCTGCTCGAGCGGACCGAAGACAAAGACGGCCACATCGTGCTCTCGCGCGAAAAGGCCGAGAAGATGAAGATCTGGGACGAGGTCGAGAAAGCGTATGACGACAAGAAGGTCGTCCTCGGTCGCGTCATCGAACGAATCAAAGGCGGTCTGGCCGTCGACATCGGCGTTCGGGCGTTTCTTCCTGGTTCCCAGGTCGACGTCCGCCCGGTGCGAAACCTCGACGCGTTGCGTGGCCAAGAGCTGCGGATGCGCGTCATCAAGGTCAACAAGAAGCGCGGCAATATCGTGCTGTCGCGCAAGGCGCTGCTCGAAGAGGAGAACGCCGAGAAGAAGACCCACACCTTGGCGACGCTCGAAGAGGGCAAGGTGCTGCGCGGCGTGGTCAAGAACATCACCGACTACGGCGCCTTCATCGACCTGGGTGGTATCGACGGTCTGCTGCACGTCACGGACATGTCATGGGGACGGGCCGCGCATCCGTCAGAACTGTTCAAGGTCAACGACGAAGTCGACGTGGTGGTCCTCAAGTTCGACCGGACGACCGAGCGTGTGTCGCTCGGATACAAGCAGCTGCATGCGGATCCGTGGACCGCGGTCGAAGAGCGGTATGCGGTGGACGCGCGGGTCAACGGCAAGGTCGTCAGCTTGACCGACTACGGCGCGTTCATCGAGCTGGAGGCGGGCGTTGAGGGTTTGATTCACGTGTCGGAGATGTCGTGGAGCAAGCGCGTCAAGCATCCCTCGAAGTTGCTCACCGTCGGCGACGCTGTCGAGTCGATGGTGCTCGGGGTCGACCCACAGGCCAGACGCATCTCTCTCGGTCTGAAGCAGATCGAGTCCAACCCGTGGCACCAACTGGCCGAGACCTATCCGATCGGTTCGAAGCTGACCGGGCAAAGTGCGCAACCTGACCGAGTTCGGCGCGTTCGTGGAGGTAGAGGAGGGCATCGACGGGCTCATCCACATCTCCGACATGTCGTGGAGCAAGCGGCTGAAGCATCCCTCCGAAGTCCTCAAGAAGGGCGATGAGGTCGAGGCGATGGTGTTGAACGTCGACCCCGACAATCAGCGGCTGTCGCTGGGCCTGAAACAGCTTGCGACCGACATCTGGGACGAGTTCTTCGAGCACAATCAGGTGGGCTCGATCGTCGAAGGGAAGGTGATGCGTATCACCAACTTCGGCGCGTTCGTCGAGTTGGCCGAGGGAATCGAAGGACTGATTCACGTGTCTGAATTCGACGACAAGGGCGGGATGGAGAAGGTTGAGCTGAAAGTGGACGAGGTGACGAGCATGAAGATCATCAAGCTCAGTCCCGCAGAGCGCAAGATCGGCTTGAGTATTCGCGCCCTGAAGTCCGACAACTACGAGACCGATTGGGACTCGTATGGCGAAGGTCCAGGTGCCGGCTCCGGCTCAGGCTCCTCGCAAGTGACGCTGGGCGACCACTTTAAGGACCAGAGCTAGGTTCCGACGGCGAGCAGGCAGGGGGTATCTTGGCAGCTGGCGGCAGCATGACGAAGGCGGCGCTTGTCGAGGAGGTCTCTCGCGTTGCCGATCTGACCAAGAAACACTCGGAAGTGATCGTCGATACCGTCTTCCGGAGCATCATTCTCGCGTTGAGGCGTGGTGAGAAGATTGAACTGCGCGGGTTCGGGAGCTTTCGCCTGCGCCAGCGCGAGCCACGCAAGGGGCGCAATCCGAAGACTGGCGATCGCGTCGACGTCCCGCCGAAGAAGGTCCCCTACTTCAAACCGGGAAAAGAGCTCAAAGAGCTGATCAATCGCGAGGTTCGGGTCGACCCAGACTCGGCTTCGGCATCAGCCCCGGATTCCGGTTTTACCCAATACCAGTGACCTCGGCCTGTGGGGCCGTGGCCGTATCGACCGGCGTGTCCATACAGTGTGGGCGTAGCTCTACCTAGGTAGTCATGGAACGACTGTGGTCGCCTTGGAGGCTCGATTACGTGACGGGTGCAGTGGAGAAGGCGAGTCCCGCATGCGTGTTCTGCGCGGCACCTGAGCTGCCAGAGCCGGAGTCGCTGATTGTCGCCCGTGGCACCGCCTGCTTCGTGGTGCTCAATCTGTACCCCTACAACAACGGCCACGTACTCGTCGTGCCCAACCGGCACATCGGTTCGTTGGCAGAGACCACGCCGGACGAGCTGGCGGAGCTGATGGTCCTGGCCCGGCGCGCGGAGATGGCTTTGACCGAAGCCTATCGGCCACAGGGGATGAACATTGGCATCAATCTGGGCCGGTCCGCCGGAGCCGGCGTGCCGGGGCATCTGCACATCCACCTGGTGCCGCGCTGGGACGGCGACACCAACTTCATGACGGTGGTCGGTGAGACCCGTGTGGTACCCGAAGAACCGCCTCGCACCCTGGCGCGTTTGGTACCTATCTTCAAGCGGTTGGCGCGACACGCCGAGGCCGGATCATCCGAGGCCGCCCCAGACGCGTGAGCGCCTCTTTACGCCTGGACCTGAGCGATTTCGCTCGCCGCGATCACCATCCGTTGCACTTCGGAGGTGCCTTGGTAGATCTCCGTGGCGCGGACGTCTCGGACCAGGCGCTCTGCCGTTGAGCCGCGGCGGTAGCCCTCCGCCGCGAAGATCTGCATCGTGCGGTCCGCCGCCCGATGTGCGGCTTCTGATGCGTACAGCTTGGCCATGGCGGCCTCGGACGTGCACCGCTCCTGGGTGTCTTTGGCGGCGGCGGCGCGGTAGGTCAACATCCGGGCGGCGTCCAGCTCCGTGGCCATGTCGGCGAGCATCCACTGGACGGCCTGATACCGCCCGATCGGCCGCCCGAAGGTGTGTCGTTGTCGCGCGTGCGCGACCGCTTCGTCGAACGCCGCGTGGCCGATGCCGAGCGCCTGTGCGGCAATCGCGACCCGCCCGCCGTCAAGCGCCCACAGCGCGATGCGGAAACCGTCGCCTTCTGGGCCCACCCGGCCGCCGGGGCCGACGAGCACGTTGTCGAGATCGATGTCGCGGCACCCCAGGCCGCGGACACCGAGCGAGTCCACGACGTCCCCGGCGCGAACGCCGGCCGTGTCGACAGGCACCAGAAACGCGGACACACCCCGTCCTCCGATGTCTGGCGTGGTGGCCGCGAACACCACCAACATGTCGGCCGCCTCGGCATTCGCGACCCACACCTTGCGACCGGTGATCCGGTACCCGTCTCCGTCGCGCACGGCTGTCGTTCGTTGCTGCCCGGCGTCGGTTCCGGCGTTGGGTTCAGACAATGCGAAGGCGCCGAGTGCCTGGCCGGACGCCAGCCGGCGCAGCCATCCGTCGCGCTGGCTCGGGCTGCCGAAGCGCGCGACCAGCTCTGCGACCAGGGAATTGTTCACCGCCAGGATGACCGCCAGCGTGGCACTGGCGCGCGCGATTTCCTCGATGGCGAGGGCGTAGCTCACGTAGTCGCGCCCGGCGCCGCCGTCGGACGTGGGGATGGTAACCCCCATGAGTCCGCGCGCACTCGCCTGCCGTACGAGGTCGTGGGGGAATCGATTGGTTGTGTCGATGTCGGCTGCACGCGGGGCGACCTCGGCCTCGGCGAACTGGCGCACGGACGCCCGAAAGGCCCGCTGTTCGTCGGTGAGTTCCAGTCGCATGCGTCTCGGTCAGCCGGCGGCCACATGTCGAGCCGGCCCTCACGTCCATCATACGCGAGCGTGCGGTGGCTGCGCGGCCGCTGCGCGGGAACGACGTTCGCGTGACTTTCCCGACCAGCGGTCGTCACGGGGTCTGCGGTGGCCAACACCCAGCGAGGCCCTGCGAGGAACGCTGGGTGGTATTATCAATCGCCAGCGTCGTGGGGCGAGTTGCGGCTGATGAGCGTCTGCCGCATCGCCCAGAGATGACCAGGAAGGGCTTCTATGTTCAGCACTCGATGGCGTACGTCGCGAGCCGCCGTTCGGCGGCGGGCCGGCTCGAACATGCTGGTTGTGGTCGTCCTGGCGTCGATGTGGCTGGTGCCCAGTGCCGGTCACGTGCACGCGCAAGCCCAGGCCCCAGAGCAGCCCCCGAATCAGCCCGACGCGCGGACCGTGGCCGCTGTTGATGCGGCCGACGATGCGCCGTCTGGTCAACCGGTCTTTCGGTCCGGCATCAACTTCGTACGGGTGGACGCCATCGTCACAGACGACGATGGGAATCCGGTGCGCGATCTCACGATCGACGACTTCGAGATCTTCGAAGACGACCTGCAGCAGCAGGTCGAGACCTTCAAGCTCATCGAGCACACCGGCGAGTTCGATCCGGCGTTGCCTCCTCCGGGGAGCATTCGCAATGAGTTCGATTTGGAACGGGAGGCAGCGCGCGAAGACTCGCGAATATTCGTGTTCTTCCTCGACGATTATCACGTCCGCGACTACAACGCGATGCGGATGACCCAGCCGCTGGTCGATTTCGTGTTGAATGACCTGTCGCCCACGGACTTGGTGGGCATCATGTACCCGCTGACACCGACCTTCGATGTCACGTTGACCAGGGACCACGCTCAAATCGTCCACGCGCTGCAGCGGTTCGAAGGCCGCAAGTACAACTACGAGGCCCGTAACTCCTACGAGCAGCAGTACGTGTACTACCCGACCACCGACGTCGAGAAGATCAGGAACGACGTCAGCCTGTCGGCGCTCAAGGGATTGGCGATGAAGCTGGGCGGCCTGCGCGAGGGCCGCAAGTCGATCATCGTGTTGAGCGAAGGCTATTCGGACTATGTGCCGCCGCAACTGCGAGACGAATCCGCGGGCGGAGGCGGGCGCCGCAGCGCGTTGCGCTACAACGCGCAGGCCGGCATGAATCGGTACGAGGAGACCCAGGCGTTGTTCCAGGACATGGGGATGCGCGCCAATCTCGTCTACACCGCCGATATTGCGAACCGGAACAACACCAGCTTTTATATGGTCGATCCGCGGGGCCTGGCCGTGTGGGAATACGACCTGAGCACGGTGCCGATCGACCATGAGACCGATCAGCGCATGCTTCGGGATCTGCAGAGCACGCTGTACGTGCTGGCCGACGAGTCGGACGGGCGGGCCATTATCAACCGAAATGATGTCGGGCCGGGGCTTGCGCAGGTGGCCGCCGATCAGACGTCCTACTATCTGCTGGGGTACACGTCGATCGCGGCGCCCACCGACGGCGAGTTCCACGAAATCAAGGTGCGGGTAAAGCGGCCGGACGTCAAGGTGAGGGCCAGGAAGGGCTACTACGCGTTGACGGACGCCAACGCCGCGCGCATTCTGGCGCCGCCCAAGCCGGAAGCGCCGAAGGAAGTCGATCGGGCGCTGTCCACCTTGGCCGAGCCCATACGTGGCCGGCTCGTGCGGACCTGGGTTGGTGCGAGTCGCGGCGACAATGGCAAGACACAGTTGACGTTTGTTTGGGAACCGGTCGGCAACGCCCAGAGCCGCCGCGGCGAGACCGCCTCGCAGGTGACGCTGATGGCGATGAGCGACGACGCCGCCTACTTCCGGGGTGATGTTCCCGGGCGCTCGGCCACGTCAGTCCCACGCGCCAGGTTTGAAGCGGACCCTGGCGAGGTCGAACTCAACGTGGCGATCGAAGACGAATACGGGGATGTCCTCGACCGTGCGGTGGAAGAACTTGACGTGCCGGATTTCACCGGGCCGGAGGTCGCACTGAGCACGCCGGCGCTGTTTCGCGCCCAAAACGCGCTGCAGATGAAACGAATCGTCGCCGACCCGGACGCGCTGCCGACAGCGGGTCGATACTTTCTGAACGACGACCAGTTGCTCGTGCGAGGAGAAGCGTACGCGCCGGGTGACGCCGCCGTCGTCACCGCCCGCCTGCTCAGCCGGGAGGGTACGCCGATCAGCGATCTCCCGGTGGGGGGCGCCGCCGGCGACGTGTTTGAGTTTTCGGTTGCGCTGTCCCCGTTCCCACGCGGCGACTATCTCATCGAGATTACCGCGGCGGCCGATGAGGAACAGGCCACCGCGCTCGTGGCCTTTCGTATCCAGGGATGACCACATCTGTGGATTTGGCGCGAAGCCCCATCTAGCTATGGACAAGATCCGCGTCATCGTCGCAAAACCGGGCCTCGATGGTCATGACCGGGGCGCAAAAGTGATTTCACGTGCGCTTCGCGATGAAGGCATGGAGGTCATCTATACAGGTCTGCGTCAGACGCCCGAACAAATCGTCGAGGCCGCGTTGCAGGAGGATGCCGGAGTCATTGGGCTGTCTATCCTGTCCGGAGCCCACAATCACGTCTGTCCGCGCGTCATGGAGCTACTCAAGGCGAAGGGCCTTGACGATGTGCTCGTGGTCGTAGGCGGCATCATTCCAGACGTCGATCTGCCCGGCCTGCGTGCATTGGGCATCGAGGGGGTGTTTCAACCTGGGACACCAATGCGTGACATTGTGACGTTCATTCGGGAGCATCATCGACGCGTCCTGGCCTAGGCGTGTCTCTTAGCTCGATCTCCCGCTAAGTCCCTGTCTACGCTTGACCTCCGTGGATCGTGCAGGTACGATCGGTCACTTAATGCCTCACACACTGCTACTTGCCGACGATAGCGTCACGATCCAGCGGGTGATCGAGTTGACCTTCGCCGATGAGGACATTCGCGTGATCGCGGTCGGCGACGGCCAGCAAGCGATCGATCGCGTGACGGCCGATCCGCCGGACATCGTGCTCGCCGACACGGGGATGCCTGAGCACGATGGCTATGAGGTGGCGGCCTTCATCAAGAACGACCCCCACCTGGCCCATATTCCGGTCGTGCTCTTGACTGGAGCCTTTGAGCCGGTTGATGGAGATCGAGCCACGAAGGCCGGCTGCGACGCGGTGTTGGTGAAGCCGTTCGAGCCGCAAGAGGTGATCAAGCGGGTGCGGGAGTTGCTTGGGAAATCGGCCGCACCAACTGCGGCTGTGGGCATCGTGGGGGCGGACGGTGGCCATGAGGCGGGACCAGACCCCGGCCGAGGGTTACCAGCGGGCTTCGAGCCGCGCCCGCGCCCGCGTCCCGTCATGGCTCTGGAAGAGACGCCCGCGACCCCGCGACCGGTGCCGGACGAGCCGACGGAGTCGCCCGCGAGTCTGGATAACGCTGATCCGGATCCGGTGAGCGTGTACCTCGACCGGGTTGATGCGGCACTTGATCTGCTCGACAACGACCGGGGAGCGGTCGAGGCGCCGGCCGAACCGGCGGGCGAACCGATGGATGAGGGGCCTGCGCCCGCGGTGCCGTCAAATCGAGCCGAAGATCCTCCGGACCTCGATTCACTTGAAGGTGCCCTGAGCGCGTTGGAAGGGGCACTGGAAAACCTCAACCTCGAACCGAGCGCCCTGGCTGAGGAGGACGCGGCGGCCACGTCGGAGCCAGTTGGGGAGCCGCCGTCTGAGCGGCTGTCTACACCGGTCGTCGAGCCGATTGTCGAGCCAATTCCGGAGTCGCTGGAGCCGGTCTTTGCGCCAGTGTCCGACCCCGTCGCGGCGTCCCCCTCTGAGTCGGTGTCTGCGCCGATCGTCGAGCCGGTTGACGAGCCCGTCCCGGAGCTGCTGGAGCCCGTGTTTGCGCCGGTGGCCGATCCGGTCTCGGCGTCGTCGGACTCTGTGTTTGCTCCAGTCGCCGACCCGGTCGCGGAGACATCGTTTGAGCCGATGTCTGCCCCGGTTGCGGAGCCGGCGCCGGAGTCGCCGGACCCCGTGTTTGCACCGGTGGCCGAGCCGGTCGAGGAGGCACCGCCTGAGCCGGTGTCTGCAGCGGTTGAGGAGCCGGAGCCCGAGTCACTGGACCCTGTGTTTGCATCGGTGGCCGATCCGGTCGAGGAGGCACCTTCGGAGCCCGTGGTTGCGTCGATCGACGAGCCTGCTTCCGAACCAGTGCAGGAACCGGCTTCGGTGCCTGGACTCGCGGATGGGGACGTCGCGTCGCTGCCTGACGCGGTGTCGGCGGCGTCCGACTCGGCGATTGACAACCCGTTGTCCGACTCGGCCAAGCTTCCTCCGCTCGAGTTCTTGCCTCCAACGGTTGCCGAGCAGCCGCCGGAGGTGGACGTGACAACGGACGATCCGGCTGACCAGGCCAACGAGCCGGTCGCAGACCAGATTGCCGTTCCGCCGCCCTCGTTGGAGCCCGAACGGGCTGCGGATCAGGATCCGCAACTTGCGGCGGATCTGGTAACGGATGAGGGGGTGCGCCCGGAGAGCGTGGTGGCGAGTGCCGGCCCGAATCTGGCGACGGTGCCGACCCCCGTTGTCGACAACCGGCCAGTGGCTGAGGAGGCGGACGCTCCCGCGCGACCGGCCCCGCACGCGCCCGTCCCGTCAGAATGGGCAAGGCCGGCGCAGACGTTTGCGCCCCCGCGGGCCGCTCCGCCGTCCTTGGCGGACGCGTTCGCCTCGTTGCTGGCGGCAGAGCAAGGGGCAACCGCTCAGACCCGAACGCCGTCTGGGTGGTCGGCATCACCCCGGCCGGCTGGTTCTGATGGAGACCTGGTCGAACGTGTCACCGATCGAGTGCTTGCCCGTTTGTCAGACACCGTGACCACCGAGTTGGTGACCCAGGTCGTGACTCAAGTTGCCGAACGACTGGTACGCGCGGAGCTCGATCGCCAGAAACCCTGACGACCAGTTGCCACCGGATCCCACCCAATCGTCACGCCTGTTCCCGGTGCCACCCCGGCAAACCCAGCGACTGATAAAATGACCCGCATGCGCGAGTTGGCGAAGGGTTTCGAGCACGCGACCGTTGACCCCAAGTGGTACGCCTTTTGGGAGTCGACCGGCGCATTCAAGGCGGATCCGACCTCCACGCGGCCGCCATTCAGCATGGTGCTGCCGCCACCCAACGTGACCGGCGTCCTCCATATCGGGCACGCCCTCAATCAGACCCTGCCCGACATCGTGTGTCGGTGGAAGCGGATGCTCGGCTACGACGTCCTGTGGCTGCCAGGCACCGATCACGCTGGTATTGCGACGCAAAATGTCGTGGAGAAGCAACTCGCGGCGGAGGGGACGAACCGGCACGAGCTAGGGCGTGAAGCCTTCGAGGCCAGGGTCTGGGCGTGGACCAAGCAGAGCCACGGCACCATTACCACGCAGATGCGAACGCTCGGGTCGTCGGTCGACTGGAGCCGCGAGCGCTTTACGCTCGACGAGGAGCTGTCCCAGGCCGTGCGTCGAGTCTTCGTCACCCTGTATCGCGAGGGCTTGATCTATCGCGGCAAGTACATCGTCAACTGGTGTACGCGGTGTCGGACGGCGTTGTCCGATTTAGAGGTGGTGCACAACGAGCACGCTGGTCGGCTGTATCACATTCGGTACACGACAGTGGCGGGCGACCGCGTTGTCACGGTGGCCACCACGCGCCCCGAGACCATGCTCGGTGACACCGCGGTGGCGGTGCATCCCGAGGACGAGCGGTATCGCGACCTGGTCGGGCAGACCCTCCGGTTGCCCCTCACCGGTCGGGAGATACCGGTGGTGGCCGATGACTTCGTGGACCAGGAGTTTGGCACCGGGGCGGTCAAGGTGACGCCTGCGCACGATCCGAATGACTTCGAGATGGGCCGGCGACACGATCTGGCGCAGCTCGTGGTCATCGGGGAAGACGGTCGGATGACCGACGAGGCGGGGCCCTATGCCGGTCAGGATCGCTTCGCGGCACGGCGGGCCGTGGTCGAGCAGCTCGAGGCCGACGGGTTGCTCGATCGGGTTGAGGAGCACCGCCACGCGGTCGGCCACTGTAGTCGGTGCGACACGGTGGTGGAACCACTGGTGTCGACCCAATGGTTCGTGCGGATCGCTCCGCTCGCCGAGCCGGCCATCGCGGCCGTCAAGGATGGACGCACTCGGTTTGTCCCCGACAACTGGGCGCGGACCTACTTCGAGTGGATGGCCAATATTCACGATTGGTGCATCTCGCGCCAGTTGTGGTGGGGGCACCGCGTGCCGGCCTGGTATTGCGACCAGTGCGATCAGGTGACTGTCGAGGAGGAGGCACCGGCGCATTGCGTCTGTGGCGGGGCGCTGCGCCAGGACACCGACGTACTCGATACCTGGTTCAGTTCCGGGTTATGGCCCTTTAGCACCATGGGGTGGCCAGAGCAGACGGCGGACCTGGCACGCTATTACCCGACCACCGTGTTGATCACCGGGCTGGATATCATTTTCTTCTGGGTTGCCCGGATGATGATGATGGGGCTGAAGTTCACCGGCGAGGTGCCGTTCAAGACGATCTACATCACGTCGCTCGTGCGTGACGCGCACGGGCACAAGATGAGCAAGTCGAAGGGTAATGTCGTCAATCCGCTGGAGTTGATGGAGGAGATAGGCGCTGACGCATCGCGCTTTACGCTCGCCGCGCTGGCCTCGCCGGGCATGGATATCTCGTTGTCCGAGGGGCGCTTGCGAGGCTATCGGCAGTTCGTGAACAAAATCTGGAACGCGTCCCGATTCGTCCTGATGAACCTGCCGGACTCGTTGACGGAGCGGCCAGAGGTGCCGGCCCACGAGACACTCGAGACGATTCACCGGTGGATCCTGCACGGTGTGAGCAGGTTGGCGGGGGAGGTGGCCACGGCGCTGGAGGAGTATCGGTTCGACGTGGCCGCCGACAGGCTGTACCACTTCGTGTGGCACGAGTACGCGGACTGGTACATCGAGTTGGTGAAGCCGCATCTGGAAGCGGACGGGGCGGAGCGGGAGCGGGCGGTGGCGGTGCTGCTGACGGTGCACGACCAGGTGTTGCGTCTGCTGCACCCGTTCATGCCGTTCGTGACCGAAGAGTTGTGGCAGACCTTGCCGCAGCGGGACGGCGAAGGACTGACGTCAGACGGTCAGGCCCGCACCATCACCCGGGCCGCCTATCCCTCGCCGGAGCCAGACTGGCAGGATGGTGCCGCCGTCGCGGTGCTGGAGTTGTTGCAGGAGGTGACGACTACGGTGCGGACCGTTCGGGCCGAGCTCGGGGTGCCGCCGTCACGCAAATTGACGTTGGTGATCGAAGGCGCGACCGCCGCCACCCGGACGGAACTCGAGGCCCACGCGGAATATGTCCGTCGGCTGGCAAGACTCGAGTCATTCTCCTTCGCGGACACGGTGGCCCAGGATCCCAACACCGTACGGCGGGTCGTGGGCGACATGCGGCTACATGTGCCTCTGGCCGGCATCGTCGACCAGTCGGCCGAAACGTCGCGAATCGAACGCGAGCTCGGCAAGTTGGCGAAACAGCTCGCGTCGCTGAACGGCAAGCTCGGGAATCCGAAGTTCCGGGAGCGGGCCGCGCCAGCCGTGGTGGCCGAGGCGGAAGCGCAGTTGGAGACCGCGCAGCGCCGCCAGGAGCAGCTCCAGGAGATACTCGCGGAATTGCAGTGATGAGCGTCGCGACGTTCGCCTCGCTTGACCCGGCGTCCTATCGGGAGATCGTCCGGCGCGCGTTGGCTGAAGACGTTCGATGGGGTGACATCACGACGGAGGTGGTGATCCCGACGGGGCTGCAGACCGCGGGAGCGTTGGTGCTGGGCGCGCGCTGCGTGCTGGCGGGATTGGACGTGGCCGCCGAGTGTTTCAGGCAGGTCGATCCGCACGTCGGGGTGGAGATGGTCCGACGTGACGGAGAGCGATGCGAGGCGGGGGCGGAGGTGGTGCGCGTGTCTGGTAGTGCTGCCGCGGTGTTGACGGCCGAGCGAACCGCGGTGAATTTTCTGCGACGGTTGACGACGCTGGCCACCCTGACTCGACAACTTGTCGACGCGGGAAGGGGCCGGGTCACCGTACGCGATACGGGGAACACGACGCCCACGTTGCGGGCGATCGAGCAGTACGCGGTGCGCGTGGGGGGCGGGGTGAGTCACCGGATCGGCCTGGATGACGGAGTCCTGATCAGTCAGAACCACGTCCGGCTAGCCGGAAGCGTACGCGCCGCGGTCGAACGCGCGCGTCGGACCAACACGGAGATGCCGATCGAGGTGGTCATTTGCGCGATCGATGAGATTGAGGCCCGCGATCGCTGGTGGCGCGGCGGTGCTCCACGTGGACGGAGCGGCCGGCGATCTCGTACGGGAGGCGGTGGTCCGCTCCCGGGGCCGCGCCAAAGTGTCGCTGGCGGGACCGGTGTCCGTTGATCGGATGGCGCAGGCGGCCGACGTTGGCGCCGAATACGCGTCTCTGGACGTGTGGATGCATGCCGCGCCGCGGGTTCAGGTGGCGCTCGAGTTGACGTGTGCCAGGGGTTGATTTGGACGGACAGCTCCGCGTGGCCGGGCCCCGTCTCGGGCCGTTCGCGGGACACGTGCGTCACGTGGGAGAGGTCGGCTCGACCAACGACACGATTGCCGATCTCGCAGACCGCGGCGCCCCACATGGCACCGTGGTCGTGGCCGACGCGCAGACCGCCGGACGTGGACGGAACGGGCACCGCTGGTTCTCGCCGCGCGGCAGTGGTCTGTATGTCTCCCTCCTGCTTCGGCTATCCAGCCCGCCCCCGCCGGTCGTCACGCTGGCGACTGGGGTCGCGGTGGGCGAGTCGCTCACGACGGTCGCGGGACTCGAGGCGGTCCTCGAATGGCCGAACGATGTGGTGACCACGGTCGACGGCGAAGCGCGGAAGGTGGCCGGTATTCTGGCCGAGGCGACGACCGAAGGGGACCGCGCCCGTGTCATCGTCGGCATTGGCATCAACCTGCGCGACACGGCCTGGCCGCGAGAGCTGCTCCCTGTCGCGGCGTCGGTCGAGGGTGTCACCGGCCGGCCGGTCGACGCGGCGAGCCTCCTGGTGGAACTGCTTGCGGCGGTGGCTGGCCGGTACGCCGAGGTCGAATCTGGTGCGACGACTGCCCTCCTCGCTCGCTGGGAGGCACTCGCTCCCTCGAGCCGTGGGGCTC
Organism: Vicinamibacterales bacterium; assembly: GCA_937766455.1. Taxonomy (GTDB): domain Bacteria; phylum Acidobacteriota; class Vicinamibacteria; order Vicinamibacterales; family UBA8438; genus UBA8438. The sequence continues at coordinate 2,027 of CALLXD010000049.1, read as the reverse complement.
CGGTTGAATGGATGTCCGGTCCCACGTCCCATCGCGGCGTCAGCGACGGGATCGATGCGGACGGCGCGCTCCGGGTGCGCGTCGGGTCACGGCTTGAACGGTTGACGGGTGGTGCGGTACGACAGGTGCGGTCCCCGCCAGGGGCTTTGCGGGGGGGACCATGCTGCTCGCGGTTGACGTTGGCAACACCAACATCGTCCTCGGAATCTTCGAGGGCGAGGTCCTGACAGAGAGCTGGCGGCTCGCCACACTCCGCGATAGGACCGCGGATGAGCTCAGGGTGCTGGTCGGCCGACTCTTCGAGGAGCGCGGTTTACAGATGGAGGATGTGTCGGGCGTGGTGCTCGCGTCGGTCGTGGTGCTCGCGTCGGTCGTGCCACCACTCACCTCGACCGTCGCCGAGATGGTGCGCGGAGCCTGTTCCCGGGACACACTGGTCATCGATGCCACGAATGTCGGGTTACCCATCGAGTATCAGGCGCCCGGCGACGTGGGGGCCGATCGCTTGGTGAACGCGGTCGCGGCGTTGGAGACCTTTGGCGGTCATGGACGGCCGGTTATCGTGGTGAATTTTGGGACCGCCACGACCTTCGACGTGGTCTCGGCCGGCGGCCGATACATCGGCGGGGTCATTTGCCCCGGCGTGGAAATCTCGGCCGATGCGTTGTTCCAGCGCGCTGTCGGTTGCCTCGGGTTGACGTCGGCCGTCCCGATTCGCTGATCGGAACCAGCACGGTGGAGTCGATGCGGTCAGGGCTGTACTACGGGTACGTCGCTATGGTGGAGGGTATTGTGGCCCGGATACGCGGCGATTTGGGCGACAAGCCGGCGGTGTGCGTGGCCACGGGCGGGCTGGCCACGACCATTGCCGAGGAGACCAGCGCGATTGACCACGTCAGTCCGGATCTGACGTTGCACGGGCTTCGTTTGGTCTGGAACCGGAACGACCCGGCGCGCGAAGGAGGGGGCGGCACGCCCGCGTCGTGACGACGGCCGAGACCAGCGCGAGGGATCCGGGCGCCTACTGCCGCGAGGTGGAAGCGTATCTCTGCCGCAAGAATCGCGGTCATCTTGTGCGCATTGTGGGGCCGGCCTTCGAACTGGTGTCTGGCTGGGCCACCGCGGGAGTCCCGATTCAGGCCGTGACGCGCGGCATCGACCGTAAGCTAGAGCGGTACGTCTCGGCCGGGCGCTCGCGCCGGCCGCTCCACATTGAGCACTGCAAGGCCGATGTCCTGGAGGCGTTCGACGCGTGGCGGCGCGCCGTGGGGGTGACGGGCACGGGCGTCGGTGGACCCGCGGACCGGGACGACGGCGTGGCCGCCCGCACTGCGGCCAAGCCTCGCGCGTTGAGCTTGCCTGCGCACATTGATCGAGCGCTGACCAAGGCCACCACCTTGCTGGCACTCGCTGAGGCTGCCCCTGGTCTGCACGCGGCGCTGGAACAGTTGGTGGCCGAGCTCGATGTGCTGCGACGCGACGCACGCGGCGCGCGGGGTGCGGCCCGTGCCGCATACCTGGGCCGTCTCGTCGCGATCGATCAGCAGTTGCTGGAACGCGTGCGGGTCGCGGCCGGACCGACGCTCGACGACATCGGAGCCACCGCCGACCGCGAGCTGGCCCCCTTCAAGCCGCGCATGGCGGACGCCGTCTACGCGAAGGCGTGGTCTGCCGCCGCCGAGCGGGCGTTACGCGAGCGTTTCCGATTGCCGACCGTTCGGGTCGACTAAGGACCCGATCAGGCATGACCAAGATGCGCCACACCACGCCGAGCCCCCCGAGCGGCACCGCCCTCGACGTGACGGTGGAGCGACCCGTGGTCGGGGGCCGCATGCTGGCCCGCCATGAGGGCCGTGTCGTGCTGGTGGCGGGCGCGATCCCAGGCGAACACGTACGCGTCGTGGTCGAGCGCGCCAAGCGAGACGTGTTGCTGGCGGAGACGGTGGAGGTGTTGGAGGCCAGCCCCGATCGGAGGCCGGTCATGGGCGTGGCCGGGTGCGGCGGGCGCGCGTTCGCGCACGTGGCCT
>CALLXD010000048.1 GCA_937766455.1 Vicinamibacterales bacterium | reverse complement strand
GAAACGGCGGCGATACGCCTCTCGGTCGACGGACATGCCCTGCAGTTCTTGGAACAGTAAGTGGAGTCGGAGATCGGCCGCCGAGTAGTGAAATCCGCGCATCGCGGGGAATTGCCCGTTGCGAATAGCCCGGAAATACTCGTCGATGCGAACCTGGTTCATGAACGCCCAGCCGGGAGAGTCCGGCGTGCCGAAGAAGAACGAGATTCCGGCGTAACCCCAACCCCAGGCGTCGAATCCGATCGGACCTAGCTCGTCCTGTTGGAAGGGCTGACGGAACAGTTCCTCATACAGATACGTACTCGCGAGCTCGCCGTCTCTCCGCTCGAAGTCGTATGGTGTCACCTGCGTGTAGCCACACGACTCGAGGACCGCTTTGCCCACGCGGTACATCTCCAGGTTGTCTTCCGTCGTGGGGAGTTCGCCTCTCCGATTTCGAGAAAAAATCCGTTCGACCAGCGACATTCAACTCGTAGTGCGTGATGTGGGTGATTCCAGTCGCGGCCATCGCCTCGAGGTCGCGCACCATCGCCTCAAGCGTCTGGTTTGGCCAGCCGAAGATGAGATCCACACTAGCCGGTAGGCCCAAGGCGTCGCACGACTCGAGCGTGCGGTAGACCTGTTCGGATGTCTGTTTGCGCCCGCTGGCCTTGATGAGCTCGTCGTCGAGCTGCTGGACCCCCATGCTGATGCGGTTCATCCCGCTCTGCTTCATACCCAGCAGCTTGTCGTGGGTGAACGTCTGGGGAATGCCTTCGAGTGTGACCTCGATATGCGGCGGGATCTCGAACACCCCCCGGACCACATCCATCAGCCGCGGATACTGGTCGGCCTTGTACAGGTTCGACGTTCCGCCACCGAAGTAGATGCTGGCCAGCTCGGTGCCGGCGAAATGGTCCCGGAACATGTCGCCTTCACGCTCCAGGTAGCCCAGGTATTCGTCCAGTTGACGATGACCGGTGTAGATCTCGCTGGGGAACAGACAAAAACCGCATCGATCAGGGTCTGTCGGCAGGCAATACGGCGTGCCGACGTATAAATTGACCTGTTTTCGGATGGCACGATTGGCCTGCTCGCGGGCCTGCAGGACGTCACGCATCGGGACGTCCTTTTCGAGCCAGTGCACCGGTGATGGATGGCCGTGCAGCACCTTGTTGCTCTGGCGCCGACGCCGGTGCTTCTCCACGAAGGCGTGGACCGCCTGCAAATCGTGCATGGATACCGGTACCCGATCCGACCTGTTGCGAAAACTGGGATCCGAACCGTCTGCCAAAAATGGTGGCCGTCTGGGGGCGACCACGCTCAGACTGTATGAACTGTTGGATTGTCGGCCGGACCGTGCGGGTTGTCAACCCGACGCCCAGAGAACTATCGCACCTTGGCCAGGACGCCGCCGTCCGCGTTGAATTCCACACGAGTCGGATTGGCCGGCAGCGGCAGTTCCACCAGCACGTCGGCGGCATCCACCCAGACCCGCTGGATGATCGGCGGGTGTTCGTCAAAGGTGAACCGGATCGGCACCGGCATCTTGAATCCGTCCGAGACGTCTTCTTGCCTGATACGACCGCTCAAGACGAAAGGGGTCTGGCTGTCGATGAGTGGAGTGACCTTGAGATCGGGGCGGTAGGTAGGCACCTCCACGCCGTAGACCCATTGGTCGAAAAACCAGTCCATCGGTTCGCCGAACGCCTCGGTGACGGCCGTCTCGAATGACTGGGTGGACATGACTCCGCCGACATGGGCGGTGACGTAGTTACGCATGAGCGCGCTGAACCGCGCATCGTCTCCGGTCTCGGGGTCCAACAGCATCGACCGCAGCATGTGCAGGATGTAGGCGCCCTTCTCATACACGATCACCCGATAGTCGAATGGCGTGTCCGCCGTGTTGAGTCTGAATCCGACGACGAGCGGTCCTGATTCGTGCGCGTCGCTACGGCGCAAGACGTCAGGCCGAAACCCGTAGTGCACGCCCAGCCCTTGTCCCACGTGGCCCTCGCCCAGGACATCGAGTCGCCAGGCGTTGAGCATGGCTGCGAACTGGTCTGGCGCGTCCAGCCCGTGTAGCGTGAAGAGGGCGGCGGAGTATTGGGCAAACCCTTCCGTCATCCACTGGTCCCGGTATCCGGCCCATCCGATGCCGGCACCCCACCACTGGTGGGCCACCTCATGAGCTCGGAACAGTTCCGATTCCCCGGTGTGCAACTCGCCGAACGCCTGATAGGACAGCAATACCAGCCCCGGAAACGCTTGGCCGCTCTCGGTCTGTGTTTCGCTGACGAGCAGCGAATCGTACGGGTATGGGCCGAAGTAGTCGCTGTAGAACTCGATGGCGCCGGTCAGGTCGTCAATGGTTTTCTCCCGACTCCCAGGAGAGAAACCGAGATGGTTGTCGTTGGCGTAGACCGAGACCATCGGCAGTCCGTCCCGTTCAACCTCGGTGACGTCAAATTCTCCGTAGTGGAAGGACATGCTCCGGACCGGTTCTTCCGTCGCCCAGCGCATGATGCGTGTGTCCCCGTCGAGCCGCTCGCCCACGAGAGTGCCGCCGCTGGCGACGCGGTAGCGCTCCGGCACCCTGAACGTGAGATCCAACACGCTGTGGGCGGCGTCGGGGTGGCGCGGTCGCCAGTAGAGTGTGTCCTTGAGGAGAAAGTCCAGCGTTTGGCGATGCCGCTCAATGAGTTCGCCTTCGTAGGCCACCTCGAGAATGAACCCTTCTCCGGCCGCGGCGGTGCGGGGCAGTGTGACGGTGACCCATGGCTCGAAACGATCTACGTCGAAGCGTCGACTGTGGCGTTCCTGCACGAAATACAGCTGCTCGCCGGCGAGGGCTGCGGGCTGGTCTGGCGCTGGGGTGACGTTCCCGTTCGGGTCCGGCCTGTCAACGAGCGCGGTCTGGAGGGTGTTGTCGCCCTGGGGGCGCCAACGGACATCCGTCACCTCAAGGGTGGAGCTGATACGCAGTCGCAGGCCCCGCGTCGGCTCCAGGGGCTCGAAGAGCAGGGCGGCGGTTCCGACGGTATTGCCGTCGCTATCGATGGCCAGATCCACATCGGCCCGCGGAGCCGACAGCCGCGGTGCGCGCCCGAGGTCTGGCCGATGCGGTCGTGCGGGCAGCGCCAACATGGCGCCTGTGATGTCGTCGTCGTCGACGGACTCCCTGAGCGACTCCGGTGCAACAGCGAATCCGGCGAGCGCGCTCGCCGCGCGGTCCGGTGGATAGTCAGCGACTCGTTGGACATGCATCCACGTGTCGGTGACGCGTCGACGGTCGTATCGATAGAGCCAGACCTCTTCGGGCTGATGCGGTTCCAGCTCGACCGTGAGCCAGCCGTGGGCCTTGCTGTCGAAGTCCGCCAGCGCATAGGTATTGTCAGGGTCGAGGGTTCCTGCATCTCGTTGCAACAGGTCCTCCAGCACCCGGCTCTCGGGGTTGCTGAGCTGTTGTTCGAGCCGGCGCTTCCGCCGGTTCTCCAGCAGTCGATTGGCGGCCTCGGTGTCGCCGTCACCAGCGTCGTCTGGGGGTGGCGTGGCGAGCGCACGAAATTGGTTGGGGAGGTCCCCCACCGACCACACGACGAGCCGGTCGAACGCCGCCTCGACGGAATGCTCGTCTGACAGCTTATGGAGTTGATGATGCTCCACGGCGTCGGGGGGATATCCCCGTAGGACGCCGTCGCCGAGAAACACCAACGCCGGGGGCGTCTCTCCGACGGGGGGAGCCAGATACAGGTGGCCGTCCGTCAGCTCGATCTCGAACCGATCCAGCCGGACGCGGCCGTCTCGAATCTGTCCGACATGCGAGACCTCGGCGTCTCTGAGGGCCTCATACCGCGGTGAGGGACCAAGGCCATCGGGGCTCTCGTCGCTGGTCTGCAAGCCCTCAGCGGGGGTGGCGTACACCGGGTTGGAGACAACGCAAGCCAGCGACCACGCGAGCACGCCGCTCCTGACCCACGTGAGGCCCCGGTCGGCGCCGGGCGAAGGGCACACCGCCAGCATGGGCGGCAGCTTATCACCGGCGTTGAATCAGCGGTTCCAAATGACCGGTGGTGCCTCGTGGCATCATCGGCGATGCAATGACCGCTCAGCCTCTGGCGCACCCTGACCCTGAGGACCTCGCCCGAGTGGCGCAGGAGAAACCGAGCTACAAAGGTTGACCCGCTGACGTCGCTTGGCCGGAAGCGCACCGAGCGGGTATTCGAGCATTGCCGGGTGTGCCAACCCTGCGCGGACCAACTGCTCGCACTCGTGAGTGACTAAGCCCGGACGGAGGAGCGCCCTCTTCTCACAGTGTGGAACTGGGTATCCCTGGCCGTCCTGGTTGCGATTGTGCTTGGTGCCGTCGGCTTCTTCAGTTGGGCGTCGCGGAATGCCGTTGCGCCTTCGACCGGATTTTGATGTGGGACAGGGTGCCTCCCGAACCACCCACGGCCGCCTCCCCGCACGTGACACCATGAGAGCCATGACTTCGGAGCGAACACATCGAGCGGGCGGGTCGGTTGAGGATCATTGCCGCGTCTGCAAGACCGACCGGCTGCACACGGTGATCGCCGCCGATGGTGAGGGTCGAGCCATTCGCGTGGCATGTGGTTACTGCCACAGCGAGCACAACTACCGTGGTGGCCCAAAGGTGGCGGCGTTTGGCGGACATGCTTCTGCACCGCGTGTCCCGCGCGTGCGCGGCACGTCGACCGCCCCGTTTCCGATCGTGAGTGAACGAGAGAGGATGGCGGCTCCCATGACACCAGTGACCCCCAAATCGGACGACCTCGAGTTCTTGCTCAGGCGCATCATCCGCGAGGAAGCAGGTGTCACACCCGCGGTACCGGACGAAAGGTGGCGCGGCGGCACCCTGGTTCTCCGCCCGGGCGGCGCCGGCGGGCCGGAGAAGAGCTGGCCGATCGAGACGTTCTTTCACAAGATTGTGATGGTGCGGAACCGACTCAGAACGTTCGAGCAGCAGGTCAACGCCTCGGAACTCCCGGTCGACGTGAAAGTGAAGCTACAGGGATATGTGAGCGGCTGCTACGGGTCGCTGACCAGCTTCAATGTCCTGTTCGCTGACGAGTCCGGTCAGATCAAGGGAGGCGGAAGTCAGGACGGCTAGGCGTCCTGACGAGCTTCAATGTGTCGCACTACTCGATTCGCGCACCGACATCGTCGCCGCCCACGACGGCAGACACCGCTGGCGCCGCATATCGTGTCTCGACGAGCCCGTTAGGCCCGGCGGACAGGACCCAGAGCGCCGGTGGGTCAGTGGATGCCCCATCTGCTTCACTTGTCCGCGTGACGCCAATGTTCACCATGTATCGGTTCCCCCAGGGGTCCGACCGTATCGGCAGCGAGACATAATCGGTCAGGCTGCCGACCCGTCCGTCGACCCACTGGCGCACACCCGGTGCTTCCGGAGAGTTCCCTGGTCCGCCCAGCAAGTCGTCCGCCGCCTGACCGCGGGCGCGATCAACGAGGCCGGTGGCTCGAAGGACCTCGGCGAGACCGCGAACCGTCTCCTGTGCGCGGTCAATCCGCGACCGATTCACCAATGTCGCAACCCCTGGCGGCGCGAGCACCGCCAGCACCAGTATGCCGGCCAGGGCCTGGAGCAGTCTGACCCCACTGAATCCTCGCTGCCCACCCGTCGCCGTCGCCCGGCGCCGTCTCGGCCAGCGCGGCCAACGCCCGAGCGATACGATGTTCGTCGTGAACCCTGTGCTCCACGATCCGTGCACCAGCGGCGAAGGCCGCCATCAGCGGCCAGACCAGATCCCAGCGACCCTGCCGCCCGGCCACCTGGGCGGCGGCGACCGACAGGATCGCAGCGTAGGCGAGTGCGAAACCGCCCAGCAGAAGTCTGCTGGCGGGCCAGACGAGGCTGGCAGCCCCCAGACACACGAACAGCGGAACAAGCGCACCGGGCAGCGCCTGCCGCCAGCGCAACGACCGGGGATGACGCTTCAGCATCTCTAACTTCCACCACCCGTATCGAAAGTACTGCCTCGCTAGATCAGCGAGCGTGCTTCGCGCGAAGTACGTGCACCGAATGTCGCGATCCAGAACCACGGTTGAGCCGCTCACGCGCGCCCGGTAGTTGAACTCGTAGTCTTCGTTCGTCAGCAGCCCCTCGTCGAAGCCGCCCAGCGTCTCCCAGGTCGACTTGCGAAAACATCCAAACGGCACCGTGTCGACCTCCGTACGGCCGCCGTCGGTCGTCCTCGCCGTGCGATACGCGGCGTTGCCCGCGCCGAGCGGATGCGCCACCGCGAGCGCAATCGCCTCGGCGACCTGGGTCTGTTCCCCAGAGACTATTTCCCAAACGCCGCCCACAATCGCCGCGCCACTGTCTCTGAGGGTGTCGACCGCGCGTCTCACATAGTCTGGACGTGGCCGACTATGGCCATCCAACCGCACGATGATCTCGCCGTGGGCGGTCTCTATCCCTCTGTTCATGGCCTCGGATATGCCCGCGCCTGGATGTGACAGGCACCTCAGCCGCAGGTCGGCATGGTGCTGCTGATAACGACCGACGATGTCCACTGTCCCGTCTGTCGAGCCAGTATCGACGATGACGACCTCAAGAACGGCCGTCTCCTGCGACCGAATCGCGTCAAGCAATGCGGCAATACGGGCGTCCTCGTTCCGGCAGGGGATGACGACGGACACGCGTGCATGCGAAGCAGCCGCGTCTGACCTCGCGGCGGCCCGTGACGCAAGCAGTGCGGGTGTCGCCGGCACAGGAGATGGGGTTCACCGTCCCCTCAGCGCCAGGACCGTGCCCACCGTCCGGACAACGATCCAGAGGTCGAAGAACAGCGAGCGATGCTTCACATAGTACAAGTCGTATTCCAGCTTCTCGAGCGCCCCACGTACAGAGTCGCCATACGGATGGTTCACCTGAGCCCAGCCCGTCAGGCCGGGCCGGACGAGCAGCCGCGTGCGGTAGAACGGGATCTCGCGCTCTAGCTGAGCGACGAACTCCGGTCGCTCGGGTCGTGGCCCCACCAGGCTCATCTCTCCGCGCAGCACGTTGACAAGATTCGGCAACTCGTCGAGTCGCGTGCGCCGAAGAAAGCGGCCTACGCGCGTCACGCGTGGATCCTGTCGGCTGGCCCATCGTGGCGGTCCGTCCGCTTCAGCGTCCTGTACCATCGTCCGAAATTTGATCAGGTCGAATGGCGCCCCACCGCGTCCCAATCGACCCTGTCGGAAGAAGATCGGTCGACCGGAATCGAGCCATATCGCCGGCGCGATGATCGGCGTCAGCGCAGCCAGCGCGACGAGTCCGGCGGTCGCGCCAACGAGATCCAGCACGCGTTTCGCAACCCGAGAGGCGTCCTTCCTGCGCACCACCTCAACAAACGACGAAAAGAGCCAGCCCGATTCCAGGTAGCGGACCGGCACGCGACGAAGATGTGTTTCGTAGACCTGCGACATCGGCACGACATCGACGCCTTGGTGCAGACAATCCGCCAGCGCGCCGAGCAGGGCGCTGCCAGCACGGTGGGGCACCGCCACCACGACTTCGCCGACGGCGTGGCGCGCCACCGCGTCGGCCAAGCAGTCCGCACCGCCGAGCACCGGTACGCCGTCTACCTTCGCGCCCCACAGTTGCCGGTCATCGTCCACAAATCCGACGACCGTCGCATGCGGGTCAGCCTTCCGGAGCAGACCCAGCGTCGTGCGGCCGGCCTCCGACGCGCCGAGAATGAGGAGGTGCTTGTCAAGCGGGAGGTGGGTAACAAACCAGATGTAGACGAGGCGCCAGCCCAGTGTCAGAAGCGCCCCCTCCCACAGCACGTAGAGCGCCACCAGTCGAGGCAGCTCGTAGCGCGGCGCGTAGAAGTAGACGGCCAGGTACGCGGCAAGGAGCACGACGACCGCACGGGCGAGTGCCCGAACCGTACCTGGCACCGCGAGTGCCGTCCTGAGGTCGTACGCGGGCGCCAGCGCCAGCGTCCAGACCGGCACTGTCAGAAACCACGCCGCGCGCTCCTGCACAAACGCCCAGGTGAACGAAACCCCTGCCGTGATCGACCAGGTCCAGAGGGAAATCGCGACCCCGATGCACAGTGCCGCGACGTCGCCGCCGACGAGTAGTGCACGATGCTCTGAGCGCTGTAGGCCCCGCCGAATGCCGCGACGCGGTGCCGTTACGTTTGGCTGTGTTGCCGGAATAGCCATCGGGGGGACTCCGGTCCTACGAAGACGAGCAGGCCACTGCCGTCACGAAATCTGAACCCAGCGCAACCACGCCATCATCCAACAGTTGTCCCGCGACTGTGGCGTCCGCGTTGACGTTCCGTTGCGCGAGCTCCTCCTCCCTGAGCCCTTGGCCGGTTCCTCCAGGGCTTGACCTACATGCTGACCGTCTGTCTCCTGGTGAACGATCTCCCGCCGAAAGTAGCTGTGACCGAGGCAACCAACCGGCACGGTGATGAGGCTCAGCATGAAAACTAGCAGCCCATACATTCCCAGGTCACGCACGGAAACGGAGCGCTCCGTCCGGTGCGTGAATCCTGAAGTCACGGAGTAAAGGAGGGTCGATGGGGTTGAGATTATAGGTCGACAATTCCTGGTAGATCGCGTTGACGTGGCCAACAACCCTCACAACCGCGTCGAACGCCTCATCGAGTCGAGACTGGATGAGCGAGCGCTCCATTTCGGGTTCGCTTCCCTCCGTCTGAGTTCGCGCTGTTTGCAATGAGCGAATGATCTCCTCGTAGTTGGCCTGCTCTCGCTCCAGTCCGGCCACGACGAGACTCTCCGCGATGACCCGGTCGGTTAACATCTGGCGGTACTCAGCGTCGCCATTCAGCGTCGACATTTCCACCAGTCGCTCGAGGACGGAGTCGCCGAACGGCGGAACCATGCCCTGGTTACCCTGTGCCACTCCAAGGGTCGCCCCTCCCGAACCAGAACCTGCCGTCTGGGCGGCCCCTTCCTGCCCCATGTACGCGCGGAGCGCCGCTTGGACGGCCGCAACGCTTCTTCTCTGCTTGTTCGCGGTTCGAGCCTGATCTGAAACAACTGGTCCGCGATATAGCGCTGCTGCTCTCCAGGGTTCTTTGACAGCCCGGCCTCACGGAGCATCCCCAACAACGGCTGCAACTGAAAACGTAAGATGTCTTCCAGTTCGACCTTGGCCTCCAGAAGCGATACGCGATCGTCTCCGGTCCGGAGCAGCGTCGCGCCGGGCAACTGCTCGATCTGATTGATATTGTCGATGATTCGAGCTATTTGCGTCCGAAAGATATCGATGCCCCTGAGGTAATCGGCAGCCATCACCATGTCCCGCCTCAGGATGTTGCCTGACAAGACGGGAGTGTCGTACAGCAACGCGCCCTTTCGCTCACTAGCCTGCGTCGCCCACACAGCAAGCGTGTCATCGAGGACCTTGGACGTGAGTGACCGAGGCATCGCCGCCGTCCGAGTGCTCGCCCTTAAGTTCAACGTAAACTCAGTGTTGCTCAGGCTGTCCCGCTTGGTTCGAAACTCATCTTCGAGGCGGGATCGATCGACGGGTGTCAGTCTCGAATCGGCCAGCTTGGCCTGGTATTCGAACGAAAGGGCATCAAGTTCAGGGTTCCGTTGAAGGACGAAAATGGAGTTGCGGAACGCTTCGAATGAACCGAAACGCTCCAAGTTATTGGCATTGAAGACTTCGGTCAGCACCGGTGTCGAAGTGATCTCAGCAGTGCTGAACGGTGTTCCGTTGGGATAGCGTCCCTCCGAAGCGCCGTCAAACAGAAGCCTGAACCCGAAAGACCCGATCCGCTCTACTGGTGCGCTGACAGACACCACCATTGCGACGGCCACAAAGACCGCCATCACACCAGCCACGACGCCGACGATTACTCGCCGATACGACCAAACGCTCCTGAGCAGTGGTCGTAGTTGGATCTCATCCTCGTACACGTCCTCGGCTGAAGAGGACGGGCCGACCTGGGTCGGGCGGCTCATCCCGGGGTTCGTTCTCTTTCATAAATCCCTCAAGACATTCCCACCATGCTGAACATGCCCAGCTGCGG
>CALLXD010000047.1 GCA_937766455.1 Vicinamibacterales bacterium | reverse complement strand
CTGCGTCCCGCGAAGTGGAGACCATAGGCCACCCCGGCCGCGGTGTAGAGCAGAAGCGGAAGTAGGTTCATCGGTCTGTCTCGTGGCGTGTCGAGGGCTCAGTGCGCCGGGAGCGGTCCGCGCCAACGACCCCGTCGCGGGTCACTACTTCATAGGCCGTCTCACGGCCGTTATCGGCTTACTGGACCCGAGGGGCGTAGTATCCCTGCTTCGTCCGGGCCGCGACGTCCGGGCGGTCAATGCGCACGACGATGCGACGCCACTGCCCGTCCCGCAACGGATTCTTTGAGGCATAGCCAAGCGTGTATTGGCTGGACAATTCGTCGGAGATGCGTTGATAAATCTCCGGAAGCTCGTCCACCGTGTCGGGGAAGAAATGGCGGCCGCCAGTTTCCTGGGCCAGCTGGCGCAGCACGAAATCGGCTTCGCGGAATCCCCGTCGCGTCCGGACTTCGTCCGACCGGAGGCCGATCGAATAGATGACCGTGTTGGAGCGTTTTGCCAACTCCAGCACCTCTTCAAATTCGACCAGGCTGGATGTGTCCTCGCCATCAGACAACACCACGATCGCCTGCCGCCGGATCTCGTCCGTATCAGCCGCTGTCGCGGCAACCTTCGCGAGTTCCTTGAGTGAGATGTAGATGGCGTTGTAGAGCGAGGTTGAGCCGCCGGCCGAGGTTCTGCGGATCGCCGCGGTCAGGTCGTCGAGCGAGTTCGTGAATTCGTGCAGGATCTCCACCCGGCTGTCGAAGTCGATGACGCTGGCCAGATCCTGATCACGCAATCGGTCAGCGAACCCGATGGCCGCCTCCTGCGCGGTAGACATCTTGTCCGCCATGCTCGCGCTGGTGTCCATCAGCAGCGCCAGGGCCACCGGGAGCTGCGTCCGTGTGAAGAACGTGATGTCTTGAATCGCACCGTCTTCGTACAGCAGGAAGCCGCCCTGCTCGATATCGGTGACATATCGATTGTCGCTGTCGGTGACCGTGACGTTGAGAGCGACCACGTCAACGCCGGCCCGGAATGCCGGCTGGTCGGGCGCCTGAGCCTCTGCGGCGGCCGCGCCGAAGGCCGAGATGGCGAGAACGCCTGAGCCGACGCCACGGAGGAATCGGTGCATGGTCAGTCTCCGGTGCGTCTGACCGGGGTTCCCCGGGCAGTGAGGTCGTCACGGCGCATCTCGACGGTGATGACCTCGGGCGGGATCAGCATGGCCGGTCTCGAATACACGACCTCGTATTGGCTGACCAGCACCGACGCCAGCTCGGCCAGCGTTGCGTCAAGCCGCGAACTCACGGCGAGGTCTCGACGCTGCCCCCCGGATTCGCGGGGCCCCAGCTCCAGCAGGCGGTCTCGCTCGCGCCCGTCGTCGGTCGGCCCGAACCCGGTCGCATCCGTATTGAATCGAGCTGCCCGGTTCGTCTGAAGAACCACGACATGCGCCGCAGCCCCGCTGTCTTTCAGCGCGTCGAGCACCTGCGCGGCGTCGCGGTTGCTGTAGTCCAGGCCTTCGCCCGTGACGGCGATGATCACCGGCCGCGACGCTTCCCGCCGCTCAAATCCGCGCGCCGTTTCAACCAGCGCGTCCAGCAGGTAGGCCGCTTCGTTCGACGTGGGGAACACGCGGCCAATGCCGTCTCGAAGTCGGTCCAGTCGGGCCGTGGATTCGACGAGGATCCGTGGCGTGCCGCCGAACGTCAGCAGTGCAAGCTCGTTGCCGTCGGCCAGTCGCTCGACGAGCGTCTCCAGTCCCCGGCGAAGGTCACTGGTGGCGTCCGTGAGACTGGCGCTTGTGTCGACCAGGATGGCGATCTGCATCGGCGCGACCGCCGGTCGCACCTCCAGCACCTCGCGCTCAGCCCCATCTTCGACCACCACGAAGTCCCCCGCAGCCAGGCCGGGGGCCGGGGCGCCGTTGGAATCCAGAACGCTGACGAACATCGATTCGTTGCCACGTTGGGCGAGTGCGCTGCGCGACGGGGCCAGAGTGGCCCCCGCCAACGACGACGACCAGCCAGACGGACGCCATCCGACAGGTGCGGACACGGGGCATCGAGGGTCTTGACATGGCGTGGTGGACGAGGCGGCAACCGGCCCCGTTACCCTATGAGTATAGTGGCAATCGGCTGAATCGGGCCTCACGCGTGGTCCTGCCGCGGCGTCGCGCGCGGACACCCGAACCGGGTGCCAAATTGGAGGTTTGCCGCCCGCTTCCGACTTGGCCTCGTGTGGACCCTGTTCCTTGACACCCCAGAGGCCGCATGCTATAAAAAGCCCGGTTTTCAGGCCCTGCAGGTCGAGCGAGCTGCCAACGACCCACCCTGTCGCATTGAGCTTTTCCGGAATAGATCTGGGGGCGCATGCGTGTCGGGGGACCGTCTGTTTGCCCGGTGTCGCCGTGTGTGGCGGACGTCGGGGGTGGGGCGCATGATGCCGCGACGCCGACGAGTGCACGGCCTGATCAGAGTGACACGGTGACCGTCAATGCCTGAAGCGTATTTACCGATTCTCATCTTCGTGGTGGTCGCAATCGTCGTCGCCATTGGCATCTTGCTGGTGGCGTCGTTGGTCAGATCCTCGAAGTACAACAAAGTCAAGCTCCAGCCGTACGAGTGCGGCATCGAGACGGACACTGACGCGCGTGGTCGGTACAGCGTGCGCTACTACCTGATCGGGATGCTCTTTGTGATCTTCGATGTCGAGACGGTGTTCATGTTCCCGTGGGCTGTCATCATGGACGAGTTGCTGCTGTTCGGGCTCATCGAGATGCTCGTCTTTCTTTTTATCCTCGTGCTCGGTTACGTCTATGCGTGGCGCAAGGGCGCGCTGGAATGGGTGTAGTGTCCGCATCTCATGGTTGACGATCAGGCACCGGGCGACGACAAGGCTGCGAAGCCGGCGGATGGGGGTGCGCCCGCGTCGCCGGAGGTGACACCCGCCGCGTCGCCCACACCGGCTGTCGCGAAGCCGGCCGCAGCGGCGGCCGGCACGAAACCGAAGCCAAAGCCAAAGCCGAAGGCGCCTCCGGAGGCGCCCAAGGGGCCGACTGATCCGCCGCCGCCGGACGACCTCGAACGCCCCGCGTATCTGGTCGCACTGCAGGAGGCCTTGCCCGACGCCGTGCAGGCCATCAGCTATTGGGTCGGCGACTGGACGGTGATTGTGCCGGCGACCGCGTTGCTCGACGTCGCCCGGTTCCTTCGGGATGACGACGTGGCGTCGTTCGACTACTGTTCCGACGTAACCGCCAGTGATTGGCCTCCGCGCGAGCAGCGTTTCGATGTTATTTACTGCCTGTATTCGATCCGTCGCCGGCATCGCATCAGGATCAAGGTGCGCGCGGGAGAAACCGAGCCGGTCCCGTCTGTCACAGACGTGTGGCCAGCCGCGAACTGGCTCGAGCGCGAGATGTGGGACATGTTCGGGGTGAACCTGACAGGTCATCCGGACCTTCGCCGGATTCTCATGCCGGACAACTGGCAAGGATTTCCGCAGCGGAAGGACTATCCACTGGAAGGCCCTGGCGAGTTCCTGCTCGAGAGCCCGATGGAATGGCTACGACTCCGTAACATGGTGGACGAAACGGAGATGGAGTAGTTCGGCTCGACTGCACACGTGAACCGACTCACTTAGTGATGGCTACCGAATCCGCGGCGATGTTCGATACCGACGAGCTCGTGCTCAACATGGGCCCGCAGCATCCCAGTACGCATGGAGTGCTGCGTCTGGTGCTGCGGCTCGACGGTGAGCGGGTGAAAGATGTCGACGTCGTCATGGGCTACGTCCATCGCGGTATCGAGAAGCTCAGCGAGAATCGGGACTGGACGCAGATCATTCTGCTGACCGACCGGATGGATTACGTCGCGGCGGCCACCAACAACCTCGGCTATTGCGAGACCGTCGAGAAGTTGATGGAAGTGGAGGTGCCGCGGCGGGCCCGGTATATCCGGACCATTCTGGCCGAGCTCCAGCGCATCGCGAGTCACTGCCTCTGGCTGGGCACCCATGCCATGGACATCGGGGCGATGACGGTGTTCCTCTACGCGTTCCGCGAACGCGAGCTCATTCTCGATCTATTCGAGGAATATTGCGGCGCCCGACTGACCTACAACTCCATGCGTATCGGCGGCCTCCCGCTCGACCTTCCCAGTGGTTGGGACGCCAAGGTGCGGGCCTTCTGCGACATCATGGATTCGAAGGTCGAGGAGTACGAGGAGCTGCTGACGAACAACCGGATCTGGTTGCAACGGACGCGGGGCATCGGTGTCATCTCCGGCCCAGACGCGACGGCACTCGGGCTCTGTGGGCCGCCGCTACGTGGGTCCGGTGTCTACCGCGACGTCCGAAAGGACGAGCCGTATGCCGCCTACGACGAGTTCGAATTCGACGTGCCGCTGGGCACGCGTGGCGACACCTACGACCGGTATCTAATCAGGCTCGAAGAGTTTCGACAGTCCATTCGGATCATCCGGCAGGCCGTCGACGGGTTGCCCGAAGGACCGATCATGGGAAAGGTGCCTCGCCTGCTGAAGCCGAAGGCGGGCGAGACCTACCACGCCATCGAATCACCAAAGGGCGAGTTGGGCTATTTCATTGCCAGCGACGGGCGGTCGACCAATCCCTATCGTTTCCGCGTCAGGCCGCCGTCCTTCTGTAATTTGCAGGGCTTGCGGCCCCTCGTGATCGGGCACCTGGTTGCCGATGTGGTTGCTCTGATCGGCACCCTCGATGTCGTACTCGGCGAGGTCGACAGATAGCCATGATCGATACCGTCTTCTGGCCGCTGGTCAAGATCGTGGTGCTGCTCAATGCGGTCATGGTCTCGGTGACGTTCATGACCTTGCTCGAGCGCAAGGTCATCGCCTGGGCGCAGTCGCGTCTTGGACCGATGCGCGTCGGGCCTTACGGCGTCCTGCAGGCGATTGCCGACCCCATCAAACTGATCCTCAAGGAGGACATCACACCCGCGAAGGCGGACAAGGTGATGTTCACGCTGGCGCCGATCATGTCGCTCGTGCCGGCGTTCGTGGTGTTTGCGGTCATTCCGTTCGGGGCAGACCCCTTCTACTACGTCGCCGACATCAACGTCGGTCTCCTCTTCATTGTTTCGGTGACCTCCATCGGGGTCTACGGCATCATCCTGGCCGGGTGGGCCTCCAACAGTAAGTACCCGCTCCTGGCCAGTCTTCGCGCGTCCGCACAGCTCATCAGTTATGAGATTGCGGTAACGATGACCTTGGTGAGCCTGATTCTGACCGCCGGTACGCTGAGCATGGTCGGGATCGTCGAGGCTCAGCAGGAGGCCGGCGTCTGGTTCGGATTCATTCAGCCTGTGGCGTTCGTGCTGGTGCTGATTGGCGGGTTGGCCGAGACCAACCGGGCACCGTTCGACATGCCCGAAGCGGAGCAGGAGCTGACCGGCGGGTTCCATACCGAGTACAGCGGCATGCGGTTCGCGCTGTTCTTCCTCGCCGAGTACGCCAACATGATCGTCATTTCCGCGGTGATTGTGGTGCTCTTCTGGGGGGGGTGGCTGCGTCCATTTCCCAGCGTCGATGCCCTCGCGGTGCTGGACTATATTCCGCAGTGGTGCTGGTTCTTCTTCAAGATGTTCATGGTCTTGTATCTGTTTATCTGGATCAGGGCCACGTTGCCGCGGTATCGCTATGACCAGCTGATGCGGATCGGCTGGAAGGTGCTGATCCCGATCGCCATCGCGAACGTCGTGATTACCGCCGTCGTCAAGGTGCTGCTGTAAGTCATGGCCGAAACCATCGCTTTCTATACGCTCTCGGTGTTGATTCTCGGTTTGGCCGTGCTGGTCGTGACCGCGAAGAACACCGTGCACAGCGTGGTCTCGCTGGTCATGACGTTTCTGTGCGTGGCTGCCCTGTATGTCGTGCTGGAGGCCGAGTTTCTGGCCGTTATCCAGATTCTGGTCTACGCGGGCGGCATTGTCGTGTTGTATCTCTTTGTGGTCATGTTGGTGAATGTAGGCCGACCGCCAGAGGAACATCGCGACCCGCGGCGGCTGAGTGTGCTGGGGCTCGGTCTGGCCGGCGCCATGCTTCTCGAGGTGGCCGGCATCGTCGCCTACAGCTACAGCCGCTCGACGTCGTCCGTCACGGCCCCGGCGGGCCCGTCCCCGGTGCAAGGCAACACCGAGGAACTGGGGTGGTTGCTCTATACCGACTATCTGATTCCGTTCGAATTGGCGTCGGTGCTGCTGCTTGTGGCGATGGTTGGCGCCATCGTGCTCGCGAGGCGAGATCTGTAATGATGGAAATTACCCCGGCCCACTACACGGTGCTCTCGGCCGCGCTCTTCAGTATCGGCGTGATTGGTGTGCTGGTGCGCCGCAACATCATCATCATCTTCATGGCGATTGAGTTGATGCTCAACGCCGTCAATATCAACCTCGTTGCGCATTCCCAGCAGGTGGAGAACTTGGTGGGGCAGGCGTTCGTCGTGTTCGTGATCGCGGTCGCCGCGGCTGAAGCCGCCGTCGGGCTCGGGATCATTCTGGCCTTCTACCGGAACAAGGAGACCGTGAACATCGACGAGATGAATGTGATGCGCTGGTAGGACTGGCGTGAGGGGTTCGGGGTATTGCCCCGACTGACTATGGACCTTATCTGGCTCATTCCCGTGCTGCCTGGCATCGGCGCCGCCCTGAACGGCTTGCTGGGCATCCGCTACTTCAGCAAACCGGTCGCGGCGGCCATTGCCTGCGCGACGATGGCCGCGGCGTTGATCCTGTCGATCTTCGCCTTTGCCCAGTTGCTCGGCGCCGAGCATCGTGAGCACGTTGTCACGCTCGGGCACTGGATTCCGCCGATTCCGCTGCAGACCGTCGACGGACTTGGGGCATTCCAGGCGCCGTGGGCGTTTCGTCTCGACCCCCTGTCCGGGATGATGATTCTGATCGTCACCGGCATCGGCTTTCTGATTCACCTGTATTCGTCGTCCTACATGGGCCACGAACCGAGGGGGGCCTACGTCCGGTTTTTCTGCTATCTGAACCTGTTCTGCTGTTTCATGCTGACGTTGGTGCTCGGTAGCACCTTCCTCGTCATGTTTGTCGGGTGGGAGGGGGTCGGGCTCTGCTCCTACCTCCTGATCGGGTTCTGGTATCACAAGAAGAGTGCGGCGGATGCCGGCAAGAAAGCCTTCATCGTCAACCGCGTCGGTGACTTCGGGTTTGTGCTCGGCGTCTTCTTGATCTTCTTCACGTTCGGCACCATCGATTTCCGCGAAGTGGCCGAGGCCGCGTCACACATGCCGGTGGAGGGCGCCGCGTTCGGTGTGCTGTCCACCATCTGCTTGCTGCTCTTTGTCGGTGCGGTCGGCAAGAGCGCCCAGATTCCCCTGTATATCTGGTTGCCGGATGCCATGGAGGGGCCGACGCCGGTGTCGGCGCTCATTCACGCCGCGACGATGGTGACGGCCGGCGTGTACATGGTCGGCCGTAACGCGGTGCTGTTCTCGCACGCGCCGATGGTGATGACGACTATCGCGGTCGTGGGAGGGGTGACCGCCTTGATGGCGGCCAGCATCGGGCTGGTGCAG
Organism: Vicinamibacterales bacterium; assembly: GCA_937766455.1. Classification (GTDB taxonomy): domain Bacteria; phylum Acidobacteriota; class Vicinamibacteria; order Vicinamibacterales; family UBA8438; genus UBA8438. The sequence goes on along the minus strand of CALLXD010000047.1, from coordinate 15,621 downwards.
ACCGACATCAAAAAGGTATTGGCCTACTCGACCGTTTCTCAGCTCGGGTATATGTTCCTGGCCACCGGCGTGGGCGCGTTTGCGGCCGGAGCGTTCCATTTGATGACGCATGCGTTCTTCAAAGCGCTGCTGTTCCTCGGCAGCGGGTCGGTCATCCACGCGATGAACGACGAGCAGGACATGCGGAAGATGGGCAACATGAAGCTGTATATGCCCATTACCTACGTCACCATGTTCGTGGGGGCGCTCGCGATTGCCGGTGTGCCGGGCCTGTCAGGGTTCTTCAGCAAGGACGAAATTCTGTATCGGACCTTCCTCGCGAGTCCGCTGCTGTGGGGGCTGGCGGTGATAACGGCCGGCATGACCGCGTTTTACATGTTCCGGCTGATTTTCATGACGTTCTTCGGCGAGTATCGTGGGCCCAGCTGGGGGCACGACGCCGAGGGGCACGCTGACCAAAAGGATGGTGACCACGCCGCCGATGACCACGGCGCCCACGCGTGGCACGGGCCGCACGAGTCGCCCACTTTGATGACGGCGCCGCTCATGGTCCTGGCGGTGGGCGCAGCGGTCGCCGGCTATGTGGGAATTCCAGCCGCGCTCGGCGGGAGCAACGCGATCGAGCATTTTCTCGAGCCCGTGTATGTTGCTGAGTCGGCGGCGCATGCGGAGGAGGGCGAGCACGCCGTGGCCCATCTCTCCCATGCGGCCGAGTTGGGCTTGATGGCGTTTTCGGTGCTCATTGCCGGTCTCGGCATTGCGCTGGCGTACCACCTGTACGTGCGGCGGCCGAAGCGCTCCGAGGAGCTCGCCGCCAACTGGGCCGGCGCGCACCGGGTGCTGACCAACAAGTACTACGTCGACGAGGCGTACAACGCGACCGTCATCAAGGGGACCATGAGCGGGGCGAGAGGCTTGTGGGCGGTTGACCGAAATGTGGTCGACGGCGCCGTGAACGGCGCCGGTTGGCTCACGCGGGCCTTGGCGTGGGTGTCCCACGTGCTTGATAAGTACGTCGTTGACGGGCTGATCAACCTGGTTGCCTGGATCTGCGCTGAGGGGAGCTATGTGTTCAGGCGTGGGCAGACCGGGCTCATTCAGAACTACGCCGTGGCCTCGTTGTTCGGTGTGTTTGCCTGCGTGACGGTGTACCTGGTCGTCCGGTTCATGGGTTAGGCCTCGGGGCACCCACCCGCGGAATGACCGTGGGGTTCGGGGCGCAGCCCCAACGCGTGACAGGCCGAGAGGCCAAGCCGCGCGATAATGCGCGGCTCGCGGGCGCGGAGTGGGGCGCTGGGGTCCCCACGGAGCGACCGCGTGGGGTTCGGGGCGCAGCCCCGACTAGTAAATAGAGAACCTGCTGATGAGCAACACCGCTAACTTTCCTCTACTGACGCTGATCATGTTCACGCCCCTGGTGGGCGCGGTGCTGCTGCTATTCGTGAACAAGAACAGCACCAATGCGATCCGATGGATCGCGAACGGATTTGCCGGGCTCGGGTTCCTGGTGTCACTGCCGTTGTGGTTCTGGCTGGACATGACCACCCCCGACTGGCAGTTCGTCGAACGACACGAGTGGATTCCGTCTATCGGTGCCGAGTATCTGATCGGAGTGGACGGATTCAGTTCGCTGTTGATCCTGCTGGCCACGTTGATGGGCTCCATCGCCATTCTCTCCTCATGGACCGCGATCACCACCCGCGTGAAGGAGTACTACATCTTTCTGCTGGTGCTGCAGACCGGCATGATCGGCGCGTTCGTATCCCTCGACTTCCTGCTGTTCTTCCTGTTCTGGGAGGTCATGCTGGTGCCGATGTATTTCCTCATCGGCATCTGGGGCAGCGCCAACCGGCTGTATTCGGCGATCAAGTTCTTCCTCTTTACACTCGTGGGCAGCGTCGTGATGCTGCTGGGTATTCTGGCCGTCTACTTCTACCACCATGAAGTGACGGGCATCTATTCGTTCGACATCACGCGGTTCCACGAGTTGAACATGCCGTTCGAACTGCAGTGGTGGGTCTTCCTGGCGTTCTTCCTCGGCTTCGCCGTCAAGGTGCCGATGTTCCCGTTCCACACGTGGCTGCCGGACGCCCATACCGATGCGCCGACGGCAGGGTCGGTCATCCTCGCCGCCGTGCTCCTGAAGATGGGCACCTACGGGTTCATCCGCTTCTCACTGCCGATTCTGCCGGAAGCTACGCGTGCCGCTGTCCCCTGGGTCGCCACCTTGTGCATTATCGGGATCGTGTATGGGGCCTTGGTGGCGATGGCTCAGCGGGACTGGAAACGTCTGGTCGCGTACTCCAGTGTCAGTCACATGGGCATGGTGATGCTCGGTATGTTCGCGCTCAACGCGGTGGGCATAACTGGCAGCATCGTGCAGCAGATCAACCACGGTATTTCTACCGGCGGTCTCTTCCTGCTGGTTGGCGTGGTGTACGAACGACGTCACACCCGCGAGATTTCGGAGTACGGCGGACTGTCGAAGGTCATGCCCGCCTATGCCGCGATTTTTCTCGTCATGACCATGTCCTCGATCGGACTGCCAGCGCTCAACGGGTTCATCGGCGAGATCCTGATTTTGCAGGGCATTTTTGTTGTCAACAAAATCTGGGCCGGGTTTGCGGCCACGGGTATCGTGTTGGGCGCCGCCTACATGCTCTGGTTGTATCAGCGCACGATGTTTGGCACCATCGACAACCCGAAAAACGAGAACTTGCCGGATCTGAATCTGCGGGAATGGGCGACCTTCATTCCGCTGCTGATTCTGGCTGTCTGGATCGGCCTCTATCCGAAACCGTTCATCGACCGGCTGGATTCGTCTGTTGTTCGCGTGATGACGCGCGTGAACAGCGCCGACGTGCCGCTCAATGCGGGTGCGGCGTCGGGTGCGGTGGATGAGGAGGCGACGTCGCCGGCGGTGTCTTCCGACCTGCTGGCTTTCGAGGGTGACACCGGCGATGGCGCCGAACTGCCTGTGCGCGGGGGCGCCAGATAATGCCGGCTGGCTTTTCCGCACTCGATTTCTACTTCATCCTGCCCGAGATTCTCCTCACGTGCGGGGCGTTGGTGTTGTTGATGCTCTCGGTGATAGTGCCCAAGCAGGACGGGGTGCTGCTGGGGGTGGCGCTGACGACGATCGCGGTGACCCTTCTCGCCGTGTGCTCGTTCGCCGGCCTTGACGAGACCATCTCACGCGGGCTGCTGGCCATCGACGGGTTCGCGACATTCTTTAAAGTCGTCGTGTTGCTGTCGGCGGCGATCACGGTGTTGATGTCCGCGCCGTATCTCCGTGTGGAAGGGCTCAAGGCCGGTGAGTACTACTTCCTGATCCTGTGCGCCACCGTCGGCATGATGTTCATGTCGAGCGGGCTCGAGCTCATCACATTGTTCATCGGGCTCGAGACGATGGCGATGTCGTTTTACGTGTTGGCCGGGTATCTCAAGCCGAATCCCCGCTCAAACGAAGCGGCCGTCAAATACTTTCTGCTCGGCGCGTTCTCGCTTGGCATCCTCCTGTACGGCATGTCGTTGCTCTACGGCGCGACCGGTACGACTCGTCTGGCTGGGATTGCGGAGGCGCTGGCCGGACAGGAGACGAGCGCCGTGCTCGTGTTGGCTGTGATCATGGTCGGTGCGGGCATGGGGTTCAAGATTGCGGCCGTGCCGTTCCACATGTGGGCGCCAGACGTGTATGAGGGGGCTCCCACCCCGGTGACCGCTTTTCTGTCAGTGGGGTCCAAAGCGGCGTCCTTCGCCATGCTGCTTCGGATCTTTGTTGAAGGTCTGCCGGCGCTCGGTGATGAGTGGCGGACGATGTTCTGGGTGCTCGCGGCGATCACCATGACGGTGGGCAACATCGCCGCGCTCACGCAGAGCAATCTGAAGCGGATGCTCGCCTACTCGTCAATCGCGCACGCGGGGTATCTCTTGATCGGGGTGGTCGTCGGTACGGAGCGTGGCGTAGCCGCGATGCTCGTGTATCTCGGCGTCTACCTGTTCATGCAGCTCGGCGCGTTCGCTATCGTCACTGCGATGCGCCGCAGCGACATCATCGGCGATGAATTGAAAGACCTGAATGGTCTGTTCAAGCGGAGTCCCGCCGTCGGGTTTGCGATGCTGTGCTTCATGCTCTCCCTTGGCGGTATTCCGCCGACGGCCGGGTTCATGGGCAAGATGTGGCTGTTCGGCGCCGCGATCGACGCCGGCCAGATCTGGCTCGTCGTTATTGCCGTTGTGAACAGCGCCATTTCCGCCTACTACTACCTGCGGGTCGTGGTCTTCATGTGGATCAACGAAGACGAACCGGCCGGGTCTCCGATCACCCTTGGCCCGGCCATGGCCGTCGCACTTGGCATCGCGGTGCTCGGTACCTTGGCCCTGGGGGTGTATCCGCAGGCTCTGTTCTCCGAGGCCCAGTCGGCGGCGGCCACCCTGGACGGCATTTCCTCCGCCGTCAGTCCTCGCTAGCTCGCACCGCACCCTCGACGAGGGGCTCTACGCTACGTATCCGTTGCGTGCGTCGTCGCGTGCGTGAGGGGTTCCAATGTCCTGACGTGGCGGTTGCAGGGCGTTGGTGCGGACTGTGCCCCGGACAGGGCCGATGCGGCACCGCCCGGGTACTGCGCGGCGGATCGGAGTCCGCCCGCTTTGCGCCAGCGGGGCGCGTGTCGCCACGCGCCCAAGCTGGCGGGCTTGCACGAACAGGTGGGTTAGCTGGGTCGAGAGGACTCGATCTGATTCAGCGAGTCCTGTATCAGCGCGTCGTTGTCTTCCGCTGTCAGGTTCTTCTTGATCAACTTGGAGGCGACGCTCAAAGAGAGGTCGACGACCTCGTGGCGAATCTGTTCGACCGCGCGGGCGGTCTCCTGCTGAATCTGCCGTTCGGCCGCTTTGACCATCGCCGCTGACTCGGCTTTCGCCTTCTGATGCAGGTCTTCCCGCACCACCTCCGCGGCGGCTCGGCTCTGGGCGACGATGGACTGTCCCTCGGCGCGGGCTTCAGCGAGGAGCTGCGCGGATTTGTCCTGCAGGCTAGCGAGTTCCTGCTGTGCCTGATCAGCGTCGTCCAACGACTTTTGAATCGCGGCCTGGCGCTCGTCGAGCGCCTTCAGCAACGGCCCCCAGGCAAACTTCGCCAAGAGGCCAAGCAGGATCAGAAACGTCAGAATGGTCCAGATGAAGAGCCCGGGGTCGGGCTGGACCAGTGGGTTATCCATGGGACACTCCCTCTATGTGCGTGACGGGGTCGAGAGGTCTGTGCGTACCCACCTACTTCAAGAGCACGACGGCGAAGATGAACACCTCGGCCAGAATCGCCACGCCTTCGAGCAGAAAGAGCGGCAGGTTGATGGCGCCCGTGATTTCCGCGGCGGCCGACGGCTGACGCGCAATGCTCTCCGCGGCGGCAGCCGCGAACTTACCAATACCGAGACTCGCTCCGATCACGACCAACCCGAGACCGAGCGCGACGCCGGCAATGTAATACAGATCCATGCCTCTATCCTCCGTGTGTGTGTGTCGTTGCCAAGAGATCGAACTTAGTGATGCACGTTGATGGCCATGCCGATGAACACCGACGTAAGCAGGGTGAACACGTAGGCCTGAACCATCACGACGATGATTTCGAGCGCGAAAATACCGACCGCAAGCGGGAGCGCCAGCACGAAGCCGACCCCGATGCCGACGGCAGCGCTCGTGAATATCTCTGCAAATAGGAACACCAGGGAGAGAATCGACAGAATCGCGATGTGTCCCCCGGTCATGTTTGCCGCCAGCCGCATGGTCAGCGCGAATGGCTTGACGAACAGACCCATCAACTCAATCGGGATAAGCAGCGCGTACACCGGCTTGGCCAGCCCGGACGGCACCAGATTCTTCCAATGCTTGAAGAACCCGTGCGCCATTGTCCCGGCAATCATGATCGAGAAAAAGGTAATGGTGGCCAACGCGGCGGTGACGTTGTAGTTGGCGGTGGCTGTCGTTCCGCCATGCAGCACGCTGTTGATCAGCGAGTCCGCGTCGTGCGAGTTCCCCAGCACGAACCGGTCCACGAGACCCAGTGCCTCGAACATGGGGATCAGCCCCACGACGTTGCACACAAGGATAAAGAGAAACAGGGTCAGCAGGAGCGGCGTCCAGGTATTGACGAACTTGGGTCCGACATTGGGCAACACGATGGCGTCACGAATCGACTGTACGAGCCACTCCAGGCCATTCATGAATCCCGAGGGCACACGTCGGTCCTGCTTCAGATACGTGCGCGTGGCCATCGTGATGACCAGGAATAGGAACCCGGCCACCAGCCACATCATCAGTACGTGCTTCGTAACCGACATGTCGATACCCGCGACGTGCGGCAGATGCACGATGGGGTGATCCAACGAACTGTTGGAGACATGCCCGATGATGAATTCGCCGGCGTCGAAGCCTTCTTCGACCGCGTCGTGTGCGGCGGCGCCGTGCTCGCCGGCCTGCTGCGCCTCTTCGGCGTGTTGTGTGGTCATGATGCGGGGGGCGCGGGAGACGCTAGTTCACGGCGGCGGTGCTGATCCGCGTGAACAGGGTCTTGAAATACACCGCTTCTGTGAACTGGAGCGCGACGAAGTAGACGGTAAAGCTAACCATGAACGGGATGGGTGTCGTCGTCACCAAGGCGAGCACGACAGACACGTAGGCCGCATAGAACAGCATTTTCGCCAGGAACGCGATGGTCATGCGCGAGGTCAAGGCACGTGGCTCATTCCGTGTCGTCCGCTCCACCATGACAATGGTGGCGATGCCGACGATGAGTGGCGCCAGCATACCCATGAACGCCGCCGCGACGGCGTCAGGGGTCACGAGGGTTGCGATCAGGCCACACGAGGTCACGCACACCGCAACAAGGACACCGGAAAGCTTCATTTCTTCCAGACCGTCTTCGCCAACTCGTAGAAACCGACGACGACGCCCAACAGCATCCCGCAGAGCAGAAACCACGGTGACGAGGTTTCCGCCCATCGATCGACCAGATGCCCCGCCCCGCCGAGCACCGCAATCGCGCCGATGAGCGTGTATCCGGCCGACGCCGCCGGACCCGCTCGGCGGACGTTTTCCTGCAAGACCCCAAATGATCTTGCGAGGAAATTGTCGTTCGGATTGGGCATGTGGCGAACCAGGTCCGGAACGCCCGATTCCCTGCGGGGTATCCCCATGACCGGTGATCCCCGCCGACAAGAAGTGAATCCACGCCCACACAGAGGTCGTCTCAGACCATCTAAAATCGCACGATCATAGCAGGCTCGGGCGGCGGCTGGCAACTGACTGCCGAGCCGCCGCGCCCGGTCAGGTCGGGCGTGGAACGTCGTTGCGAATGTAGAATGAACGGTGGCTGGGGTCCCATGGTGGGGCACGCGCCGCGGAGAGTGACATGCTGACGGCCCACGGAGTGACCCACGTCGGTCACGTGCGCAAGACCAACGAGGACCATCTGCTGGTCGATCTCGACCTAGGTCTTTTTCTCGTGGCTGATGGCATGGGCGGTCACATCGCCGGCGAGGTGGCGTCGCGCATGGCGGTCGAGACCATCCGTACCTTCATTGCCCGTAGCCAGGACGGTGGCAACTGCACGTGGCCGTTCGGCATAGATCCCGATGCCTCATTCGCGGTCAATCGCTTGAATACCGCGGTCAAACTAGCGAATCGGAGAGTCTTCCGAGCGAGCGAGAGCGTCGATGACTACACCGGCATGGGGACCACAATTGTCGCTGCCCTGGTCGAGGGCGATCCCGTGGCGTTTGCCGGGGTGGGCGACAGCCGGCTGTATGCCTGCACACACGACAGCGTCACCCAGCTGACGAGCGACGATTCGTGGGTTGCGACGGTTCTTGCCCGTGATCCAGAGGTCGACGAGACAAGTTTGGCTGCGCACCCCATGCGGCACGTGCTCACCAACGCTATTGGCGCTCGCGATGAGACTGACGTCGAGGTCGGTGAGTGGACGTGGAGGGAGGGCGAGACGCTCTTGCTATGTAGCGACGGGGTCCATGGCGCGCTCCATGACCAGACCCTCGCTCGTCTGTCCGCTGGCGACGGCCCGACTGACGCCAGTGCGCAGCGCCTGCTCGATGCCGCATTGGCGGTGGGAGGAAAGGACAACATCACCGCGGTGGTGTTGAGACGGAGCGAATGACCGAGCAGGACGACGATCGCACGCTGCCGATCGGCCCCGGTGAAAATGCTGGGGCGTTACGAGCTGCTGGACCGAATTGGGAAAGGCGGCATGGGTGTCGTGTACCGTGCGCGCGATACGCAGCTTGACCGCCTCGTCGCGGTGAAGATGCTGCTGGCCGATCTGGACGCCGATAGCGAAATCAGCACTCGCTTTCTACGCGAAGCGCGAACGGCCGGCGAGCTCAACCACCGAAACATTATTCAGATTTACGACTTCGGCGAGGACGCGGGACGCGCGTTCATCGTCATGGAGCTGCTCGAGGGGCAGAGTCTCAACGAGTTTCTGAAGGACAACCCAGGCTTATCACTCGTACGCAAGCTGGAGATCATGACCAGTGTGTGCGACGGTCTGGCGTTCTCCCACGCGCGATCGACCATTCATCGGGATCTGAAGCCAGCCAACTTGTTCATTACCAAGGATGGACAGCTGAAGGTGTTGGACTTCGGGCTGGCGAAAGTGGCCTCGTCGAAGCTTACGCGCAGCGGGCTGGTCTTCGGGACGCCGGACTACATGTCGCCTGAACAGGTTCGCGGCAAGGCTGTCGATGAACGGTCGGACATTTTTTCGCTTGGCGCGGTTTTCTACCAGATGCTGTCTGGCCGGAAGCCGTTCGCGGCCAAATCACTGCCCGAAGTGATGCGCAAGGTGCTCACCGAGGACCCACCACCGCTCACCCACGCCGATGCCCCACCCTCACTGGATCGGTTGATCGCTCGGTTGCTCGAAAAGGAACCGCTCAAGCGGTATCAGCGCGTCGAGGAGGTCGTGCGCGATCTACACGACATCGACCCAGACGAGGCGGCGGAGGCGGGTGCGGCGTCTGGCGATCCCCGCCAGATTGATCGCTATCAGACCGAGGAGCAACTGGGTCGGGGCGGGATGGGTGTGGTGTATCGCGCACGCGATCCGGTGCTCGATCGCGATGTTGCGATCAAGAGCATGTTGGTCGACTTTGGTCATGATCCCGACGCGCGGGCCAGGTTTCAGCAAGAGGCGCGCGCCGCGGCCAGACTGCAGCATCCGAACATCGTGACCATCTACGAGTTCGGCGAAAAAGATGACTCGCCGTACTTGATCATGGAGTACCTCGGAGGTGAGGACCTCGAGGGGATGGAGCGGTCGCGGACACCACCTGGATTGGCGCGGCGACTGGAGATTATCGGCCAACTGTGCCACGGGTTGGATTTCGCGCACCAGCAGGGTGTCGTGCATCGCGACATCAAGCCGGGCAATGTGCGGGTACTCGACGACGGGACCGTGAAGTTGCTCGACTTTGGAATCGCGACCATCCAATCGGCGGCTCGAGGTCATGACACGGCCGGAGGGAGTTCCGGCTATACGTCACCCGAAATGTTGGCGGCGGACACGACCGACGCGCGGTCCGATCTGTTTTCGGTCGGCGTGGTGGCGTATGAGCTGCTGACCGGGCGGCAGCCGTTCAGCGGCGATTCACCCACCGCAGTCGCCTGTCAGATACTGCACGAGGACCCGCCGTCCGCGCGGTCGTTGGTGCCCGAGTTACCCGCGTCGATCGACGCGGTGCCCGAGCGGGCCTTGGCGAAGAGCCCGGAAGCTCGCTGGCAGAGTGCGCGTGAGCTGGGTGACGCGGTGCGCGAGGTAGCGCGCGAGATTCGGTCTGACGAAGAGGCTCGGCCGGTGCAGCCCGGATTGACGCCACAGTCCCAGCCCGCCGCGACGGCCGGAAATCTGCAGCTGGAGCCTGGCGGGGGTACGCCAGTCACGCAAGAGCTGGCTGACGCCCCGCTCGACGGATCCCGGCCCGACGCGTCGAGCGGGCGGTCGCCGACACGCGGCGTCGGGATGCTGGTGGCTGCAGTGGTGGTGGTTGCGGCGCTTGGCGGATATGTCGCCCTGCGGACCGGCGGGGATGGGGGCCCGACGACCGAAAGTGAGTCCACCGTAGCCGGCGCGTCGGTCGATGCAGCGGCAGAGGATGGCGCGACCATCGAACCGGTGGTGCCGGAGGCCGTCGTCGTGGCCTTGTCGGTCACCTCTACACCGTCCGGCGCCGCGGTCAGTCTCGATGGGGAGGACACCGGGGCGGTCACGCCGACGTCGTTTCCGATGGAAGAGCCGTACCCGCGAACGGTCGAGTTGATGCTGGATGGGTACGACTCCGCGACACAGGAGGTTCCCCCTGTCGAGGGCGAGCCGATTGCGGTGGCGTTCGAGCTGACCCGTACACCGACCTTCGGACGCGTCGTGTTGTCCGCGTCGTATGCGTTCGAGGTGCGGGAGGGCAACGAACGCCTGGGGGCATTGGCGACCGACCATGACCTGACGCGGCCCACCGGGTCAGTCACTTTGCGCGTCCGTAGTCCCGAAAATTTTCTGAACAGGCGATATACCGTTGAGATCGTCGATGGCGGGCGGGAGCGTGTGACCGTGCCGACCCTGGGGTCGTTGACGGCCTTCTCGAATCCGGGGAACTGCGAGATCTTCGTCGGTGAGCAGAGCCTGGACTTCCCGCCGGTGTCGGGGCGTGAAGCGGCGCCGGGAACATACGCGGTGTCGCGACGCTGCCCCAATGAGAGCGATAATCGTGAGGAAGAAGTCACGATCACCTCTAATGATGAAGCACGTGTTACGTTCGGTCCGGGCCCGGCCTGACTGTGGGCGACCCATGACAGCCCGATGTTCGTCTCCCGCCGCCCTCCGGGTTCGCATCACTGCACTCGCGATCGTTGTAGTGCTCACCGTGAGCACCAGGGGGCAGGCGCAAGACGACCTCCCGGCCAGACAGTTCCAGACGGGGCAGGCGTTCGCGGCCGCAGGCCAGTACGAAGAAGCGCTGGCCGACTTTGAGGCGGTCGTGGCGTTGTATCCGACAAGCGTGGTGGCCGACAACGCGCTGCTCGAGATTACCCGGTATTACCTTGAGACGACACAAGATTTCGACTTGGCGACGGAGTACGCCGGCCGCATCGTTGGCGATGCCAGCTACGCACAGGGAGACGCTGCCCCAGAGGCGTATGTCCTCCTCGCGCGAGCCGCGATCGCCCGTGGTCACACGACCGAGAACCTCGATGCGGCGCTGGTGGAGCTGCAGCGCGGATTGAGTCTCTGGCCAGATGCTGAGGTTGTTCCGCAGTCGCTGTTCTTCATCGGCGAGGGGCACCGCCATGGCGCTCAATTGGAGGAGGCGCTCGTCGCCTATGGCCGGGTTGCCGCGGAGTATCCAGAGACCGTGTGGGCCGCGCGCGCCGGCCTCGCAGCCGGTCTCTTGCGAGCTCGGACCGGTGATCCGGTCGCGGCCATGGCAGAGCTACAGCATGTGCGTGATCGGTGGCCAGACAGCCAGGAGGCGCGGACGGCGCTCCAGCGAATCACGGTATTGCATCGGCTGTACATACGTTCGCCGGAGCATGCCTATGGACTTGATGACGAACCGTTCAGCACCCGACGGTCACCGAGAGTCGAAGAGTTGGTGGTCGATCACCAGGGGCGGGTGTTCTATGCCACCGGGTCGGGCATCGGCACGCTCGACCCGGACGCCGCGGCTGATGCGCCGTCTGGGAGCAGGCCGCGTGGTCTGGTGCTGGACCGGCGAGGCGTCGTCACGGTGATCGAGGGTGGGAGCCTCACGGCGAAGGATGTGGCACTTATTCAGCTGGCCATTCCGCGGCCTGGGGACGGACCGAAAGAGCTGCGCGACATCGATGCGGCTGGGGTGACGAGTGACGGCGACTGGTTGGTCATGGATGGCGACGAGCGCGAGGTTCACCGGTTTTCTCCGGGTGGTGGCTATCGGAGTATGTTCGTGCCGGTGCGCGCCAAACGGCTCGCCGTTGGACCCCAGGACCACATTGCGGTGATCGCGCGTAACAACGACATTCGTCTGTTCGCGCAAGGCCGGAGTCTGGGCGAAATTCCGAGAGAGGGCCCGAATTACAAAATCGACAATCCAGTGGATCTGGCGTTCGACGTGATTGGACACTTGTATGTGGCCGATGAGAAAGCTGTCTATGTGTTTGGGCTGGACCAGGCGCTGATGATGCGAGTTCCCAGCAGCGAGGCGGCGCCCGGTGCGCCGCGCAAGATCACCGCGTTCGCGCTCGATCAGTTCGGTCGACTCGTGGTGGCCGACGATGATGAAAAGCAGATCCAGCAGTATCAGTAGGAGCATGATGGGTCGTTCAAAACAGGATGTCCCGCGTGTGCTCAGGCGTCGCGTGGGCGCCGCACTCTGGCTGGTCGCGGCGCTCGTGGTGGCGCCCGACGGCGCGGCCTGGCAACCGCCCACGTCGCCGGACGTGGTGGATGCGCGTCGTCTTATCGATGCGTTCGAATTTGGCCAGGTGGTGGACCGTCTGGACGGTGCGATTCGGGCCATGGCGTCATCGCCCGAGCTGGACATCGACTCGCTGGCGCAGGCCTATGAGTTGCGGGGACGGGCGCATTTCAACCTGGACAATCAGGAACTCGCGGGACTGGATTTCGAGAACCTCCTACAACTCAAAGCCGATCATGATCTGACCCCCAACTTATCCCCTCGGATCGCCGAGTTGTTCGACGAGGTGAAGCAACGACTCGTCGGTGTTCTTTTGTTGTCGATGCCGCAACCGGCCACAGTGGCGATTGACGACCGTGTCTATGAGGTGGGCACCGAGGCGGCTATTTCGCTTCTGCAGGGCCGGCACCGATTCACGGTGCGTCAAGCGGGGTATGACGAGGGCATGCGCGAGATAGTCATCGTCCCTGGGGTGCCGACGATGCTCAGCGTGGCCATGGAACGTATTACCGGTACGCTCACGGTCGTGACGATTCCCGATGGCGTCCAGGTGTTGGTTGATGATGCCCTGCACGGAGTGACCGCCCCCGGTTCTGAGGCCGGGTCGGCGCCGTTGCTCATCGAGGCTCTTCTGCCGGGGCCGCACCGGCTACGGCTGGAGCGTGACTGTTTTGTGACGTCGGATACCTCGTTCACCATGGCAGCCCCGCCCGGTGATCAATTCACCTCGCCACTCGAACTCGCGCCGGCCGTGGCCACAGTCAGCGTGCGGTCGCCCGAGGGTGACGCTACGGTTTTTGTGGACGGCACGTCTCGTGGGGCGGCGCCGATCGAGATCACCGACCTCTGCGAGGGGCCACATGTGATCGAAGTACGTGCGCAGGGCGGGCGTTTCGTCGATCGGCGGGTATGGGAGGTCGGCGCGACGGCCGCGCTTGACGCCGAAACGCGCCCGGCCTTCGCGTTGGTAGGAGTTGCGGGGATTGCGGACCGCGCGACCATGGCGGAGGTGGCGACCCGGGTCGAAGCGGCGTTGGCCGACACGACCAGCGTGCTGATTTTCTCACCCACGCCTGCGGAGATGGTCCAGGTCGCTGGGGACCCGCGCGTGGGGGTGGCGTTCTCCGACGAGGAGGCCACGCCGGTCCGGCGCCGGGAGTTGGCCAAGGCGTGGAGTGAACTCGTCGATACGCAGGGCGTGGCCTGGCTCGTGCCGGTCGCCGATGAGGTCGATTCGTACGACCTGTGGCTGCTGGCGTCCAACAGTGGACACCCCGACGTCATCAGGCTCGATCTGGGCGATGTTGGGTCTCGGGCTGCCGCGCTGCGCCGTCTTGCCGTCGCGCTGCCGCCGATTGTGCGCACGACGCTGCAAACGTCTGTTGTCGATGTGGCCGGCATTGATGGCGCGGCCGTCATTCAGGTCGCGGCAGGCGGAGCGGGGGAAGCCGCGGGTCTGGGGCGTGGCGACATCATCGTGGGCGCGGCAGGCACCCCGGTGGCATCGGTTGCCGACCTGAACGATGTGGTCGCCCGCGCCGAGCCGAATGCGGAGCTCAGCCTCGACGTTCGTGGGGACGACGGGCTCGACCGTTCCGCCTCGATACACATCGCGCTCGAGCCGGACACGATCCCGCGTGAGGACCCGAACCTGCTATACAACAAGATCCTGCTCGACCTGCAGTCCCTTCGTGCCACTGGCGCTGCTGCCGCCACGGCCGTTAACTTGGCGATTACGCACATGCACCTGGGTAACTGGGACCGTGCTATTCCTATCCTCGAGGGCACGGCGCTGCCGGGTGGGCCTGGCGTGTCGGCCGCGACCGTCGACTACCTGATGGCGCTCTGACTCATCGAGATCGGGGAGGTCGCCGCGGCCCGGTCGGCGCTCACACGCGCGGCGGGATCCGACGAGGCACGGCTCTCCGTGGGGGGACCGCGGATCGCGCCGCTTGCCGCTCGCGCGCTGGTCGGCCTGCCGTAAGCTCCTTCCACGTCCGTGGACACGGAACCACCGCGCGTAGTGTTGCTCGATCGGGCTCATGTCGAGGACGGGCCGAGCCCGTGGTCACACCGTTTCTACACCGAAAATCGGTAGCATCCTGGCGTGGCGAGCAGTTGGTCCCGGCTCTCGAAGAACAAGCTGTCCGGGGACATGAGGCCGGCCCCCCTGAACTGCACCGTCCGAATCTTGTCGCCCTGCGAGTCGTAGACATACGTAAACGGGAGCCAGAGTGACACCCAGAGATTGCCGGCCGGGTCGACCTCGGCGGTACGCACCGTCGGCGGCACAATCGGAAGGTCTCGCCCGAATCCGTCGGTGCGTCGCGGCCAGGTCGTGGGCAACGTTTGGATCGTCGCGTCGAGCTCTGGCCCCTGGATGTGTCGTTCGAACAGCAGGCGACCGTCGTCGTCATACTTCCGAAACAGCGGGAGTCCCGCGTGAAAGACAAAGTAGAAGCCACCGGTCGGATCGGCGAGGGGGAGTCCGCTGTTCAGTGCCAGGTGCAGATCCCGGTCATCCTCGTGTCCCGTCGCCCGGAGCTGGCCGATCGTGCGGACCGGATGACCGCGAGACGTGAACTCGGTCATGAGACCGCCGGTTTCCGGTTGGCTCATGACAATCGACCGTCCGGTCCACCGCAGCGAACTGACGCCGTTCAAGGTCAGGCGGCCCTGGGTAATACGCGCCGTGGCCCGGCCGGGCAATGAGAAGCTGGACAGCAGACCGCCATCGAATCCGAACAGCTGCACCCGTTCCCGTTGGCGGGGTGCGTCCGCGACGATGAAGTGGTCGCCGGCCAACGCGAACGCGCTGGGGCCGATGATGTTCCCCGCTTCAGCTCCGATACGGACGAGTTCGACCGCTTCTGACCCAGACGGTGGGACCCGGTAGACGCGGTGGCCGGCGCGGTCGAACACCAGGTAGCTGCCGTCAACCAACGTCTGGCAGGCCGCCGGTTCTCTGAACAGCCCGACCACCTCGGGCGCCAATCCACCAGTCGACCGCAGAACCTGGACGTCAAGCGCACGCACCGACCATGCTGCGCTGGCCGCCAGCAGCAGCGCGATGGCACCGATGGCTCCTGGAGAGTGCCTCCCAACCGCCATCTGCAATATTAGTCGGTAGCGACGCGGGACTTTCACCACGGGCTGC
>CALLXD010000046.1 GCA_937766455.1 Vicinamibacterales bacterium | reverse complement strand
TCCAACCCGCGGGATGACGCACGACTCCTCTTGGACCGTCTCAGCTACAGCCTCAGTCCAAGAGTACCAGAGGACGATTGCACGCCGGCACGGGGCCGGCGCTGGGCGGGATAGCCGCTAGGAGAGTACATAGATGCGCAACGTAATCATTATCGGGTCTGGTCCGGCTGGACTCACGGCCGCCCTCTACGCCGCCAGGGCGAATCTGTCCCCCTCGTTATCGAGGGGCTCGAGTCGGGTGGGCAGCTGATGCTGACGACCATGGTCGAGAACTTCCCCGGGTACCGCGATGGAATCCTGGGACCGGATCTGATGGCCGAGATGCGAGCGCAAGCCGAACGGTTCGGAGCCGAGATCATCAGTGGCGACGTGACCTCGGTTGACCTGGGGGCGGCGCCGTTCACGTTGAAAGTGGGCGACGTCGTTGAGCAGACCAACGCGCTCATCATCTCGACCGGCGCGTCGGCTCGACTGCTGGGGCTGCCCTCTGAGCGGACGTTGATGGGCCACGGGGTATCGACGTGCGCGACCTGCGACGGCTATTTTTTCCGCGACAAGCCGATCGTGGTCGTGGGCGGTGGCGATTCGGCGTTGGAAGAGGCGACCTTCCTGACGAAGTTCGCCTCGCATGTCACCGTGGTGCATCGCCGCGAGGAACTGCGCGCGTCGAAGATCATGCAAGACAAGGCCTTTGCGAACGAGAAGATTTCCTTTGAATGGAACTCGGAGCTGGCCGAAGTGAAGGACGTGCAAGAGGGGGTCGTCACCGGCGTCGTACTGCGCAACCTGAAGAGCGGAGAGACCAAAGACCTGGCCGTCGACGGGGTGTTCATTGCCATCGGACATACCCCGAACACGAGCTTGTTCACCGGTCAGCTCGATCTGAACCCGAACGGGTATATCGAGGTTGGGACAGGAAGCCGGACCAGTGTGGCCGGTGTGTTCGCCTGCGGCGACGTCCAGGATCACGTCTATCGGCAGGCGATCACGGCCGCCGGTACCGGCTGTATGGCTGCAATCGACGCGGAGCGCTATCTGGAATCGCTCGAGGACTAGCGCGCCAGGCTAGTCAATCCAGCCGCCGCCCAAGACCGTGTCGCCATCGTAGAGGACCACCGCCTGGCCGGGCGCAATCGCCCGCTGCGGCTCCGCGAAGGTGATGGCGGCCCGGTCATGCGCCAGCGGCTCAAGGGTGGCCGGCGCGTCCGCATGCCGGTGGCGGATGCGGGCGGTGAGCTGGGCCGAGGCATCCGGCGGCGTGCCGGCAATCCAATTCATGCGGCTGGCCGTCAACGCGCATCGGTCCAACGCCTCGCGCGGCCCGACCGTCAGCGTGTTGTCAGTGGCGTCAATCTTCAGGATATACAGCGGCTGGCTCGTGGAGAGCCCCAGGCCCTTCCGCTGCCCCACCGTAAATCGATGTACACCGCCGTGGCGACCCAGGGGCTGGCCACACTGGTCCTGAATGGTGCCTGACCTCGCGACGGTTGGGTCCAACGCTTCGACGAGGCCAGCCGTATCACCGTCGGCCACGAAACAGAGCTCTTGGCTGTCCGGCTTGTCAGCCACGGCCATGTGGTGCGCTCGGGCCACCGCTCGGACGTCCTCTTTCCGGAGGTGCCCCACGGGAAACAGCGCACGCGACAGCTGCGCTTGCGTCAGGGTAAACAGGAAGTAGGACTGGTCCTTGTTCGGGTCGAGCCCTCGCTGCAACAGCGTGTGACCGGACACGGGGTCTCGTGAGAGGCGGGCGTAGTGCCCGGTGGCCACCCGATCCGCACCGAGTGCGGTGGCCCGTTCCAGAAGATGGGTAAATTTCAAGTCCCCGTTACATTGCACGCAGGGGATCGGGGTGCGTCCGGCGGCGTACTCCCGAACGAACGGCGTGACGACGGCGTCGTCAAACTGCCGTTCGAAGTTCATCATGTAGTGCGGGATGCCGAGGCTCGCAGCGGTGCGTCGCGCGTCATGCAAGTCGTCGATGGAACAGCAGCCCCCGAACGATCCCGCGTCCGCCCGCTGCGCAGAGAGCTGCATGGACAGTCCGATGACCTCATGCCCCATGTCGACCAGTTGCGCCGCGGCAACTGATGAATCGACTCCGCCTGACATCGCAACCACGACACGCATAGACGTTAGGAGTGCGCCGCGACAGCGGTGCGTGGGCGGCGACCGGAGACGCCCCTGAGTCTGGCGACAATGCCGGGAAGCGCGCGGACAACGTAGTCCACCTCAGCCTCCGTGTTCCCCAGGCCGAGGCTGAATCGGATCGAGTTCTGCGTCCGGTGCGGCGAGAATCCCATGGCTCGCAGCACGTGCGACGGCTCAAGTGTCCCCGACGAGCAGGCCGACCCAGTCGACACCGCTACCCCCTCAAGGTCCAGCGCGATCAACAGCGACTCGGCCTCCACCCCCGTGAAACTGATGTTGCTGGTGTTGTCGACGCGTAAGTCCGCATGCCCGTTGGACTCCGTACCGGTGACACCGGACAGAATACCGGCCTCGAGCCGGTCCCGCAGCGACGCGAGATGATCGTTCGGCGCGGCCACCTTGGCGGTGGCGAGGCGGGCGGCCACGCCCATCCCGACCATCGCCGGCACGTTCTCCGTACCGGCGCGGCGATTGCGTTCCTGCTTGCCACCGGTCATCTGCGTTCGGAGCCTGGTGCCCCGTCTCACCCACAGCGCTCCGACGCCTTTCGGGCCGTTGAACTTGTGGGCGGACAACGACAACAGGTCGACACCCAGGGCGGAGACGTCCACCGGGATCTTGCCGACCGATTGCACGGCGTCGGTGTGAAACAGGGCGCCGTGCGCGTGCGCCACGGCGGCCAGGTCGGCGACCGGTTGAATGGCGCCAATCTCGTTGTTCGCGTGCATGATGGACACAAGCGCCGTCTTCTCCGTCACGGCCTCCGCCAGGCGGTCTGGCGAGACGATACCGCTCGCGTCAACCCCGACGAGTGTCGTCGTCCAACCCGATTTACTGAGGGCCTTGAGCGTCTGGATGACCGCTTCGTGCTCGATGGCACTGGCCACGAGATGGCGTCGACCGGACGCGATTGACGAGTCCGCCACCCCACGAACCGCGAGGTTGTCCGATTCTGACCCACCCGACGTGAACACCAACTCCGTCGGCTCTGCACCGATGAGCGTCGCGACGGACGCGCGCGCGGCATCAAGGGCGGTCTTCGCCTGCTGCCCATACGCGTGCACGCTCGACGGGTTGCCATAGATGGTTCGCAAGGCATTCGCCATGGCGTCGGCCACCTCCGGCGCGACCGGGGTCGTGGCGTTGTGGTCGAAGTAGATCCGGGTCACCCCTAAATTCTACCGGCAATCGTGACCGCACACATGTGTCGGTCGCGGTCAACGCGGCTGGCCAGTGATTGTTGCTGTACCGGCGGGGGCGCCCTCACGGTCGAGAACCGAGCGTTTTGGCGGGTGTTCGGCCGCTCGGTGCCGTGTCTCTGGCGCCAATTCCTCTCTCGGTGGACAGCCCCTGGAGCCTCTCGTATACTGGGCGCGAGGTCAATCGAGCAGGCCGCGCAAGGCGAACCGACCGAGTGACTGTTGGCGAGGAGTAGCAGGCATGTGGAAGCGGGAAGAGGCAGCCAAACCGGTCACTCCATCCCCGGCAGCAACCGGACCGGGGCCCACCAGCGGTGTGTCGAGGCCGCCCGTTCGCGCGGGTGAGCGGGACGTGAGCGTCGGCAGTATCGGCAAGTCCGTGGTGATCAAGGGCGAGTTGAATGGGAGCGAGGACCTGACGATCGAGGGGCAGGTGGAGGGGAAGATCGAGCTCAGGGAGCACGTCCTGACGATCGGATCCCATGGCCGTATTCGAGCCGAAGTCTTCGCCAAGATTGTCGTCGTGCAGGGCGAGGTCACCGGCAATATCAAGGCGACAGAAAAGGTATCTATCCAGGATAGCGGCGCGGTCGAGGGCGACATCACAGCGCCAAAGGTTGCCATCGCGGAGGGGGCCCGTTTTCGCGGCAGCGTGGATATGAGCCCGGCTGGTCAGCAGGAGTCTGGTCGCACGGCATCGGCGCAAGGAGCCCCCCCTCGGGCCCAACCACAGGCGAGCGGCCAGAAGCCGGGGAAGGCCGGCGCCGGTTCGAAGGCCAGCGGCGCATCTTAGTTCATGGACGAGCGAGCGGAGACGGTGCGTAGCCCACCGCCGGGACCAGGCGCATGACGCGCCCACTCGTGGCGCTGATGAGTGATTTCGGCAGCCGCGATCACTATGCCGGTACGATGAAAGGTGTCGTGCTGCAGGTCTGTCCAGAGGCCACCCTCGTCGATATCTCGCATGACATTCCCCCCCACGACCTGCAGTTCGCGGCGCTGGAATTGGCCGCCGCGTGCAAATATTTCCCAGTTGGCAGCGTGTTTCTCGTGGTGGTTGACCCGGGCGTCGGGTCCGGGCGACGAGGACTGGCGGCCGACACCGGGGACTACCGGTTCGTGGCCCCAGACAATGGGGTCCTGACGGCGGTGTTCCAGGAGACGCCGCCGAAGCGGGTGGTCGAATTGACGGAGCGTCGATACGCCAGACCGACGGTGAGCCGGACCTTCGAAGGGCGGGATCGGTTCGCCCCGGCGGCGGCCTGGCTTGCCAAGGGGGTCCAATTGTCGGCACTGGGGAGGCCGTTTACCGACTATCAGGAGCTGGATATTCCCGTCGTCCAGCTCGAGGACGAGCGGCTGACGGGAGTTGTGCTGCGGATTGATCGGTTCGGCAACCTGGTGACCAACATCGATCGCAAGCACTTCGACAAATTTGCCGCCGGTGGCTCGATCGACATCCGGGTCGGCGAGCACGCAGTCGGGCGCTTGGTCGAAACGTACACGGACATCGCGGAGAACGAGATCTGCGCGTTGTTCGGTGGCACCGAGCATCTGGAGATTGCAGCCAACGCGACGAGCGCGGTGGCTCGACTTGGGGTAGAGCGCGGAGCGCGTGTAGTCGTGTCTCGCGGATAAGGACAAACGGTTACAACACTATGAGCACTGACATGACCTCCGCGTTTCTCCACGTCGTGGAGCAAGCGGCCATTGCCTGCGCACACACGATGGGGCAAGGCGACCGACACGGATCCGACCAGGTCGCAGTCGAATCAATGCGAGCGTCGCTTGATCGGGTGCCTATCGACGGGCGTGTCGTCATTGGGGAAGGCGAGCGTGACGAAGCGCCGATGCTGTATATCGGCGAGCCGGTCGGGATGGCCCATGCGAACGATCCGGAGGATGCCGGACCCTTTCCCCAGGTCGACATTGCGGTCGATCCGCTGGAAGGCACCAATCTGTGCGCCACCGGTGCGGCGAATGCGATTGCCGTGCTGGCGGCCTCTGAGCGCGGCGGTCTGCTGCACGCTCCAGACCTCTACATGGAGAAGTTGGTGGTCGGTCCCAGGTCGAGGCATGCCGTGAGCCTCGACGCCTCGGTAGGGGACAACCTGCAGGCGATCGCGAAGTGTCTGGGCAGGAACGTCAAGGACCTGGTCGTGACCGTGCTTGATCGCGACAGACACAAGCAGCTGATCGACGACATCCGCGAGGCGGGCGCTCGGATTCTCCTGATTGGAGACGGAGATTTGTCTGCGGGTATTTCGGCCGCCGTGCGCGGAAGTGGTGTGCACGCCGTGATGGGCACGGGCGGTGCCCCGGAAGGCGTGCTGGCCGCCGCCGCGATGCAATGTCTCAACGGTGAGATTCTGGCGCGCCTCGTCGTCGATACGCCGGAGAAGGAGGCGCGTTGCCGCGCGATGGGCATCACCGATATGGAGCGGACGTATACGGCCGCGGATCTGGCCAGCGGTGAGCGCCTGACCTTCGCGGCGACTGGTGTCACCGACGGCACGCTCATGAAGGGCGTGCGCTTCTTTGGAGAAGGCGCGCGCACGAGTTCACTGGTCATGCGGACCAATCCGCACCGCATCAGGTTCATCGATACCATCCATCTGGACGACGGGGCGAACCTCAAAGTCCGATTCTGACCGCGCCGCGGTGCCTGCTGTGCGCGTCCGTATGTATGTGACAGGGTCGGCCGGCCGGTCCTGTGAGTCTGTCCTTGCACGCGCGGACGGCCGATAGAGCGCATGACATGGGACTGGTGTGACTAGAGCCGCACGTGACCAATAGACGACGACAGGGTGTGCTCGCCATCATCGCGGGCTTGGCCGCGTTCAGCGCAGGGGCAGGCGCGGAGTCGCCCGCGTCCGTCTACGGCCTGCCATTCGTGGTGAGCCGGCCGGTGGAGGCGGCTCTCGTCTCCGGCGCGCAGGCTCGGGCCGCCGGCGCCCTGGCTCCGCTGTCCGACGGGGCACCACTGTCCTACCAACAATTTCCTCCCATCTTGGCCCCGGGAGAGACCGGCTCGGTCCGCATCCGCGTCGACGTGCTCGGCGACGTCCCGGTGGTGCGGTTTCGCCGGAACGTGCCGACGCAGCCTACCGGGAACGTGGAGGAAGAGTGGTCACGGCTCACGACACGGAGCGTGTCCGGGCGCTTGATCAGCGTGTTCGAGGAGACGTACCCGCCAGACGTCCTGTCGGACGTACTGGTCTATCCACATGGGAACGATTTTCCTCAAGTCCCCCTTGGGCGGCTGGAGGATCTGGGTGGCGGTGGATCCGCATCGACGGTGTGGTTGAGGGTCGCGCCCAGTAATCTGCCGGCGTCGACCGTCCGCCGCATTGCCTCGCCAGACGGTGGGGAGACGACCGCCCAGTATGCCAGTCATGTGGTAAATCTGGTCCTTCCCGGCTTCGATGACGCGCGTGTTGGCGCGACTGGGGACGGGTATGCGCTGGAAGAGGCGGCGCAGGTGTTCTATCAATATTTCGCGGACCAGTATCAGTCGCTGGCATTCGTGCCAACGCGCATACCGCTGGCGCCGCTGGACGATTTTCAGCGGACGGTCCTGAGCGATATTCGTGGCATCGGACTGGAGGCGCGCGACGACCGCGCGGCGTTCGGCGGCATGGCTGTGCGCGCTGTGGAGCTGCTGCCGGCCGGCTTTCTGGGTCATCACGCGACGCTCCTGCATCAGCTGGCACATCACTGGGGCGACGAGATGCATCTGGAGACGATCGCGGGGATCGCGCCAGCGGGCGATGCTCCAGGTCGACATGCGCCGCTCCTGTACCCGGGCGTGACGCTACTGGGCGGGGTGCTCGACGGGACCCGTCATGTCGAGCGCGCGGTGACCATCGGCGGCGTCGAGACCTTCACGATTGGGCGCCCGCAGGCGCCCGCGGTGTTTCATTCGTTGCAACTGTATCGGATGGGGCTGCTGTCCCCGCCAGAGGTGCCAGACCTCAGGGTCTTTACCGATCAGGCGCAATTGGGCCCGCTGGGGGCCTCCTCGCCGGCCGTGGGCACGGCGGTCGTCGGAGCGTCGCGCTCCGTCGACATGAATGCCATTGTTGCGGCCCTGGGTACGCGAGAGGGACCGGTCTTCACCGACTGGCACCAAGCGGTCATCGTCGTGTCAGACGCGCCGGTGTCGCAGGTGGAGATGGATTACTACAATTTCTTCGCGCAGCGCGCCGAGGCGCAGACCGGCACGCGTGCCTACGACGGATTCGGGTCGTTCTACGAGGCGACCGGCGGGCGGGCAAACTTGCACACGGCCATCGTGACGCGCGACCCAGCCGTTCACCCCATGGTGTCCCAGACCCTGAATGTCAGTAACGTCCCATTCGGCGCGGGGGATTGGCGCGGGTTGCTCCTTGACGAGGCCCTGCCAAGCCGGGTCCACACATCGCCGACCTTGACCCTCAGCGGACGCATCGACCCCGACGTCTTGCCCGGGAGCTATCAGTTCTTGGTCGTGCGGGCGAGTCGTCTGGGTGACCCGCCGGACGAAGCCACGACGGCGCAGACCTCGGTCAGCGGAGGCCGATTTGCGGTGTCGCTCCGGTTTCCAACCGCCGGCGCCTACGCCCTCGATGCGTTTGTGTTTGTCGATGTGGCAGCCGCGCCGGTGCCAACCAGCGTGCTCACGCCGCTGTTCG
Source organism: Vicinamibacterales bacterium (assembly GCA_937766455.1). Lineage (GTDB taxonomy): Bacteria > Acidobacteriota > Vicinamibacteria > Vicinamibacterales > UBA8438 > UBA8438. The sequence goes on along the minus strand of CALLXD010000046.1, from coordinate 29,915 downwards.
TCGATTGACCCTACGAAGTCCTCACTGTGTTGGCCCGAGGGGCCGCTCTCAACACCTCTTGCCGGGGAACGCCGCATGACGCACCGGATACCCGTCGACCCTGAAGGCGAAGTGCCGCAGGAGGCCGTCGACGCGATTCTGCGCGGAGCCGTGGTGGCGTATCCAACGGACACGCTGTATGGTCTGGCCGTCGACCCCCGCCAAGAGGAAGCCGTGGCGCAGCTACGGCGTGTCAAAGCGCGGTTCCAGGGTGGTGGCCTGACGCTCATTGCCGCCAGCCTCTCGCAAGTGGAGGCGGCACTCGGACCATTGCCGCCTCTCGGGCGTCGGCTGGCGGACACGTTCTGGCCAGGGCCATTGACCGTCATCTTCGTACCAGCGGTCAGTCTGGCGACCGGCATACAGGCCCCGGACGGCTCGGTGGCGGTGCGAGTGCCGGCCCATGCCCTGGCGCGGAAACTGGCGTCCGCGGCCGGCTTCCCGATTACCGCCACGAGCGCCAACCCCGCCGGAGAGACGCCAGCCGCGACGGGAACAGAGGTGGCAGAGCTGATGGGCGACGCCGTCGCGCTGGTTCTTGAGCAGCCAGACGTCCTGCGCGGGGCGCCTTCCACCATTGTGGACATCCGCGGTGCCGTGCCGGCGCTCGTCAGGGACGGAGTCGTGGCGTGGGACCGCGTGCTACAATCGGCGCGATAGTCGAGGTTGGGCCTGTGCCCGGCGTCCGACCCTGGGTGCGCCGCGCCGGTGATGGGGTCAGTTCCTTAGCAAACGCCCTCCGTAACCTATTGACTGGCTCGACACCCTGCACGGCGATGCGACGCACAGGTGAGCGTCCGGTGATGAGTCGATTCTGCACTCGGACGGCGTACGCGGTTGTGCTCGTCGTGTCGGCGTGTGTAGCCGGCTGCGCGACGCGGCTGCCCGTCGTCACCACTCCCACATACCCGGATTACCCCGTTCCAGTCGTGCCCGCTGACCTGGCTGACGACCCGGCGGTGGCTGCGCATGAGCGGGCGTGGCTCTTCCTGCAGTCCGGCGATCTAGACGAGGCCGAACTCGGGTTTGTGACCGCGCTGGGCACCAGCCCCGCGTTCTATCCCTCGGATGCCGGCCTCGGATTCGTCGAGTTGTCCCGGGGAGCGTCGGACCAGGCGATTGCCCGGTTCGATGCCGCGCTGGCCGGGCGTGCCACCTACGTGCCGGCGTTGATAGGGCGCGGCGAGGCGCTGCTGGCCGTCGATCGGGTGGGCGAGGCTGTCACGAGCTTCGAGGCCGCCGTAAACGCTGATCCGACCCTCATCTCGCTTCGCCGACGCATCGAGGACCTACGGTTTTCAGACCTCACGGCGCAGGTCGCCCAGGCGCGCGCGGCGCGCGACGCAGGTCGAAACGATGAGGCGCGCGCGTCGTATGAGCGCTTGATCGACGCGTCGCCAGACAGCGGTTTCCTCTATATCGAATTAGCCGAGGTGGAGCAACGCGACGGACGCGACCAGGCCGCGCTGAGTCGTTTGGAGCAGGCCATCGCGCACGATCCGAGCGCGGTCGCGGCGTGGCGCCTGATGGCTGACCTCTATCTCGCGGCCGGCGACATTGACCGTGGAGAGCAGGCCCTGTTGCGGGCCGAATCGATCGAGCCAAGCGAGGCCACCTCACGCCTACTCGCCGATATCGAGGGGCGGCGGCGCGAGGAAGTCAGCAGACCCCCGGAGTATCTGGCAATCGAGGAATCAGAGGCGGTCACGCGTGGACAACTGGCGGCGCTGGTCGGAATCGGCTTCCCAGACTTGCTGATCGAAGCCGCCGGGGCGGGGGCGACAATCGTGACCGACGCGCGGGACCACTGGGGTTATGGATGGGTACTGGCGGTGGCCCAGGCCGGGGTCATGCTGGCGGATACCAACTACCGTTTCCAACCTGAGCGCGCGGTGACCCGGGCTGAACTCGCCGAGGTGCTGGTCCGTGTTCGGCGCCTCGCGATTGGGGATAGGGGGGCGCTCCCGACCACGCGTCCACGTTTTTCCGATCTGGCCCCCGGTCATCTCCGATACGCCGCCGCGTCGGAGGCGGTGGCACTTGGCGTCCTGGCCCCCCTTGAGCGCGACACGTTTCAACCGGGTCGTGCCGTCGACGGCGCGGAAGCGGTCGGAGCGGTCGATCGACTTAGGAGATTACTGGACGGGGGCCCATAGACCACCATGTCGGCGCTGACCATCGCCAACCAGCTCACGTTGCTGAGGATGTTCCTGATCCCGGGTCTGGTCCTGTTGGTCCTCTACGGGCTGAACGGATGGGCTTTGATCGTGTTCATCGTGGCCGGGATCACCGACGCGCTGGACGGGCTCCTGGCACGGCGGTGGAGCGAGCGCACGACACTGGGCGCCTTCTTGGACCCGATGGCGGACAAACTCCTCTTGACCTCCATTTTCGTGGTCTTAACGCTGACGAACCTCGACCTGCCGAACCACTTGCCGCTCTGGCTGACGGTCTGTGTGATCAGCCGTGACGTCATCATCATCGTGACAGTCGCCATCGCGAATTTATCGGTGGGGCGTTTGTCTTTTCCCCCGTCCATCCTGGGTAAGGTGGCCACGTTCGTCTACATCCTGACCGCCGCGGTCACCCTGTACTTCAACTGGCTCGGTCGTCCATCGGTGCTGGTGGATGTGGCAGTGTACGCGGCACTGGCGGTCACCCTGGCCTCCGGCCTGCACTACATCGCCCACGCCGCCCGTGTGCTGAGTGATGTATCGTTGCCACGGTAATGGGCCACGGGGTATTCGTACCGCCTGCCCGTGGCGTCGAGAGAGAGAATACGCGCGTCAATCTGTGACCGCTACCATGGGGGGCGAGCCGGGATAGTACGCCGGCGACGTCCGGAAAACCCGGTGGCGCCGTCTGACGGTCTTCGAGGGAGAGTGTGATGCTGGAAGCGTTCAAGAAGCGCGGGGAGGGGCGACGACGAGGCGTCCACCCAGGAGCAGGCGGCCGAACTGCAGGAACTGATCGGCACGGCACGTGAAGAGCGGGCGGCGCTCAGCACGATGCTCACGCAGATCGAGCTTCAAGGCGGTAAATTACCCGCATTGGGACGTTCCGTGCAGAGTGTGAGCGAGCTTGCCGGGGGCGTCGCGGGCAAGGTGGACGCCCTGTCCGAGCGTTTGTCGACACTTGACGCCCGCGCGTCCGGAATCGACGCGTTCGACGAGAAGATCGAGAGTCTGCGCAGCGAGGTGGCCAAAGCCGCGACGGAGGCTAACGAGCTGCTGGCGCCGGCTGGAGAGCTCCAGAAGCATCGACAGGCCGTGGAGCAACTCTCGTCACAGGCCGTGGAGAACGTGGCGGTGCTCGACGCCATGAAGAAGGATCAGACCGAGCTCGACGAAGCCCGTGAGCGGTTGCGCGGGGCCAAGGAGCAAGTCGAGCAGGCCGCAGGCGCCACTCCGCGCTCAAGTCCGATTTTGAGGGGTTGCAGGCCGTCTCCGGGCAGGTGGCCGATGAACACGCGCGCCTGAAAGACTCGTTGCGCGAAAGCCACGACGAAGTAAAAGCGACGACCGAGGCGGTCAAGGAGGTTGAGCAGAAACTCGGTCCCTTGGCGGAGATTCACGAGCTTGGCCAGAACACGGAAACGCAGCTCGCCAGGCTCAACTCCTTGGCGGAGCATGTGCTGCCGAAGGTCAAGGTCCTCGAGAATCAGAAGCATACGGTCGAGCACGCCATCGTGGAGTCCAACCGGCTGAATGAGCTGGTGTGGAACATGGACGTGCAGGTCTCGAAGTTGAATGACGGCGCGGCGCAGGCGGCCGAGGTGGCGGAGACGGTCCAGCGCATCGAGGCACTGGCGACGGACACGGCCACGCAACTGGCTGAGGCGGCGCAGTCGAAAGCGTCGTTTGGCCAGGAGGTCTCGAAACTCGAGCAGGGACGGACCGAGCTCACAGAGAAGCAAGAGGTCGACGAGGTGCAATAGATCAGCGCCAAGAGCAAGGCCGACCTGGAGCACGTGGTCGAGCATCGCGGTGAAGTCGATGCGCTCCGCACGCGGGTCGAGGAGGCGTTGCGCGGGATCGGCGAAACCGAGGGGCGCATCGAGGTTATCGAGACGCGACGCAAAGTGGTCGACGACGTCCACCGCAAGACCAATGTCATCGTCCATCTCCTTGAGGACGTGCGGGTGAACCTGGAAATGGTCAGCGAGCAAAAGGCGGTGATCGATCACGTCGTGGAGAACGTCGCGACGCTGGACGAGACACTTCGCGCCGCCCAGTCGACGCAGCGGTCACTACGCGTCGAGCGCGAATTGGCCGAGCGCATCGAGCGCGGGATCAAGAGCCTGCGAACCAAGATTGGCAGCACCGCCCCGACGGACGACGACGACCCAACCGACAACTAAGCGGCGCGTGGCGGCCGCGGGTCAACGCGAGGCGTCCACGTTCGCGAGCTTCTGCCTGAAGTAGTCGATCGTGCGTTCGAGTCCCGCGGCAAGCGGCACCTTCGGCTCCCATTCGAGGAGGTTCCGGGCTCTCGTAATGTCCGGCTGGCGCACTTTGGGATCGTCGACAGGCAATTCGAGATACACAATCTGACTCGTCGCCCCGGTCAATGTGATGATCTGCTCGGCGATCTGCGTGATGGTCATTTCCTGCGGATTGCCGATATTGACGGGCTCGTTCTCTCCCGAGTCCATCAAACGCAGCACCCCGTCGACCAGGTCGCTCACATAGCAGAAGCTGCGGGTCTGGTTGCCGTCGCCGTACACCGTCAGGTCTTCATTTCGTAGGGCCTGTGCGATGAAGTTGGGCACGGCGCGACCGTCTCGCACTCGCATGCGGGGACCATACGTGTTGAAGATACGTACGATCTTCGCGTCTAGCTTGTGATAGCGGTGATACGCCATCGTCATCGCTTCGGCGAAGCGCTTGGCCTCGTCGTAGACACCGCGAGGACCGACAGGGTTCACGTTACCCCAGTACTGCTCGGTCTGCGGGTGCTCGAGCGGGTCGCCGTACACCTCTGACGTCGAGGCCAGGACGAATCGTGCGCGCTTGGCCTTGGCCAGACCAAGCGCCTTGTGGGTGCCCAGTGCACCGACTTTCAATGTGGGGATCGGCCATTCGAGATAGTCAATCGGACTGGCCGGGCTGGCCCAATGCAGCACGACATCGACGGGGCCATCCAGGTAGATGTAGTTGGTCACGTCGTGTTCGATGAAATGAAAATCCCGGTTCGACAGATGTGCGATGTTCGCGACGTCTCCGGTGAGCAGGTTGTCGATGCCGATGACGTGGTGTCCCCGGTCAAGCAACGTTTCTGCGAGATGTGAACCGATGAACCCGGCTGCGCCGGTGATGACGATGCGTGCGCTCACAATGGATAGCTAACTGAGGTGGACTAGTACGCGTGGCGGTGGAAGAACACTCGAATGACGGTCAACCACAGGATTTTGAAGTCGAGCGCAACCGACCAATGCTCGATGTAATGGAGGTCGAATTCGATGCGCTTCTCGATCGAGGTGTCACCCCGCCAACCATGCACTTGCGCCCAGCCGGTGATGCCTGACTTTACTTTGTGACGCAGCATGTATTGGGGGATGTGCTGTTTGAACTGTTCCACGAAGAACGGCCGCTCCGGTCGAGGGCCCACGAGTGACATGTCTCCGCGCAGGACGTTCCACAGTTGCGGGAACTCATCGAGGCTGAATCGGCGCAGCACGCGTCCGACCGGCGTCCGTCGCGGGTCATCTTTGCGGGTCCAGACTGGTCCGGTGTCTCGCTCGGCGTCGACCAGCATCGAACGGAATTTGTAGACGCTGAAGGCACGCCCGTCCAGTCCCATACGTTCCTGACGGTAGAACACCGGCCCTGGCGACGTGCTCTTGATCAGCGCCGCGATGATCGCGAAAGGAACTGCCATCCCCACCAACGCGACGGCTGCAATACCAACGTCGAGCACCCGCTTGACCAGACTGTTGAGGCCCTGAAGCGGGACATCATTGATGTTGATGATGGGTAGGCCGTCAAGCTCTTCGATCCGGGCGCGCAAGGCGATGACCTGCAGCAAGTCCGGGACAACCTTGACGTCAACGAACTCGCGGTTGGCCACTTCGATCAGTTCGAGCATTTTGATGTGCTCATCGAGTGGCAGGGCGATGTAGAGCTGGTCGACCTGCTCACGACCCAGAATTTCACCGAGCTCCGCCAGCGTGCCCAACAGCGGCAGTCCCCGATAGCCGAGGTGATCACCGCCAGCGCGGTCGTCAACGAATCCGACAATCCGGTAGCCCAGCTCGCCATGCTGCAGCATCTTGTCGACGACATGCCGAGCCACCTCGCTGGTGCCGGCGATCAAGATACGCTTCAAGCCCACACCGTTCCGCCAGCGGTGCTCGAGGACGGCCCGCACGGTAGCGCGGGAGGTGTAGCAGAGCGCGACGGTTAGCGCCAGAAACAGCGCCCACACCAGACGCGATACTTCGTATGCTCCCAGTTCCTTGAATTCGGGCGGTACGACGTAGGCCTGGTAGGACAAGGTGCCGACGAGTCCAATAACGACGGCGATAATGGCGCCCACAAACACCGCGAAGAAGTCATCCACACGGGAGCGGACGCGCCCCAGCCGGTAGGCGCCCTGCACCCACAGGCCAAACGGGAGCAGCAGTCCGATGAATGGAGCCATCTGCACGTAGTACGCCAGGGCCGGCTGTCCCTTGGGCGTCGCAATGAACTCTGTTTCGAAACGAAGCAGGTAGGCGACGATAAACATGCCGACGCCGACCACGGCGTCGACCACCACCTGCGCCACCATCTGCTCGCGTGCGCGCGGATTCATGAGGCCACCCGCTCGGTCGGCGATGCGAGCAGTTCGGTCACCTGCCCCCGCAGCTCGGTCTGGAATCGATTCCGGGAGAAGCGCAACGCATGGTGCCGTATAGCGTCGGAATCGAACGCGCCGTCCACGACCTGGCGCACCGCGTCCGCGAAAGCCCCGTCAGTCGCCTCTGGAACGAGCACCCCGGTCTCCCCATCGATAACGGTCTCGCTGGCCCCGCCTTCGCGCAGCGCGACAACCGGGCGTCCGCAGGCTTGACCCTCGACCGGCGCGATACCGAAGTCTTCGACCCCGGGGAGCAGCACGACCGCCGCGCCCTGATACGCCGCGCGGACCTCGGCATCGGACAGTGCACCCAGGAATTCAACCCCCGGCTCGGCCGCGGCTCGGAGCCGGGCGTCATCGGGGCCGATGCCGACGATGCGGAGCGGTACCCGGGCGCGCGCGCAGGCGCGCATCGCCAGGTCGACACGTTTGTATGGAACCAGCGCAGACACAATCAAGGCATACCCATCGGACGGCCGTCCACTCGGGTGGAAGAAGGTGGTATCCACAGGCGGATGGACCACGCTGGCCACTCGATTATAGTATCGGCGTATTCTGCCCGCAACATATTGAGAAATTGCGACATAGCGATGTACGCGGCTGGCGGTTGAGGCATCCCAGCGCGCCATGGCACTGAGCCCCAAGCGGAAGAGATGGCTCGCTGTGGGGCCCACCCTCTCTGGACCGAAGTAGGCGTCGAACTGGTCCCACGCATACCGCATCGGGGTAAAGCAGTAGCTCAAGTGCCGCGCGCGACCCGTGGGCACCACAGCCTTGGCGGCGCAGTGGCTCGAGCTGATGACCAGGTCGAAGTCGTCGAGGTCGAACTGCTCAATCGCGGCCGGAAACACGGGGAGCAAGGAGCGGTAGAACCGTGCCGCGAGGGGCAGGCGCTGTACGAAAGAGGTGTGTATCGGGGCGGCTTCGATCGCGGGGGAGACGGACCCTGGCACATGCAGCAACGTAAAAAGGTGCGCCTGAGGGAACAGTTCGAGGATCGCTTCCAGTGTCCGCTCTCCACCGCGCATGCCCGTCAGCCAGTCGTGCACCAGCGCGACGCGTAGACCTTGTCCCGCCGGTGGCACCACGCCGGGTCCGTCGTTGCGCCCCGGTGGCGGCGGTGTGCCGTTCGGGTCGTTCATGAGGCGGCCACCTCGCGATAGATGTCGAGCACGCGTCGTACCGACGTTTCCCAGGAAAAATCGGACGCTCGGGCACGCCCGCGGGTGATGAGCCGCTGACGCATGGGCTCGTCAGTCAGAATCTGGTGCATACCCTCGGCGATCGCGTCGGGGTCGCGGGGATCGACGAGGAGCGCCGCGTCGCCGACCACCTCGGGCAATGAAGAGACATTCGAGGTGAGCACCGGCGTGCCGGTCGCCATCGCTTCCAGGGGCGGCAGGCCGAAGCCCTCGTAGAGCGAGGGAAACACGAACGCATCGGCCAGGTGATACAGCGCCGCGAGCGTATCGGCGGTCAGGAACCCGAGAAAGCGGACGTGTTTGTGCAGGTTGTAGCGATGAACGGCCCGCCGCAGGGTGGCGTACCGCGAGATCTCGCTGCCGGTAATCAGCAGCTTGATATCCGAGACCCCGTCGCTTCGCAGTCGCGCGAAGGCGTCGATGAGCCGCTCCAAGTTCTTGTGCGGCTTCACGTTCCCAGAGTAGAGCAAGAACCGGTCGTGGAGCTGATAGCGCTCGCGGACCTGGTCCAACTGTGCGGCGTCGGGGGGCTCGCTGAACCGGTCATCAATCGCGTTGTAGATAACGTCCACTTTTTCGGACGGCATCGGAAAGAAGCGCAGGATGTCACGCTTGGAGGCCTCCGACACCGTCAGCACGCGCGCGGCGCGATTGGCCGCCACCCGGAAAAAGACCTGGGCGTAGAGGTGGGCCAGCTTCCCGGGCAAGTACTCGGGAAACATCAGGTGAATGCAGTCGTGAATCGTCACGATCGATCGACAGGGCGTTAGAGCCGGCAAGACGTAGTGGGGCGCATGAAACAGGTCCGCGCGCGCCCGCGCCAGGTCGAACGGTATCGTGAACTGTTCCGCCACCGAATAGTTGGCGGATCGATCCGGCATCGCCCGAAAATTTGGGCCCAATCGTTCGACGCGCTCGCAGTCCTGGGGACGGCACACCAGCACATACTCGGTCTCGCGATCGAGTCGCGCGAGCCAGTGCACGAGATTCCGCACGTAGGTGCCGATTCCGAAATCATCGAACTTTCGGATATCGATGGCGATCCGCATCGGTAATGATCCTACCCGGTGACGGGGCAAGCGCTGCACGGTGCCCCGGGCTCAGGCCTCCGGCGGGAGTAGACCTCGCACACGGAGATACAGACGCAAAAGTGGATACCACCGCGGATGGTGCTTTCGGTAAAACGCCAGGAGGCTTCGCCGATACGCCCGCGCCGTCGCCGCGGGGGCATGGCGTCCCGAGCGGCCACGTCGGTGCACGACCTCGACCTCCGGCGTGAAGAGCACCTGGCGACCGCGCGCACGCACGGAGGCGCAGAAGTCGACATCCTCCGTGTACAGAAAGAAGCGCTCGTCGAGACCGTTGACGGCCTCCGCATCCGCGCGGCGGACCAGGAGACACGCCCCGCTGACCCAGTCGACCAGACGCGTCTGACGCGCGCGGCGCTGTACCAGTGCCGTCAGCCCCGGCACGCCAGCGGCATAGGCTCGGCCGAGCGTCTTCTGCCACGCTTCGGCCCACGGTGTGATCATCGGACCGAATGAAATCTCGAGCCGTCCCGCCCCGTCGACCAGACGCGGCCCCGCCACGGCCACGTCAGTGCGCGCATCCAGCACGGCGATCAGCCGGTCGATGGCGCCCGTCGGCGGCAGCGTATCGCTGTTGAGCAAGAGAATCAGGCGACTGTCGGTCGCGGCGATACCGACGTTCGTCCCCCGGGCGAAGCCGAGGTTGCCGCCCGCATCGATCACGCGCACGCCAGGCCCGTAGGCCCGCGCGGCGTCTGCACTGCCGTCGGTCGACGCGTTGTCGACGACCACCGTCTGGTGCGTCGCGCGGGGCGCATCGTCGCGCAGCCGGCTCAGGCACGCCTGGAGGTCCTCGCGCGCGTTGTAGCTGACGATCACAATCGCCAGGTCAACCGTGGTCATCGCGACTGTCCTGCGTTCTCGATTACGGTCAGGGTCTCGGCCGCAGCCCGGGCCCACGTAAAGCGGGGGAGTCGTCTCGCGGCCGCGGCTCGCAGTCGCGCGTGGGTCTCACCGTTTCGTATCACGTCGACAATGGCGTCGGCGATTGCGGGCACATCTTCAACCCCGACCAGGCGGGCGGCATCGCCGTAGATTTCACGCGCCACCGCCGTGTCACCCACGATCGCCGGCACCCCGGCTGCCATGGCTTCCAGTGGTGCGAATCCGAAGCCTTCATACTCGGACAGGAACACAAAGGCTGCGGCTCGACCGTACAGTGACCACAGCTCCGCCTCGTCGACGTAGGCACGGACGCTGACGCGGTGCGCGACCCCGGCGGAGCTGGCCAGGTGTGCCAGGTCTTGTCGCGGATGGCTGCGGTTGTCACCCACGAGGACCAAGTGCGCATCGGGGATCGCGGTTGCCACACGTGCGAACGCGCGAATCAGTTCTGGGATATGGCGCCGATTGAAGATGGAGCCGACATACAGCACCAACGACTCGCGCTCCACGCGGCGCGGCTGTTCCACGTGATGCAGACCAGACCAGATGACAGAGACGCGCTCCCGCGGCACGCCGAGACACGTGACGACCTCATCGCGGGTGAATCCAGACACGGCGACGACGCGCGCCGCCCGCTGGGCGCTCCGTCTCGTGAGCCAGCGTCGCCGCATGCCTTCGCGCCAGGAGAACCACTCCGGATGGGTCTCAAAGCTCACGTCGTGAATGGTGACGACAACAGGCATTCGAGCCCGCAGGGGGGCGGCGTACCCCGGTGCAAACAGAACATCTGGTTCGGAGGCGTTGACGGCGGCCGCCAAGCGCGTCTGCTCCCACCACGTCCCGCCGTCGCCCGGGACAACCTGATAGCGAAACGGACCGTTCCCCTCGTCCTCGAACGGTGCTCCAAGTACGGCAGGCGTGTCACCGGGCGCCTGACCGAACAGCACGAACTCATGAGGGCCATGCGACGGCAACGCTCGCCACTCGGCGCAGAGCGCGGCGAGATAGCGCCCCACGCCGGTCCGATTCCCCAGCAACTCGCGGGCATCGACACCGATCCGGAACGGTCGCTGACGGCCGCCATCGCGGGCGCTCGACGGAGGCATCACGGCGTTCTCGGCATCCGGGCCCGGCGGTGCTCACGGGCAACCTCGTACGCCTCTCGCAGGCGCGCGGCGGACGAATCCCACGAGAACCGACGGGCCTGGGGAGGACCCGCCTGCTCCAATCGCCGGCGCAGCGCGGTGTCAGTGATCAAGCGTCCGATGCCGGCCGCCAAGGCGTCGACGTCCAGCGGGTCAACGAGCAGTCCGGCGTCGCCAAGCACTTCAGGCAACGCCCCACGCCGAGCCGCGAGCACCGGCACCCCCAGTTCCATCGCCTCGAGCGCGGGTATGCCGAAGCCCTCGTCCAGCGACGGCAGGATAAGTCCCACCGCCTGCTCATACAACGCTCGGAGCCGTTCATCGTCCACGTAGCCTTCGTGGCGCACGTGGCCCGCGAGCGGCGCCCGATCGAGCGGCGCAAGGACCGCTGCCTCGTCCGGGGAGACATGCCCGGCGAGTACGAGCGGCGGCGCGTCCGGGTAAGCACGGCGCACACGAGCATACGCTTCTAGCAGCCGGGCGACGTTCTTCCTCGCGCTCACCGTGCCCACGAAGAGTAGGTGCTTCGGCGTGATCGCGGCCGGGCGTACCGGCCAGCCTGGCGACCCGTTGGGGCACACGATCACCCGCTCGGAAGAGAGATTAAAGGTGCTCCGTACGCGGTCGGCGGTGTACTGCGATGGCACCACCACGACGTCAGCCTGGTTGGCATGCACGCGCGCCAAGCGGACGTAGTCCCGCCGAATCTCGCGCATGTTTCGTTCCGGATGCTCAAGGAAGTCAAGATCGTGAATCGTCACCATCTGGGCCGCGCCGCGGGTCGGTATCAACAGTGGCGTCGGCGAATGCACCACGTCGAATGCCCGGCGGGCCAGGGTCTCGACCGGCGGCCACTGGTGGCGATGCCACAGCCAGTTCAAACACCGCACCGGTACCCGTCGGTCTACCGCGCGAACCCCGGCCGGTAGCGGGGTGGTCAGGCGATCCTTCCAGGAGCTACTAAACACGGTCAGGTCGGGGCGCGTCGCCGAGTCCTGCCGCGCCAGCGCCTCGACGAGACGGGCTGTCCAGAGCCCCACCCCCGTTCGGTGCCGAAGTGCGGGGCGGTAGTCGATGAGAATCCGCACGATGTTCGTGGACAGACTGGGGCGGCCACCGGTCGTGGGGGGCTCTCGACGGGGGGCGAGAATTGGGTAAATGTCGGCCGTTCAGGATCGTACCACAGGGCGCGGCGAAAAGGCGCAACTCCTTTTGCATCAGTATCTTGACAGCATCGCAAGACAGATGTTATGGTTAAAATTTTTGCAACGGATAGCGTCGACGAAGCGCAGTTGCGCGTCGGTGGCAACGTCCGAGTCTACCGAGCAGCAAGGCACATGAAGATTACGGTGGTAGGAACCGGCTATGTCGGCCTGGTTGTCGGTGCCTGCTTTGCAGAGACCGGGAACGACGTGGTGTGCGTGGACGTGAACGCCAAGAAGATTCAGGCGCTCCGCCGCGGACGTATCCCGATCTACGAGCCTGGACTCACCGAGCTCGTGACGCGCAATCGGACCGAGAAACGGCTCCGTTTCAGCACGGCGCTGCCTCGCGCGGCTCGCGATGCGGAGATCGTGTTCATCGCGGTGGGTACGCCACCGGACGAAGACGGGTCCGCCGATGTCCAGTATGTGCTGGCCGCGGCACGGGACGTGGGCCGCGCCATCGATGGCTACACGGTCGTCGTGCTGAAGAGTACGGTCCCGGTCGGAACCGCCGAGCGGGTCCGGGCGACCATCGCGGCCGAAACGACACAGCCGTTTAGCGTCGTCAGCAATCCAGAGTTTCTGAAGCAAGGGTCCGCGGTGGACGACTTCTTGAAGCCTGACCGGGTCGTCGTCGGCACCAACGGGGACGACCGCGCCGGGGCGGTCATGCGCACGCTGTACGCCCCGTTTACGCGGACCGGATCGCCGGTCGTGATCATGGACTGCGCGAGCGCCGAGCTGAGCAAATATGCGTCGAATGCCATGCTGGCCACGCGTGTGTCGTTCATGAATGAGATGGCGAATGTCTGCGAGCAGGTCGGTGCCGACGTGGATGCCGTGCGCCGGGTCGTGGCGTCCGACTCGCGCATCGGGCCGTCATTCTTGTTTCCCGGTGTCGGATACGGCGGCAGCTGTTTCCCGAAAGACGTCCAGGAGCTCGTGCGCTCGGCGAAGGACGCGAGCTACCGGTTTCGTATTCTGGAATCGGTCGAGGCGGTCAATGCCGCCCAGAAGCAACGCCTGTTCAAGAAGATGCGCAAGGTCCTGGGCCCCTTGAAAGGGAAACGGATCGGTGTCTGGGGCCTGGCGTTCAAGCCTCGGACGGATGACATGCGGGAGGCACCGGCCATCGTCTTGATCGAGGCGTTGCTCGCGGCTGGCGCCACGGTGACCGCGTATGACCCACAGGCCCACCCGGCGGCGCGGGCCACCTTTGGCTCGCGCATCGCGCTGGCGGCCTCGAGCTACGATGCGATTGACGGGGCCGACGCCCTGGCCATCGTCACCGAGTGGAGCGAATTTCGCGAACCGGATTTCGCGCGCATGCGAGGGTTGATGCGCACGCCCCTGATTTTCGACGGGCGCAACCTGTTCGAGCTCGAACAGATGCGCACCCTCGGGTTCTCATATCACTCGATCGGGCGATGAGATGAGCACGGTGCTGGTCACCGGCGGTGCCGGCTATATCGGAAGCCACGCGGTCAAGGCGCTGCGCGCCGCTGGGCACAAGGCCGTGGTGCTCGACAACCTGTCGGCCGGTCACCGCGCGGCCGTCGGTGATACACCGTTTGTCGAGGCGGACGTGCGAGACAGCACGACGGTGCGCGCCACGCTCCGCGATCACGCGATTGAGGCGGTGATGCATTTCGCCGCCCTGCTGTCGGTGAGCGAGTCGGTGTCGGAGCCGTCCCGCTACTACGAGTGGAATGTGCGGGGCTCGCTGGCGCTGCTGAACGCCATGGTGGCCGAGGACGTGCAACGCTTTGTGCTCTCCTCGACGTGCGCGGTGTACGGCGACCGGGTGACGCCACCGATCGCCGAGACTCATCCAACCGCGCCGATCAACGCCTACGGCGAGACGAAGTTGACCGTGGAGCGAGCGCTTGTGCACTACGGGCGGGCGTATGGTCTGCGGTCCGTGGCACTACGCTATTTCAATGCGTCCGGCGCGGACGCCGGCGGTGACATCGGCGAGGACCACGACCCGGAGATTCACCTAATTCCTCGTGCCATCGCGGCTGCCTGCGGCGGTGAACCACTTCAGTTGTTTGGTGACGACTACCCGACGGCCGACGGGACGTGCGAGCGCGACTACGTGCATGTCTCGGATCTGGCCAGTGGGCACCTGCTGGCCCTGGATTCCCTCTTTGAGAGGGCCGATGCAACCGCTCCCGACGGCGAATCCCCAGACCCGACAGGACCAGTGAGCCGCGTCTTTAATTTGGGCACAGGTCGTCCGCACTCGGTTCGCGAGGTCGTGGAGTCGGTCGATCGGGTCACCGGGCTGCCCGTGCCGACCCTCCCGGCGCCGAGACGCCCCGGCGACCCCGCGGTCTTGTTTGCGTCCGCGGAGCGGATCGCGTCCGAACTGGGGTGGCGTCCGCAGTACACCAGTCTGGACGACATCGTCGAGACCGCGTGGCGTTGGCACCAGTCGCACCCCCATGGGTTTGGTGGATAGCCAAGGCGTGCCGTCGTGACCACCCTCCGCAGACTGCTGGGATACGCCGCGCCCCACAAGGCGCAGATCCTGGTCGCCCTGCCGGCGATGGTCTGTTACGCCGCCGCCGCCGCGGGGTTGCTGACTCTGGTTGAGTTCATCTTCGACCAGGTCTTGCCCAAGGGCGAGCGGGTCGGAGTGATTTGCGGTGCGATCATCGCGCTGTATGTTCTCAAGGGCGCTGGTGCCTATCTGTCCTCCTACCTGATGGCCGATGCCGGCCAGCGTGTGGTTCATGACATCCGCACGGAACTCTTTGGGCACATCCTCGGCCAGGCGACCGTGTTCTTCGAGCAGCGAGCCACCGGCCGGCTGTTGTCGCGCATTACCAACGACGTCACACGGCTCCAGCAGGTGGTATCGGAGACGTTCGGTGACCTCCTCCGCGAATCGTTGTCGCTTGTCTTCTTTGCATCCATCCTCGTGTATCAGGACGCGCGGCTCGCGCTGGTCTGCATTACCGGTGCGCCGCTGGTCGTCTACCCCTTGGTACGTCTGGGGCAACGGGTGCGCCGCACCACCCGACGAAGCCAGGAGGAGGTGGAGCAGTTGTCCCACCTCACGGTGGAGGCGTTCACCGGGCATCGCATCGTGCAGGCATTTCAGGCCGAGGCCCTGGAGCAGAAGAAGTTCTCGAATGCGTCGCATCGGCTCTACCGCACGAATATGAAGGTCACGAGCACCGTGGCCGCGTTGCCGCCGCTGATGGAGCTGGTCGGCGGGTTGGGTGTCGTCGGCGTGTTGATCTACGGCAGCCGGAAGATCAACGCCGACGAGATGACGGTCGGGCAGTTCGTCGCATTCATGGGCGCGCTACTGATGATGTACGGCCCCATCAAGAAACTGAGTCGCGTCAATGCCAACATTCAGGGTGCTCTCGCCGCCGCGGAGCGTATTTTCGAGACGCTGGATACCCATACCGAGACACAGGACCGCCCGGGGGCTCAGGACCTGACAGCGCCGGATTCTGCGATCGAATTTCAAGACGTCCAGTTTCAGTATCGGGACAACTCCGAACCTGTCCTACGGGGCGTCTCGTTCACCGTGCAGCCCGGCCAGATGGTGGCTGTGGTCGGGTTGAGCGGGGCCGGCAAGACGACACTCGTGAACCTGGTGCCGCGGTTCCATGACGTGACCGGTGGGGCGATCCGCATTGGCGGGGTCGATGTGCGGGATGTGACCGTGGCGTCGCTCCGGCGCGCCATCGGTATGGTGACGCAGGACACCATCCTGTTCGACGCCACGATTGCCGAGAACATCGCCTTTGCCGCGCCCGAGGCCACCCAGGCGCAGATCGAATCGGTCGCCCGCGCCGCGCACGCCCACGAGTTCATCGTCGACCTGCCGAAGGGCTACGACACGGTGATTGGGGAACGAGGCCAGCGCCTCTCCGGCGGGCAACGCCAGCGGCTGACGATTGCGCGCGCACTCCTGAAGAACCCGCCGCTGCTGATCTTGGATGAAGCGACATCGGCGCTCGACGCAGAGTCGGAATTGCTGGTGCAGGACGCCCTGGAGAAGTTGCTTCTGAACAGGACCGCCTTCGTGATTGCGCACCGCCTGTCGACGATTCGACGGGCAGATGCCATCATCGTCTTACAGGACGGACGCGTGGTCGAGAGTGGTCGTCATGACGAACTCCTGGCGTGTCGCGACAGTGTCTACGCGCGGCTGTATGCAACCCAGGTCTTCGACAGCATGACGGCGCCGGTTGCGCCACAGCTGGAGACGGTGGAGACGGCGGAGAAGATGCCATGATCAAATCGATGACGGGATTTGCTTCGGTGACACGTGAGCACGAATCGGCAACCGTGGGAGTCACCGCCCGCAGCGTGAATCATCGGTATCTGGACACGCAGCTGCGGCTGCCGTCGATGATGGCCGACCAAGAGACCGCGCTCCGGGGGCGCGTCCAGAAATGGGTGGCGCGTGGGCGTGTCGAACTGGCGGTCACGGTGCGGTCCACGCGTCCGGCCGAGGTCGATGTCACGCTGAACGAGTCGCTGGTGGAAGCATTGTCGGCGGCCGTGGCCGGAGCCGAACAGCGCGGTCTGACGAGCGGTGGACTCGGGTCGAGCGACCTGCTCCGATTTCCTCATGCGGTGATCGTGCGAGACAGGGATACGGACGAGGTGACCCAAGCGTCGATCAAGCAAGCGGCCGCCGAGGCCGTCGACGACGCGCTCCGCGAACTGGACACGATGCGCACGCGGGAAGGGACGTATCTGCACGAGGACCTCGAGAGCAAGCGCGCGGCGGTCGCCGCCCTGGTCGAAAAATTGGAGGCGGCGGCGGAGTCGGGCCGGGCTGGTCTCATCGAGCGGCTCACGGCCCGGGTCGAGGAGCTGCGCGAGCAGCTCCAGGTAGAGCCCTCGGTCATCGCCCAGGAGGTCGTCCGGTTCGCAGCGCGTTCTGATGTCAACGAGGAGCTGACGCGTCTGCGCGGGCACCTGACGCACTGGACGGCTCTCTCCGACTCGGGAGAGCCGTGCGGGCGAAAACTCGACTTCCTGTTGCAGGAAATGAACCGAGAAATCAACACGTTGGGCGCCAAGGTCGAGGGCCCCGACGTCAGTGAACTCATCGTAGGCGCCAAGGCGGAGCTGGAGAAGCTTCGTGAGCAGGTCGCCAACGTCGAATGACACCGCCAGAGGCACACGTGGGCACGGGGCAGCGGCGAGGGACTCTGTTTGTGGTCTCTGCGCCGTCAGGCACGGGGAAGACCACCGTGGTCAAGGCCTTGATCGCGCGGGTTGCGGGCCTCGAGATGTCCTGCTCGTACACGTCGCGTCCACCTCGCCCTGGCGAGCGGGACGGCGTGGACTACCACTTCGTGAGCCGCGACCGGTTCGAGGCGATGCGTGAGACCGACGAGTTTCTCGAGTCGGCCGAGGTGTTCGGCGCCCTCTATGGCACGAGTGCCCACGAAACAGAGCAGCGTCTCGATGAGGGGCTCGACCTGGTGCTCGAAATAGATGTGCAGGGGGCCGGTCAGGTGCGTGCACTCGACCGAACGGCGGTGCGTGTCTTCGTCCTCCCACCGTCACCCGCCGTGCTTGAAGAACGGCTTCGGAGTCGGAGCGCGACGGACCTGACGGAAGCCCAGCTGCGACAGCGATTAGGGGTCGCGCGGCGGGAGGTGGAGATGATGGGCGATTACGACTACGTCCTCATCAACGACACCGTGGACGACTGCGTCAACCGCTTGCAGTGTATCGTGGTGGCTGAGCGCGCTCGACGTGGTGGGGGCGCTGCTGGCGAGGCGATCGCCCAGGCGTTTCGGGATCGGACGGACGAGTAGAGCACATGGCACTTATCGCGCTCGGGGTCAGTGGCGGCATTGGGGCCTACAAGGCGGTCGAGGTCGCGCGCGGTCTGCAGCAGGCAGGGCACGACGTGGTCGCGATTATGACGGCCTCCGCCCATCAGTTTGTCGGGCGCGTGACGTTTGAGGCGATCACCCACCGCCGCGTCATCACGGACCAGTTCGAGGCGGGTGCGAACGCGGACATCGAGCACATCGCGTTGGCGACCGATATGGCCGCGCTGGTGGTGGCACCGGCCACGGCGAATATCATCGGCAAGTTGGCGCTTGGCATTGCCGACGACTTCCTGACCAGCCTCTACCTGGCGACCCGAGCCCCGGTCCTGGTGGCTCCGGCGATGAATACGAACATGTTCGGGCACGAGGCGGTGGTCCAGAACCTCGCCACGCTCCGCCAACGAGGCGTCCATATTGTCGGGCCGGGCGAGGGCTATCTGGCCTGCGGATGGATCGGCCAAGGCCGGCTGGCGGAGCCCGCCGACGTCGTCGCCGCGACCGACGCCATCGTGCGACCCGCTGCGAGTCTGACCGGGCGACGGATTCTGGTGACCGCCGGCCCCACCTACGAAGATCTGGATCCCGTCCGCTATCTCGGGAACCGCTCCAGCGGTCGGATGGGCCTGGCGGTCGCAGCGGAGGCGGTCCGTCGGGGCGCACGCGTGGTGCTGGTGTTGGGCCCCAGCACGTTGGATCCGCCGCGTGAGGCGGAGGTCATACGCGTGCGCAGCGCGGCCGAGATGCATCAGGCCGTGATGACGCGCGCGCGTGAGGCGGATGCCGTCGTCATGGCGGCGGCCGTTGCGGACTACGCCGTGCAGGGCGGCCCGGAGCCACAGAAAATAAGCAAAACCACCAACGGGGGTCAGGACGACAGCGAGCGCCCCTGGTCGCTCACCCTGACACGCACTGCCGACATCCTGGCCGACCTCGGTGCCTGGCGATCGGACCGAGACCGCCCGGTCCTGGTCGGCTTTGCGGCCGAGACCCAGGATGTGGTCGCCCGGGCGACCGCGAAGTTGGCACGAAAAGGCATCGACCTGGTGGTGGCGAACGACGTGTCTCGTGCAGACGCCGGGTTCGAGGTCGACACGAACGCCGCGGTCCTCGTCGACGCCGCTGGTGCGACCGAGTTGCCGCTGCAACTCAAGACGACGCTGGCGGGTGCCATTCTGGACCGCATCGAGACCCGGCTGCGAGACACCGACCCAACGGAGCCACAAACACCCGACCAGACCGTGCCACCGGGCAGCGACGGAGACCTACATGAACCGTCGTGACGCGGTGGCCGCCCACCTGGAGTTCTTTGAGGAACTTGGGGCGACCGGTTTCAGCCGGGACCCGGCGTGGCGCTTTCGCAACGACCGCCTGGAGGAACCCCGTCCGCAGAGGGCCGGGGCGGCCGATACCGCGGTCGAGTCGCCCGCGCGCGCGCCGGTGACCCCGCAGAGTCTCGACGGGATCCGCGCCGAACTCGGCGACTGTACCCGCTGCAAATTGCATGACGGGCGTACGACGCTGGTCTTCGGCGCGGGACGAGCCGACGCCGACTTGATGTTCGTTGGCGAGGCGCCCGGACGGGATGAGGACCTGCAGGGCGAGCCGTTTGTTGGTCGCGCCGGTCAGCTGTTAACACGAATCATCGAGTCGATCGGGCTGACCCGCGAAGAGGTGTATATCGCCAACGTCATCAAGTGTCGCCCTCCGCAGAACCGGAACCCGGAGCCCGACGAGGTCGAGACCTGCGAGCCGTTCTTGTTCCAGCAGCTGGATGTCATTCGCCCACGCGTCGTCGTCGCACTCGGGGCCTTTGCGGTGCGCACCCTGCTCCGCAGCGACCAGTCCATCTCTCGGCTGCGCGGCCAGGTCTTCGATTATCGCGGCGCGAAGCTCGTGCCCACCTTCCATCCCGCCTTCCTCCTGCGCAGCCCGGACCGCAAACGTGATGTCTGGGAGGACATGAAAAAGGTCCGCGCGTTACTCGCGTGACCCCGCCCAGTCGTGCCGTCTCGGTGGCGGTCCCCGTGCCAGCCCTCGGGTGCCTCAGCTATCTGGTGCCGGAGCATCTTGCGATGCCAGAGGTCGGGACGCGGGTCCTCGTGCCGCTCGGGACGCGGGTCCTCACCGGGTGCGTCATTGCGCGCGACGCGACGTCGGACCCGTCCGACCTCAAGCCCCTGATCGACCTGCTGGACACCACACCACTGCTTCCGGCCGATGTGGTGGAGCTGGCGCTCTGGGTCGGCGACTACTACGCATCCGGTCCTGGACCGGCGGTTGCCGCCGCCATGCCCCCGAAGGCGTGGGTGGTCAGCGAGCGGCATGCGCAAATTACCCCGGCCGGCCGTGACGCGTTGTCTGGACAGCTCCCCGAGGGGCGATTGCTCCGCGAGGGGCGTCGGCAGGTGTTAGACCTCCTGACCGACGGCGGAGCACACCCCGTCGCGCGGTTGGCGCGTGCGATAGCCGACACCCAACGCGGCCCGGAGACGCGCCAGGGCGGACTATACGCCCGGTTGACCGCGCTCGCTCGCGACGAGCTCATTACCCTTAGCCAGCCCCTCAAAGGGTCGGCCTCGGCGTTCAAGTCCGTCAGCGTCGCCCGCGCGACGCCGCAGGGGCTGGAGATGCTCGAGCGCGGCCAGCTCCAGGGGGCGCGCCAGCTCGACGCCCTCCGCCTCTTGTCCGGCACGCCGTCCGGTATCGCACTCACCGAGCTGGTACGCCAGGGCATCTCGCGCGACACGGTACGGCGACTGGCGTTGCGCGGCGCGCTCACCTCGACCCGTGAGGTGGTTGAGCGAGACCCGTGGCTCGGCGGAGCCCAGACGCTGACAGACGCCGCTGGCGCTCCCGCGGCGGGGGACGCGCCGCCCCCCGAGCTGGTGCTGACGGACGAGCAGCAGCACGCTGTAGACAGCCTGGGCCCGGACGCCGGCACCGGCCGGTTTTCGGTGGCGCTGTTGCAGGGGGTGACAGGGAGCGGCAAGACCGAAATCTATCTCACGCTGGCACGGGCTGCGGTCGCGCGACACCGTCAGGCGTTGATTCTGGTGCCTGAAATCGCGCTGACCCCGGCCGTGGCCACTCGCTTTCGCCGCGCCTTCGGAGACCGGGTGGCCGTGCAACACAGCGGTCTGTCTGACGGGGCGCGACACGACCAGTGGCACCGTATCCGTCGCGGCGAGATCGACGTGGTGGTCGGGACGCGCTCGGCGGTCTTCGCCCCGCTGCCGGCGGTCGGCCTGATTGTCGTTGACGAAGAGCACGACGGTTCCTACAAGCAGGAAGAAACCCCGCGCTACCACGGCCGCGATGTCGCGGTCATGCGTGCCAAACAGGTCGGCGCGTTGGCGGTGCTCGGCTCGGCGACCCCCGCCCTCGAGACCTATCGGCATGCGGAAGCCGGCCGGTACCGGCGGGTCGTCCTCACAGAGCGTGTCCTCAGTCGACCACTACCGACCGTGCGCATCATCGACATGCGGGAAGAGTTTGCCGAGCACGGGCCCGATGTTGTGCTCAGCGGCGCGCTCGTCGAGGCCCTCGATGACCGTGTCACGCGGGGCGAGCAGGCGTTGATCCTCCTCAATCGCCGGGGCTACGCCGCCTCGGTCTTCTGTCGCCAATGCGCGCGGAGCCTGGAGTGCCCCAACTGCAGCGTGTCGTTGACGTTTCATCGCCGCTCGGACCGGGCCCGTTGCCACTATTGCGGCTATTCCCGGTCGCGGCCAGAGCGCTGTCCCGAATGCACCGGCGCCTATCTCGAACAGGTCGGGTTTGGCACTGAGCGCGTGGAGGCAGACATTGCCGAACGCTGGCCAGGCGCGAGGGTGGCGAGGCTGGATCGCGACACGGTCCGCCGGCAGGGCGCCGCCGCGCGCCTGCTCAACCGATTCGGCGCGGGCGAACTGGACGTGCTGGTTGGGACGCAGATGGTGGCCAAAGGGCATGACTTTCCGCGGGTCACGCTGGTAGGTGTCATCTCGGCCGATGTCGGGCTCGGCGTGGCCGATTTTCGGGCGGGGGAGCGAACATTCCAGCTGCTGACCCAGGTGGCCGGTCGAGCCGGGCGGGGGACGTTGCCCGGGGAGGCGATTGTGCAGACGCTGTACCCCAACCACTACAGTATTCGCTACGCCTGTCGGCAGGCGTATGAACCGTTCTTCGCCGACGAGATGGAATTCCGCACGGCCATGCACTATCCACCGGAGGTGGCGCTGGTCAGCGCCGTCGTGCGCGCGCCCACGTTCAACCAAGCGATGCAGGACGCCGCCGAGTTGGCGCAGGGGGCGCGGGCGCGCGCCAATCAATACACGGTACTCGGACCAGCCTCTGCTCCATTGGGACGTCTGCGGGGACAGTATCGGGCTCAACTCCTGCTCAAAGGACCGCAGCGCGGAGAAATGCGGCGGGCGCTCCTGGCTACCCTCGAGGGCCGAGGCGAGTTAAAACGGCGGGTGGTGATCGACGTCGATCCACTCTCGATGCTGTAGTGGGTGGATGGGACGCGCCTCGAAGCAGATGCAACGGTGTGGAGCACACGTGCCGCGATGATTGCGGGCGTGGACCAGGTGGGTGGGTATTCAGCGGCGATTCGGCGCCTATTCAACCAGCGGGCCGGTCAATTCGAGCGGAGCCGGCGTGAAACACACGATGAACATGACCAGAGCGCCGACCGCGATCCAGACCCGGGTGCGGTCGAGCGGAATGTGGTGATCCAGTGTGCGCGGATGACGCGGTCCCATCGTGAACATCATGATCGCCATCAGGACGGCCCATGCGATCCAGCTGGCCGACACAAAGGTAAGCAGCATGACGAGGGCTGCCGCCCCGATGGACACCAGCGTCGAGCGCGAACCGAGCGTGGCATACGAGATGTGTCCGCCATCAAGTTGTCCAATGGGAAACAGATTGAGCGCCGTCGCCAACAGGCCGAACCAGGCCGCAAAGGCCATCGGGTGAAGATTCAGCGAATACCCGTCGGGTGCCTCGCCCCAGACGAGCCAGGCGGCCAGGCGAAACAGCAGTGGCTCACCCAATGAATAGCCGACAAATTCGTCAGGCAGGGGCAGCACGCGAGACAGGCTCATGCCAATGAACAACGCCGGCACCGCCACCACGAAGCCGGCGATCGGCCCCGCCACGCCGATGTCGAACAGCATCCGTTTCGTCGGGATGGGCTGACGGATCCGGATGAACGCGCCCAGCGTGCCCGTGAGCAATGGCGCCGGGAGAAAATAGGGAAGCGACGCATCAACACGATAATATCGACACGCGAAATAGTGACCCAGCTCGTGACAGCCCAGAATACCCAGAATGGTCGCGCTGTACCAGAGGCCGTGCCAGAGCGAGACCTCACTGTGCACCACACCATCGAAATCGGTGACGAACCCCTGATAGTGCCAGCTGCCAAAGTAGGTCGTGCTGCCGATGGTGGCCAGCAGCAGCAGCAGATTGACCCAGGGGCGATCCGGACGCCGGGTCGGCACGATCGGTGGGGTGAACACGGGGCGAGCCAGCGGCGCGTCCTCGCGGGGCGCCGGCACCCAGATGGGATCCGGCGTTGAGGGGGGAAGACTGGAGTGATCCACGTGAGGCGAACCGTAGTTCTGAGAACGCGCGGGCGGACTGGCCGGTGTTAACCGCCGATGTCCTGCAGGTCTTTGCCCGGCTTGAAACGGATGGTGCGACCGGGGGGAATGCGTACTTCTTTGCCGGTCCGTGGATTGCGGCCGATGCCACGCTTCCGGGGCTTGACCTGAAACACACCGAATCCGCGCAGCTCGATCCGTTCGCCCCGTTGCATGGACATCCGCATCGCGTCGAACACCGCGTCCACGGCCACTTCGGCTTTGACTTTGGTGATATCGGCGAGTTTGGAGACTTCGTTGACGATGTCGACCTTGATCATGCAGTTCGGCTCCAGACGTCTGTAAGCATCATAGATACTGGCACTTACGGCTGTCAAGCAAGCAGCCCCGTCAGCACAACGATTCAGGTATGACACGCCCTACAGCACAACCGCACGGCCAGGTCGCCCTTGTGGGACGGCCCAACGTCGGCAAATCCACGCTCTTCAATCGGCTCACCGGTACCCGGGGCGCCATCGTCACCTCCGTCGCCGGAACCACCCGTGACGTGCTGGGTGGTGCCGTCGAGTGGCAGGGCCGTGTCTTCTCCCTCGTCGATACCGGGGGGGTTGTCGGGGCCAGTCTCGACCCCATGCAAGACGCCGTGGCCGAACGCGTTCTCCGTGCTGCCGCCGGTGTGGACCTGCTGGTGTTCGTCGTCGATGGCCCAGAGGGGCCGGTGCCGGCCGACGACGAGGTGGCGGCCGACTTGCGCCGGCTAGGCGTGCCCGTCATCGTCGCGGTCAACAAGACTGACAACCGCCGCGCCCGCGACCGGATGCCGGAATTTCATCGATTCGGGTTCGAACCGATTGTCGAGATTGCGGCTGAGCACGGGCTCGGCATTGGTGATCTCCTCGATGAGGTTGTCAGCCGACTGCCGCCGGGACCAGACCACGCGACCGCGACCGTGACCGAGCCCGACGATGCCGCTCCGGTCGCCTCCGAGACACGCATCGCGATCGTCGGCCGCCCGAACGTGGGGAAGTCGTCGCTGGTCAACCGGTTGGTCGGCGGCGATCGGGTCATGGTCAGCCCCGTGCCGGGCACGACCCGCGATGCGGTGGATGAAGTCGTCCGCTGGCACCACCGCGAGCTCCGGGTCGTCGATACGGCCGGCATCCGGCGGCCCGGCAAGGTCGCCCAGAGCGGGCAGGTCGAAGCCGTGAGCGTGGTGCGCGCCCGACATGCGATGGACAAGGCGGACGTCTCGGTCCTCGTCATCGACGCCTCCGTGGGCGTCACCCGGCGCGACGCCGCCATTGCCGGCGAAGCCGAGGCTGCCGGCTGCGGCCTTGTGATCGCCGCCAACAAGTGGGACCTCGTCCGCGGCCAAGAGGGCACGTTCGCGAAAGAATTCGACCTGGATGCGCGCGAAGCACTCAAATTCGCCGACTATGCGCCCATCGTGCACATCTCGGCCCTGACCGGTGAACGGACCGCTCGCCTCCTCGAACGGGTCGATGAGGTAGGCGAGGCCCGGCGACGCGAGGTGGCCACCGGCGAACTGAATCGCATGATGGAAGCGGCGGTGCGGAAGCATGCGCCTGGCCGGGGAGGGCAAGGGGAGCATCAAGATCAAATACGCGGTGCAAAGTGGTACCGCGCCCCCGATTTTCACGATCTTCACCACGCGCGGAGAGCGTTTGCACTTCTCGTATGAGCGGTTCCTGAAGAACCGGTTGCGGGATGCGTTCGGCTTCGTAGGCACACCGATCCGC
Organism: Vicinamibacterales bacterium; assembly: GCA_937766455.1. Classification (GTDB taxonomy): domain Bacteria; phylum Acidobacteriota; class Vicinamibacteria; order Vicinamibacterales; family UBA8438; genus UBA8438. The sequence continues at coordinate 4,335 of CALLXD010000046.1, read as the reverse complement.
CTCAAGGTGCGTGGCCGATGACCGGAGGTGGTCATGCCGCGGTGTATACTCGCTAGGATCACGGCTCAGCGATGACGACACCGGTCAAGATTCCGAAGCGCAAGGCCTACAAAGCCGCCGACGTCTGCTCGATGGTGGAGTTACAACCGTATGTGCTCCGGACCTGGGAGGCCGAGTTTCCAGATTTAGGGGTGCCGCAGAGCAACGGGCGGACACGGCTGTACCGCCAGGCGGACGTCGACAAGGTCATACGCATCAAAGAGTTAATCGTCGGCGAGGGGCTCACGCTCGGAGCCGCACGACGGAAGCTGGCCAAAGAGACGCCAGACAGTGACGAATCCGATCTGCTGCTCTTTGATACCGATGGCGGCGAGGCCCGGGCACAGGTCGAGGTTGTCAAGTCCGGGCTCCGGTCACTGCTAGAGATGCTCTCGGAGCCTGGCAACGTGCCACAGCGCGCGGGCGGACCCGAGAGCGCCCAGGCAGATGGCACGTCAGAGAAGAAGTCTCGGAAGCCCAGCCGAGGGGCCTAGTCAGCCCAAAAACGGACATAGCGCGATCACGGGTCCCCCAACCGAGCCGCCAGGGCTCAGGTCCGTGATTGACAGAGTGTTTCGCGTCGGGATGTGGCGCAGTTTGGTAGCGCACCTGACTGGGGGTCAGGGGGTCGCTGGTTCGAATCCAGTCATCCCGACCATATTTCATAGGGTGTTACGACAGGTTCCTCCCCCCAGAGGAGCCTGTTTTTGTGTACGGGCTAACGCAGGGCTAACAGAAAACACGCCCTAGGCCCCCCTGTGCCAATGTCGCGGACCCGCGCAGCCCTCCCCCTGGGCGCGGCCCTGTCGCGCTCGCCCTGGGATCTCCGGGTGTCCGATTGGGCTGTGCGACGTGGGCGGCCTGACCGCCTGTCGGGGTCTGGACTCGTCAGCGGACCTGGTGTATTGGCCGCCAAGTTGCAATGCTCCCTTGTGTCATGTTCAAATAATGAAATGTCTTCTCAGGTGAACAGTAAGTAATGGCCTCTTCAATTGTCACCCTCTCCGTCATAGATGCGTGGAAGGAGGGGGCCACTGTGGACGCCATCAAAGCCGTCCAGGCCAAGATTGAGGCGGTGGCCCAGTCGCTCGACGGCGTGATCCTCCTCAGGTTCGGTAACGACGAGGCGAACCGGAGGAACTCGGTGAGCGAGGTCTACAAAGACGCCGACGCGTTCAAAGCATTCATCAGTGAAATCTTAAAGGAAGGCGGCCCCCTGCACGAGCTTTTTGCACTCGTCGACCAGGTTCCAGGGACTGTCCTCTTCCAGGGACCACAGGCGGAACTGGACAAGCTCGCCGACCTAGCCGAAACGTTCAAGGCCACGCAGTTCGTCGTGGAGCCCTCCAGCCCCTTTTAGTCACATCTTTTTGATTCGAGGGGCCAAACGCTGCTTCGGTGCGTCGGGCCTCATCCCGAACCAAAACACCCGGCCAGGACGCACGGTACTAGGACCCACACCCGTCTAGGGCTTGCCTCTGTGCAGTGCATGGCCTATTGCACGGGGTGTTTGGTCCACGCGGTTGAATCCTCCACGCGCCCGTCGCGTTCATCATCCGCCGAAAAGACAAATGTTTCGCCTGTGCAGCGGTTCCATTTCACGGCGTGCCAGCCCGCCTCGCGCAGTTCCAATGATGGCGGTCTCTGCGACCCAATCGTAACGTCCCACGGTGCCACGCACGGATCGGGTACGGCCTGGGCGCGCAGCGACGGCGCGAGCGTGCCAGCGAGGACGCCGATGACAATAAGAGCCGTACCGACAGACCAGTTACCAAAACGCATCTCTTCTCCTCCATTGAATGTGTAGAGCCGGATGATGACGCATGCTCTACCTTGAAACCAGACGCAAGCATCGCTGTCCGAGATCGAGGCGCTTGCCGGACCCGGTGAATTGCTCAAACAGACAGCGAAGATTGAACCTCCTGCTAGCCGGCAGTAGGATGGGGTCCGACATCACATCGTCGTGAGCCGAGAGACCCGCATGACGCACGCCACCCGGTTCGTTGCCGTCGTCGCCGTCCTGGCCGCGCTCGCAGTGTGTGTGCCGGTGCAGGCGCAGACGCCGGAGATCGATGCGCTGCGGGTGCGTGCTGAGGCAGGGGATGCTGAGGCGCAGAACGACCTCGGGGTCATGTACGCCAACGGTCGAGGTGTCCCGGAGGACGATGCCGAGGCCGTGCGGTGGTTTCGGCTGGCGGCGAACGGTTGTGTCCCTCTGGAGGCGTTCGATGTATGGTTGAGCTTCGCGTGGCTATAAAACAACCCCGGCACGCGGGCTCATTGTCCACGCCAATGGAGCAGGCCGATTTAGCGAGGAGAACAATGTCAGTCGCAGATAAATTCACGCTCGGGAGCGAGAGCTTTTCCGTCGAGGGTACCATCACATCCATCACCAACACGCCGGACGGTGTAACTGCCAATGTCACCGGAAAGGCCGGGCACTACGGAAAGGTCTATTTAACGTATAACTTCCTTACAAACCCGAAGCATGAAACTCAAGGCTCCGTCACCGGCATCGGGCGCACAATTGCAGATAATGGCGAATCGAACGAGGGCATTCGCAATGGCGTCTGGACTCGAGACGGTCACATGCTCACTATCTATTCATTGGATGATGTCACCGACGGAGTAATTAATTTCTGCGTCGAGACATGGGACCTCCGTGACGATTCGGTTAAATTTGAATTCTCAAGAGTGCAGAAATAATCGAGCCAAGCCAGCGCATCACTGGACGGACTGGATCTGTCGGAGACCGATGGTCCATGGCTGGACTGCGGCCTCAGATGGCCGTGGTGCCCTGGAATCTCCAGGTGTCCGATTGGGCTGTGCGACGTGGGCGGCCTGACCGCCTGTCGGCTGCTGGACTCGTCAGCGGACTGCAGGACGTGCGGGACTGTCTCGGTCACGCCCACATCACCACGACCTCACGGTACGTGCGGAGTACGCCGGTGCGCGGCCTCCCATTCTCGGGCGAGGCGCTGTCGGCACTCTGTGATCAACTTCACAGAGGCTCTGTGCGGTGCGTCATGGTGAGGTTCGTCACCGGACTCTACACTGCCATCATCCACTGCGGATGAGCCGCAGACGGACACAGCAAGGAGCACAGACGATGACAACCAAGCAGACACGACTGACAGTGGCAATGACCGACGAGCAGACGACCAGTGGCACTGACGGACGACTGGATGCGGTGGTGGGCGGGGCCGCGTACATCAGGGACGCTGGTGTCCAAGGCGGAGTCCAGCAGCGTCTGTCAAACACTCGGTGATGCTGAGGAGTCGGTCCCGAGCGCGGTCACGCTAGTTGGCCAGAAACGGTCACTTTCTCCCGTGGCATCGGGCTAGGAGCAGGAGTATCAGCACTCCGAATTGAGAAATATCGCTATTTACAACTTGCCCGAGGCACAGTTTCCATCACTGCCTCGAAGCCACGGACCCTGCCACTCCGCCCTCCTCCTGCCCACACGTGGGTCAGGGGGGGAGGGCGGCCCTCCTCCACGTTGGATGTGAATCCAAAATTAGACGACCGGCACCGGTACTCCCCTGCGTGACGAGGCATAGACGCCGATCCTACCGCTGGCGCAGGCGGTTCAATACGGTACGTACGGACTACGCCGGTGCGTCTGGCACAGGCGCTGGAGCGGATGGAAGCGGCAGCCGAGACCGTCGTCGACGCGGATGACCAGCCGCACCGTGCGGCGGTGCGTTGACTGGCGCGCCGTGTCCGGCACGGGACTCTTGGCGACCCGCTTTTTCGTAACGGTTTCGACCAGCCGGCAGTAGGATGGGGTCCGACATCACATCACCGTGAGCTGAGATACCCGCATGACGCACGCCGTCCGGTTCGTCGTCGTCGTCCTGAGTCGCGCTCGCCGTCGGTCCGCCGGTGCAGGCGCAGACGCCGGAGTTCGATTCGCTACGGGCGCGGGCCGAGCAGAAGAACGCTCAGGCGCATTGGGAAGATGTACGCCATCGAGGCGCGAGTGGTGAAGCTGTATTCATCGATCACATGCATAGAGGAGTCAGTCTAATGAAAAAACTTATTGTATTGTTTTGCGTCGTGACATTCGGTCTGGGATCCGTCGTGACTCAGGCGCAAGATGTCGATGTTCCGGCTGGTGCTGTAGTTCGAATGACAAATTGCACCATCTCCAACGGAACAGGTCTTAATGAATTCAGTTTTAATGATGTTGTAGAGAGAGCCAGAGCATTAGACTTTAATGAAAATGCTCCGAATATGATTTGGTTCAGACAACCTATTTACACCACGCCTGAATATCAGGAAAAGTATGATTTT
>CALLXD010000045.1 GCA_937766455.1 Vicinamibacterales bacterium | reverse complement strand
TGCGATGATTGGCGTCTCGACCCACGACGAGGCGCAGGTGCGCGAGGCGTTGTTGCAGCCGGTCAGCTATCTCGCCACGGGTCCAGTGTTCGATACGCGCACGAAGGACACGGGATACGTGGCGGTGGGATTGGATGCGGTGCGGCGGACAGCGGCCGCCGCGGGGGGCCGACCGGTCGTCGCGATCGGTGGCATCACCCTGGCCACCGCGCCAGCCGTGCTAGCCGCGGGCGCGTCCGCGGTCGCGGTCATTGCCGACTTGCTCGCCACCCGGCAAACCCGTCGACGCGCGTCCGTGATTACCTCGCTGTGCTTGCGCACTAGCAGCCCGTGGTGCAAGCCCCGCTGCGTCGACCGACGCCGCTGCTAGTCTTTCGGTTGCTGCAGCCATGCCTGCCGTGAGAAGTAGTCGTCCATCAGGGTGCGTGTTTTTGAGGACAGCAGCACCAGGGCAAGCAGATTCGGCAGAATACAGACGGTGAGAGCGATGTCACCGAGGTCCCAGACCGCGGCCGGCGCGATCACGGTCCCAAGAAAGACCCATCGCCACATACACGAGTCGATAGGGCAGAACCGCCTGTTTACCGAACAGATAGGCGGCGCATCGGTCTCCGTAATAGCTCCACGAGATCGCGGTGGAGATGGCGAACAGCATCACCGACAGGACGACGATGAAGCCCCCCCAGTCGACGAGGGGCGCCAATCCGCGCTGGAATCCAAGTTGGGTCAGCGGGGCGCCCCCCTCGGGGGCGTTCCCATATAACGTGTCGTAGGTCGTGCCATCGGCCCCGACCGCAGACCCGGCGGCTGGGTCGATGGCGCCGGTGAAGGCCTGCGTCTGTGCCACGTCCGTGAAGAACCGCTCGACGGGTACGTCGTGCCACGCGAACGCGACCTGTCCGTCGGTGATCGGTTGTCGTCCCCCGGTGATTCGGATGCTCGCGGGCGCGTCGCCCTCCACGAAGCGTCCGTCCGGTTGCGGCGTGACGTAGGTCAGATCTCCACCAGCGAGGGTCATCTCCGACGGGACGCGGTCGTCGTAGACCCCGGTGATGATGAGCACCAGGCAGGTCATCGTCACGATGATAATCGTGTCGATAAATGGCTCCACCAGGCCGACGACCCCCTCGGAGACCGGTTCGTCCGTTTTCGCCGCCGCATGCGCGATCGGCGCCGATCCTTGGCCCGCTTCGTTCGAGAACAGCCCACGGTTGACGCCCCAGTTGAGCGTGACCAGCAGGACGCCGATGCCAGTGCCAGCAACGCCGGCGGACGGATTGAACGCTTCCCGCATGATCAGGGCGAACGTCGGTAAGACCGCTCCGGCATTCATCGCAATGATGACCAGCGCACTCAAGACATAGATGCCAGCCATGAGGGGGGCGAGAACGGCAGTGACCCGGCCGATGCGAGTGATGCCACCCAGAATCACCACGGCGACGACGGCCGCGGCCAGCAGTCCGGTCACGACATTTGGCGTGCCGAAGTTCGACTGCATGGTGTCGGCCAGGGTGTTGGCTTGCACCGCATTACCGGTGATGAAGGCCGTGAAGCCGAGCGCGATAGCAAAGAAGATGGCCATCCAGCGCCATCGGGGACCCAGCCCATGTTCGATGTAGTACATCGGGCCGCCGGCGACGGTGCCTTCGTGCTTGTGGGTCTCGGCGGTGACTTCCCGGTATCGCTGGGCCAGCGTCACCTCGGAGAACTTGGTTGCCGCGCCGAGCAGTGCGGTCATCCACATCCAGAAAAGGGCGCCCGGCCCGCCGTAGTGGATGGCCCAGGCCGCGCCAGCGATGTTACCGATACCGACCGTGGCCGACAGCGCGGTGGTCAAGGCCTGGAAATGCGAAACGTCTCCAGGTTCGTTCGGGTCGTCGTAGCGGCCCGTGGCTACCGCGAAGCCGTGCGACAGGTATCGCAGCTGTACGAATCCGAGCCGGACGGTCAGAAAGAAACCAGCCCCCAACAGGGCGATCACCTTGAGCGGAATCACCTGTTCGCCGACCGGGATGCCGAAGCCGTCGACGTAGAACTTGACCGTTTGGATGATCTGCTCGAAGAGGTCCATGGTTGCCCAGCGAAAACCGTCCCGACTCCGTGGCGCCTACACGACGCCGCGGAGCGTCTGTGACCGTCTGATCGGTCCTACAACGACACGATGGTGTACACGATGATGACGGAGATTGCGACTGGGCATACGTACCGGATCAGCACGCTCCACAGACGCTTGGCCGGAAACGACGCCCCGTGTGTCTCGACCTCATCAATGGCCTGATCGACTCGCCACACCCAACCGACAAAGACGGCGGTCAGCAAACCACCTACCGGGAGGGCAAAGTTGTTCCAGATCGTGCCCATCATGGTCAGGAAGTCGACGCCGATCCCCGGCATCCGGGTGAGGGCTGCGACCGCACCATTGCCGAGGGCCGACGGAATGGCCAAGAGGAAGACCCCAGTCGTCACGAGGATGACGGCTTTGCGGCGGGTCCACTTGTGCACGTCGATACAGTGGGCGACGGGTACCTCAAGCAGCGAGATGGTCGAGGTGAGCGCCGCCATGGTCAGGAGAATGAAGAATGCCGCGCCGAAGAGTTGTCCGCCCGGGAGGGTTGAAAACAGGCGCGGGAGCACCGCGAAGATCAGACCGGGGCCGCTGGCGCTCGGGTCGAATCCCTCGATAGAGAACCCGGACGGAAAAATGATAAAACCGGCCAGGAGCGCCATCGATGTGTCCAACGCGACCACCCAGCAGGCCGCGGTGATAAGGCTCTCGCGCTTGCTCAGATAGCTGCCGTACGTGAGCATCGCGCCCATCCCGAGGCTGAGGGAGAAGAAGGCCTGGCCCAGGGCCGCGTTGATGACCGCCGGGTCGAGCAGCCGTGAGAAATCGGGCCGGAGATAGTAGGCGAGTCCCGCCGCGGCGCCGGGAAGCGTCGCCGCCCGTACCGCCAGAATAAGCAGCAGGGCGATCAGCGCCGGCATCAGCAACTTCGTGACGCGCTCAATGCCCGACTGGACGCCGCCGAGCAGTACTGCGCCGGTTGTGGTCAGCACCAGCAGCGCCAAACCCACGCTGAGCGGCCCGTTCGCGGTGAAGGTGCCGAAGAACGTGCCAATCGCGTCGGCGTCGCCGGTCACTGCGCCGGTCGCTGTGTACCAGATATACGCGACCGACCACCCGGCGATCACGGAGTAGAAGGAGAGAATCCCCGCGCCGGCCAGCACACCGAGTGCGCCCACCAGCCACCAACTCGAGCCGGGGCGAAGCATGCTGAACGCGCCGACCGGATCGAGTTGGGCCCGTCGCCCGAGCACCAGCTCGGCCACCATGATCGGCAGGCAGATCAGGACCACGCAGGCCAGGTAGATGAGCACGAACACGGCGCCCCCGCCCTGGCCAACCTGGGTCGGGAACCCCCAGATATTGCCCAGGCCGACGGCGGACCCCGAGGCCGCGAGAATGAATCCGGCTCGTGAACTCCAGGTGCCTCGCTGACCGATCGTTGCCATCCGTGTGTCCCCGATATGCGCCGGGGAAGTCTACCGCAGAACGCGGGTTTGCGCCCGCGGCACGGAGGGGGGGGCGTCCTGTTAAGATGACCGAGATCCGGGGTGGGCCTGGAGTGACAAGGGCGGGAGACTGGCTGAAATGACGGGCGCGCGGAGGCTGGATGGCAAGGTGGTGGCGGCAGCGATTCGGACGTCGCTCCCGCCGAGAGTGCAGGCGTTCACGGCGGCGGCGGGTCGGCCGCCAGGACTGGGGATCGTGCTAGCGGGCCACGACGGGGGGTCCGAAACGTATGTGCGGAACAAGATGGTCGCCTGCGAGTCGCTCGGCGTGAATGCGGTGCTCGAGCGATTGCCGGACGAGGCATCGGTCGATGCGGTGCTGGCGCTCGTGGACCGTTTCAATCGTGCCGAGTCGGTGGACGGGATCCTCGTGCAATCGCCGCTTCCGTCCGGGATGGGGCGCGATGCGGAGAAGCGCGTATTTGATGCGATTCACCCTGACAAGGACGTCGACGGTTTTACTCCGATCAATGCCGGTCGGCTCACCCAGAATCGCCCCGGGATCGCGCCGGGAACGCCGTCCGGGGTCATCGAGCTGCTCGACCGCGCGGGGATCCCGATCGAGGGCCAGCGGGCGGTGGTGATTGGACGCAGCGACATTGTCGGGAAGCCGATGGCGATGCTGCTGTTGCACCGTCACGCCACCGTCACCATTTGTCACTCGCGCACAGTCGACTTACCGGCGGTGGCCGCCACCGCCGACATTCTGGTTGCGGCGGTCGGGCGGGCGGGGTTCGTGACCCGGGATTTCGTCAAACCGGGTGCCACGGTGATTGATGTGGGAACAACGTGGCTCCGCGATCGGGACGAGGTGATTGCGCTCTTCGGGCCCGAGTCGCCTCGTCTCGATGTGCTGGCGCGGCGTGGGCATACCGTCGTCGGCGATGTGCATCCCGAAGTGGCGGAGGTCGCCGGCGCGCTGACTCCGGTGCCAGGCGGCGTCGGGCCGCTGACTATTACGATGCTGCTGTCGAACACGCTGCGTGCGGCCGAGCTGAGACGTGCGACGTAGACCGTTCCTGCCGGCGGCGACCAGCCGCTAGCGCGTGACCGATGTGTCCAGCCTCGACAGTGTTCGGAACAGTTCCTCGACCCGGCGATCCGTGTCCGCGAACGTCCCGTCCGTCCAGACGACATGGTCGCCCCGTCGCACTTTTTCTTCCGTGGAGAGTTGGGCCGCGACGCGGAGTTGGGCGGCGTGTTCGGTGAGGCCGCGTGCCATGACGCGGGCAAGCTGTTGTTCCGGACCACACGCGGTGACGATGACGCGGTCGAATTGCTCGACCCGCGGCGTCTCGTAGAACAGCGGGATAGCCACCACGCCGAATCGGGCGGGTGGGGTGAGGGTGGCGAACCACGCCGCGGTGTTGGCGCGAACATGCGGGTGCACGAGACGATTGAGGTCGGCTCGCGCCTCAGCGTCGGCGAATACCAACGCGCCCAGTTTCGCCCGGTCCAGACGGCCATGCGGGTCGAACATGTCGGCCCCGAAGCGGTCGCGCACGCCCTGCCACGCGGGGCCATCCGGCGCCACCGCCGCGTGGGCCAGATGGTCCGCATCGAGGATGGGCACTCCGTGGTCGGCGAAACGGTCGAGTACATAGCTCTTGCCGGTGGCGATCCCGCCGGTCAGCACGATCCGCGCAACACGTGAGCTAGGCGTCGTCGTCCTCGGTTTCTTCAGCCGCCGCGATACGTTCCTCAACGAAGGTGTTCCACTCGTGACATTGTGGGCATTGCCACAGGAGTTCCGTGCTGCGATACCGACACCGCATACACACGTGCGGGTCAAGATAGAACACGGCCTCGCGCGTCAGTTCCATGTAGCGGCGTACCCGATCGGCGTCGAAGTTCAGCGCCGCGAGTGCCCGCCAGACCACCTGATGGATGGCCATCGCATGAGGGTTGTGGACGAGCGAATCGAACAGGAGATCCAGCGCGTCCGAGGGGTGTCCCTCGCGGGCCAGGTGGCGGCCGAGGGCGAGCCGGGCTCGCCAGTCGACCGGGTTGGCCACGATCAGGCGCCGACAGAGTGCCGGGAAACGCCGGCTGTCACCCTGCTCACGGCTCATCGCCTCGATTCTGTCGAACACCAGATACGCTCGCTCGGGCGCAATGGTGATGAGCCGTTCCCACGTGGCGAGGGCGTCGCCGGCCCGCCCGTCCCGGTGCTGCAGGTCACCGAGTCGCACATAGGCCGGCAATGCGTTGGCGTCTAGGTCAACGGCGGACTCAAACCGTGCGACAGCGGCCTGATCGTCCTTGCTCTCGAGAGCCTGGAGACCCAGCTGCGTTTCGAGAAACGCCAGAATGGCCTGATGCTTCTGCTGCTGCGCCGGGGGCTCCAGTGCTGCGAGCCGCTGCCTGATCGCATACGCCTCTTTCCACTGATGCTGTTCCTCGTGTAGTTTCTCGAGATTCAGCAGGGCGAAGTAGTTGTCCGCATCGAATCGCAGTACTTCCGTGAACGCCTCGAGCGCGCGATCGACGAACCCCCCGCGCCTGAAGTCAAGCGCAAGACAGAGCAAGACGTACGCATGCTCCAGCTTGGTGAGCTTCGGTCGTCGCAACAACTGCTGGTGCATCTGAATCGCACGGGTCACTTGACCCTTTTCGCGATACAGATTGCCCAGAATGAGATGGATTTCGAGTGCCTCGGCGTCGATGCCGGCCGCCGTGGTCAACTCTTCGATAGCGAGGTCCAGTTGGTTCGAGACGAGGAAGTTGAGACCGAGAATATAGTGTGGTGACTCTCGCGCCTTGCGGCGGTCGATCCAGCGCCCCTCGCGCAGCTTGTACCGTTCCCACGCCTTCCCAGCGGCCAGGCCGATGAGCAGCGCCAGCAGGACCCCGAGCAGAACCAGCGAGTCGTCCATCAGAACAGCTCAGTCCGCCACAGGTCGTGCAGATGGAGGACACCCAGCACCTGGTCGCGGTCGTCCACCACGACCAGCGAGGTGATCCGGTGCGCCTCCATGACTTGGAGCGCTTGTGCCGCCAATGTGGCGGGCCCAATGGTGTGTGGCGCGGTTGTCATGACCTCCCCCGCCGTGTGGTCGGTGAGGCTATCGCCACGGGCCAAGCGTCGCCGGAGGTCGCCGTCCGTGATCACGCCGGCCAGGCGGCCGTCAGCGGTCGAGACACACGTCATGCCGTGGCCTTTGTCCGACATGACCTGCAGCACGGTGCGCATCGGCGTGTTCGCGACCACCACCGGCAGCGAATCGCCCGCGTGCATCAGCCGGTCGGTCCGCAGGAGCCGTTTACCAAGGCCGCCTCCCGGGTGTAGCCCCGCGAAGTCGTGCTCGCCAAAACCCTTCTTCACCAGCAGGGTCATCGCGAGGGCATCGCCCATGGCGAGGGCGGCCGTGGTGCTGGCCGTCGGCACCAGATTCATCGGACACGCCTCGTTGCGGACCTGACAGTCGAGCGTGACGTCGGCTGCGTCGGCGAGGGTCGAGTGTGGGTCACCGGTCAGGCAGATGACCCGGGCGCCGACGCGTTTGATCGTTTCCAGGAGACGCAAAATCTCGCTCGTCTCGCCGGTATGGGACAACGCCACGACCACGTCGTCGGCTTGTATGACACCCAGGTCACCGTGCACCGCTTCCGCCGGGTGCAGAAAAAACGCGGGCGTACCGGTGCTGGAGAGGGTGGCGGCGATCTTGCGGCTGATGATTCCAGACTTGCCCATGCCGGTGACGATGACGCGCCCAGCGCAGGCGTCGAGGGTGGTGACGGCTTCGGCGAAGCGCTCGTCAATACGAGCCACCAGCGACGTAATCGCGGCAGCCTCGATTTCCAGCACTTCGCGGGCGAGGCGTAGGTCGACGTCGGTCACCGGGGACGCGGCGGAGTGAGGCATGTCAGTCATACGCGCGCGGCCGCGTCGATTCGAAGCAGCCGGGTCAGCAGCGGCTCGAGCTGGTCGAGCCGCAAGGCATTTTGACCATCGCTCTTCGCGTGGGGTGGGTCGTCGTGAATCTCGAGAAAAATCCCGTCCACCCCCGCGGCCACCCCGGCCGAGGCAAGCGGCTCAATGTATTCGGCCTGACCCGCCGTGACCCCGTCACCGGCTCCGGGGAGCTGCAAGCTGTGTGTGACATCAAAGACGACTGGTGCGCCGAGTGCCCGCATCTGGGGAAACGCCCGCATGTCCACCACCAGGTTGTGGTAACCGAAGCTCACGCCGCGTTCGGTCAGCAGCACCTGGTCGCTCCCACGAGCGGTCACCTTGGCCAGGGCGTGTTGCATGTCCCCTGGAGCCATGAACTGCCCCTTCTTGAGATTGACGACTCGACCGGAATCGGCGGCTGCCACGATGAGATCTGTTTGACGCGCCAGAAATGCGGGAATTTGTAGGACGTCGGCCACCTCGGCCACAGCAGCGACCTGCTGGGGTTCGTGGACGTCAGTGAGGATGGGGAGGCCGTGCGCGTCTTTCACGTGCGCCAACGTTGCGACGCCCGCCTCAAGTCCGGGTCCGCGGTACGAATGGAGAGACGTGCGATTGGCCTTGTCGAACGACGCCTTGAAGATGTAGGGCACCCCAAGACGCCTCGCCACTGTTCCGATGGCTTCGGCCATCGACAGCGCGTGAGCCTCGTTTTCGATGACGCAGGGACCGCCGATAAGGACCAGGGGAGCACCGTCGCCGATCGGAATGTCGCCCACACGCACAAGAGCCATGGGTTCATTATAGAGAGATCACGCCTCGCCCGACCGCGGGCGAACGAAGGACCGTGTGCCGGCGCTACGAAATGGCTGATGCGAGCCGCGCGCGGGACTCCGTGTGGTGGGCGTAGCTGGCGCGGACGAAGTCCGCGAACAGCGGATGCGGGCGGAGCGGCTTGGAACGGAACTCTGGGTGAAACTGCACCGCCACGAACCACGGATGATCAGATAACTCGATCGTTTCGACGAACTTGCCATCGGGCGAGCGGCCCGAAAACACGAGCCCCCGGTCGGCGAGTGCCGATTCGTAACTCGGGTTGAATTCGTACCGGTGTCGATGTCTCTCTTGCACCTCGTCGCTGCCGTAGATGCCGTGGGCCTTCGAGCCGGGCAGCAGTCGACAGGGATAGGAACCAAGCCGCATCGTGCCGCCCAGGTCATCGACGCCGAGTAGATCGCGCAACTTGTAGATGACCTTGTCTGGGGCGTCGGGGTCGCACTCGGTCGAGTCGGCTCCGGCGATGCCGCATACGTTGCGCGCGAATTCGACCGCCGCCCACTGGAATCCGTAACAAATCCCGAAGTATGGGATGCCGCGTTCGCGGGCGATCTGTGCGGCGCGCATCATGCCTCGGCTGCCGCGGTCTCCGAATCCACCGGGGACCAGTACGCCGTCGGCGCCATCGAGCAGCCGCTCACTGTCGTCCGCCTCCAGCGCTTCGGCCTCTACCCACTGGATGTCCACTGCGAGTCCGTGGCGGAAGCCGCCGTGATACAACGCCTCGTTCAAGCTCTTGTACGAATCTTCATATCCGACATACTTGCCGACGACATGGATGGTCAACCGGTCGGTCGGGTGCTGAATGCCGTCGACCAGAGACTGCCACTCACCCATAGCCGGGGTCGAATCCGGTAATTGCAGCAGCCGGAGGATCTTGCGGTCGAGTCCCTCATTGGCGAAGGCCAGCGGTACTTCGTAGATGCTCGATACATCCCTGGCGGTGATTACCGCGTCCTCATCGACGTCGCAGAATAGTGCGATCTTGCGGCAGAGCTCCGCGGGCAGGGCGCGGTCCGTCCGGCACAGCAGAATGTCAGGTTGAATACCGAGCGCTCGGAGGTCCCGCACGCTGTGCTGCGTCGGTTTCGTCTTGAGTTCGCCGGCGGCACCGATAAACGGAACCAGGGTGAGATGGATATACAGCGTGTGTGCCCGTCCGACATCCTGTCTGAATTGCCGAATCGCTTCGAGGAACGGCTGGCTTTCGATGTCACCGACGGTGCCGCCGATCTCCACCAGCACGATGTCGACATCGGTGGCGACTCCGCGGATGCAGTCTTTGATCTCGTTGGTGATGTGCGGAATGACCTGAACCGTGCCGCCAAGATAGTCACCGCGGCGTTCTTTTTGAATGACGGAGAGGTAGATCTTGCCGGTGGTCCAGTTGTGGCGCTTTGAGGTCACCGTATCGGTGAAACGCTCATAGTGGCCGAGATCTAGATCGGTTTCCGCACCGTCGTCGGTGACGTACACCTCCCCGTGCTGGTACGGGCTCATGGTGCCGGGATCGACGTTCACGTAGGGATCCAGCTTCTGCAGGGTGACGGTGTATCCGTGGCCCTCCAACAGGCACCCGACTGATGCCGCGGCCAGCCCCTTCCCAAGTGAGGACACCACGCCGCCCGTGACAAAGATGAACTTGACGGGGCGACCGTGTGAATTGAGCAGCGGTTCGGTCATACATGGACTCCGGCGGCAACGAGGAGGCGGACGCGTTCGAGGTCAGCAGGCGTATCGACGCCGACAGCCTCGTGTTCGGTGGCGGCGGTTAGGATGCGGTAGCCATGCTCCAGCACGCGCAACTGTTCGAGGCGCTCTGCGCGCTCGAGCGGTGTGGGCTCCAGCTGGCTGAGGGTGAGAAGAAACGGGCGTCGATAGACATACAACCCGATGTGTTTTGCGACCGACGACGCCCCCGGGGCTCCGTCGGCGACCCGACTGGAACCGATGGGGGCTCGTGAGAAAAACAACGCGTATCCGTGTCGGTCGATCGCCACCTTCACCACATCGGGCGCCAGCCTTTCCGCTTCGTTCCGGAGCGGACACCGCAACGTCGCCATCATGACCTCCGGGTTGTTCCTGCAGGCGGCCACGGCAAGGTCGATCATCTCGGGTTCGATCAAGGGCTCGTCTGCCTGCACGTTGACGATGAGGTCGTGGTCCAAGCTGTCGGCCACTTCTGCCACCCGGTCGGTACCGCTCAGATGGTCGCTTCTGGTCATCCGAGCGTTACCGCCGAATGCCAGCACGGCTTGCGCCACACGCGCATCTTCGGTAGCGACGACGACGGTTTCGACCGTGGAAGCCGCTGCGACACGCCGATACACATGTTCGACCATCGGTCGCCCACCGATGTCGGCTAGCGGCTTGCCGGGAAGTCGGGTTGATGCGTAGCGCGCGGGAATGATCGCGGCGACTCGGGTGGCTGCTTCGGTGGACTTACCCGAGAGCCGAGTCGCGGCGTGCACGGTGAATCCTAACACAGTACATCACGGTGTTTTGCGGCCTGGCACGGGCGGGGAGACGGCCTGTGCCTCACCCGGTGCGGTGGGGCCTGGAGCGGCGTTGACCGAGGGGCGCGGACTGTCCCGGAGACGTGGTACCATGCCTCGACGGGGACGGAAATGACCAATTCGCGTGTAGCACTGCTGGCGGTTGGGACCGCGCTGATGGGCGCGTGGCTCTCCTCGGCTGCCAGCACCGCACCGGGAGCGGCGGCCGAGCCGCAGTTGGATGCACCCGTCGCGGTGTCGGCCCCCGAGGCCGATCCGTCGCCTCGCCTCGACTTGGACCACGAAGTGGCACGGCTGACGGCCAGGCTCGAAGCCGCACCTCGTCCGCGGTCTCCAAGCCGCAATCCGTTCACCCTGGGGCGGCGGGAGCGGGCCGAGTCACGTGTTGAGCAGCGGGCTTCCGAGACCCTCCTGCCGGAAGACGTCGTGGTGGCGTCGCCCGCAGTGGTCGGGTGGGGGCCAGCGGCCACGGCGGCAATCACGCTGGCGGGGATTGCCGCCGACCGCACGCCGACCGGCTTTCTCCACACCGCGATTCTCTCCGTCGACGGCCGCGTGTTTCTCTCGCACGTTGGCGACGAGGTGATGGGGCGGTATCAAGTTCGCGACGTCAGCGCCGCCGCAGCCGTGCTCCTCGACCACCAGACCGGCGAGTCGTTACAGCTGACCCTGCCCTGAACGCTCACAGTGTGACAATAGTCGCCTGCTGCACCGCGTTCACCGCTTGAATCTCGGTCAATACCTCCGGTGTTACCAGACTGCCGGTTCCGCCCGAGCCGCCGGCGCTGTCGATCTTGACCACCGCCACCGCACCCGCCGGGCCGCGCCCGAGCGCGAAGGTCTCGATGTTGATTCTGTGGTGGCCCAACACCGTGCCGACCTCGCCGATCACCCCAGGCTGGTCGCTGTTGTGGATCACCACCAGGGTTCCGTCGAGGGGGGCTTCAACCGTGATGCCGTCGAATAACACCAGGCGGGGACCCGCATGCTCGAACACCGCCCCCTCCGCCCAGCGCTCGCCCTCGCTCGTGTGCACTTTTACGGAGAGCAAATTTGTGAAGTTTCGCGGACGCGAACTGCGCGACTCGACGACCTCGATCCCGCGCTCTTTCGCCAGGGCACGGGCGTTGATCGGGGTGACGTGCGTCGACAGCACCGTGCTGAAGAAGCCGACGAGGGTCGCCCCGACCAGCATCTCGTTGTTCCCCTCCGACAGGTCCCCGTAGTATCGAATGGCAATGGTCTCGGGCCGCGCTGTGGCTACTTGGCCGAGGAAGGCCCCAAGCCTCTGCGCGAGCACCGTATAGGGTTGTAGTCGAGTGAGCTCTTCGGGAGCGAGTGACGGGTAGTTGACGGCGTTGCGGACGATGCCGGCCTTGAGGTAGTCACGGACGCAGGTGGCCGTCTCCAGCCCGACGAGTTCTTGGGCCTCTCGGGTCGAGCCGGCGATGTGTGGCGTGGCCACAACCTCGGGCAGCCTGGCGACCGGGCTGTCCGAAGGCGGCTCGGTCTCGAAGACGTCTAGCCCCGCCCCACCGATGGTGCCCCCCGCGATGGCGTCGGCCAGCGCGGACTCGTCGATGAGGGTCCCGCGTGCGGTGTTGATGATCCGCGCGGTCGGCTTGCAGCGCGACAACCGGTCGGCGTCAAAGAGGGGACGGTCACCGGTCGAGGGCACGTGGAGGGTAATGAAGTCGGCCTGGGCGCACAGCTCGTCGAGTTCCAATAACTCCACGTTGAGGTCGGCGGCGATCTGGCTCGAGATGAAGGGATCGTGAGCCACGGCACGCATGCCGAAGGCGTGTCCGCGGTGCACGACTTCCCGGCCGATCCGGCCGAGCCCGACGACGCCGAGCACCTTGCCTCGCAACTCTATCCCGGTGAGTCGCTTCTTTTCCCAGCGGCCCGCTTTCATGTGCGCGTCTGCGGTCGCGATCGCTCTGGCCGAGGCAAGCAGCAACGCGAAGGTATGTTCGGCAACGCTGATACTGTTTGCGCCTGGGGCGTTCACCACCAGGATGCCGCGTCCACTTGCCGCATCCAGATCGACGTTGTCCACACCGGTCCCGGCGCGCCCGACTACCTTGAGCGCTGGCGCCTTGGCGAGGAGCGCGGCGTCCACCTGGGTCGCACTGCGTACGATGATGGCATCGGCATCTGCCAATGTCGTGGAGAGTGCCTCGGGTGAACGACTGGTGTCCGCATCCACGGTCCAGCCCTCGGCCGAGAGGAGATCAGCGGCGGAGGTCGGCAGGGGGTCGGCGATCACGATTTTCATCAATGGCTCGGTTCCTATCGGTGACCCGAGGCGCACAACGGCGGCCTCGGGATGGAGCGCGGGATGTGTCCGCTCAGGAGATCGGGTGACCTCCCCGGGACGTTTCATTCCGTACAGTATAATGGCTACCGTTTGCGGGCGTCGGTCACCATCCGTTCTCGCACCACGATGGTGCAAATCGCTCGAAGTCCCCAGTTGGCCCGGGTCGCGAGTCGTCACGGGTGGGTTTTTCCACAAGGTTTTCCACAATTTCTGTGAAGATCTTGGAACCCGCTACGGGGATGTGCCCTAAAACGCACAGGCCACATGGATAGGTAATCACGGTCGTTTTTGTCAGATGGTCACCATTGAAAACCAGGTCGGCGCGGTCGGCACGCGACCGTTGGTGAGTCTGGCCACATCTCTGAAAAGTGAAAGGGTACGCACGCGTCATGAATCGAAAAGTCAGCGTCATCGGGTCCGGTAACGTCGGCGCCACGGCGGCACGCAGCATCGCCGACAAGGAGCTGGCCGACGTGGTAGTGCTTGATATTTTGGATGGAGTGCCGCAGGGCAAGGGCCTTGACATGCTTGAGGCCTGTCCCATCGAGGGGTCCGATTCTCGTGTGTTGGGCACCACCGACTACGCCGACACCGCGGGGTCTGACATCGTGGTGATCACCGCCGGCCTGGCCCGGAAGCCTGGCATGAGCCGTGACGACCTGCTGCACAAGAACGCCAGCATCATCAAGTCGGTGACGGCCGAGGTCGTGAAGCATTCACCCGATTGCATCATCATCCCGGTGACGAATCCGCTGGACGCGATGTGCCAGGTCGTCTATCGCGAGTCTGGGTTCCCACGTGAGCGCGTGATCGGCATGGCCGGGGTCCTCGATTCCGCCAGGATGCGGTCGTTCATCGCCGAGGCACTGAACGTGTCCGTGGAGAACACGCACGCGTTCGTGCTGGGCGGGCATGGAGACACCATGGTCCCGCTGCCGCGGTTTTCGACCGTGGCCGGGATTCCGATCACGCAGTTGCTTGATGAGGCCACGATCGAGGCGATTGTGACGCGGACGGCGAATGGCGGGGCGGAGATTGTGAAGCTCCTGGGCACGGGCAGTGCGTTCTATGCGCCCGGCTCGGCCGTCGTCGAGATGGTCGGTGCGATTCTGAAGGACAAGAAGAAGATTCTGCCGTGTGCGGTCTATCTGCAGGGCGAGTACGGCATCAAGGATTTGTTTGTCGGTGTCCCGGTCAAGCTGGGTGCGGGCGGTGGCGAACAGGTCATCGAGATCGCGCTGGAGCCGGGCGAACAGGCGGCGCTCGACAAGTCGGCCGCCGCCGTGACGGAGTTGGTGGGTATTCTCGGACTCTGACCTCCGAGATCGCCCGGGCAGGCGCTCGTGGCCATGGGAGCCGCCGCATGTGCGCGGGTCCGGTGGCCGCGGCATCGGGTCTCGTCTGTAACGCCCAGGGGCAAATGTGAAGATTCACGAGTACCAAGGAAAAGCGCTGCTGACGCAGCATGGTGTCGCCACGCCGCGGGGGGAGCCGGTCTTCTCTGCTGATGAGGCCGC
The DNA here is from genome assembly GCA_937766455.1 of Vicinamibacterales bacterium. Classification (GTDB taxonomy): domain Bacteria; phylum Acidobacteriota; class Vicinamibacteria; order Vicinamibacterales; family UBA8438; genus UBA8438. The sequence goes on along the minus strand of CALLXD010000045.1, from coordinate 13,928 downwards.
CGCGGTGGCCGAGCGTCTGGGCGGCGGGCGGGTCGTCGTCAAGGCTCAGATCCACGCCGGTGGCCGCGGTAAAGGCGGGGGCGTCAAGCTGGCCGACGATCCCACCGGCGCTGCGCGCATCGCCGGCGAGATGCTGGGGATGACCCTCGTGACCGCGCAGACCGGTCCCGCCGGTCGGGTTGTCTCCCGAGTGCTCGTGGAACAGGGGTTGGACATCGCCTCGGAGCTGTATCTGGGCCTGCTGATCGATCGGGCGCAACAACGACCACTGTTGATGGCGAGCGCCGCGGGCGGCATGGATATCGAGCAGGTGGCAGCCGATACGCCCGAACTCATCCATAAGGTTCACGTCAACCCTGGGCTGGGGCTGGCGCCGTTCCAGGCTCGGGGGCTTGCGGATGCGATCGGTCTGACCGGAGCGCCAGCGCGGAAAGCGGCGGCGCTGATGCAACGCGTGTACGCCGCATTTGTGGCAGTCGACGCATCGATGATCGAGATCAACCCCCTCGTCGTGACCGCGGAGGGAGAGGTGCTGGCCCTCGACGCGAAGATCACCCTGGACGATAACGCATCATCCCGTCACCCCGATCTTCTCAAGTTACGCGACCTCGCCGAGGAGGAGGAGCTGGAGATCGAGGCGTCGAAGCATGAGCTGAACTACATCCGGCTCGATGGCACCATCGGGTGCATGGTCAACGGTGCCGGTCTGGCCATGGCGACGATGGATATCATCAAGCTGGCTGGTGGCGAGCCGGCCAATTTCCTGGACGTAGGCGGAGGTGCGAGCGCCGAGCAGATCAGAGCGGCGTTTCAGATTCTGCTGTCCGATACCCAGGTGAAGGCTGTGCTGATCAATATTTTTGGCGGCATTTTGCGCTGTGACGTTCTGGCCGAAGGGGTTATCGCGGCGGTCACGGAATTGGGGGTCGACGTGCCGGTGGTCATCCGCATGGAGGGCACCAATGTCGACCAGGGCAAACGGATGCTGCGAGACAGTGGCTTGAACTTTACGACTGCGGACAGTATGGGCGAGGCGGCGGACCTGGTGGTCGGGCTCGCGGCCGCGGCGCAATAGACACACGCCGAGTGACTACACGAGTCGGGACGCACAGATGTCAATTCTGATCGACGCGCAAACACGGTTATTGGTGCAGGGGCTGACGGGCCGTGAAGGGACGTTTCATGCCCGGCAAGCGGCGGACTACGGCACCACGGTCGTTGGCGGCGTGACCCCGGGCAAGGGCGGCACGACTCACGATGGATTTCCCGTGTTCAACACGGTCGAGTCTGCCGTACGGGAGACAGGTGCGGACGCGTCCGTGTTGTTTGTCCCGCCAAGCGTCGCCGCCGATGCGGTGATGGAGGCGGCGGATGCCGGCGTGGCGCTCATCGTCTGCATCACTGAGGGCATACCCACCCTCGATATGATGCGCGCGCTGGCGTTCATCGAAGGCCGCTCCAGCCGACTGATTGGTCCCAATTGTCCCGGTCTTATTTCGCCTGGCCGGGCCAAAGCCGGGATTATCCCTGGTCATATTTGCCGCGAGGGGCGGGTGGGTATCGTGTCGAAGAGTGGCACCCTCACCTATGAAGCCATTCACCAACTCACGCGGTTGGGTCTTGGGCAGACCACGTGTCTTGGCATCGGAGGCGACCCGTTGATTGGCACCAGCTTCATCGACGCGCTCCAGATGTTCGAGGACGATGCGGCGACCGAGGCGGTCGTGCTGATCGGTGAGATCGGTGGGAGTGCGGAAGAGGACGCGGCGGACTTCATCAAGGCGTCGATCTCAAAGCCGGTCGTCGGGTTCATTGCGGGCCAGACGGCTCCCCCCGGGCGACGGATGGGGCACGCGGGTGCCATTATTGCCGGCGGCAAAGGCACCGCAGCAGAGAAGATGGTCGCCTTGTCGGCGGCCGGGGTGACTGTGGTCGACAGCCCGTCTGAAATTGGTGGCGCTGTGGCTAGGTTGCTGACGTCCGACGGGGACCGCTGAGACGCCGCCGGCGTCCGTTTGGGTGACTGGCCCAGAAAACGTGAGACCCACAGGGTCTTGTGTCGGCCGTTCTCAAAAACACAACAGAGGGTGCTACAATGCGCCCGTTTGATGGGCTTTCCCAGCCGATGCGTGTGGCTGCTTCTGCTGGCTTTCTGACAACGTCGTCTCCCATTCAGATGATTCCCATGCCCCCGCCCGACGCGGCCGTTTCCGAGCCGTCCATCACGTCGGTCATTAACGAAATTGATCAGGTCATGGACGTTCTTCGTAAGGCGGGCGTTGTCACCCTGAGTCTGGGGTGTTACGGTCTCGGGCTGGCCTGAAGGGCTGCCGGGACGCAAGCAGAGCACGTAAACAGAGGAGTCGAGAACGAGTCATGGAACGCACGTTCGCAATCATCAAGCCGGACGCCGTCGCGGCCGGACACAGTGGGGCCATTCTGCAGCGGATCGAGACGGCCGGGTTTGCCGTCGTCGCGATGCGCCTCACCCGGTTGTCCAAGAGCGACGCTGAGGGCTTCTACGCCGTCCATCGAGAGCGGCCTTTTTTCGACGCCCTCACCACCTTCATGTCATCAGGGCCGGCGGTGGTCTTGGCGCTGTCTGCGCCCGAGGCGATCAGCAAGTGGCGGACCCTCATGGGAGCGACCGATCCCGCCAACGCGGACGAGGGCACGATGCGACGCGACTTCGGGACCTCGATCGATCGCAATGCAACGCATGGTTCGGACGCGCCTGAAACGGCGGCGTTCGAGCTGAGTTACTTCTTTCGTGGCCTCGAACTTGTCTAGGCGGGGGCGAAGAGTGAGACGGCAGGTTGATTCATGAGTATCAAGTCCGACCGGTGGATCAAGGAGATGGCCCAGGGCGGCATGATCGAGCCGTTTGTCGAGAGTCAGGTTCGGGCCGACGTCGTGTCGTTCGGACTATCGTCCTACGGATACGACATCCGGGTCGCTGACGAGTTCAAGGTCTTCACCAACATCAACTCGACGGTCATCGATCCGAAGGCATTCGACCCGCGGTCGTTTGTCGACCTCCAAGCAGACGTCTGTATCGTGCCCCCGAACTCGTTCGCGTTGGCTCGGACAGTTGAATATTTTCGAATCCCCCGAAACGTGTTGACCGTGTGCTTGGGCAAGTCGACCTACGCGCGGTGCGGCATCATCGTAAATGTGACGCCGTTCGAGCCGGAGTGGGAGGGGACGGCCACATTGGAGATCTCCAACACGACGCCGCTACCGGCCAAGATTTACGCGAACGAGGGCATTGCGCAGGTGCTGTTCTTCGAGAGCGACGAGGCGTGCGAAATCTCATACAAAGACAAGCAAGGGAAATATCAGGCCCAGCGCGACGTGACGTTGCCGCGTATTTGACAGCCGCGGATGCGTTGCTGTGATGATGATCGAACAGGCGATGTTTCGCGCGTCGTTCGCGGTCCGCGGCTACACGGGGGCGGGGCGCCGCGTCACCTTGACCGGGTGCCGCATGCATAGTAATATCCGCGCGTCACATGGGGCTCAACGTGGGCCACGGCTTGTGCCGGAAGGCACAAGCGACGTGCGCCGAACACTGACAATGTTCCGAATTTCTAGACTTTTCTGATGGAAAAACTTGGCGAGCGCGAGCCCTCGCGCCCTGTCAGTCCGATTGCGGCCGCACCATCGCTCGCGGTCCAGTTTTTCCTGATCCCGTTGACGGTCGTCGCCGTGGTCGTGGGCATCTATGGTGGATTCCGGATGCTGGTGGCCGACGAGCGATCGCCAGTGGAGTATCTGAACGACGTCCAGAACGGCGGCCGCGACCGCCGGTGGCCGGCCGCGTACGAGCTCTCGCGGCTGATGAGCGACCCGGATGTGCAGGCGAAATCTCCGGACCTGGCTCCCGCGCTGGTGAGTGCGTTCGTCGATTCCGAAGACGACGACCCGCGAATCCGCCGATACCTGGCTCTCGCGATCGGGCGATTGGACCCGGCCCCGGCGGCGGCGGTCTCCACCCTGCTCGACGCCCTTGATGACCCCGATAGTGAGACGGTGATTAGCGTGATCTGGGCGCTGGGGGCCTTGGGCGACGGTACGGCCGTACCAGAAATCGTGGAGCTGTTTCAGTCGGCTGACGCCGGTGTGAGGAAGATGGTTGTGTACACCCTGGGCGGGTTGCCGAACGACGGGGCACACACCACATTGCGCGCCGCGCTTGACGACCCGGTGTCCGATGTCCAGTGGAACGCGGCGGTAGCCTTGGCGCGTCACGGCGACGACCGCGGGATGACGGTGTTGCGTCGGATGCTCGACCGCGAGTATGTGAGTCGCCAGGTCACCGCGTCTGCCGCGCTCCAGGATCCGGCGACCGATGTCATGATCAGCGGTTTGCGCGCCGTGGCTGCGCTCGGAGCCGCCAGTGAAGCGGGCGACCTACGGTCGCCGGTCGAGGCGCTTGCCAGTGGGGACGAAAGCCTGAAGGTACGCCAGGAGGCGATGCTGGCGCTGGAGGCGTCGCCGTTTGGTCGCAGCGTCGCTGAGCGGCAATAGGGCGCCCCGGAAGCAAGAACGCGCAACCGTGTAGACGATGGGAATGCAGAATGGCTGACGAACCGAAGACACCCGTTCCGGAGAGTCCTCCGGCGCCTGCGGTGGCGAAGAAAGCTGCCGCAGCCAAGCCGGCCGCGACCGCAGCGGCGGCAGGGAACGACGCAAAGCTGGCGGGCCGCACTACGACCGCCGCGGCGCGCCGTCCGAAGAAGGCGCCGGCTGACGACGATACGTCTCCACTTATGGGACGTCGTGGCTGGATGGGACTGGCGTGGGGCGCGTTTACCGCCGCCAACGCCGGATGCCTGGCGGCCACGGGGCGTTTCATGTTCCCGAACGTGCTCAACGAGCCACCCCAGCAATTTACGGTTGGGTTTCCCGACGACTACGGTATCGGCGTCGACGAGCGATTCAAGGACACGCAGGGTGTGTGGATCGTACGGACCGAGAGCGACTACACCCACGAGGCCCCGGGCTTCTATGCGTTGTTCTCGATCTGCACGCACCTGGGGTGCACGCCGAACTGGCTGTCGGCGGAGAATAAATTCAAGTGCCCCTGTCACGGCAGCGGTTTCCGGCCCACCGGGATCAACTTTGAGGGGCCGGCGCCCAGACCGTTGGAACGCACTCGGATCGCACTGGCCGAGGACGGCCAGATTCTGGTGGACAAGGGGCAGAAGTTCCAGGAGGAACTGGGCGGATGGGCCGACCAGGATTCCTTCCTCCAGACCTGAGGGTGCGTCAGTGGTACCAGACTTTTCGGAACCTCGACGTCCAACAATGACACGGATGCGCGCCTACGGACGCTAACCGACACATGGCTACGAAGACCATCGAACCGAAAGCCCCAGCGCTCGTTCGCGCCTGGGAGTGGATTACCGAAACGCAGGTTTGGACATCCATTTTCCGGCACACCGCGCCGATCAACGATCGGAACCGGGTGCTGGTCATGCTCTCGAACGTGTTCCTGCATATGCACCCGGTGCGGCTGCGCAAGTCGGGAGTCCGACTGCGTTACACCTGGTGCATGGGCGGCATCAGCTTCTTTTTGTTTCTGGTGCTGACGTTCACGGGTCTGCTCTTGATGTTCTACTACCGCCCGACCCTCGAGTACGCCTACTCGGACATCGTGGGCCTCCGAGAGCACGTGCCGTTGGGCATCATGCGTGAGATGCATCGGTGGGGCGCCCACGCGATGGTTATCACCGTGTGGCTGCACATGTTCCGCGTCTTCATGACCGGCTCCTACAAGCCACCACGGGAGTTCAACTGGAACGTCGGGGTCATTATGCTGGTGCTCACCCTGCTGCTCTCGTTCACGGGGTATCTGTTGCCCTGGGATCAGCTTGCGGTGTGGGCGATCACGGTCGGATCGAACATGGCCCGTGCGACACCGTTGGCGGGCTACGAGGGCCCTGGGGCAGCATTTATGACGCTCGGAGGCGTGCCACTGGTGCACCAGGCCGACGACGCGCGATTTGCGCTGCTCGGGGGCACGTTGGTCGGGGAAGGCGCGTTGCTGCGGTTCTACGTGCTTCACTGTGTCGCGTTGCCGCTCGTGATCGGGTTCTTGATGGCGGTGCACTTCTGGCGTGTGCGCAAGGATGGCGGCATCTCCGGGCCGCTCTAAGGAATCACGTGTGACTCGGTCACCGGATTAACGACTTATGGACGCGCTGAAAAGCTTTATTGACCTGTTTGCCGACCCGCGCTTGTTCTTCGCCCTGACGGTCTCGGCGCTGGCGCTGGCGGTCTGGAAACGCGAGGCGTTCGCCAGCAACAGCTGGGGCTGGGGGCTGATGGTCTTTCTGACCATCTTCTTCGGGTTCGGGCTGACTGACGAGAACTTCGTCTTGATCATCGCCAAGCCGGACAATGTGCCGATTGTGGCGTTGATCTTCCTCCTGCTCTTCTTCACCTGGTACTCGATGCGGGAAGGGGTGCTCAACGACCGCCGTATCGCGGCCGGGAAGCCCCCGGTGGAGAAGGACGAGGAAGATCGGGTGTGGACGTGGCCGGACTTGGTCTACACCGAGTTGATCGCGATGGTGGTCTGCATGGTGGTGCTGATCGTCTGGTCGATCGTCCTCGAAGCGCCGATCGAGCAGCCGGCCAACAACGCCAACACTCCGAACCCCTCGAAGGCCCCGTGGTATTTCCTGGGGTTGCAGGAGATGCTGGTCTACTTCGACCCCTGGCTGGCCGGTGTCGTGCTCCCCGGACTCATCGTCGTCGGGTTGATGGCGATACCCTATATCGACAAGAACCCGAAGGGGAACGGCTATTACACGTTCAACGAGCGCAAGGCCGAGATCACGATCTTTCTCTTTGGCTTCGTGGTGCTCTGGTCATCGCTGATCGTCCTGGGCACGTTCTTGCGCGGCCCCAACTGGAACTTCTTCGGACCGTTCGAATACTGGGATATTCACAAGCTCGAAGCGCTGACCAACGTGCAACTCTCGGAGTACATCTGGGTGCGGGGACTCGGGATGGCGCTGCCAGACCACTGGTTCATTCGTGAGATCTTCGGAATAGGCCTCACGCTCTTGTACGTCGCTGTGCTCCCGGTCGCCCTAGCCAAGAAAGGGCTGGCCAAGTACTACGAAAAACTGGGGCCGGCTCGGTATTACGTCACCGTGCTGTTGTTCCTGATGATGCTGTCGTTACCGGTGAAGATGCTGATGCGCTGGGTGTTCAATCTGAAGTACATCGTGTCGATTCCGGAGTTCTTTCTCAATATCTAGGACCTTTGACTTTGAGGCCGTCCTCGGACGGCGAGATGTTGCACCATGGCAGATAAGCGGGCAGTTGGACACGCCTACAACATCGATTTCCTGAACGTGGTCTTCGCCGCGTCCAGCCTGTTCGTGCTGTTCTCGACAGTGTGGATGGTCTGGGACGACTACGATCGGGAATGGAAGAACTATCAGCGTCAGTTCACGCAGCTCGAGATGGAGGTCACCCGGCTGGGGCTGGACCAGGCTCAGGCGGATGTGGACCAGACTCGGCTGGCGGCGTTGACCGCTGAGCGCGCGACGGCCGTGCAGCAGGTCGCCGCAAGTGCCGATCAGGTCGCCGAAATCGAGAGCCAGCTGGCCGAGGTCGAACGGCAACTCTTCGTGGCGACGCAGAACTTCCAGTTCTTCAAAGCCAACTACGACGTCGAGCGGTACGCCTTCGAAGTGGAGCGGGAAGCGGCGCACGCGGAGCATCCGGAGGAGGAGAGCGAGTTCGAGGGCGAAGATGCGATCGCAGGGCAATACGACGAATGGGTCGCGCTGGGACTGGAGGTGGAATCGCTGGAGGCTCAGCGCCAAGACCTGCGCGGCCAGATCGGTGTGATCAACGAGGACGTCGATGCGTTGGACGAACAGCTCGGCGCGTTAACGGGGGAGACGGAGCGCCTGCAGGGGCTCGTCGCCGACCTGCAGCCGAGTCTGATTAACGACTACCTCTTGAATGCCCCGATGCTCGACTTCATGGCGCCGACCTTGACCGTGCGGCAGGTGATCACGCCGAACATGGTCGACGACGTCAACTTTACGCGGGTGTCCAAAGATGGACCGGTGTCAGACCTGCCACCTGGCCATCGATCGTGCCGGCTACGAGGAATATCCGCAACCGTTCCGCACGCATCCAAACCTCGACGCGTATGTCGGTAGCGGGTCGCCACACCCCGTGGAATCGACTGGTTGCACGGTGTGTCACGAGGGCATGGGGCAGTCGATTTCCTTCACGGATGTCGCCCACAGTCCCACGAGCTCCGAGCAGATGGCGCAGTGGGAAGAGGATTACGAGTGGGAGGAATCTCACCTGTGGGACTACCCGATGCTGCCGGCCAATATGACCGAGGCCTCGTGCGCCAAGTGTCACAAGGGGGAGGCCTTCGTACCGGAAGCGACGAACCTCAACCTGGCCTATGGCATGTATGAGCGGGCCGGGTGCTACGCCTGCCACACGACCCGCGGGTTTCGGGATCTGCGGAAGCCGGGTCCGAACCTGACGAAGCTCGCGTCGAAGCTCGACGAGCAGTGGGTGGCCGACTGGATTCGCGATCCGCGCTCGATCAAGGCCAGCACCTGGATGCCGCGCGTCTGGTACAACTCGAACACGGACACCCCCGAGTACGCCGTCCGCAACGAGGTCGAAATCGGCGCCGTGGTCGCGTATCTGTTCGCCAACTCGGAGGACCACGAGCTGGCGGTGCCGAATCCCGCTCCAGGAGACGCGGCCAACGGCCAGCAGATCGTTGAGTCGGTCGGTTGTCTCGCCTGCCACATCACTGGCAACGAGTCACGCGAAGCGGCAGGACCACGGCGGACATTCGGACAACCCCTGCAATCGGTCGGTGACAAGACCAGTTTCGAGTGGCTCTTCGATTGGGTCCGCGACCCGCGACACTACAGCGACGAGACCTACATGCCGGACATGCGGTTGACCGACAGCGAGGTGGCTGACGTCGCCACGTATCTGTCGGGGTTGACCGGCGGGAGCCCGACCGCGGCCGCGGCGAGCTATCAGGCCTCGGATGTGGATGACGTGCTACTCGACTACATGCGCGCGATTGTGCCGTTCGAGGAGGCCCAGTCGGCCCTGGCGGCCATGAGCGCCGAGGAGCGTTTGGTCGATCTGGGTGAGCGTGCCATCGGGCGATACGGGTGCTTCAGTTGCCATGAGATCAGCGGGTTCGAGGAGACCCAGGCGATCGGGACCGAGTTGTCGGAGGAAGGCACCAAGCTGCTAGCGCAGTTCGACTTCGCCTTTGTCCACGACATCCCGCATACCAAACGCGACTGGATCAAAGAGAAACTCGTCGACCCGCGGATCTACGATACGAACCGGATTCTCCAGCCGCTCGAGAAACTGAGAATGCCTGACTTCGGCTTCTCAGAGGACGAGGCCCGGTTGCTGACCACGGCGGTCATGAGTTTCCAGCGCGAGATCCAGCCGAAAGCGGCCCAGGTACCCAGGTCGGCGCGCAAGGATGCCATCATCAATGGCCGTAATCTCACCAGGCGCCGCAATTGTGTCGGGTGTCACGAAATAGAAGGCGATGGCGGCGACTATAATCAGCTGGTCTCGGATCCCTCGCTCGGACCACCGCTCCTGACTCCAGAAGGCGCCAAGGTGCAACCGGACTGGCTCTACGCCTTCTTCAAGGCACCGATCACGATCCGGCCGTGGCTCGACGTGCGTATGCCGACGTTTGGGCTTGAGGACGGGCACTGGAACGAGTTGCTTGACTATTTTGCCGCCGTGTCAGACGTCGGCGGGCCGTTCCAGACGCATCAATCGACGGCGACCGCTGAGACCATCAGGACCGGCGAGGAACTCTTCGACCTCCTTCGGTGTCAGCAGTGCCACGTCCTCGACACCATTCCAGAGGGACAGGACGTGACCACGCTCGCACCAGACCTGCGGATGGCGAGTGAGCGTCTCAAGCCGGACTGGATCTCTGACTGGATGGTCAGTCCGCTGGAGATTCAGCCAGGCACTCGTATGCCGGGGTTCTTCACGGAGCTGCCAGGGTCGTTCTATCCGCAGCTCGATCAGGACGGCGCTGCCCAGATTCAGGCCATCCGGGACTACCTCCTCACGTTCGAGGGTGGGCCGAGCCCGCTGCCGGGGAACTAGCACCGACCGAGCGGTTGCGCCTCGCGGCGCCTCCCGCACGGCGGGACGCCGGCTCACGCCGGGCCGCGGGCAGCCCGGTTGGATTCCTCCAGCATCGGACGTGATCGGCCGGTCACCCCAGAGGGACGTCGACGGCTGCGGCGATGACGGCTCCCGCCGCGCGCATCTCCTCCAGCGCGCGCTGCCCATCTCCAGGGGTGGTGTCGACGGCGGCGATGGCGTCGGCCAGCAGCGTCACCTCAAAGCCCCGCCGCAGCGCATCAAGGACAGACGCTCGAACGCAGTAGTCGGTAGCGAGCCCTGCCGCCACGAAATGCGTAATGCTGCGTCGCGCGGCGTCGACCGCGAGGTCCGTCTCATCATCCTGACCAGGGTCGAATGCGGAGTAGCCGTTGCTGTCAGGCCGGACCCCCTTGTTCACGATGACCGTCCCGGTCGGAAGGCGAAGGTCATCGTGGAACTGAGCCCCGGGTGTGCCGGCGACGCAGTGCACCGGCCAAGGACCACGCGGGCGAAAGTGGTTCGAGTGTGACGGATGCCAATCGCGGGTGGCGTAGCACGTCAGCCCCAGCGCGCTGGCACGGGCGAGCAGCGGGTTGACCACGGGGACGACCTGGTCACCACCTGGCACCGCCAGTGCGCCACCCGCGCAGAAGTCTTGCTGCACGTCCACGATGAGTATGGCCGTGGTGCGACGGTTGGTCGAGTGCGTGGGAGTGCCGGACTCCTGCATCCTGAGTGATACATTACCACCCGCCGATGCCCAGCGCCCTGTCGACGGATCTCTACGAATTGACCATGGCGGCCGGCTACCATGCCGCCGGCAACGCCACCCCCCGCGTCGTTCGAGCTATTTGTGCGCGAGCTGCCAGAGAGCCGTTCTTTCCTGGTGGCGGCCGGGCTGGAGCAGGCCCTGGATTACCTCGAGAGCTGGGCCTTCACCCCGTCTGATATCAGCTATCTGCGTTCAATCCCCGGGTTGTCTGGGGTCGCCTCGGACTTCTTCGACACGTATTTGCCCGCGCTACGTTTTACCGGAGATGTCTGGGCCGTGCCGGAGGGATGTCCGGTATTCGCGGGGGAGCCGATCCTACGGGTAACTGCGCCGGTGGCGGAAGCCCAGCTTGTCGAGACCACGCTCCTGGCCACAGTCTTGTTCCAGACGTCGGTGGCGAGTAAGGCGGCGCGGGTGGTCGGGGCCTCGGACGCACGTCCAGTGATCGAATTCGGAGGGCGCAGAGCTCATGGCCCGGAGGCGGCCGTCCACGCCGCAAGAGCGGCCTATCTGGCTGGATGCGAGGGCACGTCGAATGTGGAGGCTGGTTCCCGGTTCGGTATCCCTGTCTCCGGCACGATGGCGCACTCGTGGGTCATGGCTCACTCGGACGAACGGAGCGCCTTCACCCGATACATGGAGGTGCACGGGCCGAAGTCCGTGCTCCTGATCGATACCTACGATGCCGTGGCGTCAGCGCGGCTGATTGTGCGCTCCGGTCTGCGGCCGGCCGCCGTGCGGGTGGACAGCGGAGATCTCGCGGGTCTCAGCATGGCGGTTCGCCGTGTCCTCGACGCCGGCGCATTGGAGGACACACGCATTCTCGTGAGCGGTGATTTGGACGAGTATGGGGTGGCGAAGCTGGTCGCCAGCGGTGCGCCGATCGATGGGTTCGGGGTCGGCACGGCCATCAGCACCTCGGTCGACGCGCCATCGCTCAGTGGAGTCTACAAGTTGGTCGCGATCGAGCGGAATGGGAACATGGTGCCGGTCGCGAAACTGAGCCCGGGAAAACAGACGTTGCCGGGCGAGAAGCAGGTATGGCGGATTGGTCGTGATGGTGACGCGGAGCGGGACCTCATCGGTCTGGCCGGCGAGCCAGCACCCCCCCACGGTGTCCCGGTGCTGAGCCGCGTGGTGCGACACGGGGTGCGAACCTCGCCCAGGCCCTCGTTGCAGGGTCTGCGCGCAGACAGCCGTGCCGCAAGGTCCGCCTTGCCCACGGGCGTTCGCCGCCTGCGCGGCGCTGACCGGTTTCCGGCAGCGCGTTCAACAATAGCATGAATCTCGAGGTAGCCTTCTGGCGGCTCTCCTAGAACTGACATACGAGTCATATCGCTTGGAAATTTTCCCTTTCTTCCACCTATATCTATCAAGATAGCATCTCCCCTGCTCAATTTTTCTATCGCCGGTATGATGATGAGGAAAGGCACCATTTGGACCTGAGCCGACAATACAAAATTGAGGTTTTGCGCCTTCAGATATAAAGTGTTTATTTACTGCCTTCCCAATTTCAAGCTCAGTTACGCCTTCCTTAATAGCAGCAAACCCAGCCTTCATTGCGCGATCATCAATTAATGCATTTTCTTTAAGATTGATAAACTCTGTCTGATCTTTACGCATCCTTAAGGCACCAATTGTTGAGCCGGTAAACTCGTGGGTTGGATTTGGCAGCGCATCTATAACGATTAAAGCAAAGTGAGCGCGCATGGCTTCATCTATGGCAATGTGCTTTGCAGAACTTTCATCAATATATAAAAGTGCTTCTTTAAGGGCTTGATCTGGACCATTTTCATCCTTCCAGATATTAATTTTTATGTCCGTTTTCCTTCTTACGTCTTCAGCGTTTACTGATGGTATTAAGAATATTTCTTTTTCTTTTCCTATTAAAAGCACAGATGGCCTTTCATCTTGGGCGGGGCTGAAACCCAATAACCATTTCAAATGTGTTCCTGGCCCAAGAACAAGAAGGTCGATACTGTTGTCCTTCATTAGAGCCCGTACAGAGTTTATTTTGTGTTGCATAAGTATTTCTCTATACAGTCGGTCAGTTAAATTCTCTGTTCAAGCTTACTCGGCGGTGACTGATTCAGTTTGAGTGCAGAATTAAGAGTATAGTTTTTTCTGAACTCTTTGTGGAACTTTAAATAAAACTCAATCTCTTTTTTATTCATTTTGTGACAAAGGTTGTCTGTAAAAATTTATATAGAACCCGACTGTAAGGATTATATACCCTAGAACATTAAACCACCCACCACCTGAGTAAATTATTAAGGTGCCTGTCAAGACTAATACAGTCCCAGCACTTGAATTTTTGAAATAACTAAAACTGCTAATGAGTAGACCTAAGTTAAATAACCAACCATTAAAGTTCATAAAGGGTTTCCATATTGCTGGAGTATTGATTAGGTGAGTTGCTACTTCACTTTTGAATTCGGGTGATTTTATGCTCCAAAAAATAAAATCAAGAACACACATTCCAATTATTAAACCTATTCCAATAACTAATACAGGAGTGCCGATAAGATTTAATTTAGTTTTTGGAAAATTCCCTATTTGTGGAATAAGCAATAATGCACCAATCAACATAAACCAATGAGCAAAATCTATAGGTTCTTGGGAGTGAAGTGCATCAATATCATTAAAGAAAATAAAAATTAAAAACTGACCGACTGTATAAAGAGATAAACCGAGCAGAAAATACCATTCAAATAACTTTAAATTTATTTTTCCCACAGACTGTCCTTTTTAATTCTGCACTCAAACCTACTCAACGGTCACTGACTGTTTTGGAACAGTGCATTATTCTTCTTTGTAGTCCTCTTCGAGGATTCCCTTTTGCTTCAGAGTTTTTGTAAGTTTTTCTAGTCGAACTAATGCTACGACTCCTACCATTCCGAAAACAAAACCCATTACTGCCATTCCTTCCATAATATTTCCTTTTTAAAGCACTGTTCGAAATTACTCCACCGTGACTGAGTGTTTTTGA
>CALLXD010000044.1 GCA_937766455.1 Vicinamibacterales bacterium | reverse complement strand
GTGATGCTCTCAATGGCCTGCTTCTCGGCCTCCGAGCCTTCGCGCCGGAAGCTACGGGGGTCGTTGAACACGAGCGGCTGGTGGTGACGCGCCTGGACGGCGAGCGACTGGCGCGTGCCGATGTTGACGATCATATTGCCTTGGGCGTCATGGTCATACGCGCCGTCGGCAAGTCGTCCGAGCCATCCCAGTGGCTCGCCACCATTTGGTACACCGGTGTGCCAGAAGCCCATCGATGAGAAATGGGACAGGCTGGGATTGTCGTAGCCACAGCCGTGGACCACGCCCATCCTGCCTTCCTTATACAGGCGTTCGAATCCGACCATCGACGGGTGCAACCCGTAGCCATCTTCAATCTTGATGGCGTCAGACTCACGGATGCCGATGTTCGGCCGCACGCGGTAGTACTCATCGTTCCCGAACGGCACCACGGTGTTCAGTCCGTCGTTACCACCCGACAGCTCCACCACCACTAGAATGCGCTCCGGGTTCGCTTCCATGCTGGTGCCGCGCATCGCCTGGGCGGTCAGCGCCTGGGTCGTGCGACTCAAGAGCAATGGAAGGCCCGCCGTGACGCCCACGCCGTAAAGCCCCTTGCGTAGAAAGTCCCGTCGCGAGCACCCGCAGTTCGTGAAGTGGGGAATGGTCATGGTCTTGTCTCCCAAAGTCGCGTTGTCGTGCGCTACGCCAGTTGATACTCAGGCGCGCTCAGGACGAGATACAGCAGTGAGCGAAGCGCCAACTCTTCCTGCGGACCGGCCGCGGCCGGTAGGCGATCGTTACCAAGGTCCTCACGTAACCGCTCGACCAGAACAGCGCGCGCGGCTGCGCCGAGTGGCACCCGGAGAAAACGTCGCGCGAAGTGGTCGACCGCGTCGTCGACCGTCGTGGCACCGGCCTCTTGCAGCATGGCCGCCAGGTCGAGATCCGCCGTTCGACGAGGAATGGGGTGGAGCAGGTCGTAGGCCATGACGTAGCCCATGTAGCCACCGTAGCGCGTGTTGTAGTCTTCGTCGCGGTCGGCCATCTGGCTCGACTCTGAGTCGCCCTCTTGGGTCGCCGCCGTGATGTTCATGCCACGGTCGATCCGTTGGCCGACCTGGGCGTAGATCCCTGGCAGAGCCCGGTCTGGCGCCCAGAACCCGTCGGTGTCCGGCAGGAGCACGCCGCGAAACAGATTGCCGCGTTCCAGCAACAGCGCCGGCGTGATCCAGGTGCGGCCGCCGGCCCAGCCGGCCACGTTCGGTGGGTTGAACAAGGTTTGACCCAAACCGGCGGTCAGGCGGCCAAAGTCTGGGATGGTGGGCAGCGCTTGCAGCCCCAGCTTGCGGAACGTGGAGACCACCAGATGCACCGGGTTCTTGATGAGCGTGGCATACGACGCCGGGCTGTAGAAGTCGCGGGACAGGAAGATGCGGCGCAGCAGCGGCCGTAACTCGTACCCGGACTCTCGGAAGGTGCTGGCCAACGCGGCGCGGGTCGCATCGTCCACGTCGTCGCGGACGAAATAGCGATACAGCTTGGCGGTGATGTACTCGGCCGTCACCGGGGTCTCAAGAATGATGTCGATAATATCGTCGCCGTCGAATGGGCCGGTGCGGCCGAGGAAGGTCTTCTCGCCCTCGTCGTGGGTGGCGGCGTCGAATTTGAACTCGAGCACGTTGTTGGTCCACCCGGTAAACGCGCGCGACGCTTCGCGGATGTCGGTCTCCGTGTAGTTCCCAACCCCCATCGTGAACAGCTCGAGCAACTCTCGCCCGAAGTTCTCATTGGGGTGGCCCTTCCGGTTCTCGCCGTTGTCGAGATACACCAGCATGGCCGGGTCGGTCAGGATGCCGGACAAGAGGTCGCCAAAGCTCTCGGCCGCGTTGGCGCGCAGCATCTCGTTCTGCCGCAACATCATCCGTGTGTCGCGGACCTTCCCGTTGCCGGTGGCGAAGTGGCCGTGCCAGAACAAGGCGAGTTTCTCTTCGAGGGGGCGGCGGGTGACCAGCATCCGCTCCCCCCACCAGACGGCCAGGCGCTGCGTTTCGATGGCGTTGGACCGAAGACCGAAGAAGAACTTGTTGACCACCGGCTGGAGCCGGCGCGACTGCCCCTCTGGCAGCACGGCGACGCCCATCGACTCGCCGGTCTCGCGCGCAATCCGGACCGCATCCGCCCGACTCTTGGGGAACGGGTCCATCCCCGGATCCCAGATAGGGGAGGGGTCGAAGGCTGGCGTCGCGCTGTTGTTGATGGCGGCGAAGTCGACCAGTTCCCCCACGGCCTGCTCGGGGGTCATGGCCGCGAGGCGCTCGATCTCGGCCGGTGTGGCGCCGAAGCCAGCCCGCTCGATGAGATGGGCGGCCTTGTCGTAGTCCCAGTCCGCCGCGGTGATCGGGGCGAGATCGTTGGTCCACTCGGCTTCGCCAGCGCCTGACGCAGTGACGACCGCCACGGCCACACCGGCGACCAGCGCGCCACCAAGAACCCAGGACACGGGCCGAATGAGCGCCTGGCACCAGCAGACAGAGCCAGCGCTACCTGGTTCGAAGTCGCTACGCGTCGAATGCTTCGCCTTCATCGGCGGCCTCCGGTAGGAAAGGATCGATTGTGCAAACACCGATCATACGTCAAGCGTGGGGGAGGCGAGCCCGAAGACCCACGCGACGAGCGGTGGCTCAGGCGTCTCTGTGGACGGTGTCGGGACTGAACGCGGGGGTGCAAACGGCGACGTACTCGGCGCCGCCCGGTTCCGGGCTGCTGTAGCGCACCCATTCGCCGGGCGAGGTCACGACCGCCTGTCCGGGTCGCACGTCGGTCGTGCCCGACTCGTGCTCAACCCGCAGCATGCCGCGCAGCACCACGGTGATCTCTTCGAATTCGGGTCGCTGTCCCGGCTCGAGCCAGCCCGCTGGCGAGACCATCCGGGCCACGCTGACGCCGTCATGCCCACTGTTGACGCGGCCCGCGTATTCCTCGATCCGCTTCGGGAGGTTGCCCGCCGCCTCGATCACGGTGGGGCTGTCAATCAGCCGAGGCATCGTTCCCCCCGAGATCATCGACATGAAAGAAGTCCGTGATGATGCGACGCAGCTCGTCGATGGAAGCGGCGTGGTTGATCGCAATGCGGAGCTGTGCCCCACAGCCGAATCCCTTCGTGTACCACGACCCCAGCGCGCGCAGCTTGTTGATGACCCACCGCTCACGTGTGGCGGCGGTGCGTCGCTTGGGTCCCGCCTTCAGATTCGCCTCGGCGCGGTGCCGAAACCCTTGCGCCTCGTCCTGGCCCTCGGACAGCAGCAAGTCGATATAGGTCAACAGGAATTGCCCGCGATCGGCCGACGGCACCACGGACGGCGCCTCACCACTCCCCAATTGGTGGGCCTGCTCGAAGATCCAGGGGTTGCGTAACGCCCCGCGCCCTATCAGCACGCCGGCCACGGCCGTCTCACGCATCCGATCCGCCGCATCTTCGGGGGCGACGCAGTCGCCGCTGCCGAAAACCGGGATGGACACGGATCGGGCGACGTCGTCGATCAGTCCCCAATCCGACCGGCCGTTGTAGGACTGCTTCGCGGTGCGACCATGCACCGCCACCGCAGCGGCGCCAGCCTGCTCCATGAGTCCTGCGACCGCCGACGCGTTGACATGCTCGTCGTCCCACCCAGCCCGCATTTTTACCGTGACCGGAATGGAGACGGCCGCGGTCATAGCGGCCACGACCGACGCCGCGTGTTCCGGCGTCCGCATCAGGCTGCATCCCGCGTTGTGCTTGGCGATTTTTGGGACGGGACAGCCCATGTTGATGTCGACGATGTCGGCGCCAAGCCCCTCGACGATGCGGGCGGCCTCGGCCATCGTGCTCGGCGTGCCCCCGAAAATCTGGATCGATACCGGGCGCTCTTCCTCGGTGTACTCGGCGAATTCGAGCGTGCGATCGATACCGCGTACGAGTCCCTCCGAGCTCACCATCTCGGTGACGACGAGCCCGCACCCGCCGCGTCGCTTCACAAGACGCCGGAACGCGGTATCGGTCATGCCGGCCATGGGCGCCAGCGCGAACGGCGAGTCGAGTGTCACCGACCCGACTTTGACAGGAGCCTGGGGATTTTTCACGGGAATTTAGTATGCCTTCACGTCGGCGGCGTCGACCTCGACGGAGACCGCCTGGCCGATCAGATCAACCGAGAGCACGAGTCGCGCGTGCGAGCCCTTCCTGACAAGACGACCGACCACACCCTTGAGCGCCCCGTGCACCACCTCGACCATCATGCCCTCGTGGATGAGCGGACACGGGTCGTACTGCAGGTCGGTGTCGACCAGGCGCCGGATGTTCTCGAGTTCCGCGGGCGCGATGGGAGCCGGCTCTCCGTCGAACGACACGATATTGACCACGCCGGTGCACCGGAGAACGCCGAGACGCGCGGCCACATCGAACCGGGCGAAGCAGTAGCCGGGAAACAGCGGCCAGGCAATCTGCTTCCGACGATCTTTCCACCGACTCCACTTGTTGATGGTGGGGAGAAACGTCTCGATCTCTTTGCGTTCGAGCTGTTCCCGCACGACCTGTTCGTGCCGCGACCGGGTCCACAACGCATACCAGGGGGCCGGCTCGACCGCGGTGGCGGGTGCGAGCGTCGTCAGTGGGGATGCACCGAGGTCAGACACCACTGGAGGCCGCCCGAGCCGCGACCACTGCCTCGTAAATCTGCTTCAAGCCGTCATCCTTCCACTCGATGATGGCGGCCTCGCGCAACCTTCCCAGGTAGTCGTTCAGCGCTTTGGCCTGGCGATCCTCAGCCACCGACTGGACGATGCTCTCGCGAATCCCGTCGAATGGAATCGGCGAAGACTCGGTCTTGGCCTCCAGCTTCAGAATCTGAAAACCGGCCGCGGTCCGCTCGACGGTGCCGACGTCGCCGACTGCGAGCGCCTCGACCCGCACACGGACCGCGTCCGCGAGGTCTGGCAGATTGATCGGCCCGATCAGCCCGCCGTTCTCTTTCGATGCCGCGGTTGAGGCCTCGGACGCCACCGCCGCGAAGTCTTCGCCAGCCATCACGCGAGCCAGCGTCGCCTCGGCGATCTCGGACGCACGCTCGGCGCCGGCCGCGGCCAGCGGTCCGGTGCCCTCCGGCAGGCCGATGACAATCTCCCGCAGGGTCACGGTGGCAGGGATGGTGAACTCGTCGAGGTTTGCGTCGTAGTATTCGCGGGCTTCCGTCCCGGTCATCACGATGCGATTGTTCACCTCGACCTGCTGCACCTGCTGAATGAGCATCCGTTGCTCCATCATGACCCGCAAGCCGGCCATCGTCAGGCCCTCTGTCTCGGCGAGCGCGCTCACGAGCTGCTCGTCATCGAAGTCATTCTCCACCTTGATGCCGTCGATGATTTCATCGAACTGTTCATCAGTCAGCGTGAAGCCCATCTCGTCGCCGCGCTGGGCCAACAGCAGCTCGTCGATGGTCGTTGCAACGAGCTCCGGTGTGAGCTCCTGCATCACCTGTCGCAACTCGATATCGGTCTGCGGCCGATTTGGGAGCAGACTCAAGGCGGCGACCTGCGCCTCTTCGATGTCGCTCTGGGTGATGAGCTGACCATTGACCTTCACCAGAATCCGCTCAACGACGAGGGCGCCGGGCGTGCCAGTGCTCAGCGCAAAGCCGGGTTCCGTCGCCGGTTGCGCCTGAGCCACACTGGCCCCCAGCACGGCGAGCACGGACACGAATCCAAGAGTGCGTATCTGCATAGAAGTTCCTCAATTACGATTCTATCGTTTCCAAGCCACGTAACTCCACCAACAGGCCGGCCACGCGTGCCAATAGCTCGGCCGGCCCCTCGCTCTCCCTCGCCGCCCGCTGGAAGTCGACGCGCGAGAATCCGGCGCGTACGTCCTCCGTCCTGGCTCGGGCCGTCCACCAGGACAAATGGCCGGTACCGGTGGTCGAGGCGCCTTGATTCTGCAAGTCCATCGTCAACATGGATGGTGGCTTGAGCAAGATGTCCGCGCGTCGCTCGACGAACCGCATCAGCCGAACCGGGTCCACCAGGGTCGTGGCTCTGAACTTTAGGACGAGCAGCGGTCCATTTCGGTCGAGGGTTTCCACACCCATGTGGTCGGCCAGTACCCGGATGCGGCCGTACTCGACCAGGGTGCCCACCGACGGGGGAATCGGACCGTAGCGGTCGCACACCTCGTCCAGCAGGCTCGTGAGGTCAGACTCGACCCGGGCTCCCGCCACCCTGCGGTAGACGGTCAAACGTTGATTCGTGTCGGGAATATAGCTTTCCTCGATCTTGAGGTCGAGATTCAGGTTCACGGTCGCCCGAAACTCATCCTCGAGGTCTTCGCCCTTGAGCTCCCGAACGGTCTGTTCGAGCAATTTGACGTAGAGGTCGAACCCGATGGACTCGATATGGCCGCTCTGTTGGCCGCCGAGCAGGTTGCCAGCGCCCCGAATTTCGAGGTCAAGCGCCGCAATCCGAAATCCGCTGCCGAGGTCGCTAAATTCGCGGATGGCGGACAGCCGCTGGCGGGCCACCGGCGACAGTGACCCTTCCGGCGGCACCAGCAAATACGCGTAGGCGCGCCGGTCCGAGCGCCCGACCCGCCCGCGCAACTGGTAGAGCTGTGAAAGTCCGAATCGTTCCGCGTTGTTGATGATGATGGTGTTTGCGTTGGGAATGTCGAGGCCGTTCTCGATGATCGTGGTGGCGAGCAGCACGTCGTACTTGTGCTGCACGAAGTCCACCATGCAACGCTCGAGTTGCCCCTCCGCCATTTGGCCATGCGCCACCGCAATCCGCACGCCCGGGAGCAGCTTGGTGAGCAGGTCGCCCATGGCGTAGATCGACGTCACCCGACTGTGCAGAAAGAACACCTGGCCACCGCGTTCGATCTCGGTGCGGATGGCGCGCGCGACGAGCTGGTGGTCAAACCGGACCACATTCGTTTGGATCGCCTGGCGGTCCTTGGGCGGTGTTTCGATGACCGACATGTCGCGAATACCCACCAGCGACATATTGAGGGTCCGCGGGATGGGCGTCGCCGACATGGTCAGGACGTCGACGCGGCGGCGCATCTGTTTGATGCGCTCCTTGTGCGCCACGCCAAAGCGCTGCTCTTCATCCACCACGAGCAGCCCCAGATCACGAAACTGGACATCCTTTGAGAGCAGCCGGTGGGTGCCAACGATGATGTCCAGTTTGCCGTTGGCCAACTCTTGCAGAGACTGCTTCTGCTCCGCCTTTGTTCGAAACCGACTGACCAGGCCGATGCGGACCGGAAACGCCGCAAACCGGTCGGTTAACGTCTTGAAGTGCTGGAACGCCAGCACTGTCGTCGGGGCCAGGACGCCGACCTGCTTGCCGTCCATCACCGCCTTGAACGCCGCCCGCATCGCCACTTCCGTCTTCCCGTAGCCGACATCGCCACACAGCAGGCGGTCCATCGGCGTGGAGCTTTCCATGTCACGCCGGATGTCGGTGATGGCCGTCTGCTGGTCGACAGTCAGCTCGTATTCAAAGGCATCGTCAAACTCGCGGTGCCAGTGGGTGTCGACACTGAACGCGTGCCCGGGGACCGCTTTCCGCGCCGCATAGAGCTTGAGAAGCTCCTCGGCCATGTCGCGCATGGCCTTGCGAACCTTGGTCTTGGTCTTCGCCCACGACGCACCGCCAAGGCGGTCGAGGCTCGCCTTGGTCGACCCGGTGTATTTCTGCAGCAGGTCAAGCTGTTGCACCGGCACAAACAACTTGTCCTGCCCGCCATACTGCAGCTCCATGAACTCGTGCTGTTCGAGTCCGACGCCAATCTGCTTGAGACCAATGAAACGCGCCACGCCGTGGTCCACGTGCACGACGTGGTCGCCCACCTTGAGATCGCGGAAATCAGAGAAGAACGACCGGGCCGGACCCGCGCGGCGCGCACGCACCCTCCGCTCTTCGTCGAACACATCCGGCTCGGCAAAGAACTGCAACCCGGCATCGGCTAGCCGGAAGCCGCGGGTGAGCTGTCCTGTCGCGACCAGCAGCGCCGCACCCATCGTCTCGTCCGCCTGATCGATCGACAACGCGCGCAGGTCGTACTCGGCCAGGATTTCGATGACGCGCTCGGCCCGACCGGGCGTCCCGGCCACCAACAGCGCCGTCTCGCCCCGCTCGCGGATTCGGGTGATCTCGGCAGCCCAATCGGCAAGCCGGCCGTGAAATTCGACGACCGGTTGGCATGGCACGTGCTGCACCGTGTCGGCGGTGTCGTCGTCCTCCCATAGCTGCTCCAGTCGGGTCGCGGCCTGGAGCCAGGTGTCGAGGGTGGGCCAATCGACGAGCAGTTCCTCAGGGGGGGCCACCGTCTCGCCCCGCTCGTCGGCGTCCACGAAACTGCTTGCGGCCTGTGAGACACCGGCTTCGAGGACACGTCGCGATTCCTCGGCCTCCGACAGAAAGATCCGGCCCGACGGCAGACCAAGCACATAGTCGCCGAACCAGGCCGACCGATCGGGGTCCGCCCCGTTCAGCTCATCCGCACCTTCGAAGAGTTCTCGCAGGGGGAGCACGTCGGCGCGGTCGAGGGACTCGGTCGAACGCTGCGTCGCCGGGTCAAAGCGGCGGAGCGACTCGAGGCTGTCGCCGGCGAACTCGGCGCGGATGGGCTGGTCGTCGCCGGCGGGAAAAAAGTCGACCACCCCACCTCGCATACAGAATTCCCCATGCGCGTCGACCGGGTCTTCCGGGATGAACCCGGCATCAGCGAGCTGATCACTCAAGTCAGGTGGTTCGAGCAAGGCACCGACCACCAGGCTGCAGCCGGCGCGCAGCAGTCGGGCGGGCGGACTCACGCGGGGGAGCAGCCCCGCCACTGCGGCGACGACCACCCGGGCCGAGCCATCGGCGAGCCCGTGCAAGGCCCGGCCGCGGGCCGAGGCCACGTCAAAGTGTGGCGCCAGTCCGCGGTAGGGATCGACCTCGTGGGACGGGCACGGCAGCACGTGGAGTCGGAGCTGCTGGTCCGACAGCCCCTCCAGCGCGCCGAGAAAGAAGCGGATGTCGGCGACCGCCTGCTCGACCGCGGCGTCGCTCGGCACCATGACCACGACCGGCCCAGCTTCGGCCGCCACCGCAACGGCGAACCCTTTCGCCGCGGCCGACAACCCCGCCAATGGGCGTCCGCTACCGAAGCCGGCGCGTGACGCGGCCCGTTTGAGCAACGCTTGCAGCGTCAGAGATGTTGTAGGCACGGGGCACTCAGGTCAGAACGCCGGGCGGGCCGTGTGACCCCACCGATACGACCGGCTCACTCGGGTGGCTCGGCGACCGTCGCCGACGCACTCGCGTCAGACTCAGAATCAGCCGCCGGCGCCTGGTCGTCCGGGACCGGGTCTTCGAGGGCCAGGTCTTCGAGGGCCGGGTCAGACGAGCCGCCGGTGTCAGGTTTGAACTCGACGTTGTCGCTGAAGTGCCACTCGTGGCGCGGCCGATAGATGCCAACGTCTTTCGTTCGGGACTTCACCCGAAACGTGTACAGCAAGCGGTGATAGTCGTAGGAAAATCCGTCGCGCTTGTGCGCGGCGACATCAAGTTTATAGGTGCCCCCAACGAGATCGAGCTGGTCGATAACAAACGACACGGAGGCGTCGCCCTGGAGCGACTTCGACTTCATCTCCTCAATATGGGTGTTGGTGCCGTAGCAGCACACCCCATCGTTACTGAAAATGCTGATGCCAAACGCGAAGTCGTCGACCTCAATCGGAGCATGCACTTGCATGCGAATGGTCAGCCGTTCGCCGGTGTGAAAGACATGCGCTGGCCCGTGGTCGCCCTCGAGCGTGACCTGGTCAATCCGCACGCCTCCTGAACCCCACCGCCCCTCCTTGGCCACGAACATATCGTCCGGTTGCGCATCGTCTTCCTCAGGCTCTGCGTCGCTCGTCGCCTTCGGTTCCGGCTCAGCCTCCGGTTCGGGCTCCGGGACGATGTCCGGCTCAGGTGCCGCCTCGACCGGCTCGACGGCCACCACCTCTGGCGCCGGCGACACCGGTGTTTGCTGAGCCTTGGCGTCCTGAGCCGCTAGCAGTAGATCCTCGGCCAGCTCCACATCGGACAGATACATCTGGACGACCCGCTTGGGATCGCCGACGAGACGTTTCTTCCCGGTATCGATCCACAGCGCTTCGTCACAGAAGCGCTCCACCATCGACAAGCCATGGGTCACCAGCAGAATCGTCTTGCCCCGGCGCTTGAACTCGGAAAACTTGTCGAGACACTTCAGGCTGAAGCCCTCGTCGCCCACGGCCAGTACTTCGTCCACCAGCAGCACGTCCGGGTCGACGTTGATCGCGACCGCGAACCCGAGCCGCATGTACATGCCGGAGGAGTACGTCTTCACCGGCGCGTCGATGAAGTCTTCCATCTCCGCGAACTCGACGATCTCGTCGAAGCGCTTGGTGATCTCGCGCCGCGACAACCCCAGCATGACGCCGTTGATGAACACGTTCTCTCGGCCGGAGATCTCCGGATGAAAGCCGGCGCCCAGCTCGATGAGTGCCGACACGCGACCGTCGACGCGCACGGTACCGGTCGTGGGCTTGGTGATACCGGCGACGAGCTTGAGCAACGTGCTCTTCCCGGAACCATTCCGTCCGATGACACCGTAGGTCACGCCCTTTCGGATCGTGGCCGACAGGTCGTTCAGCGCGAGAAACGACTCCTCGGGCCGCAGGTCCTTCGCCAGGCTGCCTGTGAGCAGCGCGCTCTTGAGCGTGGCGTATCGCCGGGAGTGCCCGTGACGCCGGTACATCTTGGTGACGTGGTCGATCTCAATTGCGGCCATGGGTCCGTGTCTACACTTCCTCCGCGAACGAATCGCGGAGCCGGTCGAACAACCAGTAGCCGAACATAAAGAGGATGGACCCCGCGAAGGCCAGGGCGACCAGCCATTTCCAATGGCCGAACGGTCCGTCGTAGAAAAAGATCTCCTGGTAGGAGATGGCGAGATGCGCAAAGGGATTGAGGTCCATGAACCCCTTCGCCCGATCGGACAAAAACGCCATCGGGTAGATGATCGGCGAAGCGAACATCCACAGCGTGAGCAGGTTGGCCAGCAGGTCCTTGATGTCGCGGAAGTGCACCGTCAGGGCAGAGAGCACCATCGCGAGACCCAAAGTCAATATGAACTGGACCGCCACGACGACAGGGAACCAGACCAGCTCGCTCGGATGCAAGGGAACAGCGTTGTAGATCAGGAATCCGATCAGGATCGGCATCCCGAGCAGAAAGTGCACCATGTTCGCAATGACGGAGACCAAGGGCAGAATCTCAGCCGGAAACATGACCTTCTTGATCAGGTTGCCATTGATGATGAGCGCATTGGCCGCATCCATCAGAGACGAGGAAAACCAGGTCCACGGCAACAAGCCGCAGAACATGAACACCGCGTAGGGCTCGAGGTTGACGTCTTCACCGCGAGGCATGATCTCGGTGAAGACGAACGAAAACACCAGCAGGAGCAGGAGCGGATTGACGAAGGACCAGAAGTAGCCGAGCACCGACCCGCGGTAGCGCGCCTTGAGCTCGCGGACGACCAGGGTCTGGACGAGCGCCCGGTAGCGAAACAGCTGCCGCAGATTAGACAGCATGGATTTCGAGTACGACCGCCGTCACGTTGTCGGGTCCTCCCCCGTCGTTCGCTCCCGTGATGAGCGCGTCACAGACAGCGTCGAGGTCAGCATGTTGTCGCAGCATCTCACCGATCTGGTCATCCGAAAGCACGGCGAAGACACCGTCCGAACAGAGCAGCAACCGATCGCCGGGTTCCAGCGTCAGTTCGCGGATGTCCACTTTCAGGTCTTCCGACCCGGAGAGCGCCCGCGTCACGATGTTTCGCCAGGGATGCGCTCGCGCCGCGCTCTCAGTGAGGGTACCGGCCCGGATCTGTTCTTCGACCCAGGAATGGTCACGGGTCAATTGGTCGAGCTGTCCCTCATGCAACCGATACACGCGGCTGTCGCCGACGTGCGCCAGCGTCACTACGTCATCGGCGATCAGCGCGGCCACCGCCGTTGTGGCCATCCCCCGCAGGTCGGTGGAGGCCGCCGCCTCAGACGCGATGCGTCTGTCCGCCATGCGAAAACCGGCGTCCAACCGATTCGCGTTGACACTCTGGTTTGGATTGAACGGAATCGGCCAAGTCTGGTCCGGTGACACCGCGACCGTCGCTTCAACGAAGGCCGCAATGCCCTCGATGGCAGCTTGTGATGCGACCTCGCCCGCCGCGTGACCGCCCATGCCGTCGGCGACGACGAACAACCCCAGGTCGTCCCGGACGACGAGACTGTCCTCATTGGTCGAGCGTCTGAGACCCTTGTCCGTCGCTGAGGCAAAAGAAACGCGCATGGGCTCCTCGAGCCGAGTGGGCCTAAACTCTATTTCTGGCGCGGGACGCGACGCGTAACCGCGTCAGGGACTTCAACATGGCGATACGGGCACGTTCGAAGTCCATGTCGAGCGCGGGCGTGTCCAGTCGCTTCTTGGCGCGCTGTTCAGCGTCCGTGGCTCGCGTGACGTCGATGTCCTCGGCCGACTCCGCGATCTGCGCCAGAATCGTCACCCGGTCCGGCTGCACTTCGGCGAACCCGAACGACACCGCGACGTGGGACGTCTCCTCTCCGCGACGGTACCACAACTCACCGACCTGGAGCGTCGCCAGGAGGGGGGTGTGGCCGGGCCGCACGCCAAAGGACCCTTCGGTGCCCGGGATCTGCACTTCGTCGATCTGCTCGCTGACGACGGAACGCTCCGGCGTGACGATCTCGAGAATCAGATGTTCAGGAAGCGGCATGTTTACGCGGCCTCGCTCTTCATCTTGTCCGCTTTTTCGATCGCTTCGTCGATACTCCCCACCAGGTAGAACGCCTGCTCAGGCAGCGCGTCGTGCTTGCCGTCGACAATCTCCTTGAACCCACGGATCGTGTCGGCGATCGCCACATACTTACCTTCGAGCCCGGTGAATTGCGTCGCGACGAAGAACGGTTGCGACAGGAACTTCTCGATGCGACGCGCACGGGATACGGCAAGCTTGTCGTCCTCTGACAACTCGTCGATACCGAGAATCGCGATGATATCTTGCAGGTCCTTGTAGCGCTGGAGCACCTGCTTGACCTCACGGGCGACATTGTAGTGTTCGTCCCCAATGACGTTCGGGTCCAGAATGGTGGACGTGGACGCCAACGGGTCAACCGCCGGATAGATCCCCTTCTCGACGTAGGCACGGGACAGGTTCGTCGTGGCATCGAGATGGGCGAACGTCGTCGCCGGCGCCGGGTCCGTATAGTCGTCGGCCGGGACGTAGATGGCCTGCACCGACGTGATCGAGCCCTGCGTGGTCGAGGTGATGCGCTC
The DNA here is from genome assembly GCA_937766455.1 of Vicinamibacterales bacterium. Classification (GTDB taxonomy): domain Bacteria; phylum Acidobacteriota; class Vicinamibacteria; order Vicinamibacterales; family UBA8438; genus UBA8438. Next base: position 14,540 of record CALLXD010000044.1, on the reverse strand, counting down.
CTGCATCGCCCCCATCTCACTGGCCAGGGTCGGCTGATACCCCACCGCGGACGGCATCCGTCCCAGCAACGCAGAAACCTCGGAGCCCGCCTGCGTGAACCGGAAGATGTTGTCGATAAAGAGGAGCACGTCCTTGCCTTCGGCATCACGGAAGTACTCAGCGACGGTCAAGGCGGTCAGACCGACCCGCTGTCTGGCCCCCGGCGGTTCCGTCATCTGGCCGTAGATGAGGGCCGCGCGTGACTTCTCGCGGTCTTCGATGTTGATGACACCGCTCTCCCGCATCTCGTGCCAGAGGTCGTTCCCTTCACGGGTTCGCTCGCCGACACCGCCGAACACCGACACGCCACCGTGCTTGAGCGCGATGTTGTTGATGAGCTCCATGATCAGCACGGTCTTGCCGACGCCGGCTCCACCGAAGAGGCCAATCTTGCCGCCCCGCACATACGGCTCAAGCAGGTCGATGACCTTGATGCCGGTCTCGAACATCTCTCGCTCGGTCGATTGGTCGACCAACTTGGGCGCCGGTCTATGAATCGGCCAACGCTCCTTGGTCTGGACCGGCTGGTCTGGAAAGTCGACCGGCTCGCCCAGCACGTTGAGGACCCGCCCCAGCGTCTCCGGACCGACGGGCACCGTAATCGGCTCACCGAGGTCGAGTGCGTCGACGCCTCGCTGCATGCCATCGGTCGGCTTCATGGCCACGGCGCGCACCCGGCCTTCGCCCAGGTGTTGCGCCACCTCCGCGATGATGTCGATGTCGACCCCACTTGCGCTGGTCTTCACATGCAACGCGTTGTAGATAGCAGGCAGGTGTCCCTGCTCGAATTCGACGTCGATAACCGGACCGATGATCTGAACCACCTTGCCGACTCGCTTCTCTGCCGCTGTTTCGTTCGCCATGCTCTGCGCGTCCTTCTGACTTGGAGTGTTATATCGCTTCGGCCCCGGACACGATCTCGATGATCTCGCCGGTGATCTTCGCCTGCCGCACCTTATTCATATACAGAGTCAGGTCGGCGATCATCTCGGTGGCGTTCTTCGTCGCTGCTTCCATCGCGGTCAAGCGCGCCGCGTGCTCGGCCGCTGCCGACTCAAGCAACGCGCGGTAGAACTGCACTTCCACGTGACGCGGGATCAAGCTGTCGAAGATCTGGGCGGGGTCTGGTTCGTACAGATAGTCGGGCAACCGTTCACCATCCGCATCGCCGGTCACGAGTGGTTTGATCGGCAGAACCTGGTTGACCACGACCTGTTGCTGGAGCACGTTCTTGAACTCGTTGTACACCACGTGTACCGAGTCCACTTCGCCCTCGATGAACGCCGTCACCGCCTCGCGGGCAATCGCCTGCGCGTGGGCGTATTTCAGGCTGGCGAAAATGTCGACCAGCTCGAAACGGACATCGAACCCACGCCGCGCGAAGAACTCGCGGCCCTTCTTACCAACGAGACCAAGCGACACGCCGGCGCCGCTCGCGTTGGCAATCACCTCGCCCGCCTGTTTCACGATATTCGAGTTGAAACCGCCGCACAGTCCTTTGTCGGCGCTGACCACGATGATCAAGGTCGGCCGGTCCGGGGCATCTGGCGCGCGCTGGGTCAACAGCGGATGAGCACTCGTGTCGACCTGACCGGCCAGACCGCCGAGCACGCGCTCCATCTGGTTAGCGAACGGCCGCGCGCCCATCATTGACTCTTGCGCCCGACGAAGCCTCGAGGCGGAGATCGCCTTCATCGCCTTGGTGATCTGCTGCGTCGACTTGACCGCGCGGATGCGTCTACGAATATCGAGAAGGGATGCCACTGGGAACGCTCTCCGTTATTTTTTCGTCGGGGCTAAGCAGCCGCGGTTTGGTGCGCCGCCACAAATTGAGCGGAGAACTCTGTGAGCAGGGCAGTGATGCGCCCCTTCAGATCGTCATCGATCGTACCCCGCTCGACCAGGTCGGTGAACAGGGCCGGCTCGCGCCCCTCCACGAACTGGTAGAGCTCGGTCTCGTAGGCGCGGGCCTGGCTCTCGGCCACGGCGTCGAGAAACCCATTGTTCCCGGCGTACACGATGAGGACCTGCCTCTCGACGGCCAACGGCTCATATTGGGGCTGCTTCAGCACCTCAACCAGCCGCTTGCCACGACTCAACTGATTCTGGGTTGACTGGTCCAGGTCACTGGCCATCTGGGCAAAGGCCGCCAGCTCGCGATATTGCGCCAAGTCGAGTCGCAGGGTGCCCGCCACCTGACGCATCGCCTTAATCTGCGCGGAGCCGCCAACACGGGACACCGAATTACCGACGTTGATGGCAGGCCGTACGCCCTGGTGGAAGAGGTCCGACTCCAGAAATATCTGGCCGTCGGTAATCGAGATCACGTTGGTCGGGATATACGCAGAGAGGTCGCCGGCCTGGGTCTCGATGATGGGCAGGGCCGTGAGCGAACCACCGCCCAGTTCGTCGTTCATCATTGCCGCCCGCTCGAGGAGCCGCGAGTGCAGATAGAAGACGTCGCCGGGATAGGCCTCGCGGCCGGGTGGGCGGCGGAGCAACAGCGAAATTTCGCGATACGCCTGCGCGTGCTTCGAGAGGTCGTCGTAGACGCAGAGCGCGTGCTGGCCTTTGTCGCGGAAGTACTCGCCCATCGCGCAGGCCGCGTATGGGCTAATGAACAGCAGCGAGGCCGGGGCCGATGCGGGCGCGGCCACCACAATGCTGAACTCCATCGCGCCGGCCTCTTCGAGCGTCTTGACCACTTGGGCGATCGTCGAGGCCTTCTGACCGATGGCGTTGTAGATGCAGATCACACCCTTGCCACGCTGGTTCAGAATCGTGTCGACGGCGACGGCGGTCTTGCCGGTTTGACGGTCACCGATAATCAATTCGCGCTGGCCGCGACCGATCGGCACCATGCTATCGATCGCCTTCAGACCGGTTTGGAGCGGTTGCCGGACCCCCTGTCGGTCAACGACACCGGGGGCGATCTTCTCGACCGGCGACGTCTCCGTGGTCGCGATAGGCCCCTTGCCGTCGATGGGCTGACCGAGCGCGTTGACCACGCGGCCCAGCATCGCCTCGCCCACCGGCACCGAGATAATTTTGCCCGTGCGTTTGACGGTGTCGCCTTCCGCGATGGCGGTGCTCTGCCCGAGGAGCACGACGCCGACACTGTCTTCAGCGAGGTTCAGCGCCAGCCCGAAGATGCCGTGCGGAAACTCAAGCATTTCGGTGGCCATGACATTCTCGATGCCATGCACCTGGGCGATACCGTCGCCCACCGACACAACGGTGCCGACTTCGGCCACGTCCACATCGATGGTGTAGTCGCCAATCTGGTCACGAATAATCTGCGTAATTTCTTCCGCGTTGATGGTCATCGCTACAACTTCCGTCCTGTGCCGTCCTGTGCGTTGAGGGTTGGTGGCCCGTCGTGAGTCGGCCGGCTATCGTTCCCACAGCGTCTGGCGGATACGTTCGAGATTGCGCGCCACGCTGGCGTCATACACGGTGGATCCGACCTTGGCGACGAGCCCGCCCAATAGTGTGGGGTCGATCTCGGTCGTCAAGATGACCTGGCGCCCACTGGCGTGCGCCAGACTGCGTTCGATGGTGGCGGTACGTTCGGCTGGCAAGGCGTGCGCGGTCGTGACCGTCGCCTGCACCACACCGAGATGGTCCATGAGGCGCGCACGATACGCCTCGAGAATGTCGGCCAGGATCCCGAGGCGATCGCGTTCAGCCAGCAGCGTGAGGAGCTTCGACACCGGGGGTAGGAGGTCGCCCAGCCGGGTGACGAGGTCGGTCACGATGGCGTGCTTGCGCGGCGTCGGGATCGCAGGGTTGAGCAGCACGCGCCGCAGGGTCTCGTGGCCGTCGATCAGCGCCAGAGACCGGGCGAGGTCTGCTTCGACCTGCTGTAGGTCGCGGTCCTGAACACTAACCTCGAAGAGGGCGCGGGCGTAACGCGCGGCCGCGGTGCGGTTCGTCATGGGTTCGGGTTGAAAAGGCGCGCTGTATCTGCTCGCGAGAGAGGTCTAGGCGGTCCCCCGCGCGAGCAAGGCAAACGGTGAACTATACCATTCGTGGTGAGCAGCCAGCAAGCTTCGGGGTCCTGTCAGGGTCCTGTCAGCTGTTCGAACAAGCGCTGGAGTTCGTCCTCTGAGGTAAATGCGATCTCGATGCGTCCTTTACGACCCCGGCGCACGATGCGAACCCGGGTACCGAGTGCGACCCGGAGCCGGTCCTGCGCGGCCCGCGTATGGACGTCTGGATCCGGCGAGGACGCGGGCCCGGCCGGTTCACCCTGGCCGGCCAGCTTCTTCACGAGATCCTCGGTCTCGCGGACGGACAGTCCGCGCGCCACGACTTCCCGTGCTGCGCGTTTTTGGGCGGTTGGCTCAGTCAAACCGAGGAGGGCGCGGGCATGGCCCATGGTGAGCGCGCCACCAGACACATCAGCCTGAAGTTCAGCGGGCAAACTGAGCAGGCGAACGTAGTTGGCAACCGTCGCGCGATTTTTCCCGACGGCGGTGGCCACCGCCTCCTGTGTCAGGTGGTACTCGGCGGTCAGCCGCTGATATGCCTCAGCCTCTTCAATGGGGTTCAAGTTCTCGCGCTGGAGGTTTTCGATCAATGCGACCTCCAGGAGCTGGTCGTCCGCCACGTCACGGACGACGACCGGCACCCGGAGTAGACCGGACCGCTGCGCGGCCCGCCAGCGTCGTTCGCCGGCGACAATCTCGAACCGGTCGGCGTCCAGAGGACGGACCACGATCGGCTGAATGACCCCGCTGCTCCGGATGGACGCGGCCAGCTCCTCCAACTTCGGCTCGTCCATGACCGTGCGCGGTTGGACTCGGTTCGGCGTCAAGCGGTCAATGTCGAGTTCTGTCGGTGAGCCGGCCGGGATGGACGCCGGTCGAGTGGGAATCAGCGCACTCAGTCCGCGGCCGAGCGCTGGTCTCTTTTTCGCCATGGTTCGCGTCTCGCGCTACAGCAGCGGTTCCGGAAGTGTGGGGGGCGGCGAGTGACGTTCCAGCACCTCGCGAGCCAGTGAGAGATAGGCCTCGGCCCCGGTGGACCGAACGTCGTACAGGATAGCGGGGACGCCATGACCAGGGGCTTCCGCCAATCGGATGTTCCGGGGAATGGTCGTGGTGTACACCTTATCCGGGAAGTGCCCGCGGACTTCCGCGGCGACCCCCTGACCGAGCAGTGTCCTGCTGTCGGCCATGGTGAGGAGGATGCCCTCGATTCGCAGGTCAGGGTTCATGTTGGCCTGGACGCGGCCGATGGTCGCGGTCAGTTCCGCCAGCCCCTCCAGGGCGAAGTACTCGCAGTTCATGGGAATAAGGACCGAGTCGGCGGCCACAAGCGCGTTGAGCGTGAGTAAGCCGAGAGACGGCGGGGTGTCAATGAGGATGAAGTCATATCGCGAACGGGCCTGGCTCAGAAACGGTCGGAGGCGCGCTTCGCGGTCGGAGCGCGTGACCAGTTCGACCTCCGCCCCCGTGAGGTGGCGGTCCGCGGGAATGACGCGCAGGCCGGTCACCTCTGTGACGAGCTCGAACGGGGCCGGGTCCAGCAGTTCGTCACTCGTGAGCGCGTCATAGATGGTGGCACCGGCCGGCGCCTGCGCGGTGAGGCCCAGCCCGCTGGTCAGGTTGGATTGCGGGTCAAGGTCGACCAGCAACACGGACCGGTCAGCCATCGCCAACGACGCAGCCAAGTTGATAGCGGTCGTGGTTTTGCCCACTCCGCCCTTTTGGTTCGAGACCGCAATTATCTTATCCATGGGTCATTTGACCAATAAAATAGACCTTCTAACACAACTTAATTTTGTCTACCGGGTATGTACCATGATATCTCGGATCAATCGCCAGGACAAGCGCCGCGACAAGTTGTGCATGCAGCCGGCGCTGAAACGGTCGGACACGCCCGTATCGCGCCGCCAGGTTCTGGCTTGCAGCGACAGGTTTCAAGCACCAGTGATCGATGAACTCGCCTGGCTGCTACCTCGAGAATGGGAACGCCAGTCTGACTCAGTTCGGTGGCGAGGAACAGGCGTCGACCACACCGCCGACCCCTGAACGGAGTGCCCGCGGATCCCAAGAGGCTGAAACGCGAGCGCCAAAGACGGTCGACTACCGGTCGCGTTCCATCCAACGAGGCTCGATTCGCCGACGGGGTGACCAAGACACCGCGACCGGGCGCGCTGTATCTCGTCGGCGCTGTCTATCCAGAGCCTGTTGTGGAACGTCATGGTGGGCCCAGAGCCGCACCAAGCCATGAATCGCCGACCGCTGTGTCCAGGCTTGATTCCTTGCCTCGGCCCAACGGCACATCGCCACAGCGCAGGTGCTGAAGTAGGCCCGCTACTGATAGCCAAAACCCAGTCTGATGGCGGCGGCGCCAAAGCTCTGGATGCGGCGTCAGGGATGGGATGTTCTGATGCTTGCCAGGCCATAGCACTGACATCAGCGCAATGGCCGGCCTCGACTAAGACCATGTCGGTGGCCAAGCACCTGGAAGCGGCCCCGCCATCGCGCGTGATTGGCTTGCTTGTCGCCTTCGACCCACAGCCCGGAGAATCTCGACTTTGGCTGACAACGGACGCTATCCGAAAAGAACTTCACGGATCCAACAGACCAGGGATGTTCCACGTGGAACACAGGGAGGTAATCGCGACCGTGGCTCTGGGATCAAGAGCGCACCCTGCTTCGTCGTCGCGCTGAGCGAAGTCCAGGCCTGCTCCCGAGAATCCCGAGAGGTATCCCACACGCATCAGGGAGTGGTGCTAATTCCTCGACCAACTGGTGACGAGTCGACCCTCCAAACAGAGGCCGAGACAGGCAGCCCGAAACACACACGACCACTCTGGGCCTGATGCGAATAAATCAGCCTGGACGACACCACAACGGCATGGCCAGTGTTCCACGTGGAACACTGGCGTAACGGCCGCTCAGACACACCCGCTCACCCGCGCGACAACGCGAACCACCCCGGGAATCGCTCCTGCTGCGTTGGCCACCACCTGAAGCACCAAACTGACGCCGCCGTGCCCAGCCGAACCACACACGACCGCTCGTTGCCAGCCGCGGTTCTGTTTCCCCCTAATCGCCCACAGAGCCATGAACGGGACTCCTAAACCAGGAGCTGGCGCCGCCACACTCCACCACCCATGGCAACGACAAACAATGTTTCTACTTCGCCCTATATTTGCCACGTCGCCAAATAGACAACCTGCTCTGCAGGCTCTCCACCAACGGGAAAGTACCCTCTACCTCGAAGCCCACAGCAGCACCGTCGTCTCGTCCCGTCCCCTGTCCCTCAAACAGAAACAACCGACCGCCATCCGCCAAGAGCCCCGCAAGTGCTCTGAACCCAGCCTCATCCAGCCTCACGGCTCGCACCGTGACCACATCGGCCCGATCTCCCTCGTCGAGACCGGCTGCAAGCTCTTCGAAGCGCCGAACCTCGACCGTAGCTCCCGTCAATGCCAAATGCCGCACCGTCTCACGCAAGAAAGCCGCTTTCCGACTCTTGCTCTCGACCATCTGCAGCCGAACATCCGGACGCATTAACCGGATCGGAACCGCAGGTGACCCCCCACCGGACCCGATATCGACCAGCCGCAACGGCCCCGCGGACAACCAACGCGTTGCCACCAAAGGCTCCACGAGCAACCGGTCAATTCCCGCATCGTCATCGGTCAACCCGGTCAGGTTCATTCGCCGGTTCCACCAGAACAACAGTTTCAGATACCGGGCCAGCTCGCCACCCAGTGGCGCAGGAACGGACACACCCGCCAGCCGGCCCCGCGCCGCGATCCGATCAGGCAACCATCCGGTCTCCACCTCTTCAGTCTCCCTCAGTCCCGCGCGGCTGGCATGCCGCGCCCGCCCCAGCGACGCACGTACGACCCAAGCACCGCCACCGCGGCCGGCGTGACCCCCGGAACGCGCCCCGCCTGCCCGAGCGTCGCCGGTCCAACCCCACTCAGCCGCTCCACCACTTCACGCGAAAGACCGGGCACCTTGCCGTACGGGAACCCCTGCGGAATCCTGCGGCGCTCATCGCGCTCGCCCCGCGCCACCGTCGCCGTCTGCCGCCGAAGATATCCCTCGTACTTCACCACCGTCTCTACACTCGACAGCTCGTACGCCCGCCCGTCACGCCCAGCCTCGACCTCCACGGCACCCTCTGCCGCCAGTCCCGCCAATGTCACGCCTGGCCTTCGCAGCACTTGCGCCAACTCTACGCTGCCACCACGCCCCGGCGCCCGCGCCGCCCGCACGGCGGCCACATTGCGCTCAAACCGCTCGCGCCGCGCCAAAAATTCTGACCACCGACCATCCCCGATCAGGCCAATCTCCCGCCCTCGTGCCGTCAGCCGCAGATCGGCGTTGTCTATCCGAAGCAGCAACCGGTGCTCCGCACGTGACGTGAACATACGATAGGGTTCCAGGCACCCACGCGCCGTCAAGTCGTCGACCATCACGCCGAGATAGGCCTCGTCCCGACCCAACACCCATTCACCGTCACCCCGGACGCGTCGTGCCGCGTTGACACCGGCCACGAGCCCCTGCCCACCCGCCTCCTCATAACCGGAGGTCCCATTGATCTGGCCCGCCAGAAACAACCCCGCGACCTTCCTGGTCTCCAAGGTCGGTCGCAACTCCGTCGGCTGGATGAAGTCGTACTCCACCGCGTACCCGGGTCGCAACACCCGCGCGTCTCCCAAACCGGGCATGGCGTGAATCACCGCCTCCTGCACCTCACGAGGGAGACACATCGAACAGCCACTGACATAGATCTCGGGAACGTCGACGCCCTCAGGCTCCAGAAACACCAGGTGCCGGTCCCGCTCCGGGAATCGCATCACCTTGTCCTCGAGCGAGGGGCAATACCTGGGCCCGATGCCACTGATCTGTCCGTTGTACAACGGCGACCTGTCCTTGTTCTCCCTCACCAGCTCGTGCACCCGATCATTCGTATGCACGATGTGACACGGTGTTTGCTCCCGGTCGACGAGCCCGGTCAGAAATGAAAACGGCACCGGCGGCACGTCGCCCGGCTCTTCCTCGAACTGGCTGAAATCTATGCTGCCCCGGTCCAACCGCGGAGGCGTCCCGGTCTTCAACCGACCCCAGACCAACCCCAATTCTTTCAGCGACTCGCCCAACATCTTCGACGCCGGTTCGCCGACGCGCCCCGCCGACCGCTGCTCGTCGCCCACGTGGATCACGCCGTTCAGGAACGTCCCGGTCGTGACGACGACCGCACCGCACCCATACCGTCGCCCGTCCTCCAGTTCCACCCCGACGACACGACCGCCCTCCAGGCGCACCGCGCCGACGCGACCGATAATCCATCCGATATGCTCCTCAGCCTCCAGCCGCGCGCGCATCCAGCGACCGTACTGCCGCTTGTCGGCCTGTGCGCGCGGCGACCAGACGGCTGGTCCGCGACTGCGATTGAGCAGCTTGAATTGCATCGCGGTCGCATCAATGGCCTCGCCCATCAGGCCACCCAGGGCGTCAATTTCCCGGACGAGGTGCCCCTTCGCGGTTCCCCCGATCGCGGGGTTGCACGGCATGTGGGCCACCGTCTCCCGCGACAGGGTACACAGCCCCACCGTGCACCCGACGCGGGCCGCCGCATGGGCGGCCTCCACACCGGCATGCCCGGCTCCGACCACAATGACGTCGTAACGCCTGCTCATCTCGTCTTGCACCCCAGGTGCGCACTCGGCGCCGGTGCCGGGAAACTCCCGGCGCCCAGCGCAGAAACCGCCCGGTGTTCAACCACCGGCCCCCGACTACTTCCCAATACAAAACCGCTCGAAGATGTGGTTGACGACATCGTCCGGCGTCCTCGCCCCCGTGAGCTCCTCGAACGCGGTCCGCGCCCGCTGCAAGTCGGCGAGCACGAACTCCTCCGTCGCCCCGTCCTGCGTCACCCGCTGCGCATCCGCCAGTGCTCCACTGGCCCGCTCCAGTAGACCAATATGGCGCTGGTTCCCAACCGTCGGCGTGTCCCGATAGACCTCCTCACCAACCAGGCCCGCGCGGACTGCCGACCGGAGCATGTCCAGGCCCTGCCCCGTCCTGGCTGAGACCTCCACCACCGAGGTCTCTGGGGGGAGGTCCAACGCCTCCCGTGGCCACGCCGAGGGCGATGCCACATCTATCTTGTTCAGCGCCACCACCCGACTAGTCCCGGCCGTCGCCTCAAGCACTGATCGGTCTTCCTCTTCGAGTCCCGCCGACCGGTCCAGCACCACCACGACAGACGAGGCAACCGCGAGAGCCTGCCTCGCCCGCGCGACACCCTCCGCCTCGACCGCATCGTTCGTGACCCGGATGCCGGCCGAGTCGACCAATGTCACCGCAACTCCGTCCAGGTCGATGACGTCACTCACTAGATCTCGCGTGGTTCCGGCCACCGCCGTTACAATGGCCCTCGATGAACCTATCAACGCGTTGAACACACTAGACTTACCAACATTCGGCTTCCCAAGAATCACGACGTGGCACCCCTCGCGAATCAGCCGACCCCGCGTCGACCCGGCCAGCAGGCCGATCACCCGGTCCCGTAGCAGACCGATACCCTGCGCCACCGTGCCCGGCTCGACAAAGTGATATCCCTCATTCGGAAAATCCAGGGAGGCTTCCAACCTGGCGATGAGGTCGAACAAGTCCGTATCAATGGCGCCGATCGCCTGGGTCACGGTCCCTTCCAGCTGGTCAAACGCGACACGGGCCTGCAACGGCGTGACCGCGTCCACCAGATCGGCGACCGCTTCCGCCTGCACCAGATCGAGCCGCCCGTTCAGATACGCGCGAAACGTGAATTCGCCAGGCTCCGCCAACCGGGCTCCGCCGGCACACGCCAGCGCCACGATGCGCTCAAGCAGCACCGGGCTCCCATGCGCACTGATCTCCACCACATCGTCGCCCGTATAGGACCCCGGGCCGGGGAAACTGGTCGCGACGACCTGGTCGATGGCGTTGCCCGCCGGGGTGCTCGCGTCGACGATTCTCGACACGGTCGCATGCCGCGCACGCAACGGTTCCCTGTGGTCCAGGAGACGGGTGGCGAGCGTCTGTGCCTCTGGTCCGCTGAGGCGCACGACGCCGAGGCCGCCGCGACCGGGAGGCGTGGCCACGGCCACGATCGTGTCATCCGGCGCGAACATCAGACACCTCAGTGGTCGGCGGTCGCCGACACAGGGCTCAGCCTCGTGCGGCTGAGTCGGCCGGTGAGATGAGGACGGTCTTGAGGAAGGCGTCGCCGACGCTCTCGGACGATACGCCTGGATCCTCAGCTACGGCGAGGTGCACGATGCGTCGGGCGTACGGGTTGAGTGGCCCAACCTCCTGCCTCTCGCCGGTCATCCGCGCTCGTTCGGCGAGCAGGACGGCGGTCTGGCGAAGCTCCTCGTCCTTGGTCTTCCGATAGTCCAAACAGTCGACCACAATGTGACCGGCCGTGTGCTCAGCCCGGAACACCGCATTGACCAGATGCTGGAGCGCATCGAGCCCGGCGGCCTGACGCCGCAAGAGCAGCTCTCCGCCCTCGCCATCGATGGTGACGCGTGTGCCGTCATCGATGGGCGCGCACGCCACCTGGACCGAGAGCCCCATGGCCGCCGCCACCGCATCGACGAACGCGGTCATTCTGGTGTGCAGATCGGCTGTCACGCTTCACTCCTTGTTCCCTTGCCACGTGTACGACGGCCACCACGGCCCTGCCGACCCCGCTTGCCGCCCTCGCGTCCGACGGGACGCTCCGCCTCGCTGTTCGTTGGCTCGACCGGATCGACGTCGATGGCCTTAGCCTTGGCCGGCACAGCGGTCTTCACTTTGCGCTCGGCTGGCGGACGAACCTGACGTGTCCGCGTTGGGCCCGAAAGCCGATTGGTAATGACCGTCTGACCGATTCCAATCACATTGCTCGTCAACCAGTAAATGACCAACCCACCTGGTGCCCAGAGGAACATAAACGTGAACATGACCGGCATCAGCATCATGATTTTCTGCTGAGTCGGGTCGGCGGCCGACGGCTGTAGCCGCTGCTGGACCACCATCGACGCTCCCATGATCACGGGCGTCACGTAGAACGGGTCGTGCATCGACAAATCGGTGATCCAAAACATGAACGGCGCGCCGCGCATCTCGATCGCCATCGACAACAATCGATAAAACGCGAACAGAATCGGCATGGTGAGCAACATCGGGAGACAGCCGCTGGCGGGATTCGCGCCATGCTTCCGATACAGCTCCATGACCTCCTGGTTCATCTTCTGCTTGCCCGGATCCGTCGCCTTCAGGTCGGCATACCTGGCCTGAATAGCCTTCATCTCGGGTTGCAGTTCCTGCATCTTCCGCATCGACACCACACTCTTGTGTCGCAGCGGAAAGATCACGATATTGATCATCACCGTGAGCAGGATGATTGACCAACCGTAGTTGCCAAGAAAGCCGTAGATCCACTTCAACGTGCGATGCAGCGGTACCACCAGAACCGATAACCACCCGAAATCAATCACGCGTACGAGATCGGGATGGACCGCACCGAGGATGTCGAAGTCTTTGGGGCCGATGAACACGGGGATTTCCGCCATCCCGGGATCGACGGTCAGATCGAACGCCACCAGGTCGTGCTCGCGACGTAGCGTGGATACTGGTTGGAACTCGACCACGGCCTGCTCGATACCGGGAAGCGCCACGGCCGCGAAGTAATGGTTGTCGACACCGGCAAAAGTGAACTGGCCGTCGTAGATCCCTCGATCGGCCAGATCGTCGGGTGCCGCGCGATAGACGTCGGCGTCCTCAAGGAGACCGTCCTCGAAAACGCGTCCATACAGGACCGCTCCCGGCAACTGCTGAAACACCAGCCGCGACGTATTCTCCCGCACGCCGCCCAAGGCAGGACCCCAGCGAATCGTCAGTGGGACCGGCCCGCTCGAGGTGGACACCGACGCACTGAAACCGACCACGTACGGTTGCCCTGGCGACGATTGAAACGAGAAGGACTTGCGTGCCTGTAGCCCAGAACTGTCTTCGTACTCGAATGCCAGCGTGCCGGCCTCGCCCCTGAGCCGGAGCCGGTCGATAGACGGTCGGAACAGCGCCTGGTCGAGCCGGGCTGTCAGGTCGGGGTTGCCGGGGACGACCAATGAGAACGGCCAAGCCTGGTCTGGTGAAACATCCGGCGGAATAAGTTCGACCTGCCCCCCAGAATCGTCACCATACTGCTTGAGTTGCCAACTGATAAGTTCAGCTCCGCGGTTCGAAAAAACCGCCCGCACGAGGTCACTCTCGACGACGATATCCCTGTCCGCGGTGTCGAACACGGTTGGTGTGAACGCGGCACCGGCGGCCGCTTGGACCGGCGCTGCCGGCGACGCGGCGGCGGGTGACACGGCCCCCACGGCCGCTGAAGAACTCGCGGACGCCGCCGCACCGGGCCCCGGCGCCACGGCCCCTGGCTCCGCCGCCCCGTCGACGAACGGTTGGACCGGAACCGGCGCCGGCGCGACAAAGCGCTGGTACACCACCAGAACCAGGAAGGAGAGAAAGACGGCTAGCAGTACTCGACGTTCCATAAATAATTCAGAGGCCTCGCGTTACGCTCCGCGCACGCCGCGCACGCCAGGCACGGGGTCGACCCCACCCGGGTTGAACGGCTGACAGCGACCTAACCGTCGCAGGGTGAGCCACAATCCGTGGACACATCCATGACGCAGTACCGCCTCCTCCGAGTAGTGCGAGCAGGTGGGTTCAAAGCGACACGAACCCAAAAACAATGGGCCGAGCAGCATGCGATACGCACGCACGCAGGTCACCCACGCGCGAACACAGAGCCCATCCAGCCAGCGACCAAGCCGATGCATGATGGCCTGGTCACCCGTGGGATGGAGGGTGGTTACGGAGCTGACGGCGGAGGACGCGGCGGAAGTCGTCAACCAGGGCGGCAAAAGGGGCATCCAGGAAATCACGCCGCGGGAGGACAACAAGGTCCAGACCGCCCGCCGGTTTGTTGTGTCGGAAGAGTTCGCGGACCAGACGCTTCGACCGATTGCGCCACACGGCACCACCGAGTCGGCGTGGCGCGACGATGCCCAGTCGACTCTCTTCCCTCGAGTTCGGTAGCGCGACCAGCGTCATGTATCGACCGCCAACACGCGCTCCACCATGCTGTACCCGCAAGAAATCGGGCCGTCGCCTGATGCGTTCCAGGCGCGGGAGCCTACGGGTGATGACCTGGCCCACGCCACAGCTCCGCGTCGCGGTCCGCTGGTTATCCAGAGACCGTCAAACGCTGACGCCCCTTGGCGCGCCGACGACTGAGTACACGCCGACCCGCCGGGGTGCTCATTCGCACGCGAAAACCGTGCGTCTTCTTTCGATGTCTGTTGTTCGGTTGAAAGGTGCGCTTCATTTATTTTTACCAGTTCCTCATACACAGCGAGAACTGCTCATCATACCGACAGCATTTCGGCCCTGTCAACGGCTGGTCATCTCACCTGTTGGGTGGCCTATCT
>CALLXD010000043.1 GCA_937766455.1 Vicinamibacterales bacterium | reverse complement strand
AGGCAAGGTGGAGGGGCTCGTCGGCTACGCCCGCCGCAACTTCTTCGTGCCGGTCCCCCGGTTTCCCAGTTGGGAAGCGTTGAACGCCGACGTCGCGCGCCAGTGCCGCGCGCGGCGCGAGCATCGGTTGCGGCGGCACACCGAGACGATCGGGGAGCGCTTCGCGCGCGACCGCGCCGCGTTGCTGCCGTTGCCGCCCGTCCCGTATGACGCCTGCGACCGGCGCACGACGCGGGTCACGTCGTTGTCGCTAGTGCGCTACCGCCTCAACGACTACTCGGTGCCGACGGCGTACGGCCACCGCGACGTGGTGGTGAAAGCCTACGTGGACGACATCGTGATCGTGTGCGGCAGTCATGAGATCGCCCGCCATCGGCGCAGCTACGAGCGTGAAGCGTTGATCTTTGATCCGTTGCACTACCTGGCCTTGTTGGAGCGTAAAACCGGCGCGTTCGATCAAGCGGCGCCCCTCGCCGGGTGGGCGCTGCCGGAGGCGTTTCTCGGGCTGCGGCGGCGGTTGGAGGCGCGGCTGGGCAAGGCGGGGACGCGCGAGTACGTGCAGGTGTTGCGGCTGCTGGAGGACTTTCGACTCGACCACGTCAGCGGCGCCGTGGGCGACGCCCTCGCCCTCGGTGCGATCGGCTTCGACGCCGTCAAGCATCTCGTGCTGTGCCGCCTCGACCACCGGCCGCCCCGGCTCGATCTGGCGCAGTATCCACATCTGCCGGCCGCCCGCGTGGCGACGACCGCGGCCACGGATTACCTGGCCCTGTTGGGGGCGGGCGCCGAGTGATGGCGAAACCCACGTTGCTGCTCGCCGCGCAGCTCAAGGCCCTGCGACTACCGACCTTTTTGCGCGAGTACGACAAAGTGGCGCGGCAGTGCGCGCAAGAAGGGCTGGACTGCCGCGCTATCTGTTACGCCTCTGCGAGCTGGAGCTGCTCGATCGCGAGCAGCGCGCCACCGAGCGGCGCATCAAGGCTGCCAAGTTCCCGGTCTTGAAGAGTCTGGAGACCTTCGAGTTCCGCGCGATCTCATCGGTGAACAAGAGCCTGGTGCTGGAACTGGCCCGGTCGGCGTATCTCGACCGCCGAGAGAACGTGTTGGCGTTGGGCAACTCCGGCACGGGCAAGACGCATCTGGCGTTGGCGTTGGGGCTGGCGGCCTGCCAGCAAGGTGCTCGGGTGCGCTTCACCACCGCCGCCGCGCTGGTGAACGAACTGCTCGAGGCCAGAGATGACAAGCACTTACTGCGCGTCCAGAAGCAGCTCGCTAAGCAGGATCTATTGATCGTCGACGAGCTCGGCTACGTGCCACTATCGAAGATCGGCGCCGAGCTGTTGTTCGAGGTCTTCTCGCAACGCTACGAGCAGGCGTCGACACTGGTGACCTCGAATCTGCCGTTCAACGAATGGACGGAGATCTTCGGCTCGGAACGGCTGACCGGCGCCCTACTCGACCGGCTGACCCATCACGTCCACATCCTGGAGCTGAACGGCGAGAGCTATCGTCTCGCCCACAGCAAGAAAGCCCGGCGCCCCGCATCCACTCCGGCGTCCTGAGGCCTCCCCCGCGCGACGCCGCCGGCTGTGCAGACGGGCGTCCACGCTGTCTGGGCCCGCCCTCCGGGCGCGCCCAGACGCCGCTCCAGCCTGCCCGCACAGCCGCTTTCAGACACGTCGCGCCACCTGCTGGGTGGTCTAGTTTTCCTCCGCCACCGTGGTCTACTTTTGCTCCGCCCTTGACAACCTGCCAACCGCGGCTCGGCACGCACTCGTTGGCACGGCGTCACAAGGCTCCAGCGTTTGGTGTCGAAGCGCGAGCTCTGCCAGGCACTGATCCCGCTGTGCGTCACTCATCGTGCCGCACTGCACGATAGAGCTTTCAAGGGCCAGGTCGGCTTCTGGGGCCTGAGCGCCCGCGGCTCGCGGCGTGGCTCCCACCATCATTGTGGTCAGGACACCGAAGGCGAGCGCGATCGGCGCGACCCTTCTGACAAAAAGAGGGTGTTTGAACATGAGCTCATCGTCCTATCTGAGTGTGACTTCTTCTACTCGTCACAGAGGAATGCTTCGCCGGTTGGTGCAGGCTAGAGGAATCGAGTCGACCGGAAAAATCGGACCACCGCAGTTGACGCACGATCCACCGCCGGACCCCAGGCACATCTCCGCGACAGGGGGATTGTGGCCTCCTCAGACGACGGATTCGCACTCTGCTTGAGCACTTTCGCCGAGTATGCCCCTACCAACGATCGAGATCAACCGAGCTCGGCCATGATGCTGTACGGACCAAGGGTGGCGCCGGGGCCACGCGTCATAGGAGGCGGAATTTGTAACGCGGACGCTCGTTGCCGCGGCCGTCCGACTAACGACGCTGCGCGCGACCTGTTCGTTCGAGCGGTATCCGATACCGCGGCGGCCGCCTTGTCCGTTTCCGCACCCTGCAGCTCATGCTAAGGTGGCTGGCAGACCCGCTGCTGCGCTGGAGGTGTGCCGTGACTGACCGACGTCCCCCGATGGCCTGGGCAGGCCTTTTCGTGCTCGCGCTGGTTCCCGTGGCCTGCGCCGCGCCCCCACCGCCGGCCACGGACATGGCAGCTGCCCCTGTTGCCACAAGCACCGGAGACCCGGGAGACGCCACGGCTTTTCGGTTCGACGCCGCCTGGCCCAAACCGCTGCCAGACAACTGGACCCTCGGGAATGTGGTCGGGGTGGCGGTCGACGCCCGAGACGACATCTGGGTCCTTCACCGCCCTGGCAGTTTGACGACGGAGGAAGCGGGCGCCGCGGCCGATCCGCCGTTGGCCGAGTGTTGTCGCCCCGCGCCACCGGTCATCGAATTCAATCAGGATGGTGATGTCGTGCAGGCCTGGGGCGGACCGGGCGAGGGGTACGAGTGGCCCGAAGCCGAGCATGGCATCTTCATCGATCATCTTGACAACGTCTGGATCGGGGGCAGCGGCGGCAACGATGCCCAGATTCTGAAGTTCACGCAGGCGGGCGACTTTCTGCTTCAGATTGGCCGTCAAGGACAAGGCCGGGGCAGCAATGACCTGGAGAACTTCGGGCAGCCAGCCGAAATCGACGTCGACCCGGAGACCAACGAAGTCTTCATCGCCGACGGCTACGGGAATCGGCGAGTGGCGGTGTTCGACGGAGGCACCGGCGAATACAAACGGCATTGGGGCGCCTATGGCAACACGCCCACGGACGACGCGTACACCTACGACCCAGATGCACCGCTCTCGCAGCAGTTCGGGCGCCCCGTGCACTGCGCAACCATCGCCCGCGACGGGTTGGTCTATGTGTGTGACCGCGTCAACGACCGGATTCAGGTATTCCAGAAGGACGGCACCTACGTGGACGAGGTGGTCATCTCCGGTCGCACCCGTGGGTTCGGCTCGGCGTTCGATGTCGACTTCTCGCGGGACGCCGAGCAGCGGTATCTGTACAACATCGACGGGATGAACCAGAAGGTGTGGCTGCTGAATCGGGCGACGCTCGAGATTCTCGGTTCGTTCGGGTTCGGCGGACATGTCGCCGGCGGGTTCACGGCGGCTCACAGCCTTGCGGTCGATGCCAGCGGGAACATCTACGTTGGAGAAACTCTGGAAGGTAAACGCGTACAGCGTTTCGTACTGAGACCCTGACGCCTGAGACCATACGGAAAAGCACATGGAATCACCCGGATGGACACGGCGGATCGCCATGGCCACCGCTGCGTTGCGGGGACGGCCGGTCGCTGTCTACACGCCTCCACGGTTCGCACTGGAAGACCACTTTTTCGCCCCGAAGCGACTCAACAAGGTGCTTGAGCGCGAGGGCAGGGGATACCAACAGGCGGCACCGTTTCCACACGTGGTCATCGACGACTTCGTCGAAAAGGCTGCGTTACGCACTGTGCTACGGGAATTCGGGGCCGTCCCGGCTGATCGGTGGAAGGTACGGAGCCGGGACACCGAGATCAAGCGATCCAATGAAGACGAGACCAGTTTCGGCCCCTACACGTGGAAGCTAATCCATACGCTGAATTCGAGCGGTTTCTTGACGTTTCTCGAGCGCCTGACCGGAATTGACGGTCTGATTGCCGACCCGCATCTGCGCGGGGGCGGCCTCCACGACATCCATCGTGGCGGGAAACTGGACGTGCATGCTGACTTCAACCTGCATCGCCGAGTCACTCTCTACCGACGCCTCAATCTGCTGCTCTATCTGAACCGTGGGTGGGACGATACGTGGGGCGGTCAGCTCGAGCTGTGGGATCGGGAACTTACGCGGTGCGTGACGCGCGTCCCGCCGGTCTTCAACCGGGCGGTCATCTTCAATACGACGAGCACCAGCTACCACGGACATCCCACACCGCTTGCGTGCCCTGAAGACCGATCTCGCAAGTCGGTGGCGTTGTACTACTACACGGTCGCTTGCCCGCCAGACACCGCACGGGAACCGCACACGACCGTCTTTCAGTCACTCCCCGACGGGGCCTGAGGACACCGATCACCGCCTTGTTCAGGTTCTAGCCCGATTTCCACTGTGGCCGAGGCATGGATAAAGGTGTGCCCGCAGAGCGCTGCGTGGCCGAATGCCATCACGAACTCAATCGGCATCCGAACCTCGGCCTTGAGTCGCGTCGGTCCTCGGTGCCGTTGTCGTTGCGACGTCCCCCCGCCGCACTCTGTGCAGGTGGCCAGCCCGCATGTCTGGAAACAGGGTCCGCTCGCCGTGCGGATGATCGGAACGGGCGCCTGGCTAGTCAAGCCTCACAAAGGCGAGGGCGTAGTTGGGATTCAGCGGGATGACCAGCTGATTCTGCGTCGAGTCGTAGCACATGGATGCCGCGCTCGGGATGCCCGAGGCGATGATCTCCGCCTCTTGACCGGGGCGGAGACGGGACACGCTGCCATACCGCACACTGCTCACATACTTCGTCCCGTCGGCAGTCACGATCACGCCATCATTTCCACCTTCCACGGAGTGCTCCGTCCGTATGACCGACCCGTCTGGGTCGTAGGTGAGGACGGCGTTGTCACCGACGTTCACCACGACAATGTTGCCGTCCTGGTCGATGGCCACTCCATTGGGCGCCTCGAGCGGCGCACCCTCGGCGAACAGCGACACTGCCCCGCCGGTAGTCACCTTCCAGAGCTGGCCCGTGGGCCGCGTGTTGGAGGCGTAGATGGTCCCGTCGTCCGCAACCGCGATGCCATTCAGCAGGGTCGAGCCAGGAACGGGGATGGACCGTTCGGGTCGGCCTGTTGCGAGATCAAAGAGACGGACGTATCCCGAATCGACCGTATAGAGCACGCCATTGCTGACGGCGCTGCCCAACGGATCATGCAATTCCAGTCCGTCCCGGGTGGCACCGATCCACTTGGGCGTATGCACACTCCCATCTGGGTTGATGAGCGAGACATACCCATCGTCGTCGTTGGCCTCGACCCGACTGCCGGCATTCATGGCCAGAACCAAGTTTTTGTCGGGATCGAACGTGCAGCTCTCGGTGAAGTGAAAGCTGCCAAAGACCGTGACGTTGTCCGACATCGGCCGCCACTCTCCAGCTTCACTGAGCGCGCCGATAGGTTCACCAGCCACGAAATCCTGGGCGGCCGCGGGGACGGCCAAGGCAACGGCGATCAGAACAGCGGGGGCAATTCGTCGATTCGCTGAATGGATCAGCGCTGTTTGGTTCGTCAATGAGTTCTCCTTGCTTTGCAGGGCTCGATCCCTACCCGGTCAGTTCGACCACCCATTGTAGTATCGCCCATGGGTCTCATTTTCGGCACGGTGTCAGAAATTCGGCCAGAGAGAGTGTCATGACGCTGGATGCAGTGGCATTCAAGTCCGCGTGCATGAGTTCAGCCGAGGCCGGCCAGAACCGCGGTCCGAGCCACGACGTTGCAACTGTGAGCCATGCTGCTCCTGATCGAAACGCTAGGCTTCGTGGAGACCCTCCACGGAGCACAGTGGGTGGAGAATGCCCGTTCGGCAGGAGGCAGTCAAGCGCGATGCCAAACGCCCAGGCCGGGTCGTCGAGGCAGTCCACCCCTGATGACATAATCTCCAGGATTCGGACCAGACCCACGCGAAACGGACACCCCCCACCAATGAGCACGCTATCTGAAATGACGATCGGCTTCGTGGGCCTAGGCAACATGGGGCGACCGATGGCCGCCAATCTGGCGCGCGGGCACGGCGCGCTCCGCGTGTATGACCAAGCCGGGACAGCGTCGCGCGCACCTGACGGCTCCGTCGTCTGCGACAGCGTCGCGGACTTGAGCGCCCAGGTGGACATCGTCTCCATGTGCCTGCCCGACGGACGGGCCGGGCTCAGCGTCGCGCGAGAGATTCTAGCGGCCCCGCATTCCCGCGTTCGCACCGTCGCCGACCACTCGACCGTGGGCATCGCCGCGGCCGAATCACTACATCAGTGCTGTGCCAGCGGCGGCATGGAATACGTGGATGCGCCGGTCTCCGGCGGTACGGCGGGCGCCGCGAAGGGCACCATCGCGATCATGTACGCCGGCAGCACCGGCACGCTGGAGCGCCTGCGTCCGGCCTTCGCGACGATGTCGAAGCACGTGTTTCACATCGGTGAAACCCCCGGCCAAGGACAGGCGATCAAGCTGCTGAACAACTTCCTATCGGGGGTCGCCATGGCGGCAACCAGCGAGGCGGTTGCCTTCGGTGTCGGGCGCGGCGTGCCCATGCAGACGATCCTCGACGTGCTCAACGTGTCCACCGGTCGAAACACCGCCACCAGCGACAAGTTTCCAAACCGCATTCTCACCGAGACCTACGACGCGGGGTTCACCAGCGCACTCCTGGCAAAGGATCTGGAACTCTACGAGCAGGCGCTCGCCAATGACGGCGCCGCCAACCCCGTCAGTGCCACCGTCGTCGACCTGTGGCGACAATTTGAGGCGTCCGAGGGTCCCTCGGACTTCACCCGCATCTATCCCTTCGTGCGCGACGACCGGTACAGGAAGGCATGACGCCCGGGAGCGTCCGAGCAGTCAGAGGCGTGCCCGGTGGAGGGCGAGGGCGGCGTTGATGAGGCCGAGGTGGGAGTACGCCTGCGGATGGTTACCGAGCATGAGTTTCGTGCTGGGCTCGTACGCCTCGCTCAGGAGCCCCGTGTGGCCGGCCAGATCGAGGTAACGATCGAAGAGGATTCGGGCGTCCTCGTATTGGTCCAGCATCACATACGCCTCGATCAGCCAGGCCGTGCATATCAGGAAGCCGCCTTCGTCGCCCGGCAGGCCGTCGTCGAGCCGATACCGATAGACGATCGCCCCGTTGCGCAACTCACGTTCGATGGCCTTGACAGTGGCCACGAACCGCGGATCGCTGGCAGGGAGCAACCCCGACAGGCCAATCCACAGGACTGACGCATCGAGCTCGGTGTCGCCGTAGGCGATGGTGTATGCCCCCACGGCAGGATTCCAGCCGCGTGCGAGGACGTCGTCTGCGATGAGCTGGCGGAGCGGACGCCAGGTGGTGGGCACGGGCCGCCTGGTCAAGGCGCCGATACGTATCGCGCGGTCCACGGCCATCCAGCACATGACCTTCGAATGCACATGGTGCCGCTGTGGTCGCCGCTCCTCCCAGATGCCGTGGTCGGGCTCGTGCCAGCGTCGCGAGACGGCAGCGACCATGTCCTGGACGAGCTGCCAGGTGGCATCGGTGATCGGTGCATCACGCCGCGCGAGACGGTACGCGAGCTCGACCACCGGTCCGAACACATCGAGCTGCACCTGCTGGTCGGCGGCGTTGCCGATGCGAACCGGGCGGCTGCCCAGATACCCGTTGAGTGTCGGGAGGACCGCTTCGGGCAGGAACTCGTCGCCGGCGAGCGCGTAGAGCGGCCGGAGCTGTTCGGGACCGGGCAGCTGACGGACCCGTTCGAGGATCCAGGCGAGCAGGGCGTGCGCCTCGGCGAGACTGCCCAGTTCGACCAGTGCACCGGCGCTGAGTGAGGCATCGCGGGGCCAACAGTAGCGGTAGTCCCAATTGCGGACCCCGCCTGGGACCTCTGGCAGGCTGGTCGTGGCCGCTGCAAGCATGGCCCCGGTCGGTTGGTGGCAGAGGCCCTTGATGGTCAGGGCGCTGCGTAGAACTGCGTCAGATGCGACGGGCGGGAGCTCGAGCGTGTTGGTCCAGCCGGTCCAGTGCTCGACGGTCGAGGCTCGCCGCTCGGTCTCGCTGTGTCGGGGGGCGTCGACGGCGTCGAACGCCACCTCGAGCACGAGGGAAGCACCAGCGAGATCGATCTCCGCCTTCGCAGTCTGGTGCACTCCATCCTCGACGATCTCCCAATGCACGTGTGGAGCTCGCAGGAGGATCGTCTGACGAATGCCCCGGACGAGGACACCGTCGGGAACGACCTCGAGCAGGGTGGGAGCGCGTCCGTAGTCGAGCCGTGGTGCGAACTCGATAACGGCGCGCCCGGCGCCCTCGAGGACACGGATCAGGTCGGTTCGACCCGCCGCCTCGGCGGTCCGCCCGAACGAGGCATCGAGGTAGTCGGTGACCATCAACTCGGGCCAGCGGGTCTCGAGAATCAGCGTGCCCGGGAGGTAACGCTGCGACATCGGCGGTACATCGCTGGCGGGGCGGACCGCGAAGTAGCCCGCGTGGGCGCCCCCGATCAGCTCGGCGAAGACCGCGGGCGAGTCGGCGCGGGGGTGACACATCCACGTCACACGAGCGTCGGGCGTGAGGAGCGCGATGGTCCGCTGATCCGACAGCATTGAGTGCTGCTCGATACCCGGCGAGTGCTCGCCCTGGAGCCACGCCCTCCTGAGCTCGCACAAGAGTGCGAGCTGTCGCGCCGTCGCGTCGGTGTCATCCAGCCGGACGTGGGCCTTGGTCTCACCCTCACCGATCTTGACCCCGAGGTCAGGCCCCGCCAGTACGGCGAATGCATCCTCGTCGGTCACGTCATCGCCCATGAACAGGACGGCGTCCGCCGAGACCTGTCGGCGCAGGATGTCGATAGCGGTGCCCTTGTTCGTTGTGACCACGGTCAGCTCGATGACCATTTTGCCGTGCTTGACGTCGACTCCCTGGAGTTGCGCCGGGCCATCGAGGATTGCCCGAACCGCCCTCTCCGCCTCGTCCGGGTCGGCGTTTCGATAGTGGAAGGCGACGCTGGCGGGCTTCTTCTCGATCGTGAAGCCGGTGCCTGAGATTCGGGCCAGCTCGCTGAGCGCATTGGTGATCTCAGTACGGAGCTGGACCTGATGCTCGTCGAGGTCATTCACGAAGCCGGCATCGAACTCAGAACCGTGACTGCCCACGAGATGGATCTCGGCGGGCAGACGGCTCAAGGCCGCGAGATCGCGGAGCGACCGGCCCGAGACGACAGCCACGTGGGTGTCCGGGAAGCTCGCGAGGGCCCGCAGCGCAGCGATCGATTCGCGATGAGGAAATGCGAGCTGGGGGTTGTTGACGAGTGGTGACAGGGTGCCGTCGTAGTCGCAGGCGATGAGGAGTGCCGGCGTCCGGGCGATCTCCTGGAGGTGTGCCAGGGTCATCGGCTCGGTCATGACCGCTCCAGTGCGTCCAGGAAGGTCGTAGCCCAGCGCGCGGCGGTGTTGTGAGAGACCGCGTCGTGCATCGAGCTCATCCGGCTCCGTTGTTCGTCGGGTCTCATGGTGGCAGCGAACTCGATGGCCTCTTTCAGACCGTCCACGTCGTACGGGTTCACAACGACCGCATCGCCGAGTTCGTGAGCAGCACCGGCGAACTCGCTCAACACGAGCGCGCCTGATAGATCGTGGCGGGTAGCGACGTATTCCTTCGCCACCAGATTCATGCCGTCACGGAACGGTGTCACCAACATCACATCGGCGAGTCGGTACATCGCGATGAGCTCCTCGAACCCGTGACTGCGGTGGCGGTAGTGCACGGCGGGGCGCGTCATGGTGCCGAAGGTGCCGTTGATCTCTCCCACCTGCTGTTCGACCTGCGCCCGGATACTGGCATAGCCGTTGACGTTGGAGCGGCTGGGTTCGGCGATCTGGATCAAGACGACGTCGTCCGCATCGAGGCGGTCTTCATCGAGGAGTTCGCCATAGGCACGCAGGCGCCGCTCGATTCCCTTGGTGTAATCGAGGCGGTCGACACCGAGGAGTACCCGGCGGGGGTTGTGCAGGGTCTGTCTGAGCTCTTCGACGGCGGCGGCGGTCTCGGGCTGCCGCGCGGCGCCGGCGAATCGGTCGTAGTCGATCCCGATCGGATGGGTCTTGGCGAGCACTCGACGATCGCCGAAGGTGATCAGGTTCTCCTCGACGTCGTTCACCTCGGCGTCGGTGACCCGCGGGACCACGTGCCGGAAGTTGTGCGCCACGACGTCGGTCTGGAAGCCGATGACGTCGGCGCCGAGGAGCGCCCGCACGATCTGTGATCGCCACGGCAGCCGCAGGAACAGCTCGCGGGCCGGCCACGGGATGTGAAGGAAGAACCCGATCTTCATGTCGGGCCTGAGTTGGCGCAGCATGCCCGGCACCAGCTGGAGTTGATAGTCGTGAATCCACACCGTCGCATTGGGCTCGGCGAGGCTGACGACGGCCTCCGCAAAGCGGTGGTTGACACTGACGTACGCGTCCCACCAGGTGCGATGGAACTCTGGTTCGGAGATCGAGTCGTGGTACAGCGGCCAGAGCGTTCCGTTGCTAAAGCCCTCGTAGTACAGCTGCAGGTCGGCACGACTGAGCGACACCGGATGCAGCAACATGCCGTCGTGCATGAAGGGCTCGGGGGCGCGCCCCGCCGATCCGGTCCAGCCGACCCACGACACCTTCTCGCGGTCTGCCATCACCGGAGCCAGCGCCGACACCAACCCGCCGGGGCTCGTCACCCATCGCTGGCCCTCGTCGTCGTTGACGTTGCGGACCGGGAGCCGGTTCGCCACGACGATGAGCTGACGGTCGGAACTCATCGCGCCTCCTCCGACATCCCGGAGGAGCAATGCCGGATGGCTGCGACCGCGGGCACGAGCAATCCGGAGGCATGCGCAGAGAAGATGGCGTACATAGTTGGCGGCTCGCTCGCTCTTCGATGTCGGGTCGAGGCCACGGGAAAGCCAAGCGGCCCTGTGCCTCGGCGCCCCGTAGATCAGTGCCCAGTGTGACACCGTTGGCCTGGATGCAGCCAATTGGCACCCGGACTCCGCGCGCAACGTTGATGACCTCGCCGCCGAGCGTCAGCGAAGAGCCGGGACCGTAACCGCAGCCACCCTGCGCCTGCTGGTTGTCTGCCGGGGTCGCTATCATTGGAGCGAACGCCGTTGGTGCGCGCCAGCTCAGGTCCGCGCCCGATCCGGTAGGAGGGCAGTGCATGCTTCACCGTCGCAGGTATCTCAAGAGTCCGCAGTCACGCCGCACGCGGTGGTCGATTGCCGTCGTCGCCGTCTGTGCCCTGGCTTCCGCCCCACCGCTGTGGGCACAACCGGCCGGAGACCTACGCCAGTTCAGCGTGGCGCTCGAGTCGCTGAGCGAGCAGGTGCGACCAGCGGTCGTGCAGATCTTCGCGACCGGCTTCACGCCCGGCGAGGGCGTGGTGCCATCGGCCGCGGCATTGCTGTCCCGACAGCAGGGGAGCGGGTCCGGTGTCATCCTCGGCGCCGACGGGTACGTCATCACCAACGCGCACGTCATCGAGAACGCGTCACGGATCCGAGTTGAGCTGGCGCTGGTGGAGACCGACGCCGACGGCCCACGTTCGGTGCTGCGGCCACGCGGCGAGGTTGTCGGCGCGCAGGTTGTGGGTATCGACCAGCTCACACTGGGCGAGCTGCTCGCGGCCTGGACCGCGCACGATCTGAACCACATCGTGCAGATCTCGCAGGTCATGGCGCGACGGTATCGAGATGACGTCGGCGTCTGGCGCCAGTATCTGGGTGTGATGCGCACGTCGGTCTAGCCTCGGGCCGTCGTGGTGGCGTCATCGGGATATGATGCCGGCGTAGCTCGATGGGCCGTGGACAGCTGTCACCGCAAGATCGCAATGCGACAATTGACCCTGATCGTCGGGCTGGTCGTCCTGACCAGCCTCGCGTGCGTCGACCGTAGCCCCTCCTCTGAGCCGTCGCCACGCGGCGCTCAGCCGGATCGACTCTTCACCGGCGCGCGCGTGATCGTCGGTGATGGTCGTGTGATCGAGTCCGGGGCGTTCGTCGTGCGTGGCGACCAGATCATCGCGGTCGGACCCGCCGACCAGGTGACGGCGGCGCCAGACGCGGCGGTCATCGAGCTGGCGGGCCACACGGTGATGCCGGCGCTGGTCAACACGCACGCCCATCTCGGCTGGGAGAAGTACACAGACTGGGGCTCGGAACACTTCACGCGCGAGAACCTCATCGACCATCTGCACCGCCACGCCTACTACGGAGTCGGCACGATCATCTCCACCGGTAGCGACATCGAAGATATTGCCCTCGAGGTGCAGCAGGCGCAACGCACCGGCGAGGTGGCCGGCGCCCGCTATCTGGTGTCGCCGGGTCTCGGGACACCCGGGGGCGGACCGAATCCCAGGTTCACCGACGACACCGGCTGGTGGGGGCTGCATGCGGTGACCAGCCCGGCTGAGGCGCGCGACATTCTGCGAGCGGAGGCGGAGCGCGGCATCCGGATTCTCAAAATCTGGGTAGATGCGCGCGATGAGCGCCGGGGCGCGCAGGTCAAGCTGCGTCCCGACATCTACGCCGCGATTCTCGATGAAGCGCAGGTGCGCGACATCCGCGTCATCGCGCACGCGACAACGCTCGCGGATCAGAAGCAACTGCTCGCGGTCGGCGCTCGGCGCTTTATTCACATGCCGTATGACGTAGAGGTCGACGACGAGTATCTGGCTCTGCTCGAGGCCCGCAACGCGTATATCGTGCCGACGCTGGGAATGGTTACGCGGCGAGCGTCGTTTCGCCGGCCCGTGTTCGAGGACCCCTTCTTCCAGGAACAGGTCCCGGACGAGGTCGTCACGATGCTGCGTGACGCGGCCACAGAGACCGCCGCCGCTGCTCAGCCCCAGAGCGCGGCGACCGAAGAGCGCGCCCGCGTCATCCGCGAGAACTTCGTGCGCTTGCGAGACCACATCATTCTAGGGACAGACGCGGGCGCGGTGGGTGACTTCTTCGGCTACGCGGATCATCTGGAACTGGAGCTCTTCGTGCGGCTGGGCATGACCCCGTCCGACGCCATTGTGGCGGCCACCGACCGCGCGGCGCGAGCGTTCGGGCTACACGACGTCGGAAGTCTCGAAGCTGGGAAGCGGGCCGATTTTGTCGTGCTCAACGCGAACCCGCTCGACGACATCATGCAGACGCGGCAGATCGCGGCCGTGTATCTGCGGGGTGCGGAAGTCGACCGAGACGGGCTGCGAGCGCAGTGGACCCGCTGAAAGGGGATCCACGGCGGCGGCGAGCGTTGGAGCCCCGCGTCTCCGTGGCGGACGGGATGCAGATGGCGGGATGTAGATGAGGGGATGCAGGATGTCGAACATCGTTTGTGATCGTCGCGGCCTTGTCGGGAGTCACGACCGCCGTCGCCCCCGCCCAGGCACAGATCGAGAAAGCGTTCGTCAACCCGGCCGGCGGCTACACCCAGGTCGTCACCGTCGAGGATCGTGGCGTCAAGACGGTCTACGTGTCTGGTCAGGTCGGACGCGGCGCGGACCTACGGACCCATGCCGAGTCCGCGTTCAGCGGCGTGGCGGAGCAACTGCGCGCGGCTGGTGCCTCCATGCGTGATGTGGTCAAGATCCGGATCTACGTCACCGACTTCGATCCGGCGGACTACGGGGTTATCAGCGCGGCACGACTGGCGGCATTCCCAGACGATGCGTGGCCAGCGAGCACCATGCTCGGCGTCACTTCGCTCGCTCGTGAGGAACTGAGGGTAGAAATCGAAGCCACCGCGGTCGTGGGGGCCCCCGGCGCCGACTTCGAACTGACCCGGATCGGGCCGTCTCGGGGATTCAGCCAGGCGGTGGTCGCTCGGCATGGCGCGGTGCGCACGATCTGGATCGCCGGTCAAACAGGACGAGGCGACAACCTGACGGAGCAGACCGGCGTCGTGTTCGACCGCGTGTCGCAGCGCCTCGCCGATGCCGGCGCCTCACTGGACGATGTCGTCAAGGTCAACACCTACATCGTCGACTTCCAGCCGGCTGAAGACATGGGCCCCTTCAGTCAGGGACGATCGTCGGTCTTCAGCGACAACCCACCATCCAGCACGCTCGTCGGTATCGACCGTCTGGTCAGCGATCAGATTCAGATCGAGGTGGATGCCGTGGCCGTGGTGGAGGACGGTGGCCGCGGCGAAAATCTGACGGCGGAGTTCCTCGACCCCGCTGGCAGCTTCACGCAGGTCGTGGCCGTGCAGGGTGACGGCGCCAAGACTATCTACGTGTCTGGTCAGGTCGGGCAACCGGGCGACTCGCTCGAGAGTCAGGCCCAACAGGCGCTCGCCGGCATGCGGCGGCGGTTGTCGCTGGCGGGGGCGACCCCGGCCGACCTCGTCAAGGTGATCTATTACCTGCCCGGCTACATTCCCGGCAACACCGGCATCGCCGACGCCCGTGAGGCGAATGGGTACCCCACCGAGCACCCGCCTGCGTCGACGTTGCTTGGGATTCAGTCGCTGTTCTCCGAGACCGCGCTCTTCGAGTATGAGGGCATCGCGGTCGTGCGCTAGCTGTTCGCCGGTCGGCAGGCATAGCGCCGTCCGGACGACCGTAGAGTGCTGCGGAGGTGCTTTCAGTGCGGCCAGCGCTCCATCCCCCCGAGATTATGGAGTCCGCACACGCCCTGCTGACTGAGAAGCCCGTGCGCCAAGCGCGCGCGACCGCCCTTCTCGCAATACAGGATTAGCGGCACCTCGAGCGACTTCAGCTCGTCCACGCGCTCGGACAGAGATCCAAGAGGAAAGTTGCGCGCACCAGGCAACGCGCCGAGTTCGAACTCCGATGGATCACGCACATCGACGAGAACGCCACCCCGATTCGCCAGCGTGCGTGCCTCGCCGCCGTCGACGAGTTCCGTTGGCAGCGACTTGCCACACGCCTTGAGCGCGACCTCGATCAAGAACGAGGCGGCGCAAAAGTGCGTGGCGTTCACGATGAGCTGCAGCACGAACAGCATCCCTCCGGTGATGTACGCGGCTGCCACTTGCCCGTTTAGCACCAAGAGGCCCGCAACGATATTCAGCGCACCACCGCTGACGCACGCGATTCGACGGGGCAGCGGATTGGGCGGCAACCTCGTCGCTCCAATCAGAGGCGCGACCACGTGGTTGTAGACGCGATCGAGCGGATGCTTGTCCGGAAACCAGAAAGGCACGATTCCGAGCGCGGCGAGGCCAAAAAGAACGTAGGGGTTCCACGTCAGCAGTCCGTAGGCCGATCCAACCATGCAGACCGTTGGCGTGAATCTGAGGCCCCACTGGATGCTCGCAAGCTCGGCCCTCGTGAGCCGGCTATACCCCTGCTGGACCATGCACTGCGTCTGAAAGTCCACTATTCCCCCCTCTATTGAGAATGCCCGTTCGGGGGAGTGCGGTCAAGCGTGATTCCAGACGCCAAGGCTCCCGGGACGGGCTGGTAGAATCGCAGTCGGTTCAGACAGGGTGGCAACCGCCCGCAGAGATGGAGCAGAGATGCAGAGACGGCTCAAGTCGGGTCCGCTCGTGAAGATGTTGGGCGGCGTTGCCCTGGGCCTGTTGGTGATGACGGCGACGGGCCGCGCCCAAGACTGGCCGCAGTGGCGGGGTGCCGATCGCCTGGCCGTCTGGCACGAGACCGGCGTCGTGGATCGATTTCCCGAGGATGGGCTGAAGGTCGCGTGGCGAGTGCCGATCGGTTCCGGCTATGCAGGTCCGGCGGTCGCCGGCGGACGGGTATTCGTGTTGGACTGGACGGAGGACCCGGGTTCACGCACGCTGGACGGTAGCGAGCGTCTTCTGGCCCTCGACGAGGCGAGCGGCGCGGTGCTTTGGACGCACGAGTGGAGCACGTCGTACCGACGACTAATGGCCTCCTACGCGCTCGGACCCCGCGCGACGCCGACCGTCGACGACGACCGCGTCTATGTCGTAGGCGCGACGGGGCGGCTGTTCTGTTTGAACGTCGACACCGGTGAGCCGATCTGGGATGTCGACTACGTGACGGACTACGGGTTGGCAGTCCCGACGTGGGGCGTCACCAGCGCCCCACTGGTCGACGATGACCTGCTGCTCGCGATCGTGGGCGGGGAGCCGGATGCGCTGGTGGTGGCGTTCGACAAGCGCACCGGCGAAGAGCGCTGGCGAGCGCTCGACGTTGTGGCTGAAGCCGGGTACGGACAACCGGTCATCTACGAAGCGGGTGGGGCGCGGCAACTAATCGTGTGGCACCCGACCGGTTTGGCCTCGCTCGACCCTCTCACCGGCAACGTCTACTGGGAGCAGGAGTTCGATACAGCGGACGGGATGACAATATCGACGCCGGTCAGGAGCGACCGCTACCTGATCATCACCCAGCTCTACAACGGCGCCCTGATGATGCGGCTCGGGGCTGACAGTCCCACGGCCGAGCTGTTGTGGAAAGGGTCGAGCAACAGCTACGAGGCCGACGAGACCGACGGGCTGCATGCGATGACGACCACGCCGATCATCGTCGGCGACTACATCTACGGGATCGGTGCCCACGGAGAGTTGCGGGGACTGGATGCGACCACTGGCGCTCGACTCTGGATGAGCGACCGCATGAACGCCCAGTCGTCGTATGCCACAGCCTTCTTCGTGCAGCACGAAGATCGGTATTTTGTGAACAATGACGACGGCGACCTGATCCTCGCTCGTTTCACGCCACAAGGCTATGTGGAATTGGACCGCACGCGGTTAATCGAGCCCACGTCGAGACCAGCACGGGGCCACGGCACGGACCGGCTGGTGAACTGGGTGCACCCCGCCTACGCCAACGGTCACGTCGTGCAGCGCAACGATCAGGAAATCGTGCGAGTCTCGCTCCGCGCCTCCGACTACTGACGCCGGCCGACCGTCAAGGTCAACCTGACCTGGCGGCCCGTTGCGGGCCCGTCGCAGAGTCCGGTGGAACAGACTGCACACCACGTCGCACCCTTGCGGTCTTTCTTCAGCACGTGGCCGGGGATCCAACCCGCGGAGCCGATACCACGGCCAATGGTGTGGTTCACGAAGGAACGCGAAGACAAACCCAACCGTGTCGAGCTCCGCTGCGATCGGAAGCAGGGGGCCTACGTAATGACCGTCGTGTCCGCGGACGGCTCAGAAACGCGCACGACGTTCGACGACGAAGACGACATGATCGCCCAGGCCGTTGCGACGCAAATCGACCTGGAGTCTCGCGGTTGGTCCGTCGCACCCCCGATATCATCAACGCCCAGGCACCCGGCCCCGTCTGGACTCCCAGCTCGAATCCGAGATAGAAGCTCCGGCCGAGTTCATTGATGCGCCGCCGCATGAACGGATTCAATGCGTCCGGGTGCGTGGCGTCGGTTTCGTCCGTGAGATTGCCGAGTCCGCCACACAGGGCGACCATTGATTCGAAGAGCTCACCTCACGGGTGACGGCGGAACGAGGGCACGACGCTGATGTCCTCCCATCGGCTGTACCTCATCGGCGCCGCCCTCCTGTTCTCGACCGGCGGGGCGGCGATCAAGGCCACCACCCTGTCAGGCTGGCAAGTGGCGGCGTTCCGCTCGATGCTCGCCGCGGCGTTCTTGTGGCTCGCGCTGACCGGCGCGCGCCGCTTCTGGTCTCCACGCAGCCTGGCGGTGGGCATCCTCTATGCGGCGACGCTGATCCTCTTCGTCCTCGCCAACAAACTGACCACCGCAGCGAACGCCATCTTCCTTCAGTCCACCGCGCCGATGTATCTCCTGGTGCTCGGGCCGTGGCTGCTCAAGGAGCCCGTGAGACGCACCGACGTCGCCTTCATGCTCGTCATGGGCGTCGGGATGGTGTTGTTCTTCGTGGGGGTCGAGGCGCCCACCGCGATTGCGACGGACCCGAGACGTGGCAACCTACTCGGCGCCCTCGCCGGTCTTACCTGGGCGTTGACCATCCTCGGACTGCGATGGCTCGGCGGGGCGAGTAAGGAGCGCGAGGCGGCGGCACAGGCGGTCGTGGCCGGCAACCTCACCGCCGCCGTGGTCTGTGCACCGCTAGCGTTCCCGGTCGTGTCGACCGCAGGGCTGGACTGGGCACTAGTCGGTTATCTGGGCGTCTTTCAGATCGGGGTGGCCTACATCCTGATGACCCGGGGCATGCGCGGCGTGTCCGCACTCGAGGCTTCGCTCCTGCTGCTGCTCGAACCCGTGACGAGCGCCGTCTGGGCATGGTTGCTCCACGGGGAGCAGCCCGGGCCGTGGTCGCTTGCAGGGTGTGCGCTCATCCTCGGAGCGGCGGTGCTGCGAGTGGTGCTGACGCCGCGCGGAGCCATTCGCGGCAGGTGACGGTCTTCAATCTCAGCGTGCCTTACCAGACCACGCCGGTGCGGACGTGAACCCGAGCGATCTCCTGCTCCATGCGCTTCGCAACCAGCGACAGTCCCTGGCGCTCCAAACTCACTATCAGCCGGAGTTCCCGTGCTTCGGCCTCTGCGACGAGCCGCGCCCGCTCAGCGTCCCGCGCTCCAGCGGCGCGCTCCAGCAGATCGATGGCATCGGCAAGCAGTTGGGTCTCCAGGGTCTCGCCGGTACCCAACGGTGCGTCAGGCTCAGCCGGAACCTCGCCGCGAGCCTGTCGTCGATTCCAGTCCTGTATGCGAACCTCGGCCAATCGTTCGAAGATACTCATCTCAGCGGTATTACGCGTCAACGCGATACTCGGAGGACACCGGGCCGATAGAGCTGAGGTAGATCACACGCATCGGCAGGGTGGCATCCAGTGCGGCTCCGTAGACCACCAGATACTGTCCGTCGAACTGGCTCAGGGTACCGAGGCGCGTCTCCGAGTCGTATTCGCCTTTGAGGCAGAGCCCGAGTTCGCGCCCGCCTTGGACCACCCACAGTTGTTCGGGCACGAAGGTGTCGGCCGATCGGCCGGTGACTCCGACCCAGAATCCCTGCGCCGGAGGGCCGGCGCTCAGCATAGCTGAGTCGAGCCCGTCGTAGAGGACCGCGTCAAGCGCGCACCGTTCCAACCGTTTCGGATTGAGGTAGGCGACCGAAAGCGTGAGGTCGATCTCGTCGCCGAGCACCGCTTCGATTTCCACGACGCTCCCGTCCGCTAGCATCTCATCCCAGCCCCGGCACTGCGCCGCGGCCGCGATGCTGGTCGCAGGACTGACGCTCAACGGCGCACCGTGGAAGGTTGACGTCGACGACCCGACAAGGTCTCCCCCACCTAACTGAGAACCTAAATCTACGTTCCGGTGCGGTGCGGTAGCGAGCCATTAGACAGCACCACCCCGTGGACCCGCGGAAGGCGGCGCACCCGAAGGCAGCTACCCGGTTGCAGCCAGCGGGGTCGCGACGAGCAGGCGACCGCGTCGAGATGCGCGCCGAGCCGGCAGGATGAGCCAGACGTTACCCACCACGCGACCGGCGAGGATAGCGGCGGCGGCCGCGACCGCGCCGGTCCAGGACAGACTCACGATTGTGGCGGCCAGAACCGCAACCACAACGGCGAGCTCGACGAGCGAGGCCCAGGTGATGGGCCTGGTCTCGCGCGCATGTACAAGCGTGGCTCGCTGGAACGCCATCCAGACCGAGCACGCCGGCAGCCAGGCGAGGATTTTAGTGGGAGCCAACGCGAAGGCTGCGAGCTCGGGAGTCAGGCCTGAAATTTGCTCGAACCAGACCGTGGCCAGTGGGGTGTACGCGATGACGACCAGGCCAGTGGCCGTGACTGCCGCCAGACCATAGCCAAAGTTACGAATCGACTGGTAGTTCTCCCAGCCGTGGCCGAACATGGCGATTCCTACCTCCTGAAAGGAGAGCCCCAGCGCCCTGAAGATGAACGTCAAACCGTGAATCACCGGGAGGACGGCGAGCGATTCGAGCGGGTACCGCGCCTGCCCCATGAAGAACGTGACGGCTGGTTGAATCCCCGTGACCATCACCGAGGTGAGGGCCAGCGGGAGATAGAAGCTTGAAATGCTGCCGAAGGTCAGCGGTGTCCGAGTCGGAGCGGGCGCCCCGGCGGCGAGCTTGGCAACGACCTCCCGTGTCATCCATCGACTGGCGACGGCCTCCACCACCACACCAAATGAGAGTGCCAGCGTCCCCACGTGGACTCCGGACAACCCGGGTATCTGCGCACCTAGGAAAGCCACCACCGACATGGTGACCAGTCGCATCGCCGTGCCGTAGGCCACGCGTCGGGTGAGGTTGTTCCGGATGAGCAGGCCTTGCAGGAACCGACGGTACCCGATGGCCAGTGGCCAGGGCAGCATGATGGCCAGGCCATGATGGGCGAGGCGAGCAACATCGTGCGGGAGCCCCACAAGTGACATAGCCACCCAGTTGAAGACTGGTGGGAACACCACCACCAGCTGTACCACCGTCAGCAGCACACCCAAGCCCAGCGTGAACCGCCGGAGCGCCCGGTAGCTTGTGTCGTCGTCGACCAGCGTGGTGGACGCCGCCATGAGCATGATGACCGGCGCTTCGATGATGATCGCCAGCGCAAATGCCACGCCAAAGGCGGCCAGGTTCTCGGTCGGGTTGGCGAGGCGAGCGATGATCGCGGCCAGGTAGGGACCCTCGACGGCCATCATCAGCCAGGTGCTCGCGAGGGGCAGCCAGAACGTGAAGATGCGTCCGTAGGTCAGTCTCGTTTCAGCCATCCGATCCGAACGATGTTATCGCGGGTGCTTCAGAGCCTGCCGGTTCGAGGTTCCCCCGGAGCCGGAGGGGGGAGGCTACTGGCCGTCGACGAGGTATTGCACGGTCGCGCGGAGCCGATCCGGCGCGGCCACGAAGTCGTTGTATTCACTGGGCAGGCTGTAAGACCCGACGATCTGGTCGACGGTCTGCCCGGCAGCTTCGCCCGCCCGGGTCTTCGACACAATGTCGTTGTAGAAGCCGCCGTAGTCGACGAAGTCCTGCCAGGTCAGCGGCACCGGATTGTGCCCCGGAATGACGGTCTCTACGCCTCCGATGCCGGCGGCCGCTTTCTCCAGTGTCCTCCCGAATTCGGTCGCGCTCCCGTTGCTGCTGGCGACATCGAGATATGGCAGGCCCTTGCGCGCGAACATGTCTCCCGTGTGCATCACACGCGCCGCGCGGAAGACCACGAAGGTGTCACCATCGGTGTGCCCGCGACCGAAATAGTAGAGGTCTATCTGGTCGGGACCGCTGCCCAGCGTTATCTTGTCCGAGAAGGTCGTCTCCGGCAGGAATCTGGCATTCGCTCCCTTGAACGAGTCGCAATTCTTGATCGAGCCACCCTCGAAGCCAGTGCCGTCGCCGCAGTCATCGCTGGCCAGGTTGGCCCGAGTGTTCTCGTGGACGACGACGTTGACTGTGTCGGGAAACTCGACATTGGTGCCGGTGTGGTCCCAATGGGTATGAGTGTTGATGATCGTCGTGACGGGTTTGTCCGTGATCGCACGGACCGCGGCAAGGATGTCTTCACCATAGCCCTTGACCTTTGTGTCGACCAACGTTACGCCGTCCCCGGTGACGAAGATCGCGGTGTTGCCGCCGCCACCCATGCCCTGCACCGAGGCCGCGTTGGCCAGCATGTAGAGGTTGTCGGCGACGTCGTGCACCGTCAGGCTCGCGCGCGGCTGGCGCGCCTCGTAGGTGGAGACGGTTGCGCCGACCCCGATCAGGGTCAGGACCGCCAAGCACAGGCTGCGTTTCATGGAAATCTCCTCATGCGCCATCGGTGGACGCAGCGACACTATATCGATCGGAGCGCGGGCGCGTCGAGGGGGCGCTCAGCGATGGGTGATGTCGTATGTCACGGCGTCACGCACCGTCGAGGTCGGGATCCGGCTGACGCTCGGAGCGCCGCCAGCGCGTATTCGTAGAGACATGCTGCGTCGAGCGCTCGGGGTGGTTGGCACCGGCGTGACGATCGGCGCCGCCGCATCAATCAGTCTCACACCGGCACTATCGACGTTTCTGGCTGTGGGACGCCGTCGTCACCATGCACCAGCGCTAGGTCGCGGGCCGAGGTGTCCGTCTGGCTGCTTCCTCGTCTCGCCTTGCCAGCTGAACACCTCGACACGCAACCGTTCGGGGAGGGCTACGTGAGGTGTGAACGCATGAAGGCGAGCATCTGTCGCATGATGGCGCGCGAGTCGTCACTGTCGTGGTTCAAGTCGGCCGCGTGGTTGGTCAGATAGTCGAGCACCGTATGGATGTCATCGATCGGCCGGTGCGAGGTGTACGCAACAGCGGCCATCCCAGAGGCGGAGACGAGGTGGACGAGCGAGACCATCATCTCCACCTCTTTGAAGCAACATCCGAGTGGAGGCCGGACGCCGACGTCTGGAAACCCCGCGACGCACAAGACGATGGGGAGGGGCGACGAACTCTCTTGTTCGTCAGCCCGATAGAGATCGAACGTGAGCGGGTGATCCGCCGAAAGGTGATACTCGACGTCACGCTGAATGCGCGCCATCGCCATGCCCGGTATCTCGTACACGACTCGCTTCAATGCATTGGGATGCTTCTGCGACTTGTCGTTCATGTCATCTCTCCTTTGAGACGCGACGCATGACGTATGCGTGCATCACGAGCATCCGTGGGGCGCGGAGGAGTGGGCTGGAGCAGAACGCACTCGGGAGGGGTGGGGAACGCACAGAAGAGAACCACTTTGTGGTGGCCCGATCAGCCGTGTGTCAACCCGCCGCGGTTCGGTGGCTACCGGACGGGAAACCGTGAAACGTGATAGATACTGACCGCCAGATGCATGCGACCGTCGTCGCGGGCATCGAGATCGTCAGAGACCGGAAGGAGTCCGATAGGCATGCGCAACTTCATCATGCTCCTCGTGATGTGCGGCTGGGCGACAAGCGTGTCCGCGGGACAGGCAGCACCCGACGGCGAGCAGATCTACACCGCGAACTGCGCCAGGTGCCATGACGGCACGCTGCCGCGCATGCCCAATCGGGAGGCCCTCCGGGAGCGGTCAGCGCGCCAAATCCAGACCGCGGTCACCAGTGGCGTGATGCGGCAGTTCGGAGGCCCGCTCAGCGCGGCCGAGCGACGCGCGGTGGCCGAGTTTCTGTCCGGCGACCCCGCAGGCACGCTTGACTCGCCACTGCCCTCGCTTCCGGCCGGTGCCTACTGCGACGCGGGCGTCGCGGGGACGGTGGACCTGGGTGCCCCCGCGTGGAACGGATGGGGCGCCGGTCTCGAGAACCGCCGTTTCCAGACGGCCGAAGCGGCGGGCATGACCGTGGACGACGTCGAGGGCCTGAGCCTCAAATGGGCTTTCGGGTTTCCCGGGGTGACGGACACCGGATCTCAGACGACAGTGGTAGCCGGTCGCGCTCTGGTCGGTACCCGTAACGGCCTCGTCTACGCGCTTGATGCCGCTAGCGGTTGTGTGCACTGGGTCCACGAAGCACCAACCTCCGTGCGGTCCGCGATTTCGGTCGGTCCGGCCGACGGGGGCGGGCACACGGCCTACTTCGGCGACGGGTTCGCCTCGGTGCACGCCGTCGACCTGTTGAGCGGCGATCTGCGGTGGACGACCAATGTCGACGACCATGAAGTTTCGCAGATTACGGGGGCCCCGGCCCTCCACGAGGGGCGGCTTTACGTGCCGGTTGCTTCACTGGAAGAGGTGTCGGCGGCCGATCCCCAATACGAATGCTGTACGTTTCGTGGCAGCGTCGTCGCGCTCGACGCCGCCACCGGCGAACAGATGTGGAAGACCTTCGTGGTCCAGGACGAACCGGCCAGAACCAGGATAAACGCCGCCGGCGCCCAGAACTGGGGGCCGTCAGGCGCCGGCATCTGGTCGACACCGACCCTCGACCCGAGTCGCAACCTGCTCTATGTCGCGACCGGCGACGCCTACTCGGACCCGGCGGCACCAGAGAGCGATGCGATCGTGGCATTGACCATGGACACCGGGGACATTCGATGGATTCAGCAGACGACGCCGGGCGACGCGTTTACCGTTGCGTGCGTGAGCGGTCAGATTCCCGGTCTCCCCGGTGGAGATACCCCCATCATGCGCGCGAACTGCCCCGAATCTGAGGGACCGGATTTCGACTACGGGAGTGCGCCCATCCTGATCACCGTTCCCGACGGACGCGACCTGGTCCTGG
The DNA here is from genome assembly GCA_937766455.1 of Vicinamibacterales bacterium. Classification (GTDB taxonomy): domain Bacteria; phylum Acidobacteriota; class Vicinamibacteria; order Vicinamibacterales; family UBA8438; genus UBA8438. Next base: position 3,849 of record CALLXD010000043.1, on the reverse strand, counting down.
CCGGTCAGAAGTCTGGAGTGATGTACGGCATGCGGCCGGAGGACGGCGAGATCGTCTGGGAAACGCGGGTGTCAGAGGGCGGCGTGCTCGGCGGCATCGAGTGGGGCTTCGCGACCGATGGCACACAGGTTTTCGTGTCGATCTCCGACGCGTTGGAGAAAGCCCCCGGCGAGGCGGGAGGAGTGACGGCGCTACGCGTCGACAACGGCGAGCTCATCTGGCACGCGCCACCGGTGCAGGACACCTGTGGCAACCGTGAGGGCTGTCACACCGCCCAGCCGGCCGCGGTTACCCTCATTCCGGGGGTGGTGTTCGCCGGCAGTCTCGACGGCCACCTGCGGGCCCACGATGTCGAGACGGGGCGGATTATCTGGGATTTCGACACGGCACGCCAATTCCGGACCGTGAATGGTGTGGAGGCACGCGGCGGCGCACTCAATGGCCCCGGTCCGACCATCGTCGACGGCATGCTGTACGTGGTCTCCGGTTACGGGACGTTCGGGTTCATGCCGGGGAACGTGCTGCTGGCGTTCGCCGTTGAGGAGTAGGCAACCGAGTCCCAACGCTGGTGAGGGTGCCGTCACCGTTCACCCGAGCGCGACGCCACTTCGTGCCCAGCTCCCGCCTCAGGGGTGGGCAGCAGGCACGCCGCCAGGTATCGAGTGCAGCCATCATCGCGTCCTGCACGACGTCTTCGATAAGGTCGAGCCGCCCCATGCCGTACCGCCGGGCCGGCCCGGCCACAATCCGGCCGTATTCGTGGCGGAAGCAGTCGTCGATGAGGTAATCAGCGTGCTTCAGTGCCGGCGCGCCGACGTGGCGCCCCGGCAACCTATTACGGCAGCGCCAACGCGATGAACTCGGGGCCGAGTTCTGCTGACCCGATTGCGACGACGATGTACTGCTTGCCCTCGTGCAGGTAACTAATCGGGTTGCCCGTCGTACCGGCGGGGAGCTCGGTTTCCCACACGACCTCCCCTGTCGCCTTGTCGTAGGCCTTGAAGGCTGGCCCACCGTAGTTGGGGGAGTACTCGACTGGCATGTCGTCCGGCATGCGACCGCCACCAGGTGTGTATCCGCCGCTTTCTCCGAGCAGCAGCAAGGTCTTGGTGACGAGGGGTGAGGGTCTCCCCTGATACCCGAGCGGACCAAGATTGAGATGTCTGATGGCCGGATGATTGCGAGGGCCGTCACCGTTCGCCACCTGCCAGACGATGTCGCCGCGATTCATGTCGATGGCGGTGACCCGACCATACGGCGGTTTGAACAGCGGAAGCCCTCGTGGCCCCGCAATCCATCGGCGCTCCCCTTTGATATACCTGAGATTGGTACGGTCGGGATTGCCAGCGCCGAGGTCCGCAACGAACGGCGCCGTGATCGACGGAATGTAGAGATAGCCGGTCTCAGGGTCGAAGCCGGCTCCCTGCACATCGGCCCCCCCTTGCGAGCCGGGCAACTGGACCGTGCCTTGATTGCCGGTCGGATCGGCTGACACGATCGTGGGCGGCGTGAACAGCGGCCCCATCGTGTAGCGGCTCGCGATCTCCAGCGCCTCCTCTCGCAGCTCGGGCGTGAAGTCGATCAAGTTGTCGACGGTCGCGCCCTGCCGGTCGAATGCCGGAGGCTTGGTCGGAAACGGCTGCGTCGCGGAGGTGCGCTCGCCGGGCGTCTCGGATTGCGGGACCGGACGCTCTTCGATCGGCCACACCGGTTCGCCGGTGACCCGGTCAAATACGTAGGCGAATGCCTGTTTGGTCAGCTGTGTGACGGCCTTGATCGCTCGGCCATCCACCGTGATGTCCATCAGTATCGGCGCAGTCGGTGGGTCGTAGTCCCACAGGCCATGATGGACGAGCTGAAAATGCCACACACGCTCACCCGTCGTGGCATCGACACACACCAGACTCTGGCTGAACAGGTTGTCGCCGCCGCGATGGCCCCCATACATATCGCTGGTCGCAGACGAGATCGGCATGTACACGTAGCCGAGTTCTTCATCAGCGCTAAACAGCGACCACACTGGCGCGTGTCCGGTGTACTGCCACGAATCGTCGTCCCAGGTCTCGGTGCCGCGCTCACCTGCCTGCGGAACCGTGTGAAATTGCCACCGCAGTCGCCCCGTTCGCACGTCAAAGGCGCGCACGTCCCCTCGGGCCGCTTCCTTGGTCACGAAGGTATCGCTCATGGACTGACCCAGCACCACCACGTCGCGGACGACCGTCGGCGCACCCGTCCACCGATAGCGCGCGTCAGGACCGAGGCCGACCGTCAGGTCCACATGTCCGTTGTCGCCGAAGTCCAGATACGGTGCACCCGTTCGCGCGTTCAATGCGGTCAGATACTGTCCACGCTGGACGAGAATTCGTGAATCGGAACCGTCCGACCAAAACGCGACCCCCCGCGTCGACGTGCCGCGATAGGCCTGCGGTTTCACGCCCACGGGTTCCTGCACCCAGATCGTTTCGCCCGTGCCAGCGTCGAACGCTTCCACCAACCCCACGGCATTGGGGCTGTAGAGCACGCCGTCGACCATGAGTGGTGTCACCCGAACATTATCCGCGTACCGCAGTTCAGGGGCTTGGTCGAGGATCGACTGGTCCACCGCCCGGCGGGTCCACGCAATCTCGAGATCAGACACGTTGTCCGCATTGATCTGGTCCAGGGGTGAGTATTTCGTGGACGCCAGATCAGCGGAATAGCTACGCCATTCGGCGCCGCCTCCTTCGGACTGGGCCGACGACCACTCTGGGAGCAGGACGACGCCGACTACGGCCAGGACGAGAACGACGGGTCTGATTTGCATGCGCACCTTGGGTCCCCTTAATAGAATAGGAGGTTGTAGCGTGACATTACCCTCTCAAGCCTCCCTGGCGCTACGGAATCGGGTCAGCTCGGATGCTCACGGTTTCCATGCGTTGACACCGTCGATGATCTTGGCGAACGCCTGGGTGGCACTCTGGAGACCCGATGCCGGCACGAGCTCGGCGGTGTCCATCGTGGCGTGATGGCACGTCTGGTCGATGATGTGGAGCGTGGGCGCCACAGGCCGGAACGCACCCATTCCCCACCTGGATTCTGCTCGGACGGCGTGCTCGACCAGGCGCCCGACGAAACGGAAACAAGGCAACCCGTTACAGAGGCTCCATTACTCGCAGTGCTACTTGGCGCAGTCCTGGGAATCGGTCGAACGCCCGGCGCAGGCTGGTCTACGGCAGGTCTGTCAGGCGCGGGCACATCCGCGCATTCTACTCTGGGGCCACGCCCCCGTCCGCTGGCGTGGCCAGACGACGCTCGAAACTGTCGCGCCCTACCTCTGACCAGGGGGGACGGTCACCCAGTGCGCTCAACGGTATGTAGAGACGGATGTCGGTCAGGCTTGCGCGTCCTTCGTACGCGTTCGTATACAGATCGCCGATCACAAAATAGTCCGGGTAGGCTGAGCCGGCCGGCCACTGGTTCGGCCAAATGGCGCTGCCGTAGGCGTCGTGCTGGACGAGGTCGGCGTCAAATCGACCGTCATACTCACTCGCCGCGACGTTGTAGTGCCAGATAGGGACATCACCCTCGACAAACGGGCGATGGAAGCGGAGGGTCTGGCGTCCGGCCCGGGCGAAATTTCCGCTAGCCTCCAAAGTGTAGCCGGTCGCGGTGCGCTCGACCGCGAAGGTGTAGAACTCGTTCGGCATGAGATCCGGTTGGAGCTCGGCCGCGGAGGCCAGCTGGGGCTTGGCGACCCCGTCCGAGCAGCTGGTGATGAACCACTGAGAATTAGCCGGAAGCCCGCCGGGACCGGGGGCCCAGTCGGGCAAACCGCTGATCCACATGTTCACGGGGTTAAAATTGCTGTCT